>JAGOAS010000009.1:16718-152186 GCA_017983795.1 Piscinibacter sp.
CGATCAACGACGAGGCCGCCTGCGGGCGGCCTTCGTCATGGCGGGCCCGACAATAGGCGCCCCATGCTGCGAATCACCGAACTGCGCCTGCCGCTGAACCACCCCGAGCCCGCGCTGCGCGCCGCGGTGCTGGCGCGCCTGGGGCTGGCCGATGCAGCGCTCAGGCAGATGACGATCGCGCGGCGCGGCTACGACGCACGGCGCAAGAGCGACATCGTGCTGGTCTACTCGATCGACTGCGCGGTCGACGACGAGGCCGCCGTGCTCGCACGCCACGCCGGCGACCCGCACATCCGCACCGCGCCGGACACCCGCTACCGCTTCGTCGCCGAACTGCCGGCCGACTACGCGCAGCGCCAGCGGCTGCGCCCGGTCGTGATCGGCTTCGGCCCCTGCGGGCTGTTCGCCGCGCTGATCCTGGCGCAGACGGGCCTGCGGCCCATCGTGCTGGAGCGCGGCAAGGCGGTGCGCGAGCGCACGCAGGACACCTGGGGCCTGTGGCGCCGCCGCGAGCTCAATCCCGAATCGAACGTGCAGTTCGGCGAAGGCGGCGCCGGTACCTTCTCCGACGGCAAGCTGTGGAGCCAGATCAGCGACCCGCGCCACCTCACGCGCAAGGTGCTGACCGAGTTCGTCAAGGCCGGCGCGCCGCAGGAGATCCTCTACGTCAGCAAGCCGCACATCGGCACCTTCCGCCTCGTCTCGATGATCGAGAAGATGCGCGCCGAGATCGAGGCGCTGGGCGGCGAGATCCGCTTCCGCGCGCACGTCACCGACCTGCACATCGAGGGCGGCGCGGTGCGCGGCGTGGTGCTGGAAGACGGCAGCGAGATCGAGGCCGCTCACGTGGTGCTCGCGCTCGGCCACAGCGCGCGCGACACCTTTGCGATGCTGCAGACGCGCGGCGTCTTCATGGAGCCCAAGCCCTTCTCGGTGGGCTTTCGCATCGAGCACCCGCAATCGATCATCGACAAGGCGCGCTTCGGCACCAGCGCCGGCCACCCCCTGCTCGGTGCGGCCGACTACAAGCTGGTGCACCACGCGGGCAACGGCCGCTCGGTCTACAGCTTCTGCATGTGCCCCGGCGGCACGGTGGTGGCCGCGACCTCGGAGCCGGGCCGCGTGGTCACCAACGGCATGAGCCAGTACTCGCGCAACGAGCGCAACGCCAACGCCGGCATCGTGGTCGGCATCACGCCGCAGGACTATCGCCAGGACGGTCGCAGCGAGGGCGCCGTGAACCCGCTCGACGGCATCGCCTTCCAGCGCGCGCTCGAATCGCGCGCCTACGCGCTCGGCGGCGAGAACTACGACGCGCCCGGGCAGCGCGTCGCCGACTTCCTCGCCGGCAAGGCCTCGCGCGAATTCGGCAGCGTCGAGCCCTCGTACAAGCCGGGCGTGCGCGCGACCAACCTGGCCGAACGCGGCAACGAGAGCCTGCCGCCCTACGCGATCGCCGCAATCCGCGAGGCGCTGCCGGCCTTCGAGCGCCAGATCCGCGGCTTCGCGATGCCCGACGCGGTGCTGACCGGCGTCGAGACGCGCACCTCCTCGCCGCTGCGCATCACGCGCGGGCGCGACCTGCAGAGCCTGAACGTGAAGGGCCTCTACCCCGCCGGCGAGGGCGCCGGCTACGCGGGCGGCATCATGTCGGCAGGCGTCGATGGCATCGAGGTGGCCGAGGCGGTCACCCGTTCGATCCTCGGCCTCACTGCGGCTTGACGAGCAGGTCCTGGATCGCCACTGACTTGACCGGCGGCGCCTTCGCGTCGGCGCCGTCCAGGTATTCGTTGAGGCGCTCGCGCATGTCCTCGGCCAGGCGCGGAATGCCCTGGGCGGCGCCGAGCTGCGCGCGCGTCTGCTGGGCGATGCTGACCTCGAGCAACAGGCCGATCTGCTGCACGTTGCGCTGGATGGTCGAGCGCGCCGCGCCGTCCGACACGTCGAGCGCGACGCGCGCCTTGACCACCGTGCCGTCGGAGGTGGTGGCGCGCACCGTCGGCAGCGCCACCCAGTCGGGCGCGGCCTGCGTGCGCGCCGGCTCGGCCCAGGGCATGTCGACCCACTTCATGCCCAGCGACACGCCCACCGGCAGCGCGATCGCCGCGCCGAGCGCGGCCACGATGAAGAGCGAACGCCGGGTGTCGGCGGAAGGGGAATCGTCAGGGGCGGGAGCGAAGCTCGGCGGCGTGGCCATCGATCGGGTCAGGGCTGTTCGGGCGGAACCCCGATTGGACGCTGCCCGGCCCCGCCGCGAACACCCGCCGGCGCGGCGAACGCGCCTGCGCCGTGGTGCGTTTCACGCCCGAGCCGATCAGGGGCAGGCCGCCATCACTTGTGCGACCGCCGCCGTCAACTTCTTGCCGTAGGGCACGTGCAGAAACTCGTTCGGCCCGTGCGCGTTGCTCTTCGGGCCGAGCACGCCGCAGACCATCATCTGCGCCTTGGGGAAGCCCTGCTGCAGCATGCCCATCAGCGGGATGGTGCCGCCCTGGCCGATGAAGCCGCAGGGCGCGCCGAAGTGCGTGCCCGATGCCGCATGCAGCGCCTGCTCCATCCACGGCGCCAGCGTCGGCGCGTTCCAGCCGCTCGCGCCCTGCGCGCCGACGCGGCCATCGGCGTGGAAGGTCACCTTGGCGTTGTAGGGCGCGTTGTCTTCGAGCAGGGCCTTCAGTTCGCTGGCGGCGCGGTTGCCGTCCACCAGCGGCGGCAGGCGCAGCGAGAGCTTGAAGGCCGTGTAGGGGCGCAGCACGTTGCCGGCGTTCTTCAGCTCGGGGAAGCCCTCGGCGCCGGTGACGCTGAGCGTGGGCTTCCAGGTGCGGTTGATGAGCGCCTGCGTCGGGTCGGTGGTGGTGGGCAGCGCCGGCGTGCCATCGGCGCCGCAGGCCCAGGGGAAACGCTTCCACACCTCGTCGCCGAGGATCTCGGCGGTGGCGCGCGCCTGCGCGAGGCGGTCGGCCGGCATCTCGCAGTGGAACGAGGCCGGCAGCAGTTCGCCGGTCTTCGCGTCCTCCAGCCGGTCGAGCACCTGGCGCAGGATGCGGAAGCTCGAAGGCACCAGGCCGCTCGAATCGCCGGAGTGGATGCCTTCGGTGAGGATCTCCACCTTGAGCGTGCCGGTGACGTTGCCGCGCAGGCTGGTGGTGAGCCAGAGCTGGTCGTAGTTGCCGGCGCCGCTGTCCAGGCACACGACCAGCGCCACCTCGCCCAGGCGCGGGCGCAGCACATCGAGATAGGCCGGCAGGTCGAAGGAGCCGCTCTCTTCGCAGGTCTCGATCAGGCCGACGCAGCGCGGCCGCGCGATGCCCTGCCGGTCGAGCGCCTCGATGGCGGTGATGGAGGCGTAGATCGCGTAGCCGTCGTCGGCGCCGCCGCGGCCGTAGAGCAGGCCGTTCTCGTACTTGGGCGTCCAGGGCCCGAGATCCTTGCGCCAGCCGTTGAACTCGGGCTGCTTGTCGAGGTGGCCGTACAGGCAGATGGTGCCGGTGCTGCCGGCGCGAGTGGCCGGCACCTCGAAGAAGATCACCGGCGTGCGGCCTTCGAGGCGGATCACCTCGAGCTTGAGCCCGGCGATGCGACGCCCTTCGACCCAGGCGGCCGCGTCACGCACCACGCGCTCGATGTGGCCGTTGCGCTGCCAGTCGGCATCGAACATCGGGCTCTTGGCGGGAATGGCGATGTAGTCGGTCAGCGCGGGGACGATCTGCTCGTCCCAGCTGCGCTCGGCGAAGGCGGCGATGGCGGAGGCCTCGTCGGGCTGCAGCGGCAGCAGCGGGTCGCGTGCGTTCATGGTGCGGGCTCCCGGTGGAGTGGAGCCGCGAGTGTAGAACCGGCTCAGCCCCGCTGCGCGAGCCACGCGAGCAAGCGCTCCAGCACCTGCGCGCGCTCGGGCTCGTTGAAGATCTCGTGGTACAGCGCCGGGAAGGCCTGCGCCTGCACCATGCCCGACGGTGCCGCCTGCGCGAAAGCCGCGCTGCCGCGCGGCGCGACGCAGCGATCCGCGCCCGCCCACAGCAGCAGCGTGGGCACGCGCCACAGCGGCGCGAGGTGGCGCACCAGCTCGCCGCCGTCGAGGATGAAGCGTGCGAGCCGCGGCGTGATGCGCTCGTGCACCAGCGGGTCGGCAAGGTAGGCCGCCACCACCGCTGCATCGCGCGAGATCCATTCCGGCTTCAGGCCGTTGTTCACCGCGAGGCCGGGCGCGAGGCGGCCGAGCGTGGCCAGCAGCAGCTTCTGCGCGGCATTCGTGTCGGCGGCCAGCGCGGGCGACGACAGCACGAGTGCATCCACCGGCCGGGCCCAGGCCGCCGGCGGCGAGCGCAGGCCCTCGGCCAGAAAACGCGCCGCGACCAGCCCGCCCATGCTGTGGCCGAGCAGCAGCAGCGCGCCGCCACGCTCGGCGCGCAGCGCATCGATCACCGCGGCGAGATCGCGCAGCAGCGCCTCGTCGTCGGGGATCGCGCCGCGCGGCCCGGGGCTGCGGCCATGGCCGCGCTGGTCGTAGGCCACCACCTGCCAGCCCTGCGCGGCCAGCGTGGCGCCGACCTGCTCGTAGCGGCCCTTGTGCTCGCCCAGCCCGTGCACGATCAGCACGGTGCCGCGCGCGGTGCCGGCGGCAGGCCAGTCGCGCCGGCTCAGCGCGAGGCCGTCGGCGGTGAGGAAGCAATCGCCCATCGTCGCAGTGTAGGGTGCGGTCGCGCAGGCGCTTGACAAGGCTTCGCGCCACGCTAGCCTCGGCCGCTGCCCTGGAGCCCACGATGAGCGACGACTTCTTCACCCTGCAAACCGACGGCGCCGTGGCGCACCTGCAGCTGAACCGCCCCGAGCGCATGAACACCATGACGCCGGCCTTCTTCCCGGCGCTGCGCGACGCGGTGCGCGGCCTGCAGGACGACGCGCAGACGCGCGCGCTGGTGATCTCCTCCACCGGCCGGCATTTCAGCGCCGGCATGGCGCTCGAGGTGTTCGGCGGTTCATCCGAGGGCAGTGCGTTGCAGCAGATGCTCGACACGCGCAGCCCGCGCGCGCGCCTGAGCTTCCAGGAATCGCTGCGCCGCCTGATCGACTGCTTCAGCGCACTCGACGAGGCGCGCTTCCCGGTGATCTGCGCCGTGCAGGGCGGCTGCATTGGCGGCGCACTCGACCTCGCCACCGCCTGCGACATGCGCGTCTGCAGCGCCGACGCCTTCTTCACCGTGCAGGAGATCCACATCGGCATGATGGCCGACCTGGGCGTGCTGCAGCGCCTCGCCAAGATCGTGCCGCAGGGCGTGGCGCGCCAGATGGCCTACACCGGCGAGCGCGTCGATGCGAAGCGCGCGCTCGAAACCGGCCTGGTCAACGCGGTGCTGGCCGACCACGCCGCGGTGCTCGAGCATGCGCTGGGCCTGGCGCGCCAGATCGCCGCCAAGTCGCCGCTCGCGGTGGCCGGCAGCAAGATGGCGCTCAACCTCGCGCGCGACCACGGCACCGCCTCCGCCCTGCAGCAGATGACGCTGCTGCAGAGCGCGATCTTCGACACCACCGAGATGGCCGAGGCCATCGCCGCGTGGAAGGACAAGCGCGAAGGCGAGTTCGCGCCGCTGGCACCCATCCCCCGGGTCTGAGCCTCGCCTGCAAGCGCAGGCGTCTTTGGTTAGCATTCGTCAAGACGTCTCGCGCACGCCGGGCCCACCGGCCCGCACTCCCTTCGCGTGCACTCCCGCTGACCCGTGACCACGGCCCATGAGGCCGGCGGTCCGTATTCGAGGACAGGTCATGACTCCTGGCGTTCGCGCGCTCGTGCTCTCCTTTGCCCTTCTGGCTGCCGCGATCCTCGCCGGCTGCGGCCGCAGCGAGGCCCAGGGCGGCCCGCCGATGGCGCCGCCGGTGTCGGCCGCGCCGGCCGTCAGCCGCGACGTGACGCTCTACGACGAGTTCAGCGGCCGCCTCGAGGCGGTCGAATCGGTCGAGCTGCGCTCGCGCGTCGCCGGCACCCTGCAGAGCGTGCACTTCCGCGACGGCCAGGAGCTGCAGCGCGGCGCGCCCATGTTCAGCATCGACGCGCGCCCCTTCACGGCCGAGCTGGCGCGGCTGGAAGCCCAGCTCGCCTCGGCGCGCAACGCCGCGGCGCTGGCCGACACCGAAGTGGCGCGCACGCGCAAGCTGCTCGAGCAGAAGGCGGTGTCGCAGCAGGAGGCCGACCAGGCCGAGGCCGCCGCGCGCAACGCCGCCGCAGCGGTGAAGGCCGCCGAGGCCGCGGTGGCGGCGGCGCGGCTGAACGTCGAGTACACGCAGATCCGTGCGCCCATCGCCGGGCGCGCCTCGCGCGCCAACGTCACGCCGGGCAACCTGGTCGGCGTCGGCGATCCGGTGCTGACCACGCTGGTCGCGCAGGACAAGGTGCACGCCTGGTTCGACGTCAGCGAGCAGGCCTGGCTGCGCGTGCGCGGCCAGTTCAAGGGCGGCGCCGCGCCCAAGGTGGAGATGGCGCTGGCCGACGAGAGCGGCTTCCCGCACGCGGGCAGCGTCGACTTCGTCGACAACCGCCTCAACCCGGCCACCGGCGCGATCCGCGTGCGCGCGCTGTTCGACAACAAGGAGCGCCGCTTCGTGCCCGGGCTCTACGCGCGGCTGCGCCTGGCCGGCGGCAGCGCCAGCAAGGCGGTGCTGACGCCCGATCGCGCCATCGGCACCGACCAGACCAAGCGCTACGTCTTCGTCGTCGGCGCCGACAAGACCGCGCAGTTCCGCGAGGTGCAGCTGGGGCCGCTGGTCGGCGGCGGCATGCGCATCATCGCCGGCGGCCTGAAGGCCGGCGAGCTGGTGGTGGTCAACGGCCTGCAGCGCGTGCGCCCCGGCGCGCCGGTGCAGGCGCAGGTGCTGGCGGTGGACGCGCAGGGCCAGCCGGTCGAGGCGCCGCCGCCGGGCGCCGCGCCCGCGGGCTCGGCGCCGAAGAAGTCCTGACGAGGCGCGCGCCATGAACATCTCGCGCTTCTTCATCGACCGGCCGCGCTTCGCCGGCGTGCTGTCCATCCTCATCTTCCTGGTCGGCCTGATCGCGCTGCAGCGCCTGCCGATCTCCGAGTACCCCGAGGTCACGCCGCCGCAGGTGGTGGTGCGCGCGCAGTTCCCCGGCGCCAACCCGCGCGTCATCGCCGAGACCGTCTCCACGCCGCTGGAAGAGCAGATCAACGGCGTCGAGAACATGCTGTACATGAACAGCCAGGCCTCGGCCGACGGGGCGATGACGCTGACGGTCAGCTTCAAGATCGGCACCGACCCGGAGGTCGCCGCCACCGAGGTGCAGAACCGCGTCAACCGCGCGCTGCCGCGCCTGCCCGAGGTGGTGCGCCAGATCGGCGTGACCACCGAGAAGAGCTCGCCGAACTTCATCATGGTGGTGCACATGGTGTCGCCCGACGAGCGCTACGACGCGCTCTACCTGCGCAACTACGCGGCGCTCAACGTGCGCGACCGGCTGATGCGCATTCCCGGCATCGGCACGGTGATCGCGTTCGGCTCGGGCGACTACGCGATGCGCATCTGGCTCGACCCGAACAAGCTCGCCGCGCGCAACCTCAGCTCGGCCGACGTCGTGAAGGCGCTGCGCGAGCAGAACGCGCAGGTGGCCGCCGGCGTGGTCGGCGCGCCGCCCCTGCCCGGCCGCACCGACTTCCAGCTCGCCGTCAACACGCAGGGCCGGCTGAGCAGCGAAGCCGAGTTCGCCGACGTGATCGTCAGCGCCGACACCGCCGACGGCTCGCTGGTGCGCATCAAGGACATCGGCCGCGTCGAGCTCGGCCCCAACACCTACGCGATGGGCTCCTACCTGAACAACAAGGAGGCCGCGGCGATCGGCATCTTCCAGGGCCCCAACTCGAACGCGCTGGCGCTCTCGAACGCCGTGCGCGCGACGATGGAGGAGTTGAAGAAGGACTTCCCGCCCGGCGTCGACTACCAGATCGTCTACGACCCGACGCGCTTCGTGCGCACCTCGATCGAGAAGGTGGTCTCCACGCTGTTCGAGGCCATCGCGCTGGTGGTGCTGGTGGTGGTGGTATTCCTGCAGACCTGGCGCGCCTCGGTCATCCCGCTGCTGGCGGTGCCGGTGTCGGTGGTCGGCACCTTCGCGGTGCTGCTGGCGCTGGGCTTCTCGATCAACACGCTGACGCTGTTCGGCCTGGTGCTGTCGATCGGCATCGTGGTCGACGACGCCATCGTGGTAGTCGAGAACGTCGAGCGCAACATCGAGGCCGGCCTGAATCCGCGCGACGCCGCGGTGCACGCCATGCAGGAAGTGTCGGGCCCGATCATCGCCATCGGCCTGGTGCTGTGCGCGGTGTTCGTGCCGCTGGCCTTCGTGGCCGGGCTGGAAGGCCAGTTCTACCGCCAGTTCGCGGTGACCATCGCGATCTCGACGGTGATCTCGGCCTTCAACTCGCTGACGCTCTCGCCGGCGATGGCGGCCCTGCTGCTGCGCCCGCACGACGCGCCCAAGGACGCGCCGACGCGGCTGATGGACGCGGTGTTCGGCGGCTTCTTCCGCTGGTTCAACCGCGTCTTCAAGCGCAGCTCGGAGAACTACTCGGGCAGCGTCACCGCCATCGTCGCGCGGCGCAAGACCGTCGCGCTGCTGGTCTACGCCGCGCTGCTCGGCCTGGCGGTGCTGCTGTTCATGCGCGTGCCGCCCGGCTTCGTGCCGCAGCAGGACAAGCAGTACCTGATCGGCATCGCGCAGCTGCCCGAGGGCGCGAGCCTGGCGCGCACCACCGAGGTGATCGAGCGCCTGTCGAGCATCGCCAAGAGCGTGCCCGGCGTGCGCGACTCGGTGGCCTTCCCTGGCCTGTCGATCAACGGCTTCACCGCGGCGCCGAACTCCGGCATCGTCTTCTTCGGCCTCGACGAGTTCGAGCAGCGCAAGACGCCGGACCTCAGCGCCGACGCCATCGTCGGCCAGATCAACATGCGCATAGCCGCCATCCAGGATGCCTTCCTGTTCGTGCTCTCGCCGCCGCCGGTCAACGGGCTGGGCAACGCCAGCGGCTTCAAGCTGCAGATCCAGGATCGCGCCGGCCTCGGCGAGACGGCCATGCAGGGCGTGGTGCAGCAGCTGATGGGGCGCGTCTACGGCAACCCGGCCGGCGGCATCACGCAGTTCTTCAGCAACTACCAGATCAACGTGCCGCAGCTGTTCGCCGACGTCGATCGCACCAAGGCCAAGCAGATGGGCGTGAGCCTGTCGGACGTCTACGAGACCATGCAGACGTATCTCGGCTCGCTGTACGTCAACGACTTCAACCGCTTCGGCCGCACCTTCCAGGTCATCGTGCAGGCCGACGCGCCCTTCCGCGGCCGGCCCGAGGACATCGGCCACCTCAAGGTGCGCAACAACCGCGGCCAGATGGTGCCGCTGGCCGCGCTGATGACGGTGCAGCCCACCTTCGGCCCCGGCTCGGTGACGCGCTACAACGGCTTCTTCTCGGCCGACATCAACGGCGCGCCCAAGCCCGGCGTGAGCTCGGGCCAGGCGCAGGCCGAGATGGAAAAGATCCTCGCCCAGACGCTGCCGCGCGGCATGGGCTACGAGTGGACCGAGCTCGTGTACCAGGAGAAGATCGCCGGCAACACCATGGTCTTCATCTTCCCGCTGTGCGTGCTGCTGGTATTCCTGGTGCTGGCGGCCACCTACGAGAGCTGGACGCTGCCGCTGGCCATCATCCTGATCGTGCCGATGTGCATCCTCTCGGCGATGACGGGCGTGTGGGCGAGCGGCCTGCTCGGCGCGCCGGGCGACAACAACATCTTCACCAAGGTGGCGCTCGTCGTGCTGGTGGGCCTGGCGTGCAAGAACGCGATCCTGATCGTCGAGTTCGCGAAGGATCTCGAGGAGAAGGGCGAGACGCTGATGCACGCCATCGTGCACGCCACGCGCATGCGGCTGCGCCCCATCCTGATGACCTCGATCGCCTTCATCGCCGGCGTGATCCCGCTGGTGTTCTCCACCGGCGCGGGCGCCGAGATGCGCCGCGCCATGGGCATCGCGGTGTTCTCCGGCATGCTGGGCGTGACCTTCTTCGGTCTGTTCCTGACGCCGGTGTTCTACGTGGTGCTGCGCCGGCTCACCGAGCGGCGACGCGCCGCCGCCGCCCACGAACATGCCGAGGTGCTGGCCCGTGGAGGCGACCATGCGTGAACACACCCTGATCTCGCTGGCCGCGCTGGCGCTGCTCTCGGCCTGCGCAGCCGGCCCCGACTACAAGGCACCGCAGACCCAGGCCGAGCCGGCGTTCGTGATGCCCGCTGCCGCGGGCGAACCGGACAGCGCCTTCTGGCGCGGCTTCGCCGACCCGGTGCTGGATGCGCTAATCGCCGACGCGGTGAACGCGAACGCCGACGTGCGGCTCGCCCAGGCACGCCTGCGCGAGCTGCGCGCGCTGGCCGGCGAGGCCGATGCCAATCAGCGGCCCAGCCTCTCGCTGGGCGCCGGTGCGGGGCGCGGCAACGAGCTGGGCTTTCCGGTCGACAACTACCTGAACGTGTCGGGCGCCTTCAACTGGGAGCTCGATTTCTTCGGCCGCACGCGCCGCGCCAGCGAATCGGCGGCGGCGCAGGTGCAGGCGGGCGAGGCGGGCGTGCTGGCGGCGCAGCGCCTGGTCGGCGCCGAGCTGGCGACGCAGTATCTGGCGCTGCGCGCACTGCAGCAGCGCCTGGTGGTGGCGCAGGAGTCGCTCGCCAACCAGCGTGAGACGCAGCGCATCGTCAAGGCCCGCGCCGAGCTCGGCCGCGGCACGCCGCTGGACGTGGCGCGCGCCAATGCGCTGGTCGAGAGCACCGAGGCTTCGCTGCCGGCGCTGCAAGGCGCCATCGAACGCAGCGCGCTGCGCATCGCCACGCTGGCCGGCCGCACGCCGCGCGCGACGCTGGCGCTCTTGGCCGAGGCGAAGCCGCTGCCCAGCCTGCCGGCGACGAGCGCCGAGTCGCTCGCGGTCGGCTCGCCGGCCGGCCTGCTCGAGCGCCGGCCCGACATCCGCGTCGCCGAGCGCCAGCTCGCCGCGGCCACCGCCGCCATCGGCGTGGCGCGCGCCGATCTCTACCCGCGCATCAGCCTGGTCGGCCTGCTCGGCTTCACCAGCACGCGCGCCACCGACCTGTTCGACGCCGCCGGGCGCAATACCAACCTGGGCGCCAGCCTGAGCTGGAGCGCGCTCGACTTCGGCCGCGTGCGCAACCGCATCGGCGCCAGCGAGGCGCGCGCACAGGCCGCGCTGGTGCAGTGGGAGCAGACCGTGCAGCTCGCGCTCGAGGAGACCGAAGGCGCGCTCTCGTCCTACACGCGCAGCGTGCAGCAGTCGGCGCGGCTGGAGAACGCGGCGCGCGAATCGGCCGAGGCGGCGCGCCTGGCGCGCGTGCGCCACGAGGCCGGCGCGGCCGACCTGCTCACCGTGCTCGACGCCGAACGCACGGCCCTGGCCGCGCGCGACGCGCTGGTGCAATCGCAGCAGGGCAGCCTGGCGGCGCTGGTGGCGGTGTATCGCGCGCTCGGCGGGGGGTGGACGCTACCGGCGTGAGATCGGAATCCCGTTCGGGCTGAGCTTGTCGAAGCCCGGCCAAGGTGCAGCGCACGGCCCTTCGACGAGCTCAGGGCGAACGGATCACGGCAGCCTCAGCCGCGTTCGAACTTGAACACGGCGACGCTGGCCAGCAGGTTGGGCCAGCGGCGCACCGCCTCGCCGTCCTGGATGCCGAAGGAGTCGAGGATGCGCAGCCCGTCCTTGCGCGCCAGCACCTCGAAATCGGCATAGGTGCCGACGCGGATGTTGGGCGTGTCGTACCACTCGTAGGGCAGCGCCTTGGTCACCGGCATGCGGCCGGTGGCCACGCGCAGGCGGTTCGGCCAGTGCGCGAAATTGGGGAAGCTGACGATGCCGATGCGGCCGACGCGCGCCGTCTCGCGCAGCATCTTCTCGGTATTGCGCAGGTGCTGCAGCGTCTCGAGCTGCAGCACGACGTCGAAGCTCCGGTCCTCGAAGATCGCCAGCCCGTCTTCCAGGTTGAGCTGGATGACGTCGACGCCGCGCTGCGCGCAGGCCAGCACGTTGTCGTCGGCGATCTCGATGCCGTAGCCGCTGCAGCCGCGATGCGTCTGCAGGTGCGCGAGCAGCTCGCCGTTGCCGCAGCCGAGATCGAGCACGCGCGAGCCTTCGGGCACCAGGCTCGCGATGATCTCGAGGTCTTTCCGCTCGCTCATGCGCCGACCTCCCTGCCCAGGTTGTCGAAGCAGGCGCGCAGCACGCCGTGGTAACGCGGGTCGTCGAGCAGGAAGGCGTCGTGGCCGTGCGGCGCGGCGATCTCGGCGTAGCTGACGCGGTGCTTGTTGTCGAGCAGCGCCTTGACGATCTCGCGCGAGCGCGCCGGCGAGAAGCGCCAGTCGGTGGTGAAGCTGACGAGCAGGAAGCGGCAGGCCGCGGCCGCGAAGGCGCGCGTCAGGTCGCCGCCGAATTCGCGCGCCGGGTCGAAGTAGTCGAGCGCGCGCGTGATCAGCAGGTAGGTGTTGGCGTCGAAATATTCGCTGAACTTGTCGCCCTGGTGGCGCAGGTAGCTCTCGATCTCGAACTCGATCTCCTGCGTCGAGTAGCCCAGCTCGGCGGCGCGCATCGCGCGGCCGAACTTCTTCTCCATCGCGTCGTCGGAGAGGTAGGTGATGTGGCCGATCATGCGCGCCACGCGCAGCCCGCGTTTCGGGATCACGCCGTGCTCGTAGAAGTGGCCGCCGTGAAACTCGGGGTCGGTGACGATGGCGCGCCGCGCCACTTCGTTGAAGGCGATGTTCTGCGCCGAGAGGTTCGGCGCCGTGGCCACCGCGATGCACTGGCGCAGCCGCTTCGGGTAGCGCAGCGACCAGGAGAGCGCCTGCATGCCGCCCAGGCTGCCGCCCAGCACGGCGGCGAGTTGGCCTATGCCGAGCCGGTCGAGCAGGCGCGCCTGCGCGTCGACCCAGTCTTCCACCGTCACCACCGGGAAGTCGGCGCCGTAGATGCGCCCGGTGGCCGGGTTCACGTGCATGGGCCCGGTGGAGCCGAAGCAGGAGCCGGGGTTGTTGACGCCGATGACGAAGAAGCGATCGGTGTCCAGCGGCTTGCCCGGGCCGACGAGGTTGTCCCACCAGCCCTCGCTGCGCGGCTCGCCGGCGTAGGTTCCGGCGACGTGGTGCGACGCGTTGAGGGCGTGGCACACCAGCACCGCGTTGCTCTTGTCGGCATTGAGCGTGCCGTAGGTTTCGTAGACCAGCGTGTAGTCGGCCAGGCTCGCGCCGCTCTTGAGCGGCAGCGGCTGCGCGAACCTGCACGTCTTCGCTTCGACCTGACCCAGCGATCCCATGAAGCCTCGAATGAAAAACACCCGGCGCCGCCAAAGCGGAACGCCGGGTGCGCGTCCTTCTTTAGCTGGATTTATAGAGCGCTCGCAAGCCGGAACAAATCAGCGCTGAGGGGCAGTATAGCGGCGCAACGTCACAGCGGCACGGGCGCGGTCTCGGTCATGCCGCGCGCCGGCAGGTGGATGAAGAACTGCGCGCCGCCCTCGGGCCGGTTCTCGGCGTGGATGCGGCCGCCGTGCGCCTCGATGATCTTGCGGCAGATGGCCAAGCCCAGGCCGGTGCCGCCCGAGCCGTCCTTGGTGAGGCTGGATTGCACGAAGGCCTCGAAGACGCGCTCGATCTCCCCGGCCGGGATGCCCGGGCCCTGGTCGGCCACGCCGATGCGGATCTCGCCGGCCGGCGTGGTCTGCCCGGCCAGATCGATGCGACCGTGGAAGGGCGAGAACTTGATCGCGTTGGCGAGCACGTTGCGCACCACCTGCTGGAAGCGCATCGGGTCGACCTTGGCCACCAGCGGCAGCTCGGAGAGCTTGAGCTCGAGGCGCAGCTGGCGGGCGGCCAGCAGCGGGTCGATCTCGTGCGCCACCTCGCGCACCAGCGCGCGCAGGTCGGTGCGCTCGAGGTGGAAGGTGCCCACCGTGCTCTCGATCTTGGAGACGTCCAGCAGGTCGTTGACGAGCGCCAGCATGCGCTGCCCGGAGGCGTGGATGTCGGTGAACATCGAGGCCAGCTTCTCGTGCTCGCGAGCGCGCAGCATGCCCAGCTCGGAGAAGCCGAGGATGGATTGCAGCGGCGTGCGCAGCTCGTGGCTGATGTTGGCGATGAACTCGCTCTTGGCGCGCGAGGCCTCCTCGGCGGCGTCGCGCGCGTCGCGCGTGGCGCGCTCGGCGGCGCGGAACTCGCTCACGTCCATCAGCACGACGAGGATGCCCGCCGGCCGGCCGTCGTCGCCCGGCACCGCCACCTTGACGAGGCGCACGTCGCGCAGCGTGCCGTCGCGGTGCATCACGCTGGCCTCGTAGTTGATGCGCCCGCCGCCGGCGAGCAGCTCGCGGTCGTGGCGGTCGTGCAGTGCCGCCTCCTCGGCGCCGAGGTAGCTGGCGGCGGCCTGGCCGATCACGTCGGCGCGCCGGCGGCCGGTAAATTCCTCCCAGGCCTGGTTGACGCTCAGGTAGCGCCCCTGCGTGTCGAGCATGGACAGCGGCAGCGGGCTGATCTCCAGCATCAGCGCCGAGACCTTCAGCTGCGTCTGCAGCTTCTGCTGCGCGATCACGCGCTCGGTCACGTCGGCGGCGCTGCCGGCGAAGCCGACGATCTGCCCGTCGCGCAGCAGCGGCACGACGGCGACGTCGAAGTGGCGCGTGCGCGCCGCGCCCTGGCCGGCGATGGTGGCCTGCGCGCGGCGCACGGCCAGGCGCGTGTCGGGCGAGAACAGCGCACGCAGCGCGTCGCGCTGCTCGGGCAGCACCAGTTCATACAGCGGGCGGCCGAGCAGGCGCTCGGCGCTGCCGCCGATCGCCATCCAGCGCTCGTTGGCGAAGCTGATGACGCCGCGCGCATCGGTGCGGAAGATCAGGTCCTGCACGCTCTTGATCGTCACGCTCAGCTCGCGCTCGCGGCGCGCCACCGCGGCCTGCGCCTCGTCGAGCGCGGCGCGCGCGGCCTCGCGCGAGCGCAGGCTGCGCCAGGCGAGCAGGGTCACGGCCGCGATGGCGAGCAGCACCTCCGCGCCGCGCAGGACGGGCAGGTCGACGACGGCCAGCACCGCCAGGCCGAGCAGCGCGCCGGCCCAGGGCACGGCACGGCTCGCCCGCCAGGGCGGCGGGCGGCGGGGGCGATCGGGCGGTCTATCGGGCATGGCAGCGGCGCGGGTGGCGGCAGGCAGGGGTCGTATTATCAGTATAAATATTTCTATCATTTGATCTGCTGTCGCTGCGGCGCGGCCGATCCGGCAAAATTGCGCGATGGCCAAGCCCGATCCGATGTCGCCCGAGGACCAGCCCTACACCACCATCGAGGTCGCCAGCCTGCTCGGGCTGGCGGTGCGGTCGGTGCAGCTGATGGTCGACCGCGGCGAGCTCGATGCCTGGAAGACGCCCGGCGGCCACCGGCGCATCTCGCGCGCCTCGGTGGAGCGCTGGCTGGCCGAGCGCCGCGGCGGCGCCACGCGCCCGGCCGATGCCGCGCCTGCCGCCCGCGGCGGCGCGCGGCGTGCCCAGCGCGTGCTGCTGATCGAGGATTCGGTGCACTTCCAGAACCTGGTGCGCCTGCTGGTCGGCCAGAAGTTTCCGCAGGTCGAGCTGCAGGTGGCCGACGAGGGCTTCGCCGGCCTGGCCATGGCCGGGCAGCTGCAGCCCGACGTGCTGATCGTCGACATCCTGCTGCCGGGCATCGACGGCGCCACGCTGATCACCAGCCTGCGCTCGCACCCGCAGTTCCGCCGCAGCCGGCTGATCGTCATCACCTCGCTCGACGAAGCGCAGCGCGAGCCCTACGCCTTCGCGCTGGCCGACGTGCCGGTGGTGCACAAGCCCGAGCTGGTCGCGCAGCTGCCCGGGCTGCTGGCCGACGCGCTGGGCACCGCCGCGTCGCCGACGGCATGACGCGGGCCGAGCGCCGGGCCGCTCCCAAGCCGGCCCGCATCCCCTCGGGGGATCGGCCGACGTACTCGTCGGACGAGGGGCTGTCATGACTGCGCGGGTGCTGCTGGTCGACGACGACGCGTCGATCCGCCGCTTCGTCGCGCTGGCGCTGGAGGAACTCGAGGTCGAGCTGGTCGAGGCCGCCAACGTGCCGCAGGCGCGCGAGCAGCTCGCCGCCGGCCGCTTCGCGCTGGTGATCACCGACCTGATGATGCCCGGCGAGACCGGGCTCGATCTGCTGCAACACCTTGCCGAGCACCCCGAGCAGCGCGGCACGGCGCGGCTGGCGGTATTCAGCGCCGGGCTGAATGCGGCCATGCAGGCGCGACTGGCGAGCTTCGACGTGTGGCGCCAGCTCGGCAAGCCGATCGCGCTGACCGAACTCGAACAATGCGTGCGCGATGCGATCGGTGCTGCGCCACCCGTGGCCGCCACGCCGGCCGCCGCCGCGGCACTCGATGGCCTGAGCGCAGCCGAGCAGGCCACGGTGGAGCGCCATTTCGCCGGCGACCGCGCGCTCTTCCTCGCCTATCGCGCGAGCTGCGTGGCGCAGTTCGCCAACGACCTGCGCCAGGGCGACGACGCTTTCGCGCGCGCCGATGCGCCGGCGCTGCGCCGCCTCGCGCACAGCCTCAAGAGCGTGCTGCTCACGCTCGGCCAGCCCGAGGCCAGCGAGCGCGCGCGCCAGCTGGAGGACGCCGGCGCACGCGCCGACTGGGAAGCGGCACGGCCGCTGTGGCAGGCCTTGCGCGCGCAGCTGGCAAGCTGAGGCGGAAGTCGCGCCATCTCCATCACCTGCGAGCCGCAAACGTGCCTGCGCGCACGATGCCTTTGCCCCCGGTGCTAAGCTGTCCGGCCCGACAGCCCAAGAACGCGCCCAGCGCACGGAGACCTGCCATGCCCGGATTGCTGCCCGACGTCGACCCCGACGGCCTGCTCGAATACTCGGTGGTCTACACCGACCGCGCGCTCAACCACATGTCGAAGAAGTTCCAGGGCGTGATGCGCGACATCGCCTCGGTGCTGAAGGACGCCTACCAGGCGCGCTCGGCCATCGTGGTGCCGGGCAGCGGCAGCTTCGGCATGGAATCGGTGGCGCGCCAGTTCGCCACGGGCAAGCCGGTGCTGGTGATCCGCAACGGCTGGTTCAGCTTCCGCTGGACGCAGATCTTCGAGATGGGCGGCATCGCTTCCTCGGTATCGGTGATGAAGGCGCGCCTGCAAGGCAGCGGCCGCCAGCAGCCCTTCGCGCCGGCGCCGATTGCGGACGTGGTCGCGGCGATCCGCAAGGACAAGCCCGCCGTCGTGTTCGCCCCGCACGTCGAGACGGCCGCCGGCATGGTGCTGCCCGACGATTACCTGAAGGCGGTGGCCGACGCGGTGCACGAGGTCGGCGGCCTGTTCGTGCTCGACTGCATCGCCTCGGGTGCGCTGTGGGTGGACATGAAGGCCACCGGCGTCGACGTGCTGATCAGCGCGCCGCAAAAGGGCTGGAGCGGCTCGCCCTGCTGCGCCTTCGTGATGCTTTCCGAGCGCGCCCGCACGGCGATCGACGCCACCACCAGCAGCAGCTTCGCGATGGACCTGAAGAAGTGGCTCTCGGTGATGGAGACCTACGAGAACGGCGCGCACGTCTACCACACGACCATGCCGACCGACGCGCTGGCGAAGACGCGCGACGTGATGGTCGAGACGCGCGCCCTCGGCTTCGAGAAGCTGCGCGCCGCGCAGATCGAGCTCGGCCGCAAGGTCCGCGCGCTGCTGGTGCGGCGCGGCCTGCCCAGCGTGGCGGCCGAAGGCTTCCAGGCCGCCGGCGTGGTGGTGAGCTACACCGACGACGACGGCCTGCACAGCGGCAAGGCCTTCCTCGCCGAAGGCCTGCAGAGCGCCTCGGGCGTGCCGCTGCAGTGCGACGAGCCGGCCGACTTCAAGACCTTCCGCCTCGGCCTGTTCGGCCTCGAGAAGCTGCAGCACGTCGACCGCACCGTGGCCAATCTGGAAGCGGCACTCGACCGCATCGCCGCACGCGGCCAGCGCGCCGCCGCCTGACTGCTGGATCGCATGAGCGATCCGTCGTCCGACTGGTTCGCCGGCTTGCCCGGCGCTTTCCACCGCGTCGGCGAGCTGACGCTGTTCGCGCGCACCGGCGGCCGCGCCGATGCGCCGCCCCTGCTGCTGCTGCACGGCTTCCCGCAGACGCACGCGATGTGGCACCGCGTCGCCCAGCGCCTCGCGCCGCACTTCCGCCTCGTGCTGCCCGACCTGCGCGGCTACGGCGATTCCGACAAGCCGCGCGGCGAGCCGGCGCACGCCAACTACAGCAAGCGCGCGATGGCCGCCGACATGGCCGCGCTGATGCGCTCGCTCGGCCACGAGCGTTATGCGGTGTGCGGCCACGACCGCGGCGCGCGCGTCGCGCACCGGCTCGCGCTCGACCACGCCGATGCGGTGACGAAGCTCGCGCTGCTCGACATCGCGCCGACGCTGGACATGTACGACAGCACCGACATGCGCTTCGCCAGCGCCTACTACCACTGGTTCCACCTGATCCAGCCCAGCCCGCTGCCCGAGACCATGATCGGCGGCAACCCGCGCTTCTACCTGCACTGGAAGCTGGGCGGCTGGGGCGCGAGCGGCGTCGGCCACATCGAGCCGGTCGCGCTCGCCGAGTACGAACGCTGCTTCTGCCGCGCCGAGACCATCCATGCGGTGTGCGAGGACTACCGCGCCGCCGCCGGCATCGACCTCGAGCACGACCGCGCCTCGCGCGCGGCCGCTCAGATGATCGCCTGCGACACCCTGGCGCTGTGGGGCGAACGCGGCGTGGTGCAGGCGATGTTCGAGCCGCTGGCGCTGTGGCAGGCTCAGTGCAGCGCACGGGTGAGCGGCCGCGCGCTAGCCGCCGGCCACTTCCTCGCCGAGGAGCGCCCCGAGGAAACCGCCGCGGCGCTGCTCGACTTCTTCTCCTGACACCCCCGACAACTCCGACGAGGAAGGCTCGCCATGTTCGTCTGGCTGCAGCGGCTCGACCAGCATTTCCCGGTGCGCTACAGCGCCTGGCTCGCCTGCGCCGTGGGCATGATGCTCGCGGCCTTCTCCTGGGTCGCGTTCGACCGCGGCGGCACGCTCGCGCTCATCTTCCTCGCGCTCACGCTGCTGGGCGTGCGCGACACGCGCCAGGCGCGCCACGCGGTGCTGCGCAACTACCCGGTGATCGGCCACCTGCGCTTCCTGCTCGAGTACATCCGGCCCGAGATGCGGCAGTACTTCCTCGAGAGCGACAACGAGGCCGCGCCCTTCTCGCGCCAGCAGCGCTCGCTGGTCTACCAGCGCGCCAAGGGCGACTCCGACAAGCGCCCCTTCGGCACGCAGATGGACGTGCACGCGGTCGGCTACGAGTGGATCAACCACTCGCTGCAGCCCAGCAAGCTGGCCACCCACGACTTCCGCGTCACCATCGGCGCGGGCCGCGCCCAGCCCTACGACGCGAGCGTGTTCAACATCTCGGCGATGAGCTTCGGCGCGCTGTCGGCCAATGCGGTGCTGGCGCTCAACGAGGGCGCGCGGCGCGGCGGCTTCGCGCACGACACCGGCGAGGGCTCGATCAGCCGCCACCACCGCGCCAACGGCGGCGACCTGATCTGGGAGATCGGCTCGGGCTACTTCGGCTGCCGCCACGGCGACGGCAGCTTCAGCGAGGAGCGCTTCATCGAGAACGCGCGGCTGCCGCAGGTGAAGATGGTCGAGCTCAAGCTCAGCCAGGGCGCCAAGCCGGGCCACGGCGGCGTGCTGCCCGGCCCCAAGGTGACGGCCGAGATCGCCGAGGCGCGCGGCGTGCCGGTGGGGACGGACTGCATCTCGCCCTCGGCGCACAGCGCCTTCGCCACGCCGATCGAGATGCTGCGCTTCATCGACCGCCTGCGCGATCTCGCGGGCGGCAAGCCCACCGGCTTCAAGCTGTGCATCGGCCACCCCTGGGAGTGGTTCGCCATCGCCAAGGCCATGCTCGAGACCGGCATCGTGCCCGACTTCATCGTCGTCGACGGCGCCGAAGGCGGCACCGGCGCGGCGCCGCTGGAGTTCACCGACCATGTCGGCGCGCCGCTGCAGGAGGGGCTGCTGCTGGTGCACAACACGCTGGTGGGCCTGAACCTGCGCGAGCGCGTGCGTGTCGGCTGCGCCGGCAAGGTGATCAGCGCCTTCGACATCGCGCGCGCGATGGCGCTCGGCGCCGATTGGTGCAACGCGGCGCGCGGCTTCATGTTCGCGCTCGGCTGCATCCAGGCGCAGAGCTGCCACACCGGCAACTGCCCGACCGGCGTGACCACGCAGGACGCACTGCGTCAGCGCGCGCTCGACGTGCCGACCAAGGCGCAGCGCGTGCTCAACTACCACCAGCAGACCCTGCACGCGCTGCAGGAGCTGGTGCAGGCGGCGGGCCTGAACCACCCGAGCGAAATCAGCGCCAGCCACATCGTGCGGCGCAACGCCGAGCACGGCGTGAAGCTGCTGGCCAACCTGCTGCCCTTCGTCGCGCCCGGCGCCCTGCTCGCCGGCGAGATGCCGCACCAGGTGTTCCGCACCTACTGGCCGATGGCCAGGGCGGACAGCTTCGCGCGCGCCGGCTGACCGGCGCGGCCCCACCCCGGGGCGCGGGGTTTTCCTCCACTGGGTCGCGGGGATGCGACGCCTTCGTGCGGATCTGACAATCCCTACGTCATCAATCCGCCTTCGATCCCATGTCCCGCGTCTACCTGCTCATCAACGACCCGCTGGTGGCCGGGCGCATGCGCGGCGTCATCGACTCCGCCGCCGGGCTCAAGACCGTGGGCTGGGCCACCACGCTCGAACAGGCACGCGCCCAGTTGCCCGCCCTGGCCGCCGACGTCGTGCTGGCCGATCTGCAGCTGGCCGACGGCTGGGTGGCGGACTTCGTCGACGAGCTCGCCAACAGCGGCCGCTACGGCTGGCCCAAGACGCTGCTGGCCACGCTCTCGCTGGACGATTCGCAGCTGCTCAACGCGCTGGCGCGCGGTGCCGACGGCTACTTCGTGCAGGGCCTGTCGCCCAACATGCTGATCGCGACGGTCGAGCAGGTGCTGGCCGGCGGTGCCGAGATGGCACCGGTGATCGCGCGGCAGGTGAAGGCGCACTTCGACGCCTCGGCCTGGACCGTGAAGGAACCGCTGGACGACGACAACCCGTTGCACCCGGATCGCATCGAGCGCCAGGTGCTGCAATGGATCTGCGACGGCTTCCTGCCGCACGAGATCGCGCGCGACCTGCGCATCAGCACGCGCGAGGTGGCGCAGCGCGTGCGCACGCTCTACCGCAAGCTGCACCTGGACCGGCGCACCGCGTCGCTGTCGCTGCAGCTGATCTGAATCCGACGCTCAGGGCGTCGGCGGCTTCGTATCGATGAAGCTCTGCCGCGTGGCGAGCTTCTCGGCCAGCTTCGCCAAGTTGCCGTGGCGGCCGCGCCAGTCGATCAGCGGGAAGCGGAAGTCGAGGTAGCCGAGCGCGCAGCCGACCGCGATGTCGGCCAGCGAGAGGTGGATGCCCGAGCACCAGGGTTTCTCGCCCAGGCCGGTGCTCATCGCCGCCAGCGCGCTGTCGACGCGGCTGAGCTGGCGCTCGATCCAGGCCTGCGAACGCTGGCCCTCGCCGCGGCCCGGCCAGGTGGCCTCGAGCCGCGCGAGGATGGCCGCGTCGATCAAGCCGTCGGCCAGCGCCTCCCAGGTGCGCACCTCGGTGCGGCCGCGCCCCGATTCGGGGATCAGGCGATTCAGCGGCGAGCGCGTGTCGAGGTATTCGACGATCACGCGCGAATCGAACACCGCCTCGCCGCCTTCCAGCACTAGGCAGGGCACCTTGCCCAGCGGGTTGGCCTTGAGGATCGTCTCGGCGTTCCAGACATCTTCGAGTTCGAACTGGTAGTCGAGCTTCTTCTCGGCCAGCACGATGCGCACCTTGCGCACGTAGGGGCTGGTGAGAGCTCCGATGAGCTTCATCGTGCTGTTGTGATTCATGCTGCGTCGTCGTCCCTGCTGCGATTCATTCTAGGGTCTGTCGGCGCTACGCAGAGGCTCGCCAGTCCACCGCGATCGGGCGCCCCGGCAGCGACATCACGGCCTTGGCCGGGGCCGAGCAGGCCAGCACCTGGCCGCGCCGCACCACCAGCAGCCGCGTCGCGCGCAGGCGGATCGCCTCGATAGCGTCGCCCGCCTGCAGCAGCACGAAGTCGGCCGCCTTGCCGACCTCCAACCCGTAGTCGGCGAGGCCGAGGATGCGCGCGCTGTTCACGGTCACCGCGTCGAAGCACTGGCGCATCTGCGTCTGCGAGGTCATCTGCGCCACGTGCAGGCCCATCGCGGCCACCTCCAGCATGTCGCCGCTGCCGAGCGAGTACCACGGGTCCATCACGCAGTCGTGGCCGAAGCCGACGTTGATGCCCGCCGCCAGCAGCTCGGGCACGCGCGTCATGCCGCGGCGCTTGGGGTAGCTGTCGTGGCGTCCCTGCAGCGTGATGTTGATGAGCGGGTTGGCGATCGCGTGCAGACCGGCCTCGCGCATCAGCGGCAGCAGCTTGGAGACGTAGTAGTTGTCCATCGAATGCATGGACGTGAGGTGCGAGCCCGTCACGCGGCCCTGCAGGCCGAGGCGCTGCGTGTGGAAGGCGAGGGTCTCGACGTGGCGGCTCAGCGGGTCGTCGCTCTCGTCGCAGTGCATGTCGACGCGCAGGCCGCGTTCGGCGGCGAGCTCGCACAGCAGCTTCACGCTCTGCGCGCCTTGCTCGGCAGTGCGCTCGAAGTGCGGGATGCCGCCGACCACGTCGACGCCGAGGTCGAGCGCGCGCTTCAGGTTCGCGAGCGCGTTGGGGGCGCGCAGCAGGCCGTCCTGCGGGAAGGCGACCAGCTGCAGATCCAGGTAGGGCTTCACGCGCTCGCGCACGTGCAGCAGCGCCTCGACGGCGAGCAGCCGCTCGTCGCACACGTCGACATGCGAGCGGATCGCCAGCAAGCCCTTGGCCACCGCCCAGTCGCAATACTGCAGCGCACGCTCGACCAGCGCCTGCTGCGTCAGCTGCGGCTTCAGCTCGCCCCACAGCGCGATGCCTTCGAGCAGCGTGCCGCTTTCGTTCACGCGCGGCAGGCCAACGCTCAGCGTCGCGTCCATGTGGAAGTGGGCGTCGACGAAGGGCGGGCTGAGCAGCTGGCCGGCGGCCTCGATCACCTGCACGCCTTCGGGCGCGGCGAGATTCGGGCCGAGCGCGGCGATGCGGCCCTCGCGCACCAGCACATCGATGCCGCTGCGGCCGTCGGGAAGGGTGGCGTTCTTGATCAGCATGAGCTCAGGTTAACCCGTCCCAAGTTCGAAGGCGCGCGAATACGGGGTTCTGCCACTTTCGAGGGGATGCGCAAAGAGCGCTGAACGCGTTCATTGGAGACATGCGAGTGCCTCTCCCCGCCCTGCTGCGAACCGCGCCCCGCGCACGGCTGCAGACGCGCGCCGAGGAGATGGCGAACGCGGCGAGCCACGCGCTCGCCTGCGCGCTGCCGCTGATGGCCTGGCCCGCGCTCGCGGCGGCGGCGCCGCGCCACAACGGGGCGCTGGGCGTGGCCGCGGTGGCGGTGTTCTGCATCACGATGGTGCTGGTGTTCCTGGCCTCGGCCGTCTACCACGCGCTGCCGCACGGCCGCGCCAAGCTGTGGGCGCGGGCGGTGGACCATGCGGCGATCTACCTCTTCATCGCCGGCAGCGCCACGCCCTTCACGCTCGGCGCGATGACCGGCTGGTCGGGCTGGGCCGGCATCGCCACCTGCGCGCTGCTGTGGCTGCTGGCGCTGGCCGGTGCCGCGCTCAAGCTGATGCGCCGGCTCACGCAACGGCGCCTGTCCACCGGCCTGTACCTGCTGCTCGGCTGGTGCGCGGCGCTGGCCGCGCTGCCGGGCGTCGCGGCGCTCGATGCCTCCGCGCTCGCCTGGCTGCTGGCCGGCGGCGCGGCCTACCTCGTCGGCACGGCCTTCTTCGTCTTCGACACCTCGCTGCGCTTCGGCCACTTCATCTGGCACCTGTTCGTGATGGCCGGCAGCGGCTGCCACCTCGCCGCCGCGCTGGCCTGAGGCTACTTGGTGCCGAACAGCCGGTCGCCCGCGTCGCCCAGGCCGGGCAGGATGTAGCCATGGTCGTTGAGCTCGCGGTCGATGGCCGCGGTGTAGACCGGCACGTCGGGGTGGCTGGCGCGGAAGTTGGCGAGGCCCTCGGGCGCGGCGAGCAGGCAGACGAAGCGGATCGACTTCGGCTTGGTCTCCTTGAGCCGGTCGACCGCCGCCACCGCCGAGTTGCCGGTGGCGAGCATGGGGTCGAGCACGATCGCGTCGCGCTCGTGCATGTCCTGCGGCATCTTGAAGTAGTACTCGACCGCCACCAGCGTCTTCGGGTCGCGGTACAGGCCGATGTGGCCGATGCGCGCGCCCGGCACCACCTCGAGCATGCCGTCGAGGAAGCCGGCGCCGGCGCGCATGATGGACACGAACACCGTCTTCTTGCCGTCGATCACCGGCGAGCGCATGGTCTCGAGCGGCGTCTCGATCTCGATCAGCTGCGTCGGCATGTCGCGCGTGACCTCGTAGGCCATCAGCATGCTGATCTCGTTGAGCAGGCGGCGGAAGCTGTTGGTGCTGCGGTCCTTCTGCCGCATCAGCGTCAGCTTGTGCTGGATCAGCGGGTGGGTGATGTGGTGCACGTCGGCCGGCATGGAACTCCCTGCGAAAGAAGCCTCGTTCAGAACACCGTGCCGTCGCTCTCGATGGCCACCGGCGGCGCGCCGCCCGGCCGCCGCTCGGCGGCGATCTGCCGGCCCGCGGCCCAGCTGCCGCCTTCGAGCACGCAGGCCAGCGGCAGCTCGGGCGTGGCGAGGCGCGCACGCACCATCGGCGCGAGCTCGTCGAGCAGCGCCACGGCGAGCGCGCGCCACTCGATCACCCAGGGCTCCGAGGGCAGGCGCGGCCGCGCCGCGAAGGCCGCATCGCGCGGCACGATCACGCCGGCGTCGAGCAGCAGCCCGCCGTTGCGGTATTCGGGCAGGCCGGTCAGCGCATCCAGCCCCTCGACCTTCACGCCGGCCCACTCGAAGGGTTCGAGCAGCGAGTAGGCGAGCCACTGGCTGAGCTTGTGGAAGGGCACCCAGCCGGCGATGGCGCCCTCGCCGCCGGCGGCCGGGTGCGGCCAGACATCGCCGACCGGCACGCCGTGAAGCACCTGCCCGCTCGGCCAGATGGCGCTGAAGGCATCGAGCAGCGCCGCGAGGATGCGCGCCGCCTGCACGTGGTGGTGCAGCGGCGCCGGCTGCGGATGGTGGTGGTGCAGGCGCGGCGCGTGCGGATGGTGGGTGAGCACGTCGAACAGATGGCCGGGCTGGCCGGTGGCCGTGAAGGTCTGCGGCTGCGCGCGCAGCGCTTCGCCGAGGCGGCGCATCAAGGCCGCGCGGCCTTCGAGGCCGACCAGCGGGTTGCCCGCGCGCACCTGGAAGATGTCGGCGAGCGCTGCCGCGTCGAGCTTGAGCAGCGCCGCCGCGTCGACGCGGCAGGGGTCGCCGGCGTCCGACGAGAAGCGCCCGGCGAGGAAGGCCCTGAAACTCGCCACGCCCAGGCCCTCGCTGCGGGCCAAGGCCTGGCCGCTCTCGGCCTCGTGGAAGCGCCAGTCGGGCCCGGCGCCGGCGTCGAGCAGCACGCTGACCAGCGTGAGATCGATGCGCGAGCGCGCGATCGCCACCTGCGTGCGTCCGGCCAGCTTCGCATCGAGCTCGGCCTTGCGGTCCACACCGCCGGCCTCGAAATGGCGCCAGCGGCTGTGGTACGGAATCGTTAGATCGGGGAAGCGCGAACGCGTCAGCGTGGCGATGCGCTCGGCCACGGCGTCGAGCTTCGTGCGGTCGAGGGTGAAGTGCTGCGAGCGCCCCGCATCCACGAAGGCCGTGATCGCCGCGCAGCGCGCACGTATCGTCGCCGGATCGCGCAGCGTGCGGACGGCGGCATCGAGCTCACTCAAGCCCGCGCCCCTTCACGTTCGCCAGACGCTCGGCGTCGGGCACGCTGCCATCGGTGAAGTAGCCCGCCGCGATCTTCGCCTCGATCTCCACCTTCGCATCGGCCGGCACCAGCGCGTCGGGGATCTTGATGCGCTCGCCGACCTCGATGCCGCTGCCGGTGATGGCGTCGTACTTGTCGTTGCTCATCGAGACCAGGCGGTGGATCTTGCGGATGCCCAGCCAGTGCAGCACGTCGGGCATCAGCTCCTGGAAGCGCATGTCCTGCACACCGGCCACGCATTCGGTGCGCAGGAAGTACTTGTCGGCGCGGTCACCGCCCTCCTGGCGCTTGCGCGCGTTGTAGACGAGGAACTTGGTGACCTCGCCGAGCGCGCGGCCTTCCTTGCGGCTGTAGGCGATCAGCCCCACGCCGCCGCGCTGCGCGCCCTGGATGCATTCCTCGATGGCATGCGTCAGGTAGGGCCGGCAGGTGCAGATGTCGGAGCCGAAGACGTCCGAGCCGTTGCACTCGTCGTGCACGCGTGCGGTCAGCGTCACGCCCGGGTCGGCGAGGTCGCGCACCTCGCCGAATACGTAGAGCGTCTGCCCGCCGATGGGCGGCAGGAAGACCTCGATGTCGCTGCGCGTGACGAGCTCGGGGTACATGCCGCCGGTCTCCTCGAAGAGCGCGCGGCGCAGCTCCGCCTCGCTGACCTCGAAGCGCTTCGCCACGCCCGGCAGCCACCACACCGGCTCGACGGCGATCTTGGTGACGGCGGCCGAGCCGTCCTCGAGCAGCAAGGTTCCGTCCACCTGCAGGCGCTGGAAGGCCAGCGCCTGGCGGATCTCCGGCAGGTGGATGTGCGCCTTGGTGACGGCGATGGTCGGGCGGATGTCGTAGCCGGCCTCGAGGTAGTCGGCGAATACCGTCTGTACCGAGGCGCCCCAGGGGTCGATGGAGACGATCTTCTCGGCGTCGCCCCATTGTTCGTAGGGGCCGATCAGATCCGTGGGCGCGGTGTTGGTGAGGTCGGCGCGATGCCCCTTGACGAGGTTGCCGGCCGCCACCGCGAGCGCGCGGTAGACGCCGTAGCTGCCGCTGTGCGAGCCGATCACGTTGCGCTGGCTGCGGTTGGTGGTGCTGCCGACCACCGGGCCGCGTTCGAGCGCGTCGGCCGCGCCCCAGTGGATGGCCGGCGCACCGGTGGCGCCCTGGCCGGGGTGCGAGGTCAGGCGGATGTGGCGCGTGCCGGGGGCGGCGTTGTCGGTGGCCATGGGTGCGCAGCTCCCAAGGAGGTGGATACAGCATAGCGCTGCACGCTGCGTGCTGGCGCAGAATCTCGGCCCGACCCGCCTGCCTTCCGCCTTGGACACCTCCACCCCCGAATCGCCCCCGCCCGCGCTGCTGGCCGCCGCATTGGCCGCCCGCGCGCGCGCCCATGCGCCCTACTCGCAATTCGCCGTCGGCGCCGCGCTGATGGACGAGCAGGGCCGCATTCACGCCGGCTGCAACGTCGAGAACGCGGCCTACCCCGAAGGCCTGTGCGCCGAAGCCGTGGCGCTGGGGCAGCTGGTGCTGGCCGGCGGCACGCGGATCACGGCGGTGCTCGTCGCCGCCGATGCCGCCACGCCCATCACGCCCTGCGGCGGCTGCCGCCAGAAGCTGCGCGAGTTCGCAGGCGGCGGCGCGGTGCCGGTGTGGTCAGCCGACCTGCGGCGCGTGCTCGCACGCCACACGCTGGCCGAGCTGCTGCCCGCGAGCTTCGGGCCCGATCAGCTGGGGCCGCGATGAACAACGAAGCCGCGCAAATGCTGCGGGCCACCGGCCGGCGCCCGCGCATCGCCGTGCTGCTCGGCTCCGGCTGGGCGCCGCTCGCGCAGCGCGTCGCGGACCCGCTGCGCCTGCCCTACGCGAGCCTGCCGGGCTTTCCGCAGACCGGCATCGCCGGCCACGCCGGCGAGCTGCTGCTCGGCCGCATCGGCGCGCACGAGGTGGCGGTGCTGTGCGGCCGCCGCCACGCCTACGAAGGCGGTGACGTGGCGGCGATGAAAGGCGCGATCGACGCGCTGGCCGCGGCCGGCGTGCAGACCCTGGTGCAGACCAACGCCGCCGGCAGCCTGGACGAAACCATGCGCCCCGGCGAGCTGATGATGGTGGCTGACCACCTCAACCTCGTGCAGCACTCGCCGCTCGTCGGCGAGCGCGGCGCGGCGCGCTTCGTCGACCTGCGCGACGCCTACGACCCGGCCCTGCGCACGCAGGCACGCGAAGCGGCGCGGCGCGCCGGCATCACGCTGCACGAAGGCGTATACGCCTGGGTGCTGGGCCCGCAGTTCGAGACGCCGGCCGAGATCCGCATGCTGCAACGCCTGGGCGCGCAGGCGGTGGGCATGAGCACCGTGCCCGAGACCATCCTGGCGCGCCACGCCGGCCTGCGCGTGCTGGCCTTCTCGCTCTTCACCAACATGGGCTGCGGGCTGCAGGCCGAGGCGCTGAGCCACGCGCACACGCTGGCCGTGGCCGGCGACAGCGCGCCGCTTGCGGTGGCCCTGCTCGAAGCGGTGATCACCGCACTGCCAGCATGAACGAACGCAATCTGCAGCAGGCCGCGCGCCTCGCGCTCGCCTGCCTCGACCTGACGAGCCTGAACGAGCAGGACAGCGAGGCCGACATCCTGCGCCTGGCCGCGCGCGCCGCGGCGGCGCCGGGCAGCGTGGCGGCGCTGTGCGTGTGGCCGCGCTTCGTGCCGCTGGCGCTGGCGCATGCGCCGGCCGGCGGGGCGGTGGCGGCGGTCGCGAACTTTCCCGAAGGCAACGACGATATCGAGCGCGCCGTGCGCGACACGCAGCAGATCGTCGCCGCCGGCGCGCAGGAAATCGACCTGGTGCTGCCCTGGCGCGCCCTGATGGCCGGCGACACGGCAGCCCCTGCCGCGCTGCTGCGCGCGGTGCGGCGCGAGTGCGAGGGCCGCGTGCTGAAGGTGATTCTCGAAAGCGGCGAGCTGAAGACCACAGCGCTGATCGCCGCCGCCTCGCGCATCGCGCTCGCGGAAGGCGCCGACTTCCTCAAGACCAGCACCGGCAAGACGCCCACCGGCGCCACGCCCGAAGCGGCGCGCGTGATGCTCGAAGCAATCGCCGCCGATGCGCAGGCCGCGCAGCGCGTCGGCTTCAAGGCCTCGGGCGGCGTGCGCCGCGTGGCCGATGCGCTGGTCTACCTCGATCTGGTCGAGCAGATCCTCGGCCGCGCAGCGCTCGTGCCGCAGCGCCTGCGCCTGGGCGCGAGCGCACTGCTCGACGACATCGAAGCCGTGCTCAGGTCCTGAGCGGAATCTTCAGCCCGCGCTGCACCGCCGGCCGCGCGAGGAAGGTGTCGAGCACGCGCTTCACGTTGGCGAAATCCGCGAAGCCCACCAGCTCGCCCGCACCGTAGAAGCCGATCAGGTTGTTCACCCAGGGCCAGATCGCGATGTCGGCGATGCTGTAGTCGCCGCCCAGCATCCACGCGCGGCCGGCGAGGTGCTGCTCCAGCACCTTGAGCAGCCGGCGCGATTCGGCCACGTAGCGATCGCGCGGGCGCTTGTCTTCCCAGTCCCTTCCGGCGAACTTGTGGAAGAAGCCGACCTGGCCGAACATCGGACCGACGCCGCCCATCTGGAACATCAGCCACTGGATCGCCTCGTAGCGCGCGGCCGGGTCGGCACCGAGGAAGCGGCCGCTCTTCTCGGCCAGGTAGAGCAGGATCGCGCCCGACTCGAACAGCGCCAGCGGCTTGCCGCCCGGGCCGTCGGGGTCGAGGATGGCGGGGATCTTGTTGTTCGGGTTGAGCGAGAGGAACTCCGGCGAGAGCTGGTCGTTGCGATCGAAGCTCACCAGGTGCGGCTCGTAGGGCAGGCCCAGCTCCTCCAGCATGATCGACACCTTCACGCCGTTGGGCGTGGGCAGCGAGTACAGCTGCAGCCGCTCGGGATGGGCGGCGGGCCACTTGCGGGTGATGGGAAAGCGTGACAGGTCGGTCATGGCGCGAAACAGTCGAGCGAGTGCGGGAATTCTCGCGCTGGCGCCAAACACCCGGCCCCGGGGAGGACAAGGCGCGTCGCCTTCCGGACAATCGCCAGCCCATGCTTGCCCAGGAAATCATTCGCCGCAAGAGCCGCGCGCAGCGGCTCGATGCAGCCGAGATCCAGTCTTTCGTGCGCGGCCTAGTGGATCGCTCGTGGAGCGAAGGCCAGATCGCCGCCTTCGCGATGGCCGTCTGCCTGCGTGGCATGGGCCGCGAGGAATGCGTCGCGCTGACGCAGGCGATGACCGACTCCGGCGACCGGCTCGACTGGTCGCGCGCCAAGCTGCACGGCCCGCTGCTCGACAAGCACTCGACCGGCGGCGTGGGCGACAAGACCAGCCTGGTGCTCGCGCCGCTGGTGGCGGCCTGCGGCGGCGTGGTGCCGATGGTCTCGGGCCGCGGCCTCGGCCACACCGGCGGCACGCTCGACAAGCTCGAGGCCCTGCCCGGCTACACGGTGACGCCGCGGCGAGCGACGCTGGTGCGCGTGCTGCGCGAGGCGGGCTGCGCGATCGTCGGCGCGAACGCGCGCATCGCGCCGGCGGATCGGCGCCTCTACGCCATCCGCGATGTCACCGCGACGGTGGAATCGGTGCCGCTGATCACCGCGAGCATCCTCTCCAAGAAGCTCGCCGCCGGGCTGGATGCGCTGGTGATGGACGTGAAGGTCGGCAACGGCGCCTTCAGCACCGAGGCGCATTCGGCCGACACGCTGGCGCGCAGCCTGGTCGAGGTGGCGGTGGGCTCGGGCCTGCCCACGCAGGCGCTGATCTCCGACATGAACCAGGTGCTGGGCAGCACCGCCGGCAATGCGGTGGAAGTGCGCGAGGCGATCGACTTCCTCACCGGCGCGGCGCGCGAGCCACGCCTGCTGCAGCTGACGCTGGCGCTGGCCGGCCGCATGCTGTGGCTGGGCGGGCTGGCCGCCTCGCCGGCCAAGGGCGAGCAGCAGGCGATGCGCGCGCTCGACGACGGCAGCGCGGCCGAGCGCTTCGCGCGCATGGTGGCTGGCCTGGGTGGGCCGGCCAACGTGCTGGCGCGCGGCGGCGCGCATCTGCCCAGCGCGCCGGTGCAGCGCGTGCTGGCCGCGCCGCGCGACGGCGTCTTCAGCGCCATGGACACGCGCAAGATCGGCTTGGTGATCGTGGCGCTCGGCGGCGGGCGGCGCCGCGCCAGCGACAAGGTCGATCCGCGCGTGGGCATCACGCGGCTGCTGCCCTTGGGCACCACGGTGAAGGCCGGCGATGCGCTGCTCAAGGTGCACGCCGCCAGCGCGGCCTCGGCCGACGCGGCATTGCTGACGCTCGCCGAAGCGGTGCACATCCACGACGGGCCGGCGGTGCCGAACCCGCCGGTGGTGCGCCACGTGGTGGGGCGGCCGGGGCGCGCCGCCTAAAATCGCGGTTCCCCTCCCGAGACCACGCGCGCTGCGCAGCGCGCTGCCGCGATGACCCAACATTCCCTCAGCGCCCTCACCGCGCTCTCGCCGCTCGACGGCCGCTACGCCGCCAAGGTCGCGCCGCTGCGCCCGCTGCTCTCCGAATACGGCCTGATGCACCGGCGCGTGCAGGTCGAGGTGGAGTGGTTCATCGCCCTCTCGGACGCCGGCTTCGCCGAGTTCAAGCCGCTGTCCGAAGCCGCGCGCGGCCTGCTGCGCTCTCTGGCGGCGCGTTTCTCCGAGGCCGACGCGCAGGCCATCAAGGACATCGAGCGCACCACCAACCACGACGTCAAGGCGGTGGAGTACTGGATCAAGGGCCGCCTCGAATCGAACGCCGAGCTGAAGGCGGCCGGCGAGTTCGTGCACTTCGCCTGCACCAGCGAGGACATCAACAACACCAGCCATGCGCTGATGCTCAAGGCGGCGCGCGCCGAGGTGCTGCTGCCGGCACTCGACCGCATCGTCGACAAGCTCTCCGCGATGGCGCGCGATCTCGCCGAGGTGCCCATGCTCAGCCGCACCCACGGCCAGACCGCCAGCCCGACCACGGTGGGCAAGGAGATCGCCAACGTGGTGGCGCGCCTCGTGCACGCGCGCGGCCGCATCGCCGAGGTGAAGCTGCTGGCCAAGATGAACGGCGCGGTGGGCAACTACAACGCCCACCTCTCGGCCTGGCCGGAGTTCGATTGGGAAGGCTTCGCCCGCAAGGTGGTCGAGCAGCAGCTCGGCCTCGCCTTCAACCCCTACACCATCCAGATCGAGCCGCACGACTGGATGGCCGAGCTGTTCGACGCGGTGACGCGCACCAACACCATCCTGATCGACTGGTCGCGCGACGTGTGGGGCTACGTCAGCCTGGGCTATTTCAAGCAGCGCACCAAGGCCGGCGAGATCGGTTCGTCGACCATGCCGCACAAGGTCAACCCGATCGACTTCGAGAATGCCGAGGGCAACTTCGGCCTGGCCAACGCGCTGCTCGCGCACCTGAGCCAGAAGCTGCCGATCAGCCGCTGGCAGCGCGACCTGACCGACTCCACGGTGCTGCGCAACATGGGCGTGGCGCTCGGCTACGCGCTGCTCGGCTACGACTCGCTGCTGCGCGGGCTGGACAAGCTGGAGATCAACCGCGAGGCGCTGGCCGCCGACCTCGACGCCGCCTGGGAAGTGCTGGCCGAGCCGATCCAGACCGTGATGCGGCGCTACTCGCTGCCCAACCCCTACGAGCGCCTGAAGGAGCTGACGCGCGGCAAGGCGATCACGCGCGAGGCGATCGCGGCCTTCATCGACACGCTCACCGATCTGCCCGAAGCCGAACGCGCGCGCCTCAAGGCGCTGACGCCGGGCAACTACACCGGCGCGGCGGCGGCGCTGGCCAAGCGGCTGGGCCACTGACATGAAGTTCACCGACAAGCTGGCCGCCGCCGAACGCGCGCACGACTCGCTGCTGTGCGTGGGGCTGGACCCGGAGCCCTCCAAGTTCCCCGGCGCCTGGCAGCACGACCCGACGCGCACCTTCGACTTCTGCGCCACCATCGTCGACGCGACGAAAGACCTGGTGCTGGCCTACAAGCCGCAGATCGCCTACTTCGCGGCGCAGCGCGCCGAAGACCAGCTCGAACGCCTGATGGCGCACATCCGCAAGGTGGCGCCGAACGTGCCGGTGATCCTCGACGCCAAGCGCGGCGACATCGGCAGCACCGCCGAGCAGTACGCGCTGGAAGCCTTCGAGCGCTACCAGGCCGATGCGGTGACGCTCTCGCCCTTCATGGGCTTCGATTCGGTCGAGCCCTGGCTGAAATACGAGGACAAGGGCCTGTTCCTGCTGTGCCGCACCTCCAACCCCGGCGGCTCGGACCTGCAGGCGCAGCGCCTGGTCACCGGCGACCTGCTCTACGAACACATCGCGCGCCTCGCGCAAGGGCCGTGGAACCGCACCGGCCAGCTCGGCCTGGTGGTGGGCGCCACCTTCCCCGCCGAGATCGAGCGCGTGCGCGAGCTGGCGCCGACGCTGCCGCTGCTGATTCCCGGCGTCGGCGCGCAAGGCGGCGATGCGGTGGCCACGGTGCGCGCCGGCTGGCGCGGGCAGGGCGGCCGCACCAGCGCGCCGGTGGTGGTGAACTCCTCGCGCGCCATCCTCTACGCCAGCCGCGGCAACGAGTTCGCCGCCGCGGCACGCAGCGCCGCCCAGGCCACGCGTGCATCCTTGGCAGCCGGGCGCCGGGCCGCGGGTTGAACCTCCCCCCGTATCGACGCGATCGCGGCAGACTAGGGCCCGTCAACAGGCCTTAGCGGCTGCGCAGCGCCGTGAACCCGACCGTTCTCCCCGACCCCCGCCAGGACGCGCGCCTCCTCGTGCGTCGCTACCTGTTCGGCACCTTTGCCATCGTCTTCGGGCTGAACGTCCTGCTGCTGGCCACCAACACGGTGCTGCCGCAGCCCGGCCGGGCCGCGCTGCTGGCCGGCTCGCTGGTGCTGGCGCTGGCCTGCGCCGCCGGCTGGCGCTGGGAGCGGGCGCGCAGCGAGCTGGCGCTGCTGGCGGTGTGCGCGGGCGGCATGGCGCTGCTGGGGGCGGCGACGGTGATCCACGGCTGGGGCTTCAACGGCCCGGCGATCGGCTTCATCGCCCTGCTCAGCTTCCTGATGGGCGCGACGGTCAGCGCCCGGCTCGGCCTGTCGTTAGGTGTGGTGGGCGCGCTGATGCTCGCCGGCCTGGCCTGGGCCGAGCACGCGGGCTGGATCCGCGGCGCCGCGGCGCTGGCCGACATGACGCTGCAGCGGCGCCTGACCAACCAGCTGCTGCTGCTCGGCGTCGGGCTGAGCAGCGGGCTGATGGTGCGGCGCGTCTTCCACCACTACCTTGGCGCCAGCCGCGAACGCGAGGCGCGCTTCCAGAGCCTGCTCGGCATCGCGGCCGACGCCTACTGGGAGATCGACGCGGCGCTCGCCCGCACACGGGTCTGGCAGCGCGGCCCCGACAACAGCTTCGGGCCGCAGGCATTCGAGCTGGGCGCCCCCTGGGAGTACACGGCGTGGGAGTTCGAGCCCGGCGTGGCCGAACAGCACCGCGCCGACCTGCAGGCGCATCGCCCGTTCCGCGACCTGCGCATGCGCTGGCGCCGCGCCGACGGCAGCGTGCTGCACCTGCTGGTCAGCGGCGAGCCGCGCTTCGACGCCGCCGGGCGCTTCCTCGGCTACTGGGGCGTGACGCGCGACGTCGACGCGCTGGCGCGCGCGCAGGAGGCGCTGCGCCACTCCGAGCTGGTGCTCTCGACGCTGGTGACCACCAGCCCCGACATGATCACGCTGACCGACATGGCGACCGGCCGCTACGTCATGGTCAACGACACCTTCGCCCGCGCGACCGGCTACACGCGCGAGGAGGCGATCGGCCGCACCTCGCTGGAGCTGGGCGTGTGGGGCTCGACCGAGCGGCGCGAGGAGTTCATCCGTCGCCTGCGCCCCGACCGCCGCGTGCAGGACATGCCGATCGAGTTCGTCGACCGCAACGGCCGGCCGTTCACGCTGCTGATCTCCGCCTCGGTATTCGGGCTGGAGGGCGCGAAATACCTCGTGCTCAACGGCCGCGACATCACCGAGAGCGAGCGCACGCGCCTGGCCCACGAGGCCGTGCTGGCGAACGCCTCGCTGGGCATCGCCTTCACGCGCGAGGGCCGCTTCGTGCAGGCCAATCCGGCGCTGGAGAAGATGCTCGGCTGGGAGCCCGGCACGCTCGCCGGCCAGGCCGGGCGCGTGGTGTGGGCGAGCGACCAGGAGTACGCCGAGATCGGCGCCATGATCGGCCCGGCGCTGTCGCGCGGCGAGCCGGTCGAGTTCGTGCGCGAGCTGGTGCGCCGCGACGGCACGCCGTTCTGGTGCCGCATGCTCGCCAAGGCCGCCGACCCGTCGCACCCGATGCGCGGCGGCACGATCTGGATCGTCGAGGACATCACCGAGCGGCGCCGCACCGAGCAGGCGCTGGCCAAGGCGCGCGACGACGCCGAGGCGGCCAACCGCGCCAAGAGCGCCTTCCTCGCCAACACCAGCCACGAGATCCGCACGCCGCTCAACGGCCTGCTCGGCCTGGCGCGGCTGGCGCGCCGGCCCGAGCTCGACGAGGCGCGCCGCCGCCAGTACCTGGAGCAGATCGCCGAGAGCGCCGAAACCCTGTCGGCCATCATCTCCGACGTGCTCGACCTGTCCAAGATCGAGGCCGGCAAGCTCGACATCGAGCGCGTCGCCTTCGACCTGCATGCCCTGCTCGACTCGCTGCGCCAGGTGCACGGCACGCTGGCCGACGCGCACGGCCTGGGCTTCGCGCTGCACACCGATGGCGGCGTGCCGCGCTGGGTGTGGGGCGACCCGGTGCGCGTGCGCCAGGTGCTGGCCAACTACCTGAGCAACGCGCTGAAGTTCACCGAGCGCGGCTCGGTGACGCTGCACGCCGGCGTGGCCGCGGGCGGCGCGCTGCACTTCGAGGTGCGCGACAGCGGGCCGGGCATCACGGCCGAGGTGCGCGCGCGGCTCTTCCAGCCCTTCGTGCAGGCCGACCAGTCGACCACGCGGCGCTTCGGCGGCAGCGGCCTGGGGCTGTCGATCTGCCACGAACTGGCCGCGCTGATGGGCGGGCGCGTCGGCGTCGACAGCACGCCCGGCGAGGGCAGCCGCTTCTGGGCCGAACTGCCGCTGCCGGCCGCCGAGGCGCCGCCGCGTGATGCCTCGGCCGGCGCGCCGGAGCACTCGCCGCTGGCCGGCGCGCGCGTGCTGATGGTCGAGGACAACCCGGTCAACATGACCATCGCCGTGGCCATGCTCGAGCAGTGGGGCGTGCAGGTCGAGCAGGCCAGCGACGGCCGCCAGGCGATCGCGGCGGTGGAGCGCGCCGAGCACGCCGGCCGGCCGCTCGACGCGGTGCTGATGGACGTGCAGATGCCGGTGATGAGCGGCTACGAGGCCACGCGCGCCTTGCGCGAGCGCGCCGGCAGCCGCCGCCTGCCCATCATCGCGCTGACCGCCGCGGCGCTCTCGTCGGAACGCGAGCAGGCGCTGGCCAGCGGCATGGACGGATTTCTCACCAAGCCGATCGACATGCACAAGCTGCACGCCGCCCTGATGGCCGCCCTGGCGGGCTCGGCGTAACATCGGCGACCCCTTGCCACCCCGCAGTGCTCCACCGACCGCGGGGGCCGACCGGATGAGCCAACGCCCCCGCCTGCCGCCGCTGGACGCCTCGGATACCGTGCGCCGCCTGATCGGCGGCGCCTTCTTCGGCACGGGCGCGGTGGCAGCCGCCGCGCTCGCGGTGCTCTTCGTCGCGCTGCCCAGCGCGCTCGATGCCGGCGCGCGCGCCGGTGCCGCGCTCGCCTTCCTCGCCTTCGCCGCGCTGTGCGCCGGCTTGTGGCAGCGCAGCCGCGCCTCGCGCCTGGCGCGCCTGAACCGCGCCTTGCTGCTGGTATCGCTCGGCGCGATGTCGCTGGCCCTGGGCGCCAGCGTGCTGCTCGACGACGGCCTGCGCCAGCCGGGGCTGGCCGTGCTCGGCCTGGTGGTGTGCCTGCTCGGCGCGGCAGCCGGGATGCGCCACGGCCTCGCCGCCGCCGCCTTCGCGCTGCTGGGCATCGCCGGCCTCGCCGCGCTGCAGGCGAGCGGGCGCCTCGCCGCGCTGGCCGGCCCGGAATCGCTGGCCATGCTGGCCGGGCTGCACGCCGTGGTGATCGCCTGCGGCGCGGCCGGCGGTGCGCTGATCGCCCGCGTCATCGACCACTACCTGGCGCAGAGCGCGGCGCGCGAGCGGCGCTTCCGCGAGCTGCTGGGCATCGCGGTCGACTGGTACTGGGAGCAGGACGAGGAGTTCCGCTTCACACGCGTCACCGAGAGCCGCGCCGGCGCGGCGGCGCTCTCGCCGCAACGCGCGCTCGGCCGCACGCCCTGGGAGCACGCCGGCCTGGGCCTGGACGACGAGACGCTCGACGCGCACCGCGCCGATCTCGAAGCGCACCGCCCGTTCAGCAACCTGCTGACCAGCACGGTCGACGCGCAGGGCCGGCTGCGCCACCTGGCGCTCAGCGGCGAGCCGAAGTTCGACGCCGCCGGCATCTTCCAGGGCTACTGGGGCGTGGGGCGCGACGTCACCGCCCAGGTGCGCGCGCAGCAGGCCATGTCGACCAGCGAGATGCGCTACCGCACGCTCTTCACGCGCTCGCCCTCGGCGATGGTGCTGCATCGGCGCGGCACGGTGCTCGACGCCAACGCGGCCGCGGCGCGCCTGTTCGGCTACCGCGACGCCGACGCGATGAAGGGCGGCAACCTGCTCGACCACTTCGGCGCGCCCGAGCAGCGCCAGCTGGTGCGCGAGCGCATCGCGCTGTCGGAACGGCTCGCGCCCGGCGAGGCGCTGCCGGTGATCGACTACCGCATGCAGGCGCTCGACGGCCGGCCCTTCGTGGTCGAGGCCACGGCGGTGGCGGTCGACAGCGTGGCCGGCCAGGCGCTGCTGACGATGTACGTCGACATCACCGCGCGCAAGAGCGCCGAGGCGGCGCTGCGCCGCTCGGAGGCGCTGCTGTCGCACCTGTTCGCCACCAGCCCCGACTGCCTGACGCTGACCGACCTGGAGACCGGCCGCTACGCGCTCGTCAACGACTGCTTCCTGCAGGTGACGGGCTGGCGCCGCGAGGAGGTGATCGGCCGCACCTCCACCGAGCTCGGCATCTGGCAGCGCCCGGAAGACCGCGACGTCTTCGTCGCGGCGATCCGCCGCCAGGGCGGCGTGCAGGCCATGCCGGTCAACTTCCGGCACCGCGAGGGTCGGCGCATCCCGCTGCTGGCCTCGGGCGCGCGCTTCGACTTCGACGGCCAGCGTTTCCTGGTGCTCGCCGCGCGCGACGTCAGCGCCAGCGAGCAGACGCGGCTGGAGGTCGAGGCCATCCTCAACACCGTCTCGCTGGCGATCGCCTTCGTGCGCGAGCAGCGCATCGTGCGCGTCAACGCGCGCCACCGCGAGATGTTCGGCTACAGCGAGGAGGAGCTGCGCCAGTCCACGCTCAGCGCGCTGTGGCCCGATCCGGCCGGGTTCCAGCGCCTGCGCCGCGAGGCCATCGGCAAGCTGCGCCAGAAGCACGGCTACGAGTGCGAGGCGCAGCTCAGGCGGCGCGACGGCACACTGTTCTGGGCGCGCCTGCAGGCGCAGTCGGTCGACCCGAGCAACCCGATCGGCGGCGGCACCATCTGGACGGCCGAGGACATCACCGAGCGCCGCCAGACGCAGCATGCGCTGGCCGATGCGCGCGACGCCGCCGAGGCGGCCAACCGCGCCAAGAGCGCCTTCCTCGCCAACACCAGCCACGAGATCCGCACGCCGCTCAACGGCCTGCTCGGCCTGGCGCGGCTGGCGATGCAGCCGGGGCTGGCCGAGGCGCGCCGCCAGCAGTACCTGGCGCAGATGATCGACAGCACGCAGAGCCTGACCGGCATCATCTCCGACATCCTCGACCTCTCGAAGGTGGAGGCCGGCCGCATCACGCTGGAAGACGTCGCCTTCGGCCTGCGCGACACGGTGGCGGCGGTGCACCACGCCTACCTGCCGCTGGCCGAGGCCAAGGGCCTGGCCTTCGTGCTCTCGGTGGCCGACGAGGTGCCGGCGGCGGTGCGCGGCGACCCGCTGCGCGTGCGCCAGATCCTCACCAACTTCGTCGCCAACGCGATCAAGTTCACCGAGCGCGGCAGCGTGCGCATCGAGGCCGGCATGCGCGGCGGCGCGATCCGCCTGGCGGTGCACGACACCGGCCCGGGCATCGCCGCCGACACCCAGCAGCGCCTGTTCACGCCCTTCTCGCAGGCCGACGACTCGATCACGCGCCGCTACGGCGGCACCGGCCTGGGCCTGTCGATCTGCCGCGAGCTGGCCGCGCTGATGGGCGGCAGCGTGGGCGTGAACAGCGCGCCGGGCTACGGCAGCGCCTTCTGGGCCGACCTGCCGCTGGCCGCCGCCACGCCGCCGGCGGCGCCGGCCGAAGGCGATGCGCTCGCGCCGCTGCAGGGCGGGCGCGTGCTGATCGCCGAGGACAACCCGGTCAACATGCTGATCGCCGTGGCCATGCTCGAGCAGTGGGGCCTGGACGTGACGCAGGCGGGCGACGGCGCCAGCGCGGTCGAGGCGGTCGACGCCGCGGCCGCCGCCGGACGGCCCTTCGACCTGGTGCTGATGGACGTGCACATGCCGGTGATGAGCGGCCACGCGGCGGTGCGCGCGCTGCGCGAGCGCTTCGACGCCGAGACGCTGCCGGTGATCGCGCTGACCGCCGCCGCGCTGACCTCCGAGCGCGACGAGGCGATGGCCGCGGGCATGAACGACTTCCTCACCAAGCCGATCGACGTCGCGCGGCTGCGCGAGACGCTGGCGCGCTACCTGCGCCGCACCGCGGCAGCGACCTGAGGCCTAGAACAGCTTGCCGACGTTGAGCAGCGTCAGCACGCCCAGTACCGCGAAGATCGCCGCGGCGATGCCGTGCACCAGGCGCATCGGCACCTTCTTCGCCACCACGTCGCCGAGCAGCACGGCCGGCACGTTGGCGATCATCATGCCCAGCGTGGTGCCGGCCACCACGGCGACCAGATCGCCGTAGCGCGCCGCCAGCGCCACGGTGGCGATCTGCGTCTTGTCGCCCATCTCGGCGAGGAAGAAGGCCAGCACCGTGGTGCCGAACACGCCGAAGCGCTGCGTGCCGCCTTCGGCCTCGTCGTCGATGCTGTCGGGCACCAGCATCCACGCGGCCATCGCGAGGAAGGACAGCCCGATCACCCAGCGCAGCACGTGCGGGCCGAGCGCGTGCGCGACCCCCTCGCCCACCGCGCCGGCCAGCGCGTGGTTGACCAGCGTGGCCACGAGGATGCCCAGCACGATGGGCACGGGGCGGCGGAACTTCGCCGCCAGCAGCAGCGCGAGCAGCTGCGTCTTGTCGCCCATTTCGCCGAGGGCGACGATGCCGGTGGAGACGAGGAAGGCTTCCAAGAAGAACAGGGGCAATGAAGGGCGGCGGATTGTAGGCGGCGCGCATGAAGGCACACTCTCGCGCATAACGACGAACGTGCTGGCGCGCCTGCCCGAGCAGGGCGCGATCATGGCGCTGGAAGCCGCGCCGGTGCAATCCACCGCGGCCTCGAGCAAGAACCTCGATCGCTGATACGAAGCCGAGATCGATCGTCAGACTCCGTTCGCCCTGAGCTTGTCGAAGGGCCGTGCGTTGCACGCGGTGGGCTTCGACAAGCTCAGCCCGAACGGAATCTATGCGATGAACGCGAAACGGTATGAGAACCGCCAACCTGCCAAGCGGTCGCCGCGGAACCGGCTCCGCCGGGCCGCTGGCGGCGCCCCCTGGGGGGAGCGCCGCAGGCGCTACGGGGGGGTCAATGATGCAGCATCGGCCGGCTCGGCTGGCCGTGCTGCAGGCTCCAGCGGTCGACCTCGATGCGGTCGAGCAGCAGCTCGACGTTCTCGGCCACCAGCGGGCGCGACAGGTGGTAGCCCTGGCCGGCCTCGCAGCCCATGCGGCGCAGCTGGTCGAACTGCGATTCGGTCTCGATGCCCTCGGCGATCACCGACTTGCCCAGCGAGGCGCCGAGCGTGACGATGGCGCGCACCACTTCCGCCTCCTTGGAGCCGGTGCGCATGCCGCGCACGAAAGAGGCGTCGATCTTCAGGCTGTCGATGGGCAGCGAGGAGAGGTAGGCGAGCGAGGAGTAGCCGGTGCCGAAGTCGTCGATCGACAGGCTCACGCCGAGCTCGCGCAGCCGCGCCAGCGTCTCGACCGCGCCGTCGACGCGGTCCATCAGCACGTTCTCGGTGAGCTCCAGCGTGAGCTGGCTGGGGTGCAGCCGCGCCGCCACGATGGCGCGTGTGACGCGCTGCGCGAAGCCGCTGTGGGCGAGGTCGTTGCCCGACACGTTGACCTGCATCGTGAGGTCGGCGAAGGTGTCGCCGCGCGCCTGCCAGAGCTTGAGCTGGCGGCAGGCGGCGTCGAGCACGAAGTCGGTCAGCGGCGCGATCAGCGCCGACTCCTCGGCGATCGGGATGAAGGTGGCCGGGCTGATCAGGCCCAGCGTCGGGTGCTGCCAGCGCGCCAGCGCCTCGAAGCCGGTGAGCCGGCCGCTGCCGAGGTTGAACAGCGGCTGGTAGGCCACGCTGAGCTGGCCGTGCTCGAGCGCGCGGCGCAGCTCACCTTCGAGGTGCACGCGCTCGCTGACCTGCTCGTGCAGGCCGGCGTCGAACAGCGCGTGGCGCGCCTTGCCGGCCGCCTTGGCGCGGTACATCGCGATGTCGGCGTCGCGCAGCACCTCCTCCGGCAGCGTGTAGCCGAAGGTGCTGAAGGTGATGCCGATGCTCGCGCTGGTGGTGATCTCGGTGCCGCCGATCTGCAGCGGCTCGCCGAGCACGAGTTGCAGGCGCTCGGCCAGCGTGACGGCATGCGCCTCGCGCTCGAGGTCTTCGCACAGCACGGCGAACTCGTCGCCGCCCAGGCGCGCCACCACGTCGCGCGGGCGCACGTGCTCGCGGATGCGCCGCGCCACCTGCACGAGGAAGGCGTCGCCGGCGCTGTGGCCCATGCTGTCGTTGACCAGCTTGAAGCGGTCGAAGTCGAGGAACATCACCGCGAAGCGGCGCTCCGGATCGCCGTTCGCCGCCGCGATCGCCTGCGCGAGGTGCTCGTGGAAGCGCGAGCGGTTGGGCAGGCCGGTCAGGCTGTCGTGGAAGGCGATGTGCTGCAGGCGCGCCTCGGCGCTGCGCCGCGCCGTGATGTCCTGCATCTGCACGATGAGGCTCTCGGCCTCGGCGCCCGCCTCGTCGAAGAAGCTCGCGTCCAGCGCCACCCACACGTCGCTGCCGTCGTGGTGGCGGCAGCGCAGTTCGTTGGCGAAGGCGTCGATCTCGCGGCGGTGCACGCGCGCCAGCTGGGCAGCCAGCGTGCCGGCGTCGTCGGCGTGCACGAGCGCGTCGAGGCGCTGGCCGACCAGCGCTTCCTCGTCCTGCCCGAGCAGCGCGGCGAGCGCACGGTTGACCTGGCGCACTTCGCCGTCGGCCGACACCAGCGCCATGCCGATCGCGGCGTGCGTGAAGGCGCTGTGGAAACGCTGTTCGCTCACCGCCAGCGCCTGCACGTGCAGCGCGGCCTGCGCCGCCTCGCGCTCGACCGCCTCGACGCGGCTGCGCCGCATCGCCTCGTCGGCCTCCTGCTGGCGGAAGAAGAAGTGCAGCGTGGCCAGCAGCAGGCCGACGATGGGCACCACCGCCATCAGCACGCCGGGGCCGGACTGGCCGACGGTGAGGAACAGCAGCGAGGCCACCGTGGCGCTGCCGGCATAGGCCAGCGCGACCCAGCCGAAGTTGGCGAGCACCTCGCGCAGCACCATGGGCTGGTTGCGCTTGAGGTGGATGACGGCCGTCGCCAGCACGGTGTTGAGCACGAAGTACACCACCGAGAAGGCCATCGCCGCGGTCAGCAGCAGGCCGTCGTTGTAGAGCGAGGCGGCGTGCAGCGCGCCGAGCACGAGCTCGAGCAGCGAGCCGGCGACGATCATCGAGACGATCGCCATCGCCGGGCTGGCGATGCGGCTGGTCCAGCGCCTGGAGGTGCGCCAGGAGCCGACCAGCGCCTCGCCGGCGGCGGCCAGCGCGGCGGCTGGCACGCCGTGCATCAGCAGCACGAGGAAGATGAAGATCTCGCCGGCCGCGAAGGAGTTGGTCGAGCGCGGAATGCGCACCGGGAAGAAGCCCGCCAGCGTGGCGATGGCCGCGCCCGCCACGATCTGCAGCAGCGCCGCGCGCGGCAGCGCGGCCACCGCGACGATGCAATGCAGCAGCACCAGCACGCCGATGGACACCATGGTCCACCAGTAGAGCGTGGCCTTGCGGTTGTAGTCCGGCATCAGCGCCTTGTGCAGACGCTGCCAGGGTGTCGTGGCGGTGGCGGCGAGCTCGCTCATGGCGTTCAGTTCTCGCCGCTGGTGGCCGAGCCCGTGTCGTAGCGGATCGCCGGCACGCCGGTCTCGCTGATCACGATGCCTTCGCTGATGACGAGGCCCTCGCTGATCACCAGCCCTTCGCTGATGACGAGGCCCTCGCTGATCACCAGCCCTTCGCTGATGACGATGCCTTCGCTGATCACCAGGCCCTCGCTGATCACGATGCCGGTGCCGAGCACGCTGCCGCTGCCGCCGGCCAGCCAGCCGGCCAGCGTGGGCGTGGGGATGAACAGGCCGGTCTTGCCGGCGAGCGAGGTGGCGCCGGCCAGCGTGGTGGCGTTGACCACGCCCGCGGTGACGAGGCTCTGGTTGGGCGCCGCGACATCGCTGAACGACTTGACGAAGGTGCCGGCCGGCGTCGTCGACGTGGCGGCCCAGTACTGCGGCTGGCGCAGACGCGCGCGCCCGCTCGCCCAGGTGATGCGCGGATCCCAGATCGGCTGGTACTTGGTGAACAGCGCGTCGCCGCTGAGCACGCGGTTGCCGCCCGCGGTGACGATGCGCGACCAGTTGAAGCTCTGGCCGTTGAGCGTGGAGCTGCGCGCCGGCAGCGTCTGGCCGGAGGCGAGCAGGTTGGCGCCGGCGACGAGGCTGCCGTTGGCGATCGCCGTGGCGACGTCGCTGCGGATGGCGCGCGCCAGCGCGAGCGCGCCGTCGACGTTGAGCTGGCCCGCGCCCTGGTGGGCGAGGCTCGCGCCGGGCAGCGGCTGCGCGGTGTACTGCAGGATGGCCTTGACCAGCGGCGGCGTCAGGCCCGGGTTGGCCTGCAGCAGCAACGCGGCGGCGCCGGCGACCGCAGGCGCGGCGATCGAGGTGCCGCTCATCACCATCACCGACTCGGTGTAGTACTGCGCCGAGTTGGCCGGCACGACCAGATCGTTGTAGTAATTCGAGGCCAGGTAGTTCCAGCCGCCCGCCGCGGTGGTCGAGGCGGCGCCGATGACGCGGTTGCCCGGCGCGACGAGGTCCGGCTTGATCAGGTTGTCGATGCGGCGCACGCCGGCGGCGTCGACGTAGGCGCCGCGCGTCGGGCCGCGCGAGCTGAACAGCGTCACGCTGTCGTCGCTGCGCGCGATCGTGCTCTTGATGTTGACCGCACCGACCGTGATCACCGACGGGTCGTTGCCCGGCGCGCCGATCGCGCCGAACACTTCCTTGCCGTCGGTCGACTTGCCGAAGTTGCCGGCCGCCACCACCACGGTGATGCCGGCGGCGCTGGCGCTGCGCACCGCGATGCACAGCGGGTCGTTGAGCCAGCTCTGCGTCGACTGCGCGGCCAGGCTCAGGTTCATCACGCGGATGTTGTATTCGCGGGCGTGGTAGATGACCCAGTTGATGCCTTCGATGGTGTCGCTCAGCGTGCCGGTGCCGGTGTCGCCGAGCACCTTGACGTCGTAGATGTCGGCGCCCGGCGCCACGCCGGTGTGGTCGGGCGCGGCGTAGAAGCCGAAGCCGCGGCCGGCCGCGACCGAGGCGACGTGCGTGCCGTGGCCGAAGCCGTCGAGCGTGGCGGCGGATTCGTTGGCGACCAGGTTCTCGTAGCTCGCCAGCGCCGTGCTGCCGGGCTGCATCGAAGCGGCGGCATCGACGCCGGTGCTCCAGTTCGCCAGCGTGGTGTTGAGCATGCTGACGTTGCGCTTGACGCGTTCGCCGGCGCTGCCGAAGTCGTGGTGCGAGCGCATCACGCCCGAGTCGAGCACCGCGATGCCGACGCCGCGCCCGTCGACGCCGCTGTAGGTCGTGGTCGACGAGTAGCTGCGGCCGCGCGAGGTCAGCACGCCGGCGACATATTCGAGCGTGCTGGCGGTGCGCTGCACCGAGCGGTTGGGCGTGACGCTGGCGACGTCGTCGCGCTCGGCCAGCGCGTGCAGCTTCTGCATCGGCAGCTGCACGGTCAGCGCGTTCATCGCGCGGTGGAAAGCGTGCACCGAGCCGCCCAGCTTCAGCACGGCGGCGCGCAGCTCGCGCAGTTCCGAGTCGGTACCCGGCTCGGCCACCACGATCGCCTGCACGTGGCGCACGCCGCGCACGTCGCGCGCCCAGCGCTCGCGCGGCGCACGGTCGGTGCGCAGCTCGCCATCCATGTCGCGGGCGATCTTGGCGCGCACGCGCTCGGACCAGGGCGCCGCATGCGCCGGCGCCGCCCACATCGCCGCGACCAGCGCAATGCCCAGCAGGGCCAGCCAGGTGCGCGCACGGCGCATGCTGCGCTCGATGATGACGATGAAAGGCAGCAGGTGGCCCATCTTCAGCTCCCGCAGGCGACATGGGCCTGCCCTCGTTGACGTCCTTCAAATGGATACAGGGCGTATCCATCTGTTTCTAGGACGTCATGCTAGGGAGCGCGACGTTGTGCGTGTCGGAACAAAGTCGCGGCGCACTGCGCGGGCCTGCCGATCACGCGGGAGTTTTGCCCATTCGAGGGTCAGTCAAGACTGACTTCGGTGCGCACCGCCCCGGCCCGATCGGCGCGCGCACTGAGCGCCAGGCGCGTGCCCTTGGGCGCACGCACGACCCACTCGGCCACGGCGCGGTCGGCGGTGACTTCGCGGCTGGGCAGGAAGGCGATCTGCGACTGCTTGGGCGCATGGCCTTCGAGCTGCGGGCCTTCGATGCGCTCCTTGCCCGAGACCAGCGCGATGGCCGGGTCGCCCTGCGGCAGCGTGATCTCGAAGACCACGCCGCGCACCACCTTGCGCTGCAGCGCGCGCTGGCTGACGTAGGCCGGCAGCCAGCCGCTGTTGGCCACCGCCATGCGCACGCGCCAGGTGTCGGGGCCGAGCGCGCGCACCTCGGTGCGCAGCAGTTCGAGCTTGGGAAGCGAAAGCGCCAGCTGCGTCATCCAGGCCGGGAAGCGCGCCGCCTCGCGCTCGCGCAGGTGCGGCGGCGGGTTGCGCCAGAAGTTCATCTTGTCCCAGCCGCCGATCTCCACCGCGCCGAGCTGCGGGTGCATGAACGGCTTCCACTCGACGTGCGCCTGGCCGCCGCACTGCTCGTCGCTCCACTTCAGCAGCTTGAGCTCGTCGTCCACCGGGTGCTCGCGGAACCAGTCGATCCACTTGTAGCCGCTGATGTCGGCGGCCTGGTTGGGCGACCAGATCTCCACCACCCAGAACAGCGCGCCGAGGTGCTCGTAGAGCCAGTCCTGCGTGCCGCCGATGACTTCCTTCGGGTGGTACTTGAACTCGTGCCAGATGCTCACCGCCGGGTAGCCGGTGAGCTCGCTGCCGAGCTTGCTGAAGCGCTGGTAGCTCCACAGATCCTCGGGGATCATGTCGTCGTCGCTGCAGGTGCCCATGGGCCGCAGGATCACGCCGCTGTGCGTGTGGTAGCTGATGCCCGCACCGATGTTCGGGTGCGCGATGACGAAGTCGACCATCGCGCGCACCTCGGGCTCGCTGGTCGGGTAAGGCCCGGCGCCGACCTGCTCGAATTCCTGGCGCCAGAAAGCCGGGAAGTTGCGGTTCAGGTCCAGCCCTTCGACGTCGCGGTTGACCTTGACGGTGAGCCCGTCCCAGTTCTTCAGCGTGCCCTCGGGCATCAGCCGGTAGTACTCGCCGCCGAACTCGCCGGGCTCGCGCGGCACCATCAGGCGCGCATCCTTGTCGCACTTCTTGTAGGCACCGTGCGGGTCGGGGATGCGCATGGTGAGGATGCGGCCGTCGCCGTCGACGTCCTCCATGCTCAGGCCTTCGACCGGCGGCTCGTCGAACGGGTAGGCGCGCGTCGAGGAGCGGATATGGCGCGGCCGGTCGGCCAGCGCCAGCTCGGCGCCGTCGGGGTTCAGGCGCGGGCACAGGTAGAGCGCGCGCGTGTCGAGGAGCCGCGTGGCCTTCGCGTCGCTGCCCCAGCCGCTGACGAGCTGGTGCAGGTAGTACAGCACCGCGGTGCTGGCGGTCAGCTCGGCGGCGTGGATGTTGCCGTCGCACCAGAAGGCCGGCTTGTCGATCGCGGCGCCGGTGGCGGTGTTGGTCAGCGTCGCCACCCAGATGTCGCGCCCTTCGTGGCTCTTGCCGATCGAATCGACGCTCACGAGGTTCGGGTGCGCGTCGGCGTAGTCGAACAGCAGCCGGGTGAGCGCCTCGTACTTGAGGAAGGTGTCGAAGCGCGGCGTGGGCGTGGCGGGCTGGGTCATGCGGTGGTGGGTGGTGAGGAATTCAGATCATGCGCGCGCCGTCGCGGAATACGGCGAGCTCACCGGGCGCGAGCGGATTCCAGCGCTCGTCGGCGGTGAGCGGCTCGGTGACGATCACGGCGACGCGGTCGCTGGGCGTGGTGAGGGCGGAGAAGTCGACGCTCAGATCCTCGTCGGACAGGCGTGCGCTGCGGAAGGGATGCTCGCGCACCAGCCAGTGCAGCTGGGTGGAGCAGTGCGCCCACAGCGCCTGCCCGTTGCTGAGCATGAAGTTGAAGCTGCCGTGCGCCGCGATGCCGGGCACGAGCTCGCGCAGCGTGACACTCAGCTCGGCCACGCTGGGCACGCTGGCGTGCGCCTTGGCGAGCTCCTGCATCAGCCAGCAGAAGGCGCGTTCGCTGTCGGTGTCGCCCACCGGGCGGAAGCCGGCGTGCAGGCGCGGCGCGTACTGCCTCAGGTCGCCGTTGTGCGCGAACACCCAGGTGCGCCCCCACAGCTCGCGCTGGAAGGGGTGCGTATTCTCCAGCGCGATGCGGCCCTGCGTGGCCTTGCGGATGTGCGCGATGACGTTGCAGCTCTTGATCGGGTAGCGCCGCACCATCTCGGCCACCGGCGAATCGCGCGCGCTCTGCGCATCGCTGAAGACACGCGCGCCGCGCCCCTCGAAGAAGGCGATGCCGAAGCCGTCCTTGTGCTCCTCGGCGCGGGTGGAGAAGCCGGTGAAGCTGAACACCACGTCGGTGGGCGTGTTGGCGTTCAGGCCGAGGAGTTGGCACATGGCGGGCGCTATTCGGTGAAGAGGCGGTAGAAGCCCTTGGCGGTGAGCAGCTGGCCGGGGTTGCTGCTCTCGTCGAGCACGCCGCTCATGCGCCGGCGCACGCGTTCGCTGCGCGTGCCGCGCCACAGCACCAGGTCGGCCAGCCAGGGATGGCGGTTCACCCAGTTGGCGCGTTCGTAGAGGGTGAAGCGCGGCGCCAGCGCTTCGAGCCGCGCCTCGTAGTCGGCGCGCACGGCCGCGTCGTCCTGAGCGCGCGCACGCGCCTGCAGCAGCGCCTCGGCGGCATGCATGCCGGTCTCGAGCGCCTTGCCGATGCCTTCGCCGGTGAAGGCGTAGGTGCTGCCGGCCGCTTCGCCGCTGACCAGCAGGCCCGGCCGCGAGAAGCGCGCGCCGGTCAGCGAGGTGCGCAGCGGCGCGCCTTTCGGCGGCGCGAGCCACTGCCCGCCCGCCACCAGCTCGCGCGCGGCCGGGTAGATGCGCGTGAAGGCCTCGAACAGCGCGCGCAGGTTGAGATCGTGTTCGGTGAAGGCGCCGACGCCGACGTTGAAGACGGCGTCGCGGCAGGGAAAGATCCAGCCGTAGCCGGGCGCGACGGCGCGATGCCAGACGACCTCGAGCTTGTCGATGCGGCCGCGCATCGCCTCATTGCGCACGTAGCCGCGCAGCGCCACGCCGCTGGGCTGCTGGCGCAGCGCCATGCCCGCGGCGATCAGCGCCTGCGGCTGCGCGCCGCTGGCCAGCACGACCCAGCCGCAGCGCAGCTCGCGCTCGGCCTCGCCGTGCGCGAGGCGCGCGCCGACCACCCGGCCGCCTTCTTCCAGCGGCGCGACGAAGCGCAGCGGCGCGAACATGCGTGCGCCGGCGCGCAGCGCGCCGCGGCAGACGATCTCGTCGAGGATGCGGCGCGGCAGCACGGCCAGCGTGCCGGGCACGTCGACGCGGATGCCGCGCGGCGAGATCAGCCCCGCATGCGTGACCGGCTGCGCCTGGCCCATCACCTCGTCGAGCAGGCCGAGGCGGCGCAGCGCGCGGTGCGCGTCGGGAATCAGGCCGTCGCCACAGACCTTGTCGCGCGGGAAGGCGTGCTGGTCGACCAGCACCACGTCGAGCCCGCCGCGCGCCAGCAGCGTGGCCGCCGCGCTGCCGGCCGGGCCGGCGCCGACGACGAGTACGTCGCAGTGCTCGGGCAGTTGGTCGATCGTGAGGTTCATGCCTAGAACAGGCTCGGCTCGTTGCCGATGCGCGCGCGCTCGATCTCGAGCAGGCGCCGCTTGGTGTCCACGCCGCCGGGCGCCGAGAAGCCGCCGCTGCGCCCGCCGGCGGCGAGCACGCGGTGGCAGGGCACGATGATGGCGAAGGGATTGGCGCCCAACGCCTGGCCGACCGAGCGCGCCGCGCCCGGCTCGCCGAGCGCCTCGGCCAGCTCGCCATAAGTGCAGGTGCGGCCCGGGCCGATGTGCCGCGCCGCTTCGTAGACGCGGCGGTGGAACGCGGGCACGCCATCCATGTCGAGCGCGATCTGCTCCAGCCCCTCCGGCTGGCCGTCGAGCAGGGCCTGCAAGCGGTCGATGGCCGCGGCGATGGCCGCCGTCGGCGCCGCCTCGCAGGCCTGCGGATGACGCCGGCGCAGGCTGGCGAGCGTGCGCGCGCGATCGGCGCCGGGCAGCATCAGGCCGCGCACGCCGGCCTCGCCCCAGACGATCGCGCATGCGCCGATCGGCGTGTCGAACCAGGCGTAGTGCGTTGCGGCGGCCATGGCCGGCATTGTGCGCGTTGACGGCGCTCAAGACCGTTGGCGGCGCTCGGCGCGAGCATCACCACAGGCAATCAGAGAAAGGAAATCCCATGAGCCTGTTCCACGCCGTGGTCTGGATCGATCACCAGAAAGCGCAGATCCTGCAGTTCGATGCCGAGCACGTGCAGTCGCAGAAGGTCAAGGCCCACACGCACCACACCGCCTATCACGGCAGCGCGGTGCGCACCGGGCACGAGTTCTTCGGCGAGGTGTGCGACGCGCTCAAGGGCATCCCCGAGGTGCTGGTGACCGGCTCGCACAGCAGCACGGCCGACTTCAAGCACTACGTCGACAAGCACCGCGCCGAGCTGGGCAAGCAGATCGTCGGCTACGAGACGGTCGATCACCCGAGCGAGAACCAGCTGGTGGCGCTCGCCCGCAAATACTTCCTCAAGTACGACCGGATGGCGGGAACCCCGACTCCCACCTGATCCGATCGTCCGTCCTCAGGCCGCTGCCGCCGTCGTCTGCGCGGTGGCGGTCTTCACCACCAGCCGCGCTGCATGCAGCAGCGGCTCGGTATAGCCGCTGGGCTGCTCCTTGCCCTTGAAGACGAGATCCAGCGCGGCTTGGTAGGCGCGGCTGGTATCCCCGTGGCCGGCCATGGGCTGGTAGAGCGGGTCGCCCGCATTCTGCCGGTCCACCACCTCGGCCATGCGCTCGAAGGTGGCGCGCACCCGCCCTTCGCTCACCACGCCGTGCTGCAGCCAGTTGGCGATGTGCTGGCTGGAGATGCGCAGCGTGGCGCGGTCTTCCATCAGGCCGACGTTGTGGATGTCGGGCACCTTGGAGCAGCCCACGCCCTGGTCGACCCAGCGCACCACGTAGCCGAGGATGCCCTGGGCGTTGTTGTCCAGCTCCTGCTGCTTCTGCTCGTCGCTCCACTGCGCCTTCTTCACCACCGGCACGGTCAGCAGGCCGGCCAGCAGCGTCGCGCGCTCGGCGTCCGCGTCGACCTTCTCCAGCTCCTTCTGCACCTTGAACACGTCGACCTGGTGGTAGTGCAGCGCGTGCAGCGTGGCCGCCGTCGGGCTCGGCACCCAGGCGGTGTTGGCGCCGGCCTTCGGGTGGCCGATCTTCTGCTCGAGCATGGCCTTCATCAGGTCGGGCATGGCCCACATGCCCTTGCCGATCTGCGCCTTGCCGCGCAGCCCGCAGGAGAGGCCCACCAGCACGTTGTTGCGCTCGTAGGCCTGGATCCAGGCGCTCGCCTTCATGTCGCCCTTGCGCAGCATCGGGCCGGCCAGCATCGCGGTGTGCATCTCGTCGCCCGTGCGGTCGAGGAAGCCGGTGTTGATGAAGGCCACGCGCGAGGACGCGGCGGCGATGCAGGCCTTGAGGTTGACGCTGGTGCGGCGCTCCTCGTCCATGATGCCCAGCTTCACGGTGCTGTCGGGCAGGCCGAGCATCTTCTCGACGCGGCCGAACAGCTCGCCGGCGAAGGCCACTTCGGCGGGGCCGTGCATCTTCGGCTTGACGATGTAGACCGAGCCGGTGCGCGAGTTGGTGATGCCGTCCTTGCCATGGCGCTGCAGGTCGTGCAGCGCGATGGTGGTGGTGATCACCGCGTCCATGATGCCTTCCGGGATCTCGCGGCGCTCGCCGGCGGCGTTCGTCCACAGGATCGCCGGGTTGCTCATCAGGTGGCCGACGTTGCGCACGAACAGCAGCGAGCGGCCGTGCAGTAGCACGTCCTCGCCGCGCGGGCCGGTGTAGCGGCGATCCGGGTTGAGGCCGCGCGTGAAGCTCTTGCCGCCCTTGGCGACTTCCTCGGTGAGCGTGCCTTCGATGATGCCCAGCCAGTTGCCGTAGGCGAGCACCTTGTCTTCGGCGTCGACCACCGCCACCGAGTCTTCCAGGTCGAGGATGGTCGACAGCGCCGCTTCGAGCACGAGGTCGGCGACGCCGGCCGGGTCGGTGGCGCCGATGGCGTGCTTCTTGTCGATGCGGATGTCCAGGTGCAGGCCGTGGTGCGACAGCAGCACCGAGCTGGGCGCATCCGTCTCGCCCTGGAAGCCGACGAACTGCGCCGGGTTCTTCAGGCCCACGGTGGTGCCGTTCTTCAAGGTCACGGCCAGGTTGTTGTCGACCACGCGGTAGGCGGTCGAGTCGATGTGCGAGCCCTTCTTGAGCGGCACGCAGCGGTCCAGCACGTAGCGCGCGTATTCGATGACCTTGGCGCCGCGCTTCGGGTTGTAGCCGCGGCCCTTCTCGCAGCCGTCGGCTTCGCTCAGCACGTCGGTGCCATAGAGCGCGTCGTACAGCGAGCCCCAGCGCGCGTTGGCGGCGTTCAGCGCATAGCGCGCGTTGGTGATCGGCACCACCAGCTGCGGGCCGGCCTGCAGCGCGAGCTCGGCATCGACGTTCTTGGTCGTCACCTTGAACTTCTTCGGCTCCGGCACGAGGTAGCCGATCTGCTCGAGAAACTTGCGGTAGGCCGCAGGCTTGGTGATCGGGCCGGGGTTGGCGCGGTGCCAGGCATCGAGCTCGGACTGCAGGCGATCGCGCTCGGCCAGCAGCGCGGCGTTCTTGGGTGCGAGCTCGGCGACGATGGCGTCGAAGCCGGCCCAGAAGGCCTCGCTCGTGATGCCGGTGCCGGGCAGCACGCGGTCTTCGATAAAACGGTACAGCGGCGTGGCGACTTGCAGGCGGCGGCAGGTGGTGCGATCGGTCATGGCAGTCCTCGATGCGTCAGGGTTTGGGGAAGAAGTCGAGCACGTCGCGCAGGCTGCTGCCGGTGCGCGACGGGCTCGTGTCGAGCTGTTCGAGCGGCGCGCCCGAGCGGTTCACCCACAGCGTGGTGAAGCCGTACCAGGTGGCGCCGATGGCGTCCCAGCCGTTGCTGGAGACGAACAGGATGTCGCGCGGCGGCAGGCCGAGCGCATGCGGCCCGATCGCGTAGGCGGCCGGGTCGGTCTTGTACTTGCGCGTGGCGTGCACCGACAGCACGTGGTCGAGCAGGCCGCTGAAGCCGGCGCTCTTCACCGCCACGCCCAGCATCTCGGGGTCGCCGTTGGAGAGGATGCCGGTGGTCACGCCGCGCTCCTTCAGCGCATGCAGCACCTCGCGGTTCTCGGGGAAGGCGCTGAGGTGGCGGTACTGGTTCATCAGCCGCTCCTCGGTGCCGCGCTCCAGCGCCAGGCCGAGCCGCTCGGCGGCGAAGCGCAGGCCGGCGCGGGTGAGATCCCAGAACGGCCGGTACTGGCCGCTCATCGAGACGAGGCGCGTGTATTCGATCTGCTTGTCGCGCCACAGCACGGCGAGCTTCTCGCCGTGGCCGGGAAACAGCTGCTCGGCCAGCAGCGCCACGCTGTAGACGTCGAACAGCGTGCCGTAGGCATCGAACAGCACCGCGCGCGGCGCGGGCGTGGCGTTTCCTGGGCGAGACTCCATGCCTGAAATCTATTGGACGCCGCCAACAACATTAATAGCGCGAAATGCCTTGGATTTGTGACGCCAACGCACGAATCGCCGGCCGGCACGCATAATGGCCCGCCATGGACCGCCTCAAGCAGATCGAATCCTTCGTGGCGGTCGCCGCCCGCGGCAGCCTGACGGCGGCGGCCAACGCCGAGGGCGTGGCGCCCGCGGTGATCGGCCGGCGCATCGACGCCCTCGAAGAGCGCCTGGGCGTGAAGCTGCTGGTGCGCACCACGCGCAAGATCACGCTGACCCACGAAGGCAGCGCCTTCCTGGAAGACTGCCAGCGCCTGCTAGCAGACCTCGCCAACGCCGAAGCCAGCGTCAGCGCGGGCGGCGTGAAAGCGAGCGGATACTTGCGTGTCACGGCGCCGGCCGGCTTCGGGCGCCGCCACGTGGCGCCGCTGGTGCCGCGCTTCATCGAGCAGCATCCGGACGTGAACGTGTCGCTCAACCTGAGCGACCGCGTCGTCGACATCGTCAACGAGAGCTACGACTGCGCGGTGCGCGTCGGCGACCTGCCCGACTCCAGCCTGATCAGCGTGCGCCTGGCCGACAACCGGCGTATGTGCGTGGCCACGCCGGCCTACCTGAAGCGCGCCGGCACGCCCAAGCACCCGAACGAACTGCTGCGCCACGAGTGCCTGACGCTGAGCTCGGACGCCAGCCAGACGCGCGGCTGGGCCTTCGTGGTGGACGGCGCGGTGACGCACCTGCGCCCGAGCGGGCGGCTGGACTGCAGCGACGGCCAGGTGCTGCACGACTGGTGCACCGCCGGCCTCGGCATCGCCTGGCGCTCGACCTGGGAGGTCGAGCAGGAAGTCGCCAGCGGCCGGCTGGTGTCGGTGCTCGACGACTTCGCCGCACCGCCGAACGGCATCTACGCCGTTTTCCCGCACGCCAAGCACCTGCCGCTGCGGGTGCGCCTGTGGATCGATTTCCTCAAGCACACCTACGGCGACAGTGCCTACTGGCGCTGACTCACTTGCTCAGGCATTCCTTCATGAAGGCCTTGCGCTCGTCGCCCTTCTTGCCGGTGGCGTCCTTGTTGCAGGTCTTCATCTTCTCCTGCTGACTGGCCTTCTTGGCCGACAGGCAGGTCTTCATGAAGGCCTTGCGATCGTCGCCCTTCTTGTCGCCGGCCTCCTTGTTGCACTCGGTCATCTTGTTTTGCTGTGCGGTCGGCGCCTTGGCGGCGTCGGCGGCGTAGGCCGGGGCGATGAAGGCGAAGGCGGACAGGGCCGCGACGGTGATCAGCTTCTTCATGTGGTCTCCTGTGCTGAGGGGCAATAGTGCCGCTGCGGATTGAAGCACCGAGCCATCGCGGCGGCAATGGAAGGAACGCACCGCGGCGTCGCGCGGACGACACGCCCGCGCCGGCGGCTTCACAAAATCCGTCGCGGGTGGGCCAAGGCCTCGTGCGCGGCGTGCAGCCGCCGCACCAGCACGCGGATGAAGCCTTCGTCGAAGCGGTGCCGGCAGCCCGGGCTGAGCTGGGCCAGCGTCTCCGGCGAGAAGGAGATGGTGGTGGCGGTCTCGGTGACGATCACGTCGGTGCTGTGGCGGCGCAGCTCGGCGCTGGGCGCGAGGTAGGCCATCTCGCCCACGCTGGTGCCGGCGCCGAGCTGGGCGACGCGCTCGCCGTCGCGGAACACCTCCAGCTCGCCCTTGGCGATGATGTGGAAGTCGCTGCCCTCCTCGCCGCGCCGGTAGAGCGCGTGGCCGAAGTCGAAGCGCCGCCACTTGGCGCGGTGCACCACCTCCCACAGCTCGACGTCGCCGAAGCTGGCGAAGAAATCCAGCGAGCGCAGCAGCGTGAAGCGCTCGGAGTCGAGCACGCCCTGCAGCTGGCCGCGCGGCACGTGCTGCTGCGCGATCAGCGCCGACAGCGCCTGCGCGAATTCGTCCCAGCCGCGGTAGCGCTGGCCCGGATCCTTGTTGAGCGCGCGCTGGATCACCGCGTCCACCGTCGGCGAGACGCCGTCGCGCAAGCGCGTCAGCGGCGCCGGGCTCTGGTGGTAGATCTGGTGCATCAGCGCCGACTGCACCTGCGCGTCGAAGGGCGGCCGGCCGGCGATCAGGTGGTAGAGCACCGCGCCCAGCGAATAGATGTCGGCGCGGCAGTCCAGCGCCGCGCCGTCGAGCTGCTCGGGCGACATGTAGGCCAGCGAGCCGACGCGGTAGACCTGCGTCACGTCGGAGGCGAGGTTGAGCACGCTGCCGAAGTCGCTCACCTTGACGTCGGTGATCGAGCCGTTGGTCAGCGTCACCAGCAGGTTGGCGGGCTTGACGTCGCGGTGGATCAGGCCCTGGCGGTAGACATAGTCGAGCGCCATCGCGCACTTGAAGCCGAGCTCGACGATCAGCTCCAGCGGCAGCAGCTGGTCGGCCCGGCAGTACGGGCGCAGCGTGTTGCCGCTTACGTACTCCATCACCAGGTAGGGCTCCACCGGGTCGGGCACGGCGTCGAAGATCTGCACCACGTTCGGGTGCTTGAGCCGCCCGACGAGCGCGGCCTCGGCGGCGAAGAAGCGCTCGAAGAAGCGGTTGTCCTGCGCATCGCCCAGCGCCGTGGGCCGCACGCGCTTGATGGCCACGTCCTTGTCCTGGAAGTCGTCGTGGCAGAGGAAGACCTCGCTGGTCGCGCCCTCGCCGAGCTTCTTGAGCACGCGGTACTTGCCGATCAGCAGCGGCAGATCGGGCGCAAGGTCCGGCGGACTCGGGGAACGGGAGGTCGAAGACGAGGACATGGCGGCAAGGCGCAGCGTGACGATGATTCCACAGCAGCCATGCACCGGCACAGCGGATCTGACGCTGGAAAACGGGTCAATCCCGGGCATCGGTGGCTGCCCGGTCGCCACGGGGGCGAAACGTAGAATCGGCCCCCATGATCCAAGCCAAACAGGAGCTGCTGGCCGCGCTCGCCGCGGCGATCGCGGAAGTCAGCCCCGGCGCAACGGTGCCGATCGCGTTCGAGTCGCCCAAGCAGGCGGCGCACGGCGACCTCGCCTGCACGGCGGCGCTGCAGCTGGCGCGGCCGCTGAAGAAGAACCCGCGCGAGGTGGCCGGCGCCCTGGTCGAGGCGTTGAACCGCCAGGCGGCGGTGCAGCGCTGGGTGGCCGCGATGGAGATCGCCGGCCCCGGCTTCGTCAACTTCCGGCTGCGCGACGCGGCGCGCCAGGCGGTGGTGGCCGAGGTGCTGCACGGCGGCGACGACTTCGGCCGCGCCGCGCCCAACGGCAAGCCGGTGCTGGTGGAGTTCGTCTCGGCCAACCCGACCGGCCCGCTGCACACCGGCCACACGCGCCAGGCCTGCCTGGGCGATGCGATCTGCAACCTGCTCGACTGGCAGGGCTGGCAGGTGACGCGCGAGTTCTACTACAACGACGCCGGCGTGCAGATCGCCACGCTGGCCGCCTCGGTGCAGGCGCGCCTGAAGGGCCTGAAGCCGGGCGATGCCGCCTGGCCCGAATCGGCCTACAACGGCGACTACATCGCCGACGTGGCGGCCGATTTCGCGGCCCGCAAGACGGTGCATGCCGACGACCGCGAGTTCACGGCCTCGGGCCTCTCCGAGGATCTGGAAGGCATCCGCCAGTTTGCCGTCGCCTACCTGCGCCACGAGCAGGACCTGGATCTGAAAGCGCTCGGCGTGCGCTTCGACCACTACTACCTCGAGTCCAGCCTCTACACCAGCGGCCGGGTCGAAGACACCGTCGCGCGCCTGATTTCGGCCGGCAAGACCTACGAGGAGGGCGGTGCGCTGTGGCTGCGCACCACCGAGTACGGCGACGACAAAGACCGCGTGATGCGCAAGTCCGATGGCGGCTACACCTACTTCGTGCCCGACGTCGCCTACCACCTGGCCAAGTACGAGCGCGGCTTCCCGCGCGCCATCAACATCCAGGGCGGCGACCACCACGGCACCACCGCGCGCGTGCGCGCCGGCATCCAGGCCGCCGGCATGGGCGTGCCCGCCGGCTACCCCGACTACGTGCTGCACAAGATGGTCACGGTGATGAAGGGCGGCGAGGAGGTGAAGATCTCCAAGCGCGCCGGCAGCTACGTGACGCTGCGCGACCTGGTCGACTGGACCGGCCGCGACGCGGTGCGCTTCTTCATGTTGAGCCGCAAGGCCGACACCGAGTTCGTGTTCGACGTCGACCTCGCCCTCAAGCGCAACGACGAGAACCCGGTCTTCTACGTGCAGTACGCGCACGCGCGCATCTGCTCGGTGATCCAGCAGTTTGTCGAGAAGGGCGGCGACGTGGCCACGCTGCACGGCGCCGACATGACGCTGCTCACGGCCCCCAGCGAGGCCGCGCTGATGCTCGAGCTGGCGCGCTTCCCCGAGGTGCTGCACAGCGCGGCGGCCGACTTCGCGCCGCACGACATCGCCTTCTACCTGCGCGACCTCGCCGGCGCCTTCCACAGCTACTACGCGAGCGAACGCTTCCTGGTCGACGACCCGGCGCTGGCGCGCGCACGCATCGCGCTGCTGGCGGCCACGCGCCAGGTGCTGCGCAACGCGCTGGCGGTGCTGGGCGTGTCGGCCCCGCAGCGCATGGACCGCGATCAACCCGCTCTGGAGACTGCATGAAATCGCAACGCGGCGGATTCGCCCTCGGCCTGATCGTGGGCCTGCTGATCGGCCTGGCGCTGGCGCTGGCGGTGGCGCTGTACGTCACCAAGGTGCCGGTGCCCTTCGTCAACAAGGTGCCGCAGCGCACCGCCGAGCAGGACGCGGCCGAGCAGGAGAAGAACAAGAACTGGGATCCGAACGCCGGCCTCGGCCACAAGAACGGCGCCAAGCCCGCCGCGCCCGCGGGCAGCGCCCCGGCCGCGGCGGCCCCGGCCTCGGCGCAAGCCACGACCCCGGTGGCGGCCGCGCCCAAGGCGGCGGCTTCGGCCGCGCCGGCGCGCGACCCGGCGGCCATCCTCTCGGCGCGCGAGGGCAGCACCGTCAAGCCGACGCCGGCGGCCGACCCCTTCAACTACTTCGTGCAGGCCGGCGCCTTCGCGCGCCCCGAAGACGCCGAGCAGCAGCGCGCGCGCCTGGCCATGATGGGCTACGAGGCCAAGGTCAGCGAACGCGAGCAGTCCGGCCGCACCGTCTACCGCGTGCGCATCGGTCCGTTCCCGGCCAAGGACGGCGCCGACGGCGCCAAGGACAAGCTCGCCGCGGCCGGCGTCGAATCGGCGCTGGTGCGCGTGCAGAAGTGAACGGCGCAAGAGCGCGTCAAAGGCCGTCATTGAACTTTCCAGCAGCGGCTGCACTCAGGCCACAGAATCACGCCCATCCGCAGCCGAGGAATCGATGAAGAAGATGCAACGTCGCGAGTTCTCCACCGCCCTGGTCGGCGCCGGCGCCCTGGCGCTGGGCCTGCCGGCCGCCGCGCAAGGCGGCCCCGTCGAAGGCACGCATTACGTGCGCCTGGGCCAGCCGCTGCCGGTCACCGCGCCCGCCGGCAAGGTCGAGGTGGTCGAGTTCTTCTGGTACGGCTGCCCGCACTGCAACGCCTTCGAGCCCGCGCTCGAGGCCTGGGTGAAGAAGCTGCCCGAGTTCGTCGCCTTCCGCCGCGTGCCGGTGCAGTTCCGCGAGGAGCCCTTCGGCACGCACCAGCGCATCTATTTCGCGCTCGAGACCATGGGCCAGCTCGAGGCCATGCACCGCAAGGTCTTCGCCGCCATCCACAACGATCGCCTGAAGCTCGACAAGCCGGCCGAGATCCAGGCCTTCATGAGCAAGAACGGGCTGGACGGCGCCAGGTTCATCGAGGTGATGAACTCCTTCGGCGTGCAGACCAAGGCGCGTCAGGCCAAGCAGTTGGCCGAGGCCTACAAGATCGACGGCGTGCCGGCGCTGGGCATCCAGGGACGCTTCTACACCTCGGGCAGCCTGGCCGGCGGCCAGGACAAGATGCTCGTCGTGGCCGACTTCCTGATCCAAGCCTCGCGCAAGGGCTGATCAGCGCCGAAAACCGCCGCTTGCGGCGGTGCGAGGGCACGGCTTGTGGCTAGAATGGCCTGCAAGTTTCGTGCCCTCGATGAGAACCCTTCCGATCCTCGCTGTCCTCGCGGCCCTGGCGGCCGCCCCCGCGTTCGCCGAGAAGGCCGACCGCTTCAAGCCGCTGAACGTCGAGGCCGACCAGCCCGGCCGCATCGACCTGCTCAACCAGCACGTGGTCTTCAACGGCAACGTGGTGGTCACCAAGGGCACCATGACCATCCGCGCCGGCCGCATCGAGGTGCGCGAGACGCCCGACGGCTACCACAGCGCGGTGGCCATCGGCGCGGCCAACAAGCCGGCCACCTTCCGCCAGAAGCGCGACGGCGTGGACGAGTGGATCGAGGGCGAGGCCGAGCGGCTGGAATACGACGGCAAGACCGACACCATCCGCTTCGTCACCAACGCCGCGGTGCGCCGCCTGCGCGGCAGCACGGTGGCCGACGAGATCGCCGGCAACGTGGTGAGCTACGACAGCATCGCCGAGGTATTCAGCGTCTCGGGCGGCGCCGCGGCCACGCCCGCCAACCCGGGCGGGCGCGTGCGTGCGGTGCTGACGCCGCGCGAAGGCTCGGCCGCGGCCGCCGAAGCCGCCGCCGCAGCGGCCTCCGAGCCCGCGCCGCCGCTCAAGCTGAGCCCCGCGCTCGGGAGCGGAGCAAAGTGACCGCCGTGGCCGCTCCGGCCGCCGCTGCGCGGGTGCATCGCCTCGAGGCGAGCGGGCTGCAGAAATCCTACGGCGTGCGCAAGGTCGTCAAGGACGTGCGCCTGGCGGTCGACAGCGGCGAGGTGGTGGGCCTGCTCGGGCCCAACGGCGCCGGCAAGACGACCAGCTTCTACATGATCGTCGGCCTGGTGCGCGCCGATGCCGGCGAGATCAGCATCGAGGGCCAGCGCGTCGAGCGCCTGCCCATCCACCTGCGCTCGCGCCTGGGGCTCTCGTACCTGCCGCAGGAAGCCTCGATCTTCCGCAAGCTGACGGTGCAGGAGAACATCCGCGCCGTGCTCGAACTGCAGCTCGACGCCGACGGCAAGCCGCTGCGCGAGGCGCAGATCGACCAGATGCTCGACGGGCTGCTGCACGACCTCTCGATCGAGAAGCTGCGCAGCGTGCCGGCGCCGGCGCTGTCGGGCGGCGAGCGGCGCCGCGTCGAGATCGCGCGCGCGCTGGCCACGCAGCCGCGCTTCATCCTGCTCGACGAGCCCTTCGCCGGCGTCGACCCGATCGCGGTGCTGGAGATCCAGCGCATCATCAGCTTCCTCAAGGCGCGCGGCATCGGCGTGCTGATCACCGACCACAACGTGCGCGAGACGCTGGGCATCTGCGACCGCGCCTACATCATCAGCGAGGGCGCCGTGCTGGCCGAAGGCACGCCCTCGGAGATCGTCGAGAACCCGGACGTGCGCAAGGTCTATCTCGGCGAGCACTTCCGCATGTGACATGAGCCCCCAAGCTTGTCGCTTCGCGCCTTCGCTACCCCCCGAGGGGGCCGCGGCCTCCCTTGGGGCGGCCCGGCGGGAGGCCGGCCGGCCGTGAAGCCGTCACTGCAAGTCCGGCTCTCGCAGCACCTGGCGCTGACGCCGCAGCTGCAGCAGTCGATCCGCCTGCTGCAGCTGTCCACGCTCGAACTCCACCAGGAGGTCGAGCAGATGCTGGAGCAGAACCCCTTCCTGGAGCCCGACGAGGACGCGCCGGCGCCCTTCGAGCCGCTGGCCGAACGCACCAGCGCGGCCGAGCGCGCCGGCGAGCGCGAGAGCGAACGCGCCGCCGAGAGCACGAGCGAGGGCGGCGGCGAGGCCGCCGACGACGCGCCCGCGCTCGACAGCGCCGAACGCGACGACTGGGAGAACGGCACCGAGCGCGACGACTTCGACGGCATCGGCGAGACGCCGTCCAAGTCGGCGGCCCAGGGCGAGGGCGAGGATTTCGACGGCGCCGAGCGCGACGCCGCGCTGCCCACGCTGCAAGACCATCTGCGCGAGCAGCTGCGCGGCATGCGCCTGTCCGCCGAGGACGCCGCCGCGGTGATGGTGCTGATCGAATCGCTCGACGACGACGGCTACCTGGCCGACCCGATCGAGGAGATCGCCGCGCGCCTCGTCGACGAGGAGGCCGACGACGAAACGCGCGAAGAGATGGTCGACCGGCTGCGCTGCGGCCTGCGCTTCCTGCAGAGCATGGAGCCCACCGGCGTGGGCGCGGCCAACCTCGCCGAATGCCTGACCCTGCAGCTGCGCACGCTGCCGCGCAGCGAGGCGCAGATGGTGGCCATCATCGTCTGCAAGAGCCACCTCGACCTGCTCGCCCGGCGCGACCTCAAGAAGCTGATCGCCGCCACCGGCGCCGACGAGGAACTGCTCAAGCAGGCGCAGGCGCTGATCGTGGCCTGCGAGCCCAAGCCGGGCCGGCCGTTCGCGCGCGCCGAGGCCAACATCATCGTGCCCGACGTGATCGTGCAGAAGGCCGGGCGCGGCTGGAAGGTGGTGCTGAATCCCGACGTGATGCCGCGGCTGCGCATCAACGACCTGTACGCCAACGCGATCCGCCAGGGCCGCGGCAACGCCAGCCTGAACGGCGCCGGCGCCGGGCTGAACGCACGCCTGCAGGAGGCGCGCTGGTTCATGAAGAACATCCTGCAGCGCTTCGACACCATCCAGCGCGTCTCGCAGGCCATCGTCGAGCGCCAGAAGGCCTTCTTCACGCACGGCGAGATCGCGATGAAGCCGCTGGTGCTGCGCGAGATCACCGATGAACTCGGCCTGCACGAATCGACCATCTCGCGCGTGACCACCGCCAAATACATGGCCACGCCCTTCGGCACCTTCGAGCTGAAATATTTCTTCGGCTCCTCGCTGAATACCGATGCCGGCGGCAATGCCTCCAGCACGGCGGTGCGCGCGCTGATCAAGCAGCTGGTGGCGGCCGAGGACGCGAACAAGCCGCTGAGCGACAGCCAGATCTCGCAGATGCTCGAGGAGCAGGGCATCCAGGTGGCGCGGCGCACGGTGGCCAAGTACCGCGAAGCGCTGAAGATCGCGCCCGCCAATCTGCGCAAGGCGATGTAGTGCCGCTGCCCCTGTTCCTGCCCTGCGCCGCCGGCGTCGAGGAGTGGCTCGCCGAGGAAGTCGCGCGCGTGCTGCCGCAGGCGCGCGTGCAGACGCGCCGCGGCGGCGTCGCGCTGGAAGGCGATCCGCGCGAGGTGATGCTGCTGAACCTCGAGAGCCGCCTCGCGCAGCGCGTGCTGATCGAGGCCGCCGAAGGCCCCTACCGCGACGAGCACGATCTCTACGCACTGGCGCAGAGCGTCGACTGGCAGCAGTGGCTGACGCCGCGCCAGACGCTGCGCGTGGACACCACCGCGCAGAAGAGCCCGCTGAAGAGCCTGAACTTCGCCGCGCTGCGCATCAAGGACGCGGTGTGCGACCAGCTGCGCGAGGCCACCGGCGAGCGGCCCAGCGTGGACACGCGGCATCCCGACCTGCCCATCCTGCTGCACGTCGGCGCCGAGCGCGCGGCGATCTACGTCGACAGTTCGGGCGAACCGCTCTTCAAGCGCGGCTGGCGCGAAGACAAGGGCGATGCGCCGCTGAAGGAGACGCTGGCCGCCGCGATGCTCGCCGCCGCCGGCTGGCGCGGCACGCCCGAAGCGGGCGGCGCGCTGCACGACCCCTGCTGCGGCTCGGGCACCATCGCCATCGAGGCGGCGCAGATCGCCTGCGGCATCGCGCCGGGCCTGCAGCGCCGCTTCGCGTTCGAGCGCCAGCTGCCCTTCACCGGGCCCGACGAACGTGCGCTGTGGCAGCGCCTCAAGGCAGAGGCCAAGGCGCGCATCCATGCCAGCGCCGTGCCCATCCACGCCAGCGACGTGTCGTTCCGCATGGTCGACTTCGCGCGCCGCAATGCCGAGCGCGCCGGCGTCGCGGCGGCGATCGAATTCCACGGCGGTGATGCGCTGGAGCGGCCGGCGCCGCTGCTGCCCGAGGGGCTGCCGGGTTGCGTGGTGCTGAACCCGCCCTACGGCGAGCGCATCGAGGTCGGCGGCAAGGCGGCGCGGCCGTCGGCGCAGGATCGCGACACGCCGAGCGACTTCTTCGCGCGCCTGGCCGCGCACTGGAAGCAGGCCTACACGCGCCACGCCGCCGGCTGGACGGCCTGGGTGCTCAGCCCCGACATGAAGCTGCCCTCGGCGATGCGGCTCAAGGAAAGCCGCCGCATCCCGATGTGGAACGGGCCGATCGAATGCCGGCTGTTCCGCTTCGTTCTCACGCAGGGTTCCTACGATAAGAGCTGATCTCCCACTTTCCCAGGGAAGACATGCACTAAAGACCCCTCTCAGCTATGTTTGCTGCGTTGTCCGCTAGGGCCAGGGCTGGACGCCCTGAAGGGCATCATCAAGTAGCGGGAGGGGTTGATGCTTCCGGCTCGCCCTCGGGCGGCGGCTGTTGGGGCAGCATCGCAGGCATGGCAGGAATGACGAGCCCGGGCAATTGCTCTGCATTGGCGGGGTGCCCTTGGATGATCATCTGCTGCATCTGGAAGAACGCGACGCCCTTGTGGTTCTCGATCATCTTGAACGCGGCTGTTGCGGCTAGCGTGTGTACACAGGCGTGATGTACCGTCAGCACGGCATCCTGTAGCTTGGGATCGTCTTCCAGCGCAACCACTTCCAACCCCATGGCCTTGCACTTCGCGGCCGACAGGTGTCGGGCGTGAGACTTCTGCAGTGCGTGGTCCGACAGTTCGGTGACGATCTCAGCGGCCTTGCCTTGCGGATCAACGTGACCCTGCAGCATGCCTCGGACCAACCACTCCTTGACCATGTCGTTGGACCACTGAATCGCCTTCTCGCACTCACCGATCAGCGTAGGGTGGTAACGCGCGATGATGGGCTGCCAAATCGGAATCTTGGAGGGGTCAGCCCTCACCTCATCGACGGCGCGCTTGAACTCTTCCACTACCCCATGAGCCGGCATCGGTCCCAACTGAGGGTCAATGGGTCCAAGACTCGACTGCTTGCCCATGATGATCTGCTTGCATGAGCAAGCGATCATGGTCCCCGCCGACATCGCCAACTGGGGAACGATGGCGCGGATGTTCGTCCCGAACATCGAGTGCAGGTAGTCCACCAGCGACTCGGTGGCCGCTGTCTCCCCGCCTGGGGTGTGCAGGATCAGGTCGAGGCCCTTTGTGCGATCTAAACCGTGGATCACGGTCATGAAGCCGTTCTTGTCGGCGTCGTTGACCTGCATGCCCGGTATACCGGGCTTCTGGAGCCATCCTGAGTAATACAGGACGACGTTGCGGCCAGTGATCTTGTGGAGTTTGGCCAGGTACTGTCGGCGGACTACGTCAAACGTGCTGCCCTTGACCTTGATCTCTTCCAGCAGCTGGTGCCAGCTTGGCATCGGTTCCCTCCGGGGCTGACGAGGTTGATCCTATGTCGAATCGGATCGAGAAATGACGCTCGTCGGGGAGGCCCACTGGCTTCCCCAGGTTACGGAATCGCTGTCGGTCAGCGTCAGTCCCAAGGCCGAGTTGATCAAACGCAGCCTGAATGCTCTCTTGCGAAGAGGACGGCATAGCTGGTCTCCAAGGGTGCGGAACTGTGACACGGGTGGGCGGCAAACTCCGCCCCGCCAATGGGGGATGGATTTTGCCTTGGCTGGCACGAGTCTTGGCGACCTGAATTGTTTCCACTATGAAGTTCGGCACGGTGAGGGTGTCGCGGAGCATGAGACACCAACCATGTTGCTGGGCAATGTCTGCACCGTATCCATCCAGGCCTACTGGTGCGCGCCGCCAGCAATGCATCGAGCACGTCGATGCCCTAGCTACGGGCCTCTCAACTTCGATGGTCGGAGCGAATAGCGTTCCTAGCCAAAACCTACGAGGACTTGCTAACTCGTTGTCGGGGGTGACGCATATATCGTTCCGCTTCGATCTGGTGGCCGGCTCGGCGCGCGCGGCCAAGCCGGCCGCCAAGCCGGACAGATAACGCGCTTCAGCGGCCGAGCAGCTGCCCGAGCACCGCACCCACGTCCAGGCCGCCGGCTTGCGGCAGCTGCCCGTTGGGCGTGACGTGGTCGACCACCTGCGGCAGCACCTGGGCGAGCTGCCCCAGCAGATCGCCGCCGCTCAGGCCGGTGCTGCGCGTGAGATGCGCGAGCACGTCGTCGCCGAGCACGCCGCCGAGCTGATCGGCCGAGACCGGCATGTTCTGGCCGGTGCCCACCCACGAGCTCATCACGTCGCCGAGGCCGCCCTGCTGGAAGCGCGTCACCAGATCGGCGAGCCCGCCGCCACCGGGCGCGCCGCCCTGGCCGGCGAGCATGCCGATCACCGCCTGCAGCAGCGCGGCCTGCCCGCCACCGCCCTGGCCGCCTTGGCCGAGTGCGCCGATCACCGAATCGAGAAGACCCATGTCCGCCTCCGTGTGGGGATGATGAAGTGAAGCGCCCGTGGTGGCGCGGCCCGCGATCATCACTCCGACGCTGCGCCGAGTCGAGCCAGCAGCGCGAGTGGTGCGGTATCCGCGCGCAGCGTGCGGGGGCCGAGCGACAACGGCGTGAATCCCGCACGGCGCGCCGCGTCTTCCTCGGCTTCGGCCAGGCCGCCTTCGGGGCCGCTGAGCGAGAGCACGGCGCGCGCATTGCCTGGCTGCAGCGGCGGCAGCGGCTGCGCATCGCGCAGGCTGAGCACGAGGCGTTGTTCATCGCCCGCCGCCGGCAGCGCGGCCAGCCATTCGCCCAGGCCGCGCACCGACGCGATCTGCGGCACGCGCGTGCGCCCGCTCTGCTCGCAGGCCGCCACCGCCACCGCCTGCCAGTGCGCCACCTTCTTGTGCGCGCGTTCGCCGGCCAGGCGCAGCACCGAGCGCTCGCAGACCAGCGGCTGGATCGCTGCCACGCCGAGCTCGCAGGCCTTCTCCACCAGCGCATCCATGCGTTCGTTGGCCGGCATGCCGACGGCCAGCGTCACGGCCAGCGGCAGCTCGCGCGAGACGTCGACGAAAGCGTCGATCTGCACGCGCACCTCGCGCCGGCCCATCAGCAGAACCTGCGCGGCCCATTCGCCGCCGCGGCCGTCGAACAGCGTCAGTGCATCGCCCGGCTGCAGGCGCAGCACCTGCACGTGGCGCGATGCGCCTTCGGGCAACTCGATCTCGGTGCCGGCGGCGAGCGGAAACGGAACGTGGAAACGGGGCGGCACGGCAGGTCTTCGAGCGGCGAGGCCTGCAGTGTGCCGCAGCGCCCGCGACACCCTCAGCGCCCGTCGCGCCGCCAGGCCATGCGCCAGCGACGCGCAAGCGCGCGCACGCGCCGCCACGGCGCCCAGGCCTGCAGCGCATCGCGCACGCGCTGCTTGGTGCGGCGCCACCAGGCCAGCGCCGCGGCGAACCAGGAAAACTGCGTGAGCTGCGCTTCGGTGAGGATGAAGAGCCGCCCCACCAGCGCGGTGCCGAGCAGCTTGGCCGCGACGATCACCGCCACGCCGAGCAAGGCCTGGCCCTGGTGGATGGCCCACAGCGCGAGCAGCTTGATCGGAAACAGCGCCGCCGCCGGCACCAGGAAGAGCGCCAGCGCCACGCGCGGCGAGGCGCGCTGGATGCGTGCTTCCAGGCGCGCCAGCGGCGGCCACTGCGCCAGCCGCGCCGCCCAGGCGGTGAGCGGCCGCCAGCCCCATTCCTCGATGAAGAGGACGACCGCCGCCAGCGCCAGCAGCACGCCGCGCAGGACACGCGCGAGCCCCCTCAGCGGATTCACTCGACCGCGCCCGACATCCAGGTGGCGAGGATCTCGCGCGTGTAGACGCTCGCCACGTCGACGATGAAGCGGTTGAAGTCGACGTGGGCGCTGTCGTCGGCGCGGTCGGAGACGGTGCGGATCACCGCGAAGGGCCGGCCGAAATCGGCGCACACCTGGGCCAGCGCCGCGCCCTCCATCTCCACCGCCAGCGCGTCGGGCAACGCGGCGCGCAGCGCTTCGCTCTCGGCGGCGGTGGCGACGAAGCGATCGCCGCTGACCACCAGGCCCTGGTGCAGCAGCGGGCTGTCGATGCCGAAGTCGGCCAGGTGCGTCTCGCCAATGCGCTCGGCCGCGTGCTGCAGGCAGTGCAGCGCGGCGCTGGCCAGCGCCGCGCTCAGGTCGGGGTCGGTGGGAAAGCGCGAGCGGCCGGTCAGCGGCACCTCGAAGCGCGGGAACAGCGGCGAGGCATCCATGTCGTGCTGCAGCAGCTCGCGCGCCACCACCACGTCGCCCACGCGCACGCCGGGCCCGAGGCCGCCGGCCGCGCCGGTGAAGACGATGCGCTGCACGTCGATCTCCTGCAGCAGCAGCGTCGCGGTGGTGGCGGCGGCCACCTTGCCGATGCCCGACAGGGTCATGACCACCGGCTGCCCTTCCATCGTGCCGATGTGGAAGGTGCGGCCGGCGAAGGTGGCGCTCTGGTGCTTGTCCAGCGCCGGCAACAGGGCACGCAGCTCCTGGTGCATGGCGCTGACGATGGCGATGCGGCTCATGGCGTCAGTGTGGCATGGAGCAGGGTGTGGAGCGGGGCACGGGGCGGGCAGGCCGGGCTGCGCGCGGCCCGATATCCGTGCTCGCCCGGCCTGCCCGCCCCGTGCCCAGCCACCATCGGCGCTCGCGCTCGAGATGCTCGGTGATTCCACGGCGAGGCCGGGGCCTGCCGGTCGAGCACCGATATCGGGCGGCGCGCAGACCGGCAGGCCTCGGCCTCGCCGCGCTCAGTGGAGAACGAACTCAGCGCACCGCGCCCGACTCACTTCCCGCGCAGCTCCCGCCTCAGGATCTTGCCCACCGGCGTCTTGGGCAGCTCGGTGCGGAACTCCACCACCTTGGGCCGCTTGTAGCCGGTCAGGTTGGCCTCGCAGAAGGCGCGCACGTCGGCCTCGGTGACGGCCGGGTTCTTCTTGACGATCACCAGCTTCACCGCCTCGCCCGCCTTCTCGTCGGGGATACCGACCGCGGCGCATTCGAGGATGCCGTCCATCTGCGTCATCACGTCCTCGACCTCGTTCGGGTAGACGTTGAAGCCGCTCACCAGGATCATGTCCTTCTTGCGGTCGACGATGCGGAAGTAGCCGCGCTCGTCGACCATGCCGACGTCGCCGGTGCGGAAGAAGCCGTCGGCCGTCATCACCTTGGCGGTCTCGTCGGGGCGCTGCCAGTAGCCGGCCATCACCTGCGGCCCGCGGATGGCGATCTCGCCGGCCTGGCCCGGGCCGACCTCGCGGCCGTCGTCGTCGAGCAGCGTCAGCTCGGTATTGGGCATGGGCAGGCCGATGTTGCCGCTGAAGGCGGTGCTGTCCACCGGGTTGCAGGTGGCCGAGGGCGAGGTCTCCGAGAGGCCGTAGCCCTCCACGATCGGGCAGCCGGTCTTCTCCAGCCACAGCTTGGCGGTGGCGCTCTGCACCGCCATGCCGCCGCCCACCGAGATCACCAGGCTGCTCCAGTCCACCGTGCCGAACTCGGCGTGGTTGGCCATCGCCATGAACAGCGTGTTGACGGCCGGGAAGCTGTGGAACTTCTCGCGCGCCAGATCCTTGAACATCGCCGGCAGGTCACGCGGATTGGCGATCAGGATGTTGCAGCCGCCCATGCGCATGGACAGCATCATGTTCGTGTTGAAGCCGAAGATGTGGTACAGCGGCAGCGCGCAGACGGTGACGATCTGCTCGCCCTTGGGAATCTTCTTCAGCGCCGGCTGGTACCAGGCCTCCGACTGCAGGATGTTGGCGACGAGGCAACGATGCAGCAGCACCGCGCCCTTGCTGACGCCGGTGGTGCCGCCGGTGTACTGCAGCACGGCGATGTCGTCCGGGCCCACCGGCGCGGGCGTGAAGGTCTTGCCCGCGCCCTGCGAGAGCGCGTCGTTGAAGCGCACGGCGCCGGGCAGCTCGTAGGCCGGCACCATCTTCTTCACCTTGCGCACCACGTAGTTGACGATCAGCGACTTGGGGAACCCGAGCATGTCGCCCAGCGCGGTGAGGATGACCTTCTTGGTCGGCACCGCGCTCATCACCTGCTGCAGCACGTGGGCGAAGTTCTCGACGATGAGGATGGCCTTGGCGCCGGAGTCCTTCAGCTGGTGCTCGAGTTCGCGCGGCGTATACAGCGGGTTGACGTTGACCACCACGTAGCCGGCGCGCAGCACCGCCGCCACCGCCACCGGGTACTGCGGGATGTTGGGCAGCATGATGGCCACGCGGTCGCCCTTGGCCAGGCCGAGCGATTGCAGGTAGGCGGCGAGCGCGCGCGAAGCCTGGTCGAGCTGCGCGAAGCTGATCGCCTTGCCCATGAACTTGTAGGCGGGCAGCGAGGCGTACTTCTTCAGGCTGTCCTCCAGCAGCGCCACCAGCGAGGGGTACTGGTCGACGTCGATGTTCGCCGGCACGCCTGCGGGGTACTGCTTCAGCCAGATCTTTTCCATTGGTTTGGTTCTCCTTGGACCATCGGAGATTTTCCCCCACGCCCCGGAGCACCCCCCTCAGGTTTTTCGATAGCGGCTCCGTCGCGTCCGTGACCCGGGTATTCCCGGCGTTGAGCCGGCTGCGGCCGACGCCTATCCTCACGGAATTGGTCAGACCACTTGACCGCCCGCCTCCGCGCCCCCGCATGCCGCTGCAGCCCCTCTTACCGCGCCGCCTCTATCGCCAGATCGCCGAGCAGCTGCGCGCGCTGATCGAGCACGGCGAGTTCCCGGCCGGCACGCGGCTGCCGCCGGAGCGCGATCTCGCGGTGCAGCTCGGCGTCTCGCGCCCCTCGGTGCGCGAGGCGCTGATCGCGCTCGAAGTGGAAGGCCGCGTCGAGGTGCGCATGGGTTCGGGCATCTACGTGCGCGAGGCACCGATGCGCGCGGCAGCGGTCGAGCACGAGGCCGAGAGCCCGCTGGAGACGATCCGCGCGCGTGCACTCATCGAAGGCGAGCTCGCCGCCGTGGCGGCGCGCCAGATGAAGCGCGCGCAGATCAGCGGCCTGCGCGAGGCGATCGCGCTGATGGTGCAGGAGTCCGCTGCCGGGCAGATGCCGACGCAGGGCGATCGGCTCTTCCACACCCGCATCGCCGAGGCGAGCGAGAACTCGGTGCTGCTGCGCGTGGTCAGCGGCCTCTTCGACGAGCGCCACAACCCGCTGTTCGCGCAGCTCGGCAGCCACTTCGAGACGGCGCGCAGCTGGGCCGCGGCGATCGAGGAACACAAGGCGGTGGTCGACGCGATCGCACACCAGGATCCGGCGGCCGCGCGCGAGGCGATGGTGCGCCACCTCGCCAACTCGCATGAGCGCTTCATGGCGAGCTGGCAGGCCGAAGGCGAGACGCCGGCCAAGCCGCCCGCACGCAAGAAGAGAGTCACCACATGACGACCACGACGACGGCCTGCCGCATCCACGCCGCGCGCGACCTGCGCCTGGAGGACGTCGCCCTGCCCGAGCTCGGAGCGCACGACGTGCAGATGAAGCTGGGCGCGGGCGGCATCTGCGGCTCCGACCTGCACTACTTCGGCCACGGCCGTGTCGGCGCCTTCGTGATCCGCGAGCCGCTGGTGCCGGGGCACGAGGCCTCGGGCATCGTCGAGCGCATCGGCAGTGCGGTCACGCGCGTCAAGCCGGGCGACAAGGTGGCGGTGAACCCCTCGCACGCCTGCGGGCGCTGCGACTACTGCCTGGGCGGGCGCTTCAACCTGTGCCGCAGCATGTTCTTCCTCGGCAGCGCCAGCGTATTCCCGCACGCGCAAGGCCTGTTCCGCCGGCAGTTCGTGCTCGGCGAAGCGCAGCTCACGCCGGTGCACGAGGACATCTCGCTCGGCGAGCTGGCCTGTGCCGAGCCGCTGTCGATCGGCCTGCACGCCGTGCACCGCGCCGGCGATCTGGTCGGCAAGACGGTGCTGGTCACCGGCGGCGGCACGATCGGCTGCATGAGCGTGATCGCCGCGCGCCTGGCCGGCGCGGCCGAGGTGATCGTGTGCGATATCGCCGAGCGGCCGCTGGCGATCGCGGCGCAGGTCGGCGCCGACCGCACGATCCGCAGCGACCAGGTCGACGCGGCCAGCCTCGCCGACAGCGCCGACATCGCCATCGAAGCCGCCGGCAGCCCGGCGGCGCTCGCTACCTGCCTCACGGCGACGCGGCGCGGCGGGCGCATCGTGCAGGTCGGCACGCTGCCGGCCGAGGGCCTGCCCTTTCCGGCCAACAGCATCATGGCGCGCGAGCTCGACTATGTCGGCGCCTTCCGCGCCGCGCACGCCTTCGACTGGGCGGTGCGCTACCTGCGCACACGGCGCGTCGACGTGCGCCCGCTGCTCTCCGCGCAGCTGCCGATTTCGCGCGCCCACGAAGCCTTCGAACTCGCCGCCGACCGCAGCCGCAGCACCAAGGTGCAGCTGGTGGACGATTGAGCGGAGCCCACGACACAACCACCCGCTAAAGGAGACAACGAGCATGAACCGCAGCATCCTGAAAGGCCTGATCGCCACCGCCGTGCTTGCCGCGGCCGGCGGCGCCTTCGCGCAGGCCAGGCAACTCAAGTGGGCGCACGTCTACGAGACCAGCGAGCCCTATCACACCGAATCGGTGTGGGCGGCCGAGGAAATCAAGAAGCGCAGCAACGGCAAGTTCGACATCAAGGTCTTCCCGGCCTCGTCGCTGGGCAAGGAGACCGACCTCAACCAGGGCATGACGCTGGGCACGGTCGACATGATCATCAGCGGCACCTCGTTCGCCGCGCGCAGCTACCCGCGCCTCGGGATCGCCTACTACCCGTTCATCTTCCGCGACGGCGACCACCTGATCGCCTACAGCAAGAGCGACGTGTTCAAGGAGATGGTCGAGGGCTACCGCGCCAAGACCGGCATCCAGATCACCGCCTACACCTACTACGGCGCGCGCCACACCACCGCGCAGAAGCCCTTCACCGACTGCGCCGGCATGAAGGGCCTGAAGATCCGCGTGCCCGACGTGCCGGCCTACCGCGCCACGCCCGAGGCCTGCGGCGCCAACCCGACGCCGATCGCCTTCGCCGAGGTCTACCTCGCGCTGCAGAACGGCACGGTCGACGCGCAGGAGAACCCGCTGACCACCATCGAGGCGAAGAAGTTCTACGAGGTGCAGAAGCACATCATGCTGACCGGCCACATCGTCGACGGCCTGACCACGCAGATCGCGCCGCACGTGTGGAACACGCTGACCGACGCCGAGAAGAAGATGTTCACCGAGGTCACGCAGGAGGCCGCGGCGCGCGCCACCACGATGATCAAGAAGCGCGAGGCCGAGCTGGTCGACGAGTTCAAGAAGAAGGGCCTGGGCGTGCACCAGATCAACCGCCAGAGCTTCGTCGACGCGGTGCTGAAGAACAAGCCGGTCGAATCGCTCGGCTACGAGCGCAAGGACTACGACCGCATCGTCGGGATCAAGTGATGAGGCCCCCAAGCTCACTTCGTTCGCGGCCCCCCGAGGGGGCGCAGGCCTCCCTTGGGACGGCCCGGCGGGAGGCCTGACATGGACCTCGACGACGCGCCCAAGGTGATGGGCGACGACGGCCAGTTCCACGCCACGGACGAGGCCGTCGATCTCTCGCACACCACCTTCGAAGGCTGGGCCGCGCTGGCGCTGTTCTGGGCGCTGGGCAGCGTGGTGTTCTACCAGTTCTTCACCCGCTACGCACTCAACAACTCGGCCTCCTGGACGGAGGAGATCGCGCGCTACCTGCTGATCGGCACGGTATTCGTCGGCGCGGCGATCGGCGTGGCGAAGAACAACCACATCCAGGTCGACCTGCTGTACCGCTGGCTGCCGGCCAAGGCGGCGCGTGTGCTGTCGGTCGGCGTCGACCTGGTGCGCGCGGCCTTCTTCATTGCGATGGTGGTGCTGACCGTGCAGCTGATGCTCAAGATGGAGAGCTACCAGATGACCATCATCGACCTGCCGATGAACATCGTCTACGGCGTGTGCCTGTTCGGCCTGGCGATGGCGGCGCTGCGCTCGCTGTGGGTGATGAAGGTGCACTGGCAGCGCGGCTACAGCGTGCTGGAGCGGCCCGAAACCACCATGGAAGATCGCTGATGCTCAAGATCGTCTTCCTGCTGATGATGGCCGGCGGCATCCCGGTGGCCATCGCGATGGCCGGCGCCTCGCTGGTCTACATCCTGGCCAGCGGCACGCTGCCGCCGTTCGCGGTGGTGCACCGCATGATCGGCGGCATCGACAGCTTCCCGCTGCTCGCCGTGCCCTTCTTCATCCTCGCCGGCAACCTGATGAACAACGCCGGCATCACCAACCGCATCTACAACTTCGCGCTGGCGCTGGTCGGCTGGCTGAAGGGCGGCCTCGGACACGTCAACGTGCTCGGCTCGGTGATCTTCGCCGGCATGAGCGGCACGGCGATCGCCGATGCGGCGGGGCTCGGCACCATCGAGATCAAGGCGATGAAGGACCACGGCTACGCCACCGAATTCGCGGTCGGCGTGACCGCGGCCTCGGCCACGCTCGGCCCCATCATCCCGCCCTCGCTGCCCTTCGTGATCTACGCGATGATGGCCAACGTGTCGGTGGGCGCGCTCTTCCTCGCCGGCATCCTGCCCGGCGTGCTGATGGCGCTGCTGATGATGGCCACGGTGGCGTACTTCGCGCACAAGAACGGCTGGGGCGGCGACATCCGCTTCTCCGGCTCGCGCTTCGGCAAGGCGCTGATCGAGACCGCGGTGGTGGCCGGCTGGCCGCTGGCGGTGTGGGGCCTGGTGGAAGCCGGCGCGCAGCCGCAGCTTACCGTGGCCGTGGCGCTGGTGCTGCTGTTCGCCGCCGACCGCATCTTCCAGTTCCAGGCCGTGCTGCCCATCATGACGCCGGTGCTGCTGATCGGCGGCATGACCACCGGCATCTTCACGCCCACCGAGGGCGCGATCGCCGCCTGCGTGTGGGCGATGGTGCTGGGCCTGGCCTGGTACCGCACGCTCTCCTGGAAGATGTTCGTCAAGGTCTGCCTCGACACGGTGGAGACCACCGCGACGGTGATGTTCATCGTCGCCGCGGCCTCGATCTTCGGCTGGATGCTCACGGCCACCGGCGTCACCGCGCAGATCGCCGAGTGGGTGCTGGCCGTCACCAAGCAGCCCTGGCTGTTCCTGCTGATGGCCAACCTGCTGATGCTGTTCGTCGGCTGCTTCCTCGAGCCGACCGCGGCCATCACCATCCTCGTGCCCATCCTGCTGCCGATCGCGCGGCAGCTCGGCATCGACCCGGTGCACTTCGGCCTGGTGATGGTGCTCAACCTGATGATCGGCCTGCTGCACCCGCCCATGGGCATGGTGCTGTTCGTGCTGGCGCGCGTGGCCAAGCTGAGCGTCGAGCGCACCACCGTGGCCATCCTGCCCTGGCTGGTGCCGCTGCTGGTCAGCCTGATCATCCTCACCTACGTGCCCGCGGTGGGTCTGTGGCTGCCGCGCCTGATGGGCATGTGAACGCATTCCAAACCCGGAGATTCACGACATGAGTTCACGACTGGCCGGCAAGACGGCCTTCGTCACCGCGGCCGGCCAGGGCATCGGCCGCGCCATCGCCGAGGCCTTCGCGCGCGAAGGCGCCAAGGTGATCGCCACCGACCTGAACGAGGCGCTGCTCGCGACGCTGAAGTCCGCTTCGATCACGACGCGCCGCCTCGACGTGCTCGATGCGGCCGCCATCGCCGGCGCCGCGAAGGAGGCCGGGCCGGTGGACGTGCTGGTCAACGCCGCCGGCTTCGTGCACGCCGGCTCGGTGCTCGAATGCAGCGAGGAAGACTGGAGCTTCGCCTTCGACCTCAACGTGCGCTCGCAATTCCGCACCATCAAGGCCTTCGTGCCGGGCATGCTCGAACGCGGCAGCGGCTCGATCATCAACCTGGCCTCGGTGGCCGGCAGCATCAAGGGCGCGCCGAACCGCTTCGTCTACGGCAGCACCAAGGCGGCGGTGATCGGCCTGACCAAGGCGGTGGCGGCCGACTTCATCACCCGCGGCGTGCGCTGCAACGCCATCTGCCCCGGCACGGTGGAGTCGCCGAGCCTGCGTGATCGCATCGCGGCGCAGGCCAAGGCGAGCGGCCAGACGACGGCGCAGGTCGAGGCCGCGTTCATCGCCCGCCAGCCGATGGGGCGACTCGGCCGCGTCGAGGAGATCGCGGCGCTGGCCGTGTATCTTGCGAGCGACGAATCCTCGTTCACCACCGGCACCGCGCAGATCATCGACGGCGGCTGGTCCAACTAACTTCCTCAAGCTCTTCAAGCGAACCATGAAGCTGATGCGATACGGCGCCAAGGGCGCCGAGAAACCCGCCCTCGTCGACGCCCAGGGCCGCGTGCGCGACCTCTCCGGCGAGCTGGTCGACATCACCGCCCAGACGCTCACGCCCAAGGGCCTGGACAAGCTGCGCGCGCTCGATGCCGCTTCGCTGCCCATCGTCGAGAAGCCGGGCCGCATCGCGCCGCCCTGGAGCGGCTGCGAGAAGTTCCTCTGCATCGGCCTGAACTACGCCGACCACGCGGCCGAATCGAACCTGCCCATCCCCAAGGAGCCCATCCTCTTCATGAAGCCGATCAGCGCGCGCACCGGCCCCAACGATGCCGTGGTGCTGCCGCAGAACTCGGTGAAGAGCGACTGGGAGGTCGAGCTCGGCGTGGTGATCGGCAGCAAGGCGCGCTACGTGTCGGAGGCCGATGCGCTCGCCCACGTGGCCGGCTACTGTGTGGTCAACGACGTGTCGGAGCGCGAATACCAGATCGAGCGCGGCGGCACCTGGGACAAGGGCAAGGGCTGCGACACCTTCGGCCCGGTCGGCCCCTGGCTGGTGACGGCCGACGAGGTGGGCGACCCGCAGAACCTCTCCATGTTCCTCGAAGTCAACGGCCATCGCTTCCAGAACGGCAGCACCAAGACGATGATCTTCGGCGTGGCGCAGCTGGTGAGCTATGTGAGCCGCTTCATGACGCTGTACCCCGGCGACCTGATCAGCACCGGCACGCCGCCCGGCGTGGGCATGGGCGTGAAGCCCAACCCGGTGTTCCTGAAGGCCGGCGACAGCATCCGGCTCGGCATCGAGAAGTTGGGCGAGCAGAACCAGAAGGTTTATGCCTGGGATCCTGCGCTGATCGACGGGTGAGCTCGTGAGCGTCTTCATCCGCATCCACCCGGCCGACGACGTCGTCATCGCCAAGCAGCAGCTGGTCGGCGGCACGCGCCTGGAGGGTGAAGGCGTCACCGTGGCCGGCCTGATCCCGCCCGGCCACAAGGTGGCTGTGCGCGCCATCCGCGCCGGCCAGCCGGTGCGGCGCTACAACCAGATCATCGGCACGGCCAAGACCGACATCGCGCCCGGCCAGCACGTGCACACGCACAACCTGGAGTTCGCCAGCTTCGCGCGCGACTACGCGGCCGGCACCGGTACGCAGCCGACCGAATACGTGGCCGAACCGGCCACCTTCATGGGCATCGTCAGGCCCGATGGCCGGGTCGCCACGCGCAACTACCTCGGCGTGCTGACCTCGGTGAACTGCTCGGCCACCGCCGCGCGCGCCATCGCCGACCACTTCCGCCGCGACGTCAACCCGCGTGCGCTGGAGCGCTTTCCGAACGTCGACGGCGTGGTCGCGCTGACGCATGGCGCCGGCTGCGCGACGGCCAGCGACGGCGAGCCGCTGCAGATCCTGCGCCGCACGCTGGGCGGCTATGCGCGCCACGCCAATTTCGCCGGCGTGCTGATGGTCGGCCTGGGCTGCGAGACCAACCAGATCGACGGCCTGCTCGCCCAGGAAGGCCTGCACGAAGGGCCGCACTTGCAGACCTTCAGCATCCAGGACAGCGGCGGCACGAAGAAGACGGTGGCCAAGGGCATCGAGCTGGTCGAGTGGATGCTGGAGGAAGCGAACCGCGTGCAGCGCCAGCCGGTGCCGGCCAGCCACATCACCGTGGGCCTGCAGTGCGGCGGCTCGGACGGCTACTCCGGCATCAGCGCCAACCCGGCGCTGGGCGCGGCGGTGGATCGGCTGGTGCGCCACGGCGGCACCGCCATCCTCAGCGAATCGCCCGAGGTCTACGGCGGCGAGCACCTGCTGACGCGCCGCGCGGTGAGCCAGGCGGTGGCCGACAAGCTGGTCGCGCGCCTCAAGTGGTGGGAGGACTACACCGCGCGCAACGGCGGCGAGATGGACAACAACCCCTCGGCGGGCAACAAGGCGGGCGGCCTCACCACCATCCTCGAGAAGAGCCTGGGCGCGATCGCCAAGAGCGGCACCACCAACCTGGTCGAGGTCTACGAGTACGCGCAGGCCGTCACCGCCAAGGGTCTGGTCTTCATGGACACGCCGGGCTACGACCCGGTCTCGGCCACCGGGCAAGTGGCCGGCGGCGCCAACCTGATCTGCTTCACCACCGGGCGCGGCTCGGCCTACGGCTGCGCGCCCTCGCCCTCGCTCAAGCTCGGCACCAACACCGCGCTGTGGCTGAAGCAGGAGGACGACATCGACCTCAACTGCGGCGAGGTGGTCGACGGCACGGCCAGCATCGACGAGCTCGGCGAGCGCATCTTCCGCCTCATGCTGGAGACGGCCTCCGGGCGCCACACCAAGAGCGAGCTGCACGGCTACGGCCAGAACGAGTTCGTGCCCTGGCAGCTGGGCGCAGTGATGTGAGCAGCGTGAAATCTGCCCGCCGGCTGGCACGAACTTCGCTCCCCAAGGCTCATTCAAGGTCTGCAGGAGCGGATCCATCGTGAAAGAGCCCATTTGCGGCCGAGCACGGTGACCCGGCAACACATGAACGACAAGTTTCGTCACCGCCCGACCCCGACGCCCAAGGGCCACATGCCCAACTGGGCGCTGGTGCTGTGCCTGGCCAGCGGCTTCGCCCTGGTGGCCCTGGCGCGCAGCATCGCCTGACAACGCACGCGCGTAGTCGGAACGCGGCCTGCCCCGGCCGGCACTTGGGGCCATCAAGGTAAACGCGGATGGGAGAGGCGGGCCTCGGCTCGCAGAATTGGTCAGACCACTTGACCGATTCCGGCCCGCCCTGCCCATGAAGATCACCGCCGCGCGCGTCATCGTCTGCTGCCCTGGGCGCAACTTCGTCACCCTCAAGATCGAGACCGACCAGGGCCTCACCGGCCTGGGCGACGCCACGCTGAACGGCCGCGAGCTGGCGGTGGCGAGCTACCTCACCGACCACGTCATCCCCTGCCTGATCGGCCGCGACGCCCACCAGATCGAGGACATCTGGCAGTACCTCTACCGCGGCGCCTACTGGCGGCGCGGGCCGGTGACCATGAGCGCCATCGCCGCGGTCGACACCGCGCTGTGGGACCTCAAGGCCAAGGCGGCCGGCCTGCCGCTCTACCAGCTGCTCGGCGGCGCCAGCCGCAGCGGCGTGATGGTCTATGGCCATGCCAACGGCCGCGACATCGCGCAGACCGTCGAGGAGGTGCAACGCTACAAGGAGGCCGGCTACAAGGCGATCCGCGCGCAGAGCGGCGTGCCGGGGCTGGAGAAGGTCTACGGCGTGGGCCGCGGCACGATGTTCTACGAACCGGCCGATGCCGACCTGCCCAGCGAGCACGACTGGTCGACCGAGAAATACCTGCGCCACACGCCGCAGCTGTTCGAGGCGGTGCGCGCGGCGGTCGGCCCCGACATCCACCTGCTGCACGACGTGCACCACCGCCTCACGCCCATCGAGGCGGCGCGGCTCGGCAAGGATCTGGAACCGTTCCGCCTGTTCTGGATGGAAGACGCCACGCCGGCCGAGAACCAGGAGGCCTTCAAGCTCATCCGCCAGCACACGACGACACCGCTGGCGGTGGGCGAGGTCTTCAACACCGTGTGGGACTGCAAGGACCTGATCCAGAACCAGCTCATCGACTACATCCGAACGACCGTCGTGCACGCCGGCGGCATCACCCACCTGCGCCGCATCGCCGATCTCGCGGCGCTCTACCAGGTGCGCACCGGCAGCCATGGCGCCACCGATCTCTCGCCGGTGTGCATGGGCGCGGCGCTGCACTTCGACCTGTGGGTGCCCAACTTCGGCATCCAGGAGTACATGCGCCACAGCGACGAGACGGATGCGGTGTTCCCGCATGCCTACACGTTCAGCGACGGTTTCCTGCACCCCGGCGAGGTGCCCGGCCACGGCGTGGAGATCGACGAGGCGCTGGCGGCCAAGTACCCCTACCGGCGCGCCTACCTGCCGGTGAATCGGCAACAGCACGACGGCACGCTGTGGCATTGGTAGGCATCGTGCACCTGGGGCTGGGCGCGTTCGCACGCGCCCATCTGCTGCCGGCCACCGCGGCGGCGATGGCCACCCGCGGCGAACATCACTGGGGCGTGCTGGGCGTCTCGCTGCGCCACGCCGAGGTGCGCGATGCGCTGGCGCCGCGCGGCTTCGAGTACACGCTGGCGCTGCGTGATGCCGATGCGTCCGGCCAGCCGCGTGAGCGGCGCGAGACGATCCGCTGCCTGCTCGGCGTGCTCGTCGCGCCGGAAGATCCGCGTGCGGTGCTCGAAGCCATCGCCGCGCCGGCGACGCGCATCGTCAGCCTGACCGTCACCGAGAAGGGCTACCACCCCGATCCGGCCGATCTGGCCCGGCCCGAGGCGCCACGTTCGACGCTGGGCTTCATCGTGCACGGCCTGGCGCTGCGGCACGCGCGCGGGCTGGCACCGGTCACGCTGCTCTCGTGCGACAACCTGGCGAGCAACGGCCGCACGCTGCGCGGCCTGGTGCTGGCCTTCGCGCAGCAGCTCGATGCGGCGCTGGCCGAGTGGATCGCGCGCGAGTGCATCTTCCCGAATTCGATGGTCGATCGCATCGTGCCGAAGAACGACGATCTCGCCGTGGTCACCGCCGAGCCGTTCTTCGACTGGGCGGTGGAAGATCGTTTTGCCGCCGGCCGGCCCGACTGGGACGTCCACGGCGCACGCTTCGTCGCGCATGCCGAGCCCTACGAGCTGCTCAAGCTGCGCATGGTCAACGGCAGCCACTCGGCCATCGCCTACCTGGGCGTGATGGCGGGCTGGGCCACGGTGGACCGCGCGATCGGCGAGCCGGCCTTGCGCCGCTTCGTCGAGGCCTTGATGCGCGAGGAGATCGAGCCGACGCTGGCCGGCCGCATCGATGCCGATCTCGCCGCCTACCGCGCGCGCCTGATCGAACGCTTCGCCAACCCGGCGCTCGCGCATCGCACCCGGCAGATCGCGATGGACGGCTCGCAGAAGATTCCGCAGCGCTGGCTCGCCACGGTGCGCGACCGGCTGGCGCGCGATGAGTCCATCGAACGGCTCGCGCTCGCGGTGGCGGCCTGGCTGCATTTCCTGCGCGGCGTCGACGAGGCCGGGCAGCGCTACCCCATCGACGACCCGCTGGCCGCCGCTCTCGCGGCACTCGGCAGCGATGCAAGCGCGCTGTGCGGCTTCGCGCCGGTATTCGGCGATCTGGGCCGCGAGCCGCGCTTCGTGGCGCCGGTGGCGCGCCAGCTCGCGGCGCTGCGCACGCGCGGCGTGCGTGCCACGTTGGAGGCACTGCCATGAAGCTCGCTGCCGAGACGCTCACCGCCTGGGCCGTCGATTGCCTGCAGCGCTCGCGCGTGAGCGAGGACCACGCGCGCTGCCTCGCCGAGAGCCTGGTGCAGACCAGCCTGTGGGGCATCGATTCGCACGGCATCGCGCGCCTCACGCACTACCTCAACCGCCTCGCCCACGGCTCGATCAATCCGGCGCCGCAGATCGTCGTCACGCGCAGCGGCCCGGCCACCGCGCAGGTGGCGGGCGATCGCGGGTTGGGCATCGTGATCGCGCACCGCGCCAACCGCATCGCGATGGAGATCGCGCGCGAACAGGGCGTCGGCGCGGTGGGCGTGAGCGATTCGTCGCACTGCGGCGCGGTGGGCCTCTATGCCCGCGCCGCCGCGCGCGAGGGCCTGATCGGCTTCGCCTTCACGCACTCCGACAAGATCGCCGCGCCGCACGGCGGGCACCGGCCTTTCCTCGGCACCAACCCGATCGCGATGGCGTTTCCGCGCGAGGGTTCGGAGCCGGTCTGCCTGGACATGGCGACGACTTCGATTCCCTGGAACCGCGTGATGAACGCGCGCCGCGAAGGCGCAGCCATCGCACCCGGCGTGGCGGTGAATGCCGATGGCCACGACACCACCGATGCGCAGCAGGCCGCCGCGCTGCGCCCGCTCGGTGGCCTCGACTACGGCCACAAGGGCTACGGCCTCGCGCTCGCGGTGGAGCTGCTGTGCGGCCCGCTGCACGGCAACCCCTGGGGGCCGCTGATCGGCCCCATGTACGCCGAGCTCGAGCGGCCGCGCCGCCTCGGTGCCTTCTTCGTCGTGCTCGATCCGCAGCGCTTCGCCGGCGGGCCGGCCTTCGCCGCCACGGTGGAGCAGATCGCACGCGCGCTGGCCGCCGAGCCGGGCGCGCCGAAGATGCCCGGCGACCCCGAGCGCGAGGCCGAGGCGCAGCGGCGCGCCGAAGGCATCCCCATCGAACCCGGCCTCGCCGCCGAGATGCGCTCGTGGAGCGACCGGCTCGGTGTAGCCTCGCCGCTATGACTGAAGCGCTGGACGTCGTGACATTCGGCGAGACCATGGTGTGCTTCGCCGCGCACGAGCCCGGGCCGCTGGAGGCAGCGGCCACCTTCACGAAGATCGTCGCCGGCGCCGAATCGAACGTGGCCGTGGGCCTCGCGCGCCTGGGCCTGCGCGTGGCCTGGCTGAGCCGGCTCGGCGACGACTCCTTCGGCCGCTACATCCGCACCGCGCTGGAAGCCGAGGGCGTGGACTGCGCCGGCGTCACCATCGACCCCACGCGCCGCACCGGCTTCATGCTCAAGTCGCGCGCGCCCGAGGGTGCGGACCCGGTGGTCGAGTACCACCGCCGCGGCTCGGCGGCGAGTGCGCTGGCGCCGGCGGATTTCGACGCGAGCCGCTTCCTCGCGGCCAGCCATCTGCACGTCACCGGCATCACGCCGGCGCTCTCGCCGAGTTGCGCCGAGCTCGTCGAGCACGCGATGCGCCGCATGCGCGCGGCCGGCCGCACGGTCTCGTTCGACCCCAACCTGCGCCTCAAGCTCTGGCCCGGCCGCGAGGCCATGGCCGAGCACCTCAACCGCCTCGCCGGCCTGGCCGACTGGGTGCTGCCCGGGCTGGCCGAGGGCCGGCTGCTCACCGGGCTGGACGCGCCCGAGGACATCGCGGCTTTCTACCTGGCGCGCGGCGCCAAGGCGGTGGTGATCAAGCTCGGCGCCGAGGGCGCGCTGTGGCGCACCGCCGAGGGCGGCGGGCGCGTCGCCGGCGTGCCGGTGGCGCAGGTGGTCGACACCGTCGGCGCCGGCGATGCCTTCGCCGCCGGCCTGATCAGCGGCCGGCTCGAAGGGCTGGACTGGCCCACCGCCGTCGCTCGCGCCAATTGGGTCGGCGCGCAGGCCATCCAGGTGGTCGGCGACATGGACGGCCTGCCGCATCGCGCGGCGCTGCCCGCCGATCTGGGTGGTCCGCTGGCCTGACGAGTTCGTTAGGCTGCGCCGCATGGCCCGGCCCGAATTCGATGCCGATGTGGAGCGCGACGCGCTCGCGCTCTTCGATGCCGCGCTGGACCTGGCCGCGCCCGAGCGCGAGGCCTGGCTGGCGCAGCACTGCGCCGGAAACGAGGCGCTGCGCGATCGCGTGCTGGCCTTGCTGCGCTCCGATGCAGCCAGCGACCTGCTGGGCGTCGAAACCGGGCCTGCTGCCGAGCTGCCCGCGCAGATCGGCCCCTACCGGCTCGAGGAGCTGATCGGCAGCGGCGGCATGGGCTCGGTCTACAAGGCCAGCCGCAACGACGGCCTGTTCGAGCAGACGGTGGCGATCAAGTTCGTTCGCCCGCTCGGCGGGCGCATCGCCGTCGAGGCCCTGGTCGACGCCGAGCGCCGCGCGCTGGCGCGGCTCGAGCATCCGGGCATCGCGCGCATCCTCGACGGCGGGCGCACCGAGCAGGGCCTGCACTACCTGGTGATGGAGTACGTCGAGGGCCTGGCCATCGACGCGCACATGGCGCGCCACGCCCTCGATGCGTGTGCGCGGATCACGCTGCTGCGCGACGTCTGCGCCGCGGTGTCCGACGCGCACCGCAAGCTCGTGCTGCACTGCGACCTCAAGCCCGCCAACGTGCTGGTCGACGACAGCGGCCGCGCGCGCCTGATCGACTTCGGCATCGCGCGCCTGCGCGGCGTCATCGATCCGGCGCTGCCGCACGGCTTCACGCGCGGCTATGCGAGCCCGCAGCGCTTGGCCGGCGAAGCGCCGACGGTGGCCGACGACGTCTACGCGCTCGGCGTGATGCTGGCCGAGTTGCTCGGCGGGCAGCGGCCCGAGGACGCCACAGCGCTGCAGCCGACAGGTCTGCTCGACGCCGAGCTCGCAGCCGTGGCCCGGCGCGCCTGCGCCGCCGCGCCGGCCGAGCGCTACGCCAGCGCCGAGGTGCTCGCCGACGAACTGCAGCGCTGGCTGGACAAGCGCCCCGTGCAGGCCATGCCGCCGCACTGGCGCTACCGCGCCGCCAAGCTGCTGCAGCGCCATCCGTGGCGCGTCGCGGCGGGCGCGGGTGCGCTGGCGGGACTGCTGATCGCGCTCAGCCTCATCGCCACGCTCTACCTGCGTGCCAACGCGGCACGGCGCGAGGCGGAACAGCGCTTCGAGCAGGTGCGCTCGCTGGCCAACTACATGCTCGGCGACCTCAACGCCAGCCTGGAAGCCACGCCCGGCTCCACCGCCGTGCGCCGCGAGCTGGTGGAGCGCAGCCAGCATTACCTCGACGCGCTGGCGCAGACGGCTGGCGCCAACCTCGAGCTGCAACGCGAGGTGGCGGTCGGCCTCGGGCGCCTGGCCGAGATCCAGGGCGGCTGGGCCGTGCCCAACACCGGCGAGCGCCAGGCCGCGCGTGCCACCTTCGAGCGCGCCGAAGGCCTGCTCGCCGCGCTGGTGGCCCAGCACAGCGAGCGCTGGCCCTGGCGGCGCGACCTGGCGCGCGTGCAGCAGCGCCTGGCCGACTACTACGGCGGCGTCGACAACGACTCGCGCAAGCAGCGCGACAAGGCGGCGCAAGCCGAAGCCCATGCGCGCCAGGCGCTGCAGCAGGCCGTGGCCGCCGGCGCGGCGCCGCGCGAGCTCGGCGAGTTGCAGACAGTGCTGAGCGCGGCGCGCATCTCGCAGGCCTTCGCACGCGACTGGCTGGACGATTCGGCCGGCGCGCTGGCCCTCGCGCTCGACGAGGAAGCGCGCCTGGCAGCGCTGGATGCGCCGCTGCGCGCGGCGATGGAGTTCGAGCCACGCATCGGCCGCGCGGCCAACCAGGCGGGCGATTCGCTGTTCTTCCTGAACCGCTTCGACGAGGCGCTGGCCGCCTACCGCCGCGCCCAGCAGCACTACGCACAGGCGCTGCAGGCGCGGCCCGAGGATCGGCGCCTGATCGACAGCCTGGCGGTGAGCCGCTGGTCCTCGTCGCTGACGCTGACCGAACTGGGACGCCACGCCGAATCGCTGGTCGACAGCGAGCTGGCGATGGCGCAGGCCGACCGGCTGATCGCGCTCGACCCCGGCAACGACAACGCGCATCGCCTGCGCATGATCCTGCGCAGCGACCGCGCGCTGGTGCTGGGCCGGCTCGGCCGCTTCGCCGAGGCCATCGAGCTGGCGCAGGCCTCGCTGCGCGAGCGCCGCGAGCGCGCCGAGCGCACGCCCGAGCTCGCCGAGCCGGCGCGCGACGCGCTGGTGCCGCTGCATGCGCTGGCCGACCTGTACTGGCGCCAGGGCGACAAGGCGGCCGCCTGCGCGACGGCGCGCCAGGCCATCGCCGGCTGGGAGCGTTATGCGAAGCGCTGGCCGCTCAGCGAGCTCGACCGCAAGCAGTCGGAAGAAAAGCGCATCGAGGCCGAACAGCGTTGCCGCGCGTGAGCGGCTTCAGCCGGCACCGCCCAGCGCATCGTGCAGCCAGGCGCGTGCGGCGCGCCACTGGCGCTTCACCGTCGCGCTGGAGCGGCCGTCGAGTTCGGCGATCTGCTCGAGCGTGAGGCCGGCGAAGTAGCGCCGCTCGACCAGGCGCGCGAGTTCGGGCGAGGCCGCGCCAAGGCGCTCCAGCGCCTCGTGCAGCGCCTCCAGGTCGACACCGGCGCCGCGCGGCTCGTCGGGCAGCGAGGACACCAGCGTCACCTGCGTGCCGGCGTCGCGCTTGGCGGCGCGCTCGTGGCGCACATGGTCGATCAGCACCTGGCGCATCACCTGCCCGGCGTAGGCGAGGAAGTGGCCGCGGTCGTGCGCCGACAGCTGCGCCTGGCCGATCAGCTTGAGCGCCGCGCCGTGCACCAGCTCGGTCGGCTCGATCTGCTGGCGCATGCGGTCGCCCACGAGCAGGTGGCGCGCCAGGCGCCGCATCTCGGGGTAGACGGCCGCCAGCAGCGCATCGCGCGCGGCGGCATCGCCGCCGGCGGCGCGTTGCAGCAGTTCGGTGACGGGCGGCGGGGCAGTCATCGGTCGGGCTCGCGGCCACTCTAGCCGAGCCGCGCGCCGCAGTTACAAAAAAGTTGGCGCCGCGTGATCCGTTTTGCGCGCCGGCTGCGCCTTCACCAGCAGGAGGCCACCATGAACAACCGCACCCCGCTCCCGCTCGCCGCCGCGCTCGCCCTGTTCGCCGCCCTGCCCGCCGCGGCGCAGGACTACGGCGCCATGATCCAGCAGCAGATGGCGGCGATGAACGCCAACATCGCGCGCGGCCAGCAGATGGTCAACGGCATGGTGCGCCAGCGCATGGCCGATCCGCAGGTGCAGGCCGGCTACCAGCAGTACCTGGCGCAGATGCGCGCCGCGGGTCGTCCGCCCATGGACTACCCGACCTACACCTACAACTGGATCTATACCGCCGGCTTCTCGGCCCAGGGCATCGCCCATGCGCGCGCCAACGAGGCCGGCATCGCGCGCGCCGAGCAGGGCAAGGTGCAGGAGCTGCGCGCCGCCGAGGCGCAGCGCGGCCAGGCGCAGCAGGTGCAGCGCGACCGCTACTTCGCCAACCAGCAGGAGGCCGGCCGCGGCCTGCTGGGCCAGAGCACCTACCTCGCGCCCAACGGCGCGGCGCTCGCGCTGCCGCACACCTGGCAGGCCAACACGCAGCACAGCTACCAGGGCCAGACCTACCGCGTCGACGCGAGCGGCAACTACCACGTACTCGGCAGCGACGGCTGGTGGTACCCGCTGCAGGCGCGGCGCTGAACGCCTGCTCCCTTCCACCCTCACCCAACCAGGAGAGATCCATGCAAGTGCACGCCCTCGCCCGCGTCGTCGCGGGCACCGCCCTGTCCATGCTGATCATGGTCGCCGCCACCGCGGTGTCGGCGCAGACCTGGGAGTACAAGTCCTACAAGAAGCAGGGCATGGGCAGCCAGTACAACAAGGACGTGTTCACCACCGGCACGATCTCCGTGGAGGAGAAGGACGGCAAGGCCATGTTCTCGATGAATGCCGGCAGCGTCGACGCCTGCCTGCGCGGCAGCATCCCGGCCAAGGTCACGAAGACCGACGACACGACGATCATCGAGCCGCAGATCACGCTGGCCGGCTGCGAGAAGTTCCGCTACGTGATCCGCAACGACGGCAGCGGCGGCCAGCGCGAGGTGTGGCGCGGCGAGGCCTGGAAGAACACCGGCTGGGACCACGGGCTGACGCCCAAGAAGTAGGCGCAGCCCGGGTCGGTGGCGCTCAGCCGTTCAGCGCCGCCTGCACCTCGTCGAGCATCTTCTTCGCATCGCCGAACAGCATGCGGTTGTTCTCTTTGTAGAAGAGCGGGTTGTCGACGCCGGCGTAGCCCGAGGCCATGCTGCGCTTCATCACGATCGAGGTCTTGGCCTTCCAGACTTCCAGCACCGGCATGCCGGCGATCGGGCTGCCCGGGTCTTCCTGCGCGGCCGGGTTGACGATGTCGTTGGCGCCGATGACCATGGACACGTCGGTGTCCGGGAAGTCGGCGTTGATCTCGTCCATCTCGAGCACGATGTCGTAGGGCACCTTGGCCTCGGCCAGCAGCACGTTCATGTGGCCGGGCATGCGGCCGGCCACCGGGTGGATGCCGAAGCGCACGTTGACGCCCTTGGCGCGCAGGATCTTGGTGATCTCGCAGACCACGTGCTGCGCCTGCGCCACCGCCATGCCGTAGCCCGGCACGATGACGACGTTCTTGGCCTCCTTGAGCAGCTCGGCCGTCTCGGCCGCCGTGATCGGCTGCACCTCGCCGGCCGGCTGCACCGCGCCGCCGCCGCCCGCCGGCGCGGGGGCGCCACCGCCGAAGCCGCCGGCGATCACGCTGATGAAATTGCGGTTCATCGCGCGGCACATGATGTAGCTGAGGATCGCGCCCGAGGAGCCGACCAGCGCGCCGGTGACGATGAGCAGGTCGTTGCTGAGCATGAAGCCCGTGGCCGCCGCGGCCCAGCCCGAGTAGCTGTTGAGCATGGAGACGACCACCGGCATGTCGGCGCCGCCGATGGCCATCACCATGTGGATGCCGAACAGCAGCGCGATCACCGTCATCACCAGCAGCGGCGTCATGCCGGAGGCTACGTCGTGCGCGTTCAGGAAGGCGCGGCCGAACCAGATCACCACCAGCAGCGCCACGAGGTTGAGCCAGTGGCGCGCCGGCAGCAGCAGCGGCTTGCCGCCGATGCGGCCGGAGAGCTTGCCGAAGGCGATCACCGAGCCCGAGAAGGTGACGGCGCCGATGAGGATGCCGATGTAGACCTCGATCTCGTGGATGGCCTTCTCGGCCGGCGTGGCGAATACGGTCGAGGTGTCGACGTAGCTCGCGTAGCCGACCAGGCAGGCCGCCAGGCCCACGAGGCTGTGCATCAGCGCGACCAGCTCGGGCATCTGCGTCATCTGCACCTTCTTCGCGGCGAAGAGGCCGACGCTGCCGCCGACCACCAGGGCGCCGACGATCCAGGCGTAGCCGGCGCCGGTGACGCGCGGGCCCAGCACGGTGGCGAGCACCGCGATGGCCATGCCGATCATGCCGAAGACGTTGCCGCGGCGTGCGGTCTCGGGGTTGGCGAGGCCGCCGAGGCTGAGGATGAAGAGAACGGTGGCGCCGATGTAGGCGACGGTGGCGAGGCTGTCGGTCATGTTCTTCTCGTCCTCACTTGCGGAACATCGCCAGCATGCGACGCGTCACCGCGAAGCCGCCGAACATGTTGATGGCCGTCAGCACCAGCGCGAGCACGGCCATGCCGAGGATCAGGCCGCTGGGCCGGTCGGCCCCCGCGCCGGCGAGCGGCGGCGCGATCTGGATCAGCGCGCCGATGGCGATGATCGAGGAGATCGCGTTGGTCACGCTCATCAGCGGCGTGTGCAGCGAGGGCGTCACGTTCCAGATCACCATGTAGCCGATGAAGCAGGCCAGCACGAACACGGTGAAGTGCGACAGGAACGAAGCCGGCGCGAAGGCGCCGACCGCCAGCAGCGCCAGCGCGCCGACGGCGAAGGTGATGGCCAGCGACTTGGCCGACATCGGCTCGCCGGCGCCATGGCCGTGGCCCTTGGCCGCCGGCGCCGCGACCGCCGCCTTCGGCTTGGCCACCGGCGCGGGCAGCTTGAGCGGCGGCGCGGGCCAGGTGACGGTGCCGTCCTTGATGACGGTGAGGCCGCGGATCGCGTCGTCGTCCATGTTGACGTTGACGACGCCGTCCTTGGTCTTGCACAGCTCCTCGGTCAGGCGCAGCAGGTTGTTCGAGTACAGCGTCGAGCTCTGCTTGGCGAGGCGGCTGGCCAGATCGGTGTAGCCGACGATGGTGACGCCGTGCTTCACCACGGCCTGGCCGGGCTCGGTGAGCTCGCAGTTGCCGCCCTGCTCGGCCGCCATGTCGACGATCACGCTGCCGGGCTTCATGCTCTGCACCATCTCGGCGGTGATCAGCTTGGGCGCGGGCTTGCCCGGGATCAGCGCGGTGGTGATGATGATGTCGCACTCCTTGGCCTGCTGCGCGTACATCGCGCGCTGCGCGGCCTGGAAGCCCTCGCTCATCACCTTGGCGTAGCCGCCGCCGCCCGAGCCTTCTTCCTCGTAGTCGACCTTGACGAACTCGCCGCCCAGCGAGACCACCTGGTCGGCCACCTCGGCGCGGGTGTCGTTCGCGCGCACGATGGCGCCCAGGCCGGCGGCGGTGCCGATGGCGGCCAGGCCGGCCACGCCGGCGCCGGCGATGAATACCTTGGCCGGCGGGATCTTGCCGGCGGCGGTGATCTGGCCGTTGAAGAAGCGGCCGAAGGCGTTGGCCGCCTCGATCACGGCGCGGTAGCCGCTCACGCCGGCCATGGAGGTCAGCGCGTCCATCTTCTGCGCGCGCGAGAGCTGGCGCGGCAGCGCGTCGATGGCCAGCACGGTGGCGCCCTTGGCCGCCAGCTGCTGCATCAGCTCGGGGTTCTGCGCCGGCCAGACGAAGCCGATCAGCATGCCGCCCTGGCGCAGCAGGCCGACTTCCTCGGCGCTCGGGGCGCGCACCTTGAAGACGATGTCGCTCTTGCTCCAGAGCTCGGCGGCGCCGGCCACGACCTCGGCGCCGGCGGCGCGGTAGGCCTCGTCGCCGAAATTGGCCGCGGCGCCGGCGCCGCTTTGCACGGCGACCGAGAAGCCGAGCTTGATCAGCTTCTCCACCACCTCGGGCACGGTGGCGACGCGCTTCTCCCCGGCCGCTGTCTCGAGCGGAACACCGATCAACATGGATGCCTCCTCGGGCTCTGGTTATTGGTGAATCGGGGCGGAGCTTACACAATGCCGGCCCCGGCACCTTCGCCCACAGCGCATATCTTTCATGCCCGAACGCTGGAAACCGAGCGTCACCGTCGCCGCGATCATCGAGCGCGACGGCCTCTACCTGCTCGTCGAGGAGCACACGCCCGAGGGCCTGAAGCTCAACAACCCGGCCGGCCACCTCGACCCCGGCGAGAGCCCGCAGCAGGGCGTGCAACGCGAGGCGCTGGAGGAAACCGCCCGCCAGTTCACGCCGGATCGGCTGGTGGGCGTCTACCTCTCGCGCTTCCAGCGCCCGGCCAGCGGCGAGGACGTCACCTACGTGCGCTTCGCCTTCGGCGGCACGGTGGGCGAGCCCGACCCGGCGCGCGCGCTCGACGAGGGCATCGTGCGCACGCTGTGGATGACGCTCGAGGAGGTGCGCGCCAGCCGCGCGCGCCACCGCAGCGGCCTGGTGCAGCGCTGCATCGAGGACCATGCCGCCGGCGTGCGCCTGCCGCTCACGGCCATCAGCACCGACGCCAGCGTCTACGCGCCGGAAATCAAGGGCGGCTGATCAGGCGGCGCGCAGCGTGGCCTGCGCGTCCATGGTCAGCCATCCCTCGTGGTCCTGCGCCCAGAGCCGGATCGCATCGCCGTCGCGCTTGCCGCTGACGCGCAGCGCGTGCCCGTCGAAGCTCGGGCGCAGGGCCTTGAAGGCGAAGCTCGCCAGCCGCGCGGCCGGCCACTCGCGGCCGAGCAGATCGAGCAGCAGCGTGGCGATCAGCGGGCCGTGCACGATCAGCCCCGGGTAACCCTCGACCTCGGTGACGTAGCGGCGGTCGTAGTGGATGCGGTGGCCGTTGAAGGTCAGCGCCGAGTAGCGGAACAGCAGCACGTCGGCGGGCTGCCATTCGCGCGCCCACTCGGCGTCGGCCGGCGCGGGCTGCGGTGGCGGCTCCACGTCGCCCGGCTGCCTGGCGGCGCGGTAGACGATGTCGTGCCACTCGCGCAGTGCGGGCGTCGCTGCGCCGTTGGTGAAGACCTCGTGGCGCACCGTCACGAATACCAGCGGCCCGCTGCGGCCTTGCTTGGCTGCCACGCTTTCGATGGTCGAGACCCGCTCGGCCGCATCGCCCACGCGCAGCTCGCCGGGGAACTCGAAGCGGCTGCCGGCCCACATGCGCCGCGGCAGCGGCACCGGCGGCAGGAAGCCGCCCAGCTTGGCGTGACCATCCGGCCCCAGTTCGCTGGCGCGGTGCAGGGGCAGGAAGTAGAGCCAGTGCCACAAGGGCGGCAGCGGCGTGCCGGGTGCGATGTCGCGCGGCGGGTGGTCCAGCGTGGCGGCCAGCGCGGCCACCGGGGTCGGGCCGAATACGTCGCGGCGCGTCTCGCTGCGGCCGACCCAGCGTTGCAGTTCGCGCTCGTCGATGGCGTCCATGGCCCGAGTGTGCCGCGCCGCGGACGGGATAATCGCCGCCATGGGCAAGAAACTGCGGGTCGTCGTCGGTTTGTCCGGCGGTGTCGACTCCGCCGTGAGCGCGTGGCTGCTCAAACAGCAAGGCCACGACGTCGTCGGCATCTTCATGAAAAATTGGGAAGACGACGACGACAGCGAGTACTGCTCGAGCAACGTCGATTTCGTCGACGCCGCCGCGGTGGCCGACGTGATCGGCATCGAGATCGAGCACGTCAACTTCGCCGCCGACTACAAGGACCGTGTCTTCGCCGAGTTCCTGCGCGAATACCAGGCCGGCCGCACGCCCAACCCCGACGTGCTGTGCAACGCCGAGATCAAGTTCAAGGCCTTCCTCGACCATGCGATGCGCCTGGGCGCCGAGAAGATCGCCACCGGGCACTATGCGCGCGTGCGCGAACGCGGCGGCGCATTCGAGTTGCTCAAGGGGCTCGATCCGCTGAAGGATCAGAGCTACTTCCTGCACCGCCTCAACCAGGCGCAGCTGGCCAGGACGATGTTCCCGGTCGGCGAACTGCCCAAGACCGAGGTGCGCCGCATCGCCGAGGAGATCGGCCTGCCCAACGCGAAGAAGAAGGACTCGACCGGCATCTGCTTCATCGGCGAGCGGCCCTTCCGCGAGTTCCTCAATCGCTACCTCGCCAACCAGCCCGGCCCGATCAAGGACGACCGCGGCCGCACGATCGGCGAGCACGTCGGCCTGTCCTTCTACACGCTCGGCCAGCGCAAGGGCATCGGCATCGGCGGGCTCAAGGAACGCGGTGCGGCCAAGGGCGGCAGCGAGCACGAGCCCTGGTTCGTGGCGCGCAAGGACATGGCGACGAATACGCTCTACGCGGTGCAGGGCCACGCGCACCCCTGGCTTCTTTCGAGCGCGCTGCGCGCCGACGATGCCAGCTGGGTGGCCGGCACGCCGCCCGCGGCCGGCGGCTACGGCGCGAAGACGCGCTACCGCCAGGCCGACGCGCCCTGCGCCTTCGAGGCCGACACGTCACGCGACTTCACGCTGCGTTTCGACGAGCCGCAATGGGCGGTCACGCCGGGGCAGTCGGCCGTGCTCTACGACGGCGAGGTGTGCCTGGGCGGCGGGGTGATCGCGCAGGCGATCGACTGAAGCTGCATCCTCACTGCGGCCGACCCAGATCCATCGTCCAGTAGTCGCCGTAGCGGTTCGTCGACGTGCCCTTGATGCAGGCCACGCCGATCTGCGTGAAGGCCGGGTTCATGATGTTGGCGCAGTGGCCGGGGCTGTTCATCCAGCCCGTCATCACGTTGGTCACGGTGCCGTAGCCGGCGGCGATGTTCTCGCCCAGGGCGCTCGCCACGTAGCCGGTGGCGGCAACGCGCGAGCCCAGCGTGCTGCCGTTCGAGCCGCCGTGATCGAAGAAGTTGTTGGTCACCATGTCGAGCGAGTGCGCGGTGGCGGCCTGGGTGAGCTGGGTATTCCAGGTGAGCGCGGCGGCCGGGGCGAAGTTGCCGTTGCTGCCGCAGCTCGCGCCGGCGGCACGCAGCTGGTTGACGCGTGCGATCAGGCTGGCCTGGAAGTCGGGCAGCGCGCAGGTGGCGTCGGTTCCGGCCGGCACGGGGCTGGGCGCGGGTGCGGGAGTCGCCGCAGGCGCCGGCGCGGGCGCATCCCCGCCGCCACCACCGCAGGCGGCCACCAGGGCCACCAGCCACAGACTGCCCAGCCGGACGAATGCACGATGACTTGCCATGGAGGGCAAGGCTAGCCAGCGCCGGCGGCGCGAGCGGTGAACAAGGGTAAGCAGCGGCTGCGCGAGTTGCCCGGCCGTGAGATGCCTCACGCGCCGCGGCGCTTCAGCGCGCCGGCCGCGCGGCCGATACACCAGCATGACGCTGCCTCGACGCTTGCATGTTTCGTTCGCGCTGCGCCTGGCAGCGCTGCTGCTGGGCCTGTTCGCGCTGCTGCAGCTCGCCAGCATCACTGCCATCGGCCTGGGGCTGGATGCGCAGGCGCGGCGCACGCTGCCGGAGCGGCTCGCCGCCGGCGAGCGCGTCTTCAAGTCACTGCTCGAGCAGCGGGCGCAGGTGCTCACCGACGCCGCCGCGGCGCTCGCCGCCGACGCCGCGTTGCGCGCCGCTGCGCTGTCGGACGACCGCGCCACGCTCGCCTCGCTGCTGGAGCGGCACGGCGCACGCATCGGCGCCACCGAGGCGGCCTGGCTGGGCACCGATTTCGGCCTGCGCGCCCGCACGGGCGAGGCGATGCAGCAGGCGGCCATCGGCCCGGCCGCCGCGGCGCTCGCCGTCAGCGCCGGCAGCACGGGCAGCGCCAGCGGCCTCGTGCTGGTGGGCGGCCGCCCGCACCAGCTGGCGCTGGTGCCGGTGAAGGCACCGGGGCTGCTGGGCTGGGTCGCCTTGGGCCTGCCGATCGACGACCGGCTCGGCGCGGAACTGCACACGCTCACCTCGCTCGACCTGACACTGCTCGCGCGCGACTCGGCGAACGATCCCTGGCGCGGCACGCACAGCACGCTGGGCGATGCCGCCGCGCGCGAGATCGCCGCACAGCCATGGAACGGCGCGGCCACGCCGATGGCCTCGCTGGACGTGGCGGGCGAGGAACTCGGCCTGCGCCCGCGCTGGCTCGCCACGCTGGGCGCCGCCGACCGCGAATCGGGCCCGGCCATGCTGGCGCTGCTGTCGCTGTCCATCGACGCGGCCGCGGGCATGCCGCGCGTGCTGCCGTGGCTGCTGCTGGGCATCGGCATGCTCGGCGCCGGCATGTTTGCCTCGGCCGCGCTGCACACGGCGCGCCGCGTCACCGCGCCCTTGCGCGAGCTGGCGGATGCCGCCGAGCGCCTCGGCACGGGCGACGCCACGGCGCCGCCACTGGCCGCCGCCGCCCGCAGCGACGAGATCGGCGAAGCGGCGCGCAGCTTCGAGCGCATGCGCGCCAGCGTGGTGGCGACGCAGCAGCAGACCCTGCGCCTGGCCTACCGCGACACGCTGACGGGCCTGCCCAACCGCGCGCAGTTCGACGCCGCGGTGCATGAGGCGATCGCCGCATCGGCGGGCACGGGCTCGACGCTGGCCGTGCTGGTGCTCGACCTCGACCGCTTCCGGAGCATCAACAACCGGCTCGGCCATGCGGTCGGCGACCGCCTGCTGCAAGCCGCCGGCGAGCGCCTCGCGCGCCAGGTGATGCGCGAGGGCGACATGGTCGCGCGCCGCGCGGGCGACCAGTTCGCCGTGCTGCTGCGCGAGAGCACGCCCGAGCTGGCGCACAGCGTGGCGCAGCGCATCGCGCTGGCCTTCGAGCAGCCGCTCGCGCTCGACGAGCACCGCCTCGCCGTGCCGGTGGGCGTGGGCATCGCCTGCTGGCCCGAGCACGCGGACAGCGCCGACACGCTGGTGCATCGCGCCGAGCGCGCCATGCTCGCCGCCAAGCGCGGCCGCAGCGGGCCGCTGGTCTACGAGCCGGCCATGGACGACGGCAGCGCGCAGTCGCTCGCGCTGCTCGACGAGCTGCGCGAGGCGCTGGCGCGCGGCGAGCTGCGCCTGCACCTGCAACCCAAGCTGTCGCTGGCGACCGGCGGCGTGGCCGGCGCCGAGGCGCTGCTGCGCTGGCAGCATCCGCGGCGCGGCCTGCTGCCGCCCGAGGAATTCATCCCCTTCGCCGAGCAGACCGGCCTCGTCCGCGAGCTGACGCTGTGGGTGTTCGAGGCCTGCGCGCGCGCCTGGCGCGAGCTGCAGGCCGAGGACGTGGACATGGTGCTGTCGCTCAACCTCTCGGCGCGCGACCTGCTCGACGCCGAGCTGCCCGCGCGGCTGGAGAAGCGCCTGCTCGAGCAGCGCGTGCCCGCCGAGGCCTTCTGCCTGGAGATCACCGAGGGCGCCTTCCTCGACGACCCGCAGCGCGCGCTGGCCACGCTCAAGCGCCTCTCGCTGATGGGCTTCAAGCTCTCGATCGACGACTTCGGCGCGGGCCTGTCGTCCTACGCCTGGCTCAAGCAGCTGCCGGTGGACGAACTGAAGATCGACACGGCCTTCGTGCGCAACATGGACCGCGACCCGGTCGACGCGAAGCTGGTGCGCTCGATGATCGAGCTGGCGCACAACCTCGGCTTCGGCGTGGTCGCCGAGGGCGTGGAGAACGCTCGCACCTGGGAGCTGCTGCGCGAGCTGAACTGCGAGCAGGCGCAGGGCTTCCACATGGGCCGGCCGATGCCGGTCGAGGAGTTCCTCGCCTGGTCGGCGCGCTGGGTGGACAAGCGCCGCCTGCTCGGCACGGCCGGCAGCGCCGGGCTGCTGCACTGACGCAGAATCCGGGCTCCAGCTTCCTGGAGCACCCGTGTACCTGCCCAGCCACTTCGAAGAGAACCGCGACGCGGTGATGCACGCGCTGGTGCGCGCGCACCCGTTCGGCCTGCTGATCACGCGCGAGGGCGAGGAGCCCTGCGCCGACGCCGTGCCCTTCCTGATCGACGCCGCGCGCGGGCCGCACGGCACGCTGGTGGCGCACGTGGCGCGCGCCAACCCGCTGTGGCGGCACGCGCAGGGCCAGCGCGTGCTGGTGGTGTTCCAGGGCCCGCAGGCCTACGTGAGCCCGAGCGCCTACGCTGCCAAGGCCGAGCACGGCAAGGTGGTGCCGACCTGGAACTACGTGATGGTGCAGGCGCGCGGCACGCTGCGCGCGAGCGAGGATGCGCGCGAGCTGCACGGCATCGTCTCGCGCCTCACCGACACCCACGAGGCCGGCCGTGCCGCGCCCTGGGCCGTGGGCGACGCGCCGGCCGACTACATCGAGAAGATGCTCGGCGCGATCGTCGCCATCGAGATCCCCATAGCCACGCTGGTCGGCAAGTGGAAGGTCAGCCAGAACCGCTCGGCCGCCGACCGCGAGGGCGTCGCGCGCGAGTTCGAGGCGAGCAACGTCGCGATGGCGCGGCAGGTTCGCACGCCGGGCGTCGAACCCGGCTGATCGCTGCCGGGTTCAGGCGGGTTCGAGAGCACCCGATTCGCAGACCGATTCCTGCCAGTGGCCGAGGTCGTCGGCGCTGATGGCCAGCCATTCGCAGGCGGCGTGGCCGAAGCGCTCCCATTCGGGCTCGGGCGTGAGGCCGTCGCGGCGCGCGAGCAGGTAGTCGGCCAGCAGGCCGGCGGCCACCAGGGTGTGCACCTCGGGTTCGGTGTCGGCGCTGCCGAGCGACTCCAGGCTGTGGTGCAGGCGGATCGCCGCCATCACCACCGGCGCGAGCCGCCAGGCGCGTGCCGTCAGCGCACCCACCACGGCGTGGTCGGTGCGATGGTTGGCGTTCTCGGTCTCGACGAAACTGCGGTCGCGGCGCACGCGCCCTTCCATCATCGTGCCGGCATAACCGCGCACGCTCTGCATCAGCACCGGCAGGCCGACATGGCAGAACAGGCCGTAGCTGTGCGCCAGCTCGGGCGAGAGCCCCGGCATCTGCGTGGCGACCCAGGCGAGCGCCTGCGCGCGCTGCGCCGACTGCTCCCAGAAGCCGGCCAGCTGCGCGCTCCTGACGGGAATCGCGTGGCGGGCCAGGAAGGTGCTCATCAGCGCCGCGCTGGGCTGCAGGCCGAGGCGGTTCATCGCCTGGCCGGCGGAGACCACCGGCGCCGAGCCGGCGTAGAGCGCGCCGTTGGCGTTGCGGATCAGCGTGGCGGCCATCGCCACGTCGGCGTTGGCGATGCGCGCCACCTCGTTGAGGTCGGGTTCGGGTTCGGCCATCGCCTGCTGCAGCCGCGTCAGCAGCGCCGGGCAGGGCGGCACGAGGATCTGCGTGAGCGGGCCGCTGCGGCGCGCGGCGTCGATCTCGCGCTCGATGTCAGCGACGTGGCGGGGAGCGGAGGCGGTGGCTGGCATCGGTGCGGCGCGAAGACCCGGGGATTCCGGTGTCATCGGCCGCGCCGGCGAGAACTTGAGAGGATCAGAAAGGAATGTCGTCGTCCATCGCATCGAAGCCGGTGGCCGGCTTGGCCGCGGGCTTGCTGGCCGCCGGGCGCGCCGCCGGGGCGCTGCGCTGTTGCGGACGGTCGCCGTAGTCGTCGCCGCCGCCGCGTTCCTCGCCGCCGCCCATGCCTTCACGGCTGCCGAGCATCTGCATCTCGGTGGCGATCACTTCGGTGGTGTACTGGTCCTTGCCTTCCTTGTCCTGCCACTTGCGGGTCTTGAGGCGGCCTTCCACGTACACCGAGCGGCCCTTCTTCAGGTATTCGCCGGCGATCTCGGCCAGGCGGTCGTAGAACACCACGCGGTGCCATTCGGTCTCTTCCTGGCGCTCGCCGGAATCCTTGTTCTTCCACTGCCGCGTGGTGGCCACGCTGACGTTGCAGACCGCGTTGCCGTTCGGGGTGTAGCGCACCTCGGGGTCGCGGCCGAGGTTGCCGATGATCTGGACTTTGTTCAACGAGGCCATGCCGCTCTCCGCTGCTCGATTCGGGTGGGAATGGCGCGATTATCCGCCGGCCGCCGCGCCGGCACCTCGCCCGCTGCGGGGAACGCGGAGGGCGCTCCTTCAGGGGTGTGCGGGCAGCGTGACGCAGGCCACGTGACGCCCGTCACGCCGCTCGAAGGCGAGCCGGCCGCCCATGCGCGCGACGATGCGCGCGACGATCGCCAGGCCCAGCCCGGTGCCGGGCGTGCCGCGCGCCGCGTCGCCGCGCGCGAAGGCCTCGGTGAGCGCCTCGCGGCGCTCGTCGGGCAGGCCGGGGCCGGCGTCGCTGACCTCGATGCGCACGACAGCGCCCTCGGCGCGCAGCGCCAGCGCCACCGGCGCGCGGCCGTGCTTGCAGGCGTTGTCGACCAGGTTGGCGAGCAGCCGCTCGAGCAGCAGCGGGTGGCTGTGCGCCAGCATCAGCGACTGCGGCGCATCGACCGCCGGCGCCGTGCCGCCGCGCCCGGCCTCGGCGGCCACGCTGCGCGCGATGGCGGCCAGGTCGGCATGCTGGTCGAGCGGCAGTTCGCCGGCGCGCACCTGGTCGAGGAAGCTGCCGATCAACCGGTCGGCCACTTCGGTGTTGCGCGCGATCGCTTCGCGCCAGGGCGCCGAGGCCTCGTCCTCGGGCAGCAGGGCGGCGGCCATGCGGATGCGCGCCAGCGGGCTGCGCAGGTCGTGCGAGACGCCGGCCAGCAGCAGCGCGCGCTCGCGCTCGTGGCGCTCGTAGCGCTGCAGCAGCTCGTCGTGCGCGACTGCTATCGCCGCCACCTCGGGCGAGGCGCCGGCGATGGGCGCCGCCGTCACCGAGCCCTGGCCCGGGCGGTGGCTCTGCATGCGCTGGCGCAGTTGCTCCAGCGGGCGCGTCAGGCGGCGCGTGAAGATCCAGCTCACCGCCACCAGGATGAGCGCGCTGATCACCACCGCCAGCAGCACGCGCCCGGGCAGGCGCGGCAGCAGCGCGGCATCGGCCACGCCGTACCAGGCGCTGCGGCCGTCGCCGGCGCGGATCTGCAGCCACAGCACCGGCCCGCCCGGCCCGCGGGCGATCAGCGCATCGTCGAAGCGCAGGCCATGCCGCTCGAACTCGTCGGCCAGCGCCGCCATGCGCGGCGCGGCCAGCGAGGGCCGCCAGCCCTGCGCCGGGCGCGCTTCGCTGCGCAGCGGCACGCGCTGCGGCGCCAGCGCCGGTGCGCCCGGCAGCGCGGCCGCGTGCAGCAGCGCCGGCGCCCAGCGCTCGGCCACCAGGCGCGCCACCGCGATGTTGCGCTCGACGTAGACGATCGCCGCGAACACCGTTGCCAGCGCGATCGCCACGCCGATCTGCAGCAGCAGCAAGCGGGTGAAGAGGCTGTCGGCGCGGGGCAGCTTCACGGCTTCTCGGCGTTTCAGCGCGGGATGAAGACGTAGCCCTCGCCGCGCACGGTGTCGACCCAGTCCTTGCCCGGGCTGGCCTCGCGCAGCTTGCGGCGCAGGCGCGCCACCTGCACGTCGACGGTGCGGTCCTGCGGCTTGTAGCTGCCGGGCTGCACCGCCTCGCTGAGCGCCTCGCGCGTGAGCGGCCGGCCGGGCGCGCGCGCCAGCGCCGCGAGCAGCTTGAACTCGACGCCGGTGAGCGACACCGCCTGCGCGCCGGCCGTCACCTCGCGGCGCAGCAGATCGATGGCGAGGCCCTCGAAGCGCAGCAGCGCGGCATCACCACGGCCCGGTGCCTGGCGGCGCAGCAAGGCGCGCACGCGCGCCACCAGCTCGCGCGGCTCGAAGGGCTTGGCGAGGTAGTCGTCGGCGCCGATCTCGAGGCCGAGCACGCGATCCATAGTCTCGCCGCGCGCGGTGAACATCACGATGCCCAGCGCCGGATGCACGCTGCGCCAGCGCCGGCACAGCTCGTAGCCGTTGGCATCGGGCAGCATCACGTCGAGCAGCACGGCGTCGGGGCGCAGCTCGGAAAGCGCGCGCTCGCCGTCGGCGCCGCTGAGCACGCCCTGCACCGCCCAGCCCTCGCGCTCGAACAGCGCGGCCACCATCGCGGAAAGCTCCGCGTCGTCGTCGACGATCAGCACCAGCGGCTTGGCAGTCATTGCGGCGGCAGTGTAGGGCGCGGAAACATCCTGTTCCCGGACATTGCAGAACTGTCGCAATTCGTCGTGCGCGCAACGTCGACGGCGCGGCGCGCCGGCCGTTCAATGGCGACCGTCACACGAACCCGGAGCACCGCATGAACATCACCCCGAACAACCGCCGCCTCGCGCCCATCGCTGCCGCCACCGCGCTGCTGGCCCTGCTCGCCGCCTGTGGCGGCGGTGGCGGCGACGCCGGCGCGCCGGCCAACGGCGTCACTCAAACGGAAGCCCAGTCCATGAGCGCCAACAGCGCCGTGCTGCCGGCCGACAGCGTGGAAGGCCAGGCCAGCATCCTCTCGACCACGCGCGCCGTGGTGGCCGCCGGCAGCGCCAGCACGACCGTCAACTGCCCGGGCGGCGGTACGGCGCAGTTCACCGTCACGGGCGGCAACGCGCTCGGCAACGGCCAGCTCGATGCCGGCGAGATCTACAGCGTCACCTACACCAACTGCACCGGCGCCGCCGGCGCGGCCACGCTCAACGGCAGCGCCACGCTGACGGTGGTGACGGCCTCGGGCGGCACCACGCAGGTGAACACCGCGACGCAGAACCTGCAGATCGCGCTGCCGCTGCGCACCCTCACCGTCAACGGCAGCTCGACGCTGACCGAGACCGTGGCGGACAACGGCGGCGGCGTGATCGTCACCACGCACCGCTGGACCTCGCCGCAGATCGTGCTGACCAGCGTGCGCAACGCGCGCACCAGCACGTTCACGCTCTCCAACGTCGACCAGACGCGCGCCGTCACCACCACCAACGGCGTGATCAGCGCACGCTCGCGCAGCGGCACCATCACCATCGATGCGCAGCTGCCCAACGGCAGCTGGACCGTGACGACGGCGACGCAGGGCGCGGTGAGCTACGACGCCAACGGCGTGCCCACGCAGGGCGCGTGGACCATCACGCTGCCGCACAACATCATCGGCATCAGCGTCGTGCCGGGCACGCTGACCGTGACGGTCGACTGGGGCGCCGACGGCACGATCGACCGCACCTGGACCTTCACCAACGCGCAGGTGGGCAGCGAGGCGGGTTGATCACCAACTACGTCACGCAAGAACGGCGCCGCGAGCGCCGTTCTTGCGTTTTCGGGATGCAATCCTGCCGATCGGGCCCTTAGACTCGCCGCGCCCGAAGAAGTAGAAGCCGGGCGCCTTCATCATCACCTCAGGGGGATTCATGCGTTCCTGGTTCAAGGCCGGGCTGCTCGGTGCAGCCCTTCTCTCGCTCGTCGGCTGCGCGACCGAGAGCTCTCGGAGCATTCAGGTCGAGAAGGTTCAGGCGGCGGCCGCGCCCTATACGGGCGTCAAGCTGCCGGTCTCCGTCGGCAAGTTCGACAACCGCTCCAACTTCATGCGCGGCGTGTTCTCCGATGGCGTCGATCGCCTCGGCAGCCAGGCCAAGACGACGCTGATCGCGCACCTGCAGCAGTCGCAACGCTTCTCCGTGCTCGACCGCGACAACATGGCCGAGACCAGCCAGGAAGCCAAGCTGCAGGGCGCCACGCAGACGCTGCGCGGCGCGGCCTTCGTGATCACCGGCGACATCTCCGAGTTCGGCCGCAAGGACGTCGGCGACATGCAGCTCTTCGGTCTGCTCGGTCGCGGCAAGAAGCAGGTGGCCTACGCGAAGATCACCCTCAACGTGGTCAATTCGCTGACCGGCGAGGTGGTGTTCTCGGCCCGCGGCGCCGGCGAGTACGAGTTGTCGAACCGCGAAGTGCTGGGCTTCGGCGGCACCGCCGGCTACGACGCGACGCTCAACGGCAAGGTGCTGGATCTGGCCATGCGCGAGGCCGTCGACAACCTGGCCGCCGGCCGCGACGCCGGCCAATGGGGCAAGTGATGCCGCACGCGACACCACTGCGCTACCTCACCGCGCTGGCGGGCGTGGCCGTGCTGGCGGGCTGTGCCGCCAAGGGCCCCGGCCCGCTCTACATGTGGGAGTCCTTTCCGCGCCAGCAGTACAGCACCCTACTGCGCGAGAGCGCCAGCCCGGACGAGCAGATCCGCACCCTGGAAGCCCACGCGGAGAAGGCGCGTGGCACGAACGCCGCGTTGCCGCCGGGCTTCCGTGCGCACCTGGGCATGCTCTACATCGGCAACGGCAACCCGCAGCGCGCGCGTGAGCTGTGGCAGGCGGAGCGGACGGCCTTCCCGGAATCCGCTCCCTACATGGACCGACTTCTGAAGAAGCTCGACGGGCCGGCGGCAACGACCAAGGGCGACAACCCCGCATGAACAAGAACCGCTTCAGCCTGGCGGCCACGCTGGCCGCCGCATCCGTTCTGGCGGGTTGCGCCACGCCTCCGCCGCCCTACGACTACGCCGCCTTCCAGCGCGCCAAGCCCGCCACGCTGCTGGTGATGCCGCCGCTGAACGACTCGCCCGACGTCAAGGCGACGCCGGCGATGTGGGCCAGCGCGACGCTGCCGCTCGCCGAGGCCGGCTACTACGTGCTGCCGGTGACGCTGGTGGACGAGACCTTCCGCCAGAACGGTGTCGAGACCGCGTCCGATGCACAGGAAATCCCGCTGCCCAAGCTGCGCGACTTCTTCGGCGCGGACGCCGCTGTCTACATCAAGGTGACCAAGTACGGCACCAGCTACGCCGTGGTCTCGAGCGAGACGCGCGTCGAGGCCGAGGCCAAGGTCGTCGACCTGCGCAGCGGCGAGTTGCTCTGGCAGGGCAAGGCCGCTGCTTCGTCGGCCGAGCAACAGCAGCAGAACCAGGGCGGGTTGATCGGCCTGCTGGTCGCGGCGGTGGTCAAGCAGATCATCGGCACCGCGAGCGACGCTGCCTACAACTACGCCGGCATCGCCAGCGGCCGCCTGCTGGGCGCGCCACGCTACAACGGCATGCTGGCCGGGCCGCGCTCGCCGTACTTCGGCAAACCGGTACCCGCGACGGTGCGCTAGCGTTCGGGCAGCCGCGGGAGCGCGCTCGCGTAGCATCGCGGGCGTGTCTTCCGCATCGCTCGACGTTCTCCAGCAGGTCTTCGGCTACCCCGCTTTCCGCGGCCAGCAACAGGCCATCATCGATCACACGGCCGCCGGCGGCGACGCCCTGGTGCTGATGCCCACCGGCGGCGGCAAGAGTCTGTGCTACCAGGTGCCTGCGATCGTGCGGCACCGCCGCGATCACGGCGTGGCCATCGTCGTCAGCCCGCTGATCGCGCTGATGCACGACCAGGTCGGCGCGCTCGAAGAAGCCGGCGTGCATGCCGCCTTCCTCAACTCCACGCTCACGCTGGAGGACGCGCAGCGCATCGAGCGCGAGATGATGTCGGGCCGCTTGGTGCTGCTGTATGCCGCGCCGGAGCGCGTGACCACGCCGCGTTTCCTCGCCCAGCTCGATTCGCTGCACGAGCGCGGGCTGCTCAGCCTGTTCGCCATCGACGAGGCGCATTGCGTCAGCCAGTGGGGCCACGATTTCCGCGAGGACTATCTGGGCCTCTCCGTGCTGCACGAGCGTTATGCCGACGTGCCGCGCATCGCGCTCACCGCCACCGCCGACGAGCTGACGCGCGCCGACATCATCGAGCGGCTGCAGCTGCAGTCGGCGCAGGTCTTCATCAGCAGCTTCGACCGGCCCAACATCCGCTATGCCATCGTCGAGAAGGACGACGCGCGCCGCCAGCTGCTGCGCTTCATCCGCGACGAGCACGAGGGCGACGCGGGCATCGTCTACTGCCTGTCGCGCAAGAAGGTCGAGGAGACCGCGGCCTGGCTCAACGAGGAAGGCATCGCCGCGCTGCCGTATCACGCCGGGCTGGATGCCGACGTGCGGCGCAGGCATCAGGACAAATTCCTGCGCGACGACGGCGTGGTGATGGTGGCGACCATCGCCTTCGGCATGGGCATCGACAAGCCCGACGTGCGCTTCGTCGCGCACCTCGATCTGCCCAAGAATATCGAGAGCTATTACCAGGAGACCGGCCGCGCCGGCCGCGACGGCGAGCCGGCCGATGCCTGGATGGCCTACGGCCTGGCGGACGTGGTGAACCAGCGCCGCATGATCGACGAGAGCCCGGCCGACGAGGAGTTCAAGCGCGGCCAGCGCGCCAAGCTCGATGCCCTGCTCGCGCTCGCCGAGGCGCACGACTGCCGGCGCGTGCGGCTGCTGGCCTACTTCGGCGAGGAGAGCTCGGCCTGCGGCAATTGCGACAACTGCCTCAACCCGCCGGCCACCTGGGATGCCACCGAGGCGGCGCGCAAGGCGCTCTCCTGCGTCTACCGCTTCCACCAGAACCGCGGCCAGCGCTTCGGCGCCGGCCACCTGATCGACGTGCTGCGCGGCAAGCGCACCGACAAGGTGGCGCAGTACGGCCACGAGAGCCTCTCCACCTTCGGCATCGGCGCCGACCTTTCCGAGACGCAGTGGCGCGGCGTGCTGCGCCAGCTGATCGCGCTCGGCCACCTGCGCGCCGAGGGCGAATACAACACGCTCGAGCTGATGGACAGCGCGCGCGAGGTGCTCAAGGGCGAGGTGCAGCTGCTGCTGCGCGTGCCGGCCGAGACGCCGCGGCGTTCACGCGCGGCGCGATCGACGGGCGCGAAGGAGAAGCCCGCGCCGGTCGCGCTCGACGACGAAGGCCAGCGCCGCTATGCCGCGTTGAAAGCCTGGCGCGCCGAGGTGGCGCGCGAGCACAACCTGCCGGCCTACGTCGTCTTCCACGACGCCACGCTGGCCGAGATGGCACGCAGCCAGCCGGACTCGCTGGCTGCGCTGGCCGGCATCAGCGGCGTCGGCGCGAAGAAGCTGGAAGCCTACGGGCGCGAGATCCTGCGCGTGCTGGGCGATCACAACGTGTAGTCGCCGCTCGCCTCGGGCTGGAACAGCAGCGCCTCGATGCGCGCGGCGTGCGTGCGGCCGTCGGGCGTGGTCCAGCGCGCCAGCTCGCCCGCCTGCAGGCCCAGCAAGGCCTGCCCCACCGGCGAGAGCACCGAGACGAAGCCCGCCGCCGGCTCGGCATCGGCCGGGTAGCACAGCGTGATCTTGCTGGGCGTGCCGTCCGCCGCGTCGCGCAGCAGCACCTGCGAGTACATGGTCACCACGTCGGGGCCCACCGCGCGCGAGGGCACCACCTGGGCCACGTCCAGCAGTTCGCCGATCACGGCGGGTTCGGCCGGCTGGCGCTGCAGCAGGCGCGTGAGGCGCACGTGATCGAGTTCGGTGAGCGTGCGCTCGAGGCGGGTAGACGTGAGGGCGGTACGCATCGCTCGATGCTAGCGATGCAGCAATGTCGCACTGGCACAGTGCGAGATCGCGCTCAGGGCGTCACGGCGATGGTCAGGCGGTTGCTGTCGGCCGTGTTGCCGGCGCCGTCGCGCGCACGCGCGAACACGCTGACCGAGCTGCGGCCGTCGGCCGGCACCGGCACGTCCCACGCGTAAGGCGCGCTGCCGTCGCTGCCCAGGCGCGTGTCGATGCCGCCGTCGACGCGGTAGAAGGCCACCTCGTCGATGCCGCTGTCGTTGTCGGCGGCGGCAGCCACCACGTGCAGCGAGCCGCCGGCGGCGACGCTGGTCTGCGCCGTGGTGATGCTCACCGACGGGGCGCCGCTGTCGCAGCAGTCGCCCCAGCCGAGGTACAGCCCACCGCCGCAGCCGGCGAGCAGCAAGGTGATGGCAGCGGTGGCGGCGAGGCGCTTCATGCGCTCATGCTACCCCCGCGGCAGGCGCGCGAGTTCATCGCCGACCAGCTTGACGATCAGCCGGTCCAGCGTCTGCACCGAGTAGCCGCGCACGTCGTGCGGCGTCTGCGTGCCAGGGCCGCTGCCGGGGTCGCTCGCATCCTTGTAGGTGAGGAAGACGAAGCGCCCGGCGGTGTACTGCGCGATCTGGCGGTAGATGTATTCGCCCACCGGGTCGAGCCCGCTCGCGCCGACCGCGAACAGCTTGATGCCCTTGGCCAGCGCCGCCTGCATGGCTACGTCGTATTGCGGGCCGCCGTAGTCGAGGTGCGGCGGCGCATCGGCGACGAGCACCACCAGCCGGGCCGCGTCGCTGCGCCAGCTCATGCGATGCACGGTCTCGTGCAGCGCTTCGTTGAGCGCCTCGGGCATGTCGCCCCCGCCGCCGGCCTGCACGCGCGCCAGCGCGCCCTGGAAGGCGACCAGCTCGTCGGTGAAGTCGTGCGCGCGGGTGAGGAAGGCATCGCCGCGGTCGCGGTAGGCGACCAGGCCGTAGCAGATGTCGGGCTGCCCGGGCAGGCGCGAGATCTGCTGCGACATCGCCTGCATCGAGGCCTTGAGCTTGGCGATCTCGTCGCCCATCGAGCCGGTGGCGTCGATCAGGAACACGAGGTCCAGGCGCGGGCGCTGCACCACGCTCGCCTGGCCGAGGCGCACCTGCACGGCGGCGCGCTCGCCGCGCACCAGCGTCGCACGCGACCAGGCCGAACCCTTGCGCACCGCGATGCCGAGCGCGGCATCGTCGACCCCCGGCGCGAGGAAGGCACGCGGATGCAGCCAGACGCGCCCGGCGGTGTCGGTGCGGGCCCACATCACCGGCTCGGCGCGGCCGGCGCGCTGCACCGCCACCTCGGCGTCGTGCACGGGGCGACCGGCCGCGTCGGTGACTTCGAGCAGGTAGCGCTCGGCGATGTCGCGCTCGCGCACCGGCAGGCCGGCGTTGCGCTGGCGGTAGGCGAGGTATTCGCCGAAATCGGCGTTGTCGTCGACCATGCCGGCGGTCACCACCTCGTGGCGCGGTGCGGGTGCGGACTGCATGGGTGCGGGCGCGGCGGAGGGCGCGATGCTCTTGGCCGCCATCTCGGCGCGGTCGTCGGCCACGCCACCACGGCGCAGGCGGCCTTCGTTCCAACCGCCGCCGCCCCCCGGCACCTCGCGCGTGCTCGGCGCTCGATGGCAATGGCTGGCGCTGGGCGGCTCGAACTGCGGCTGCGTGAAGTCCTGCGCCTGCGCGGGCGGCTCGTTCCAGGCCGGTGGCCAGCCGCCCGGCGCGGCCTGCGCGCTCGGCGCATCGGCCAGCGCGCAGGCGGCCAGCAGGGCCAGCGCCGCCGTCGCCGGCGCCAGGGTCGAGAAGAACATGAATCGCGGGGCTCCCATCGTCGTGCTCCTGTTCGTGAAGGGGGACGGCGCTTGATACGGGGCAGGCCACAGAACGGGGTGAAGACGGGGTGACAGCGGGGTGACGCGTTCCCACTACAAATGGAGATCACCCCATGCGCGCTTCCCGGCCGTAGCAGCAGCGGATGAGGCAGACTCCGGGCGCGATGAGCGACAGCCCCGTGGACGACGACGATGACGCGCTGATGGCGGCCTACGCCCGCGGCGAGGCCGCGGCGTTCGAGCGGCTCTACACGCGCCACCGCCTGGCGCTGTACCGCTTCGTGCGGCGGCTGCTGGGCAGCGCCAACGCGGCGCAGGTGGACGAGGTATTCCAGGACACCTGGCTGCGCGTGGTGCAGGCGCGCGCGCGCTGGCAGCCGCAGGGCGCGAGCTTCCGCACCTGGCTGTTCACGCTCGCGCACCACCGCGCCATCGACCTGCTGCGCAAGAGCGGCCGCGAGGTCGCGCTCGATGCGCACGAGGGCGAAGACGGCGAGCCCTGGCAACCCGAGGCGGCCGCTTGGCAGCACTGGCCCGCGCCGGCCTCGGCCACGCTGCAGGGCGACGAACTCGCCTTCTGGCGCCGCGCCGGCGAGAAGCTGCTCGCCTGCCTGGACGAACTGCCGCTCGCGCAGCGCAGCGCCTTCCTGCTGCACCACGACGACGGGCTCGCGCTCGCCGACGTCGCGCATGCGCTCGAGGTCGGCTTCGAGACCGCCAAGACGCGGCTGCGCTACGCGATGGCCAAGCTGCGTGCCTGCATGGGCGCCTACCTCGCGCCGGAGTCGCCGCGATGAGCGAATCGCATCGCGACGACGATCTGCCGCGCGACGCCTGGCTGCGCGAGGCGCTGCGCCATGCGCCCGACGCCGAGGCCGCGCCGCCGCCCAAGCTGAACGAGACCATCCTGCGCATGGGCCGCGCCGCGGTGGCGCCGCCGCGCGAGGAACGCGCCGCGCCGATGCTGCAGCGCACCTCGCCCACGCTGCCGTCGGGCACGGTGGCCGGTGGCGGCATGCGCGATGCGCTGGCCGCGTTGTGGGCCTGGTTCGCCTGGCTACGGCGTCCGCCGGTGGCTGCGGGCTTCGCGCTGGTCTTCCTCTCCACCGTGGTCGGCGTGATGTGGATGGGCCGGCCCATCGAGGAGGCCGGCGCGCCGCGCGAGGAGACGGTTGCGGCGGCACCGCAGGCCGCACCTGCACCTCGCAGCGATGCGCCTGCGGAACGCGGCCGCGCAAGTCCCGGCCTGCCCGATGCGGCCAAACGCAGCGTCGAGGCACCGGCCGCGCGCAAGGCCGAACCGCCGCCGGTGCTGGCCAAGGTGGAGGTGCCTCCACCCGCTGCCGCACCCGCACCCACGCAGGCCGCCCCGGCTGCCGCCGACATGGCGGCGCGCTCGGTGGCCGCCGCCGCACCGGCTGCCGCACCGGCCGCGGTCGCGCCCGCGGCGCCGGCCTCCACCGCCATCGAGACGCCCAGCCTGAGCAACCTGCGCTTCGAGATCCGCCGCAAGGCCGAGGCCTGGACCTGGCAGCGCGACGAGGGCGAGCAGCGCCCCATGGACGAAGCGATGCAGAACTGGATCGCCCAGGCCGACCGCACGACTCGCCCGGCCTGGCAGCACGGCGCCGCGGCCGGCGCGCAGGTGAGCACCACGCTGCGCTTCACGCGCGACGGCGTGGTGCGCGCCGTGCTGCGCCTCGGCCCCGCCGGCGCGCAGCTCACGCGCGGCGGCAAGACCGAGTCGGTGACGCTGTCGGCCGCGCAGGCCGCGGCGCTGCAATCCTCGCTCGACGCGCTGGGCCCCTGACAGCTCGCGACAGGGCGCGTCGCTATGATGGGCGGTTTGCCCTCGAGCGAAGCGTGATGCCGAAACCTGCCGCCCCCGCCAGCCCGGAACTGCCGGTGATCCGAGTGCGCGGGGCGCGCACCCACAACCTCAAGAATATCGACCTCGACATCCCGCGCCACCAGCTGGTGGTGATCACCGGGCTGTCGGGCTCGGGCAAGTCCAGCCTCGCCTTCGACACGCTGTACGCGGAAGGCCAGCGCCGCTACGTCGAGAGCCTGTCGGCCTACGCGCGGCAGTTCCTGCAGCTGATGGACAAGCCCGACGTCGACATCATCGAGGGCTTGTCGCCGGCGATCAGCATCGAGCAGAAGGCAACCTCGCACAACCCGCGCTCGACCGTCGGCACGGTCACCGAGATCCACGACTACCTGCGCCTGCTCTACGCCCGCGCCGGCACGCCCTTCTGCCCGGACCACAAGCTGCCACTGCAAGCGCAGAGCGTGAGCCAGATGGTCGACGCCGCGCTGGCGCTGCCCGAAGGCACGCGCCTGATGGTGCTGGCGCCGGTGGTGCGCGACCGCAAGGGCGAGTTTCTCGAGCTGTTCGCCGACATGCAGGCGCAGGGCTTCGTGCGCTTCCGCGTCGACGGCACGGCCTACGAGGCGGCCGACCTGCCCAAGCTGAAGAAAGCCGAGAAGCACGACATCGACGTCGTCATCGACCGCGTCAAGGTTCAAGCGGGCTTGCAGCAGCGCCTCGCCGAGAGCTTCGAGGCCGCGCTGCGCATCGCCGAGGGCCGCGCCATCGCGCTCGAGATGGACTCGGGCACCGAGCATCTCTTCTCCAGCAAATTCGCCTGCCCGGTGTGCAGCTACTCGCTGCCGGAACTCGAGCCGCGCCTGTTCTCCTTCAACTCGCCGGTGGGTGCCTGCCCGAGCTGCGACGGCCTCGGCCAGGTGACGGTATTCGACCCCGAGCGCGTGGTCGCCTTCCCCTCGCTGTCGCTGGCCAGTGGCGCGGTGAAGGGCTGGGACCGGCGCAACGCCTACACCTTCTCGCTGCTGGAAAGCGTGGCGCGCCACTACCAGTTCGACATCGACGCACCCTTCGAGGAGCTGCCCGAGCGCGCGCGGCAGGTGCTGCTGCACGGCTCGGGCGCCGAGGAGGTGGAGTTCGTCTACCAGGCCGAGGGCGCCAAGGGCCGGCAGCGCGTGGTCAAGCGCTGGCATCCCTTCGAGGGCATCCTGCCCAACTTCGAGCGGCGCTTCCGCGAGACCGATTCGGCCGCGGTGCGCGAAGACCTGGTGCGCTACCAGAGCGCCAAGCCCTGCCCCGACTGCGAAGGCACGCGGCTGCGGCGCGAGGCGCGCAACGTGTTCCTGGTCGACGGCCGGGCGGGTGCGGACGCACGCAGGGAGCCGATCTACCGCGTCGAGCACTTCACGCTGCGCGAGTGCCTGCACTACTTCGAGTCGCTCACGCTCGAAGGCGCCAAGGCCGAGATCGCCGACAAGGTGGTGCGCGAGATCCGCTCGCGGCTCAAGTTCCTCAACGACGTCGGCCTCAACTACCTGAGCCTGGACCGCAGCGCCGACACGCTCTCCGGCGGCGAGGCGCAGCGCATCCGCCTCGCCTCGCAGATCGGCTCGGGGCTGACCGGCGTGATGTACGTGCTCGACGAGCCCAGCATCGGGCTGCACCAGCGCGACAACGAACGCCTGATCGGCACGCTGCGCCACCTGCGCGACCTCGGCAACAGCGTGCTCGTGGTCGAGCACGACGAGGACGCGATCCGCGCCGCCGACCACGTGATCGACCTCGGCCCCGGCGCCGGCGTGCACGGCGGGCGCGTGATCGCGCAGGGCACGGCCGAGGAGGTGGCGGCCAACCCCGATTCGCTCACCGGCCGCTACCTGGCGCGCACGCTGAAGATCGCCGTGCCCCGGCACCGCCACACGCTCGCCGAGAGCACCGCCCCGCAGCTGCTGAAGATCATCGGCGCGCGCGGCAACAACCTGAAGAACGTCAGCGTCGAGATCCCGGTCGGGCTGTTCAGCTGCGTCACCGGCGTGTCGGGCTCGGGCAAGAGCACGCTGGTCAACGACACGCTCTACGCCGCGGTGGCGCGCAAGCTCTACAACTCGCACGCCGAGGCCGAGCCGCACGAGGCGATCGAGGGGCTGGAGGCCTTCGACAAGGTGATCAACGTCGACCAGAGCCCGATCGGCCGCACGCCGCGCTCCAACCCGGCCACCTACACGGGCCTGTTCACGCCGATCCGCGAGCTGTTCGCCGAGGTGCCGGCGGCGCGCGAGCGCGGCTACGGCGCCGGGCGCTTCAGCTTCAACGTCGCGTCGGCCTCGGGCGGCGGGCGCTGCGAGGCCTGCCAGGGCGACGGCGTGATCAAGGTCGAGATGCACTTCCTGCCCGACGTCTACGTGCCCTGCGACGTCTGCCACGGCCGCCGCTACAACCGCGAGACGCTGGAGGTGCTCTACAAGGGCAAGAACATCACCGAGGTGCTGAACCTGACGGTGGAAGACGCGCTCGCGCTCTTCGCCGCCGTGCCCGCGCTGGCGCGCAAGCTGCAGACCCTGCTCGACGTCGGCCTGGGCTACATCCGCCTCGGCCAGAGCGCGACCACGCTGTCGGGCGGCGAGGCGCAGCGCGTCAAGCTGGCGCTGGAACTCAGCAAGCGCGACACCGGCCGCACGCTCTACATCCTCGACGAGCCGACCACCGGGCTGCACTTCGCCGACATCGACCTGCTGCTCAAGGTGCTGCACCAGCTGCGCGACGCCGGCAACACCATCGTCGTGATCGAGCACAACCTCGACGTCATCAAGACCGCCGACTGGATCGTCGACATGGGCCCCGAAGGCGGCGCCGGCGGCGGCACGGTGGTGGCGCAGGGCACGCCGGAGGACGTGGCCGCCAACCCGGCCAGCCACACGGGGCGCTACCTGGCGCCGCTGCTCTAAGCCGGCAAGCGCCGGGCCGCTCCCAAGCGGCCGGCCGACCCCCTCGGGGGGTGGCCGCGGTACTCCGCGGCCGGGGGCTCCATCACAACCCCGCCTTGAACTGCGTAAATACGCGCGTCTGCACGCGGCGGATCGCCGGTGGCAGCGCCTCGGGCGTATTCATGCGGGCGAGGTCCTCGGGGCTGAGGAAGATCGAGTGGTTGGCCGCCACTTCCGGCTTCACGAAGGGCAGCGAGGCCTTGTTCGGGTTGGCGTAGAAGACCTTGTTGGTCAGGCTGGCGTGCACTTCGGGCCGCAGGATGTAGTCGATGAACTTGTGTGCGTTGCCGGGGTGCGGCGCGTCGGCCGGGATGGCCATGGAATCGAAGAACAGCGTTGCGCCGCTCTTCGGAATCAGCGCCTCGATCACCGGCCCCTGGCCTGCGGCGATGGCGCGGGCGCGCGCGATGTTGATGTCGCCCGAGTAGCCCATCACCGCGCACAGGCTGCCGTCGACCATCTCGTTGATGTAGCCCGAGGAGGAGAAGCGCGTCACGTAGGGGCGGATCTTCTTCAGCATCGCGGCGGCCGCCGCGTAGTCGGGCGCGTTGCGGCTGTAGCCCGGCTTGCCGACGTAGAACATCGCCACCGGCAGCACCTCGGAGGGCGAGTCGAGCAGGTTCAGGCCGCAGCCCTTGAGGCGGCTCGCGTAGGCGGGGTCGAACAGCAGCGACCAGGGGTTCTCCGGCATCGGCAGGCCGGCGAGCGCCTTCTCGACCTTGGGTCGGTTGATGCCCACCGTGATGTAGCCCCACAGCCAGTCGACCAGGTACTGGTTGCCCGGGTCGACCTTGGCGAGCTGCGCGAGCAGGGCCGGGTCGAGGTTGCCCCAGTGCGTGAGCTGCGCGCGGTCGAGCTTGCGGAACAGGCCGCCCTCGATCTGCTGGCGCGCGAAGTGCGCGCTGGGCACGACGATGTCGTAGCCGCTGTGCCCGGCCACCAGCTTGGCGTGCAGGATCTCGTTGGTGTCGTAGTTGTCGTAGCGGACCTTGATGCCCGTCTCGTGCTCGAAGTTGGCGAGCGTGTCCTCGGCGATGTAGTCGGACCAGTTGTAGACGTTCAGCAGCTTGGGCTCGGCAGTCGCAGCCTGGGCCAAGCCCACCGCAGCAGTGGCCGCGAGCGCAACGAGGAGAAGCTTGATTCGGTGCATGCCGGGCCTCCTGGATCGAAGGGGTCGGACAAACTTAGGCGATGCCGGAGTCAGGGAGTTCCCCGCCGCAGCGGCGCACGCCGGCGTGCATGGCTAGACTCGCCGCTTCCGCCGCCGCAACGACGGCCAGGAGACAGCATGGCCCTGACGATCGACTACTACTTCGCCCCCAACTCGCCCTGGACCTACCTCGGCCACGAGCGCTTCGCGCAGATCGCGCGAGCGGCCGGCGCCGGCATCAACGTGCTGCCGGTCGATCTGGGCGGCAAGGTCTTCCCGGTCTCGGGCGGGCTGCCGCTGGCCAAGCGCGCGCCGCAGCGCCAGGCCTACCGGCTGCTCGAGTTGAAGCGCTTCAGCGAGTTTCTCGGCCAGCCCATCGTGCTGCAGCCGAAGTTCTTTCCGGTCAACGCGGACGACGCCGCCAAGCTGATCATCGCGGTCGACATGCACGACGGCAGCGAGGCCGCGATGCGCATCGCCGGCCGCATCCTGCGCGGCGTGTGGGTGGACGAGCGCAACATCGCCGACGCGCGCGACCTGGCGAAGATGCTCGAAGCCGAAGGCCTGCCGGCGCAGCGCCTCGACGCCTCGATGAGCCAGGCCGTGCACCAGCGCTACGAGCAGGACTCGCAGCGCGCCATCGCCGCCGGCGTATTCGGCGCGCCCAGCTACGTGGTCGAGGGCGAGATCTTCTGGGGCCAGGACCGGCTCGACTTCCTGCAACGAAGGCTCGCCAAGGGCTGAGCCGGCACGAAAAAGCCGGCCACGGGGGCCGGCTTCCAGGCTGCGCGGCTCCGTGGAGCCGCTGCAGTGACGCTCACTTCAGGTGGGCGTTGACGTACTTCGTCAGCTCGAACATCGACACCTGAGCCTGCTTGGTGACTTCCTTCAGCTTGGCGTCGGCGTTGATCAGCGTGCGCTTGATCTTGTCCTGCAGGCCGTGCTTCTTGATGTACTCCCAGACCTTCTTGGTCACCTCGGTGCGCGGCAGCGGCTTGTCGCCGATGATCGCGGCCAGGGCCGAGCTCGGGGTCATCGGCTTGAGGAACGCGGCGTTCGGGGTGCGCTTCTTGGCCGGAGCCTTCTTCGCAGCGGCCTTCTTCGCCGGAGCCTTCTTGGCCGGAGCGGCCTTCTTCGCCGGGGCCTTCTTGGCCGGGGCCTTCTTCGCCGGTGCCGCCTTCTTGGCCGGGGCCTTCTTCGCCGCCGCCTTTTTGGCGGGAGCCTTCTTCGCAGTTGCCATGTTGATTCACTCCATCAAAAGTCTGATTGATGTGCCCGGGATGGGCGAGGTTCGCGTGGAACCTCATTTCTCCATAGCACCGTGCGGAGCGAATGGTATAGCGTCACTGCTGCATTGAGAAGCAGTTTTCGCTCGTGGCGCGTTGATCTTGTCGAGGGAAAGCGCGCATTTGTCGCGCTCACACGTCACCTGGGGCGCTCCCAGGGAGCTCCCAGGGAGCTTTTCGAGGCTTCGAAGAGCAGTTCGCGCGGCACGTCGGCGAGTGTCGCGACACCTGCGAGCGCCATCGCGATCTCGAGTTCGTCGCGCAGCAGGCGCAGCGCATGGGCCACGCCCTGCGGCCCTGCAGCGGCGAGCGCGAATGCGATCGGACGCCCCACCAGCACCGCGCGCGCACCGAGCGCGATGGCCTTGAGCACGTCGGTGCCGCGGCGGATGCCGCCGTCGACGAGCAGCGGCAGCGCAGCGCCACTCACACCCGCGAGCGCGTCGGCGATGCGCGGCAGCGCCCACGCGGTCGGCAGCGCGGTGTCGAGCGTGCGGCCGCCGTGGTTGGAGACGATCAGCGCATCGGCGCCGTGCGCATGCGCGAGCTTCGCGTCCTCGGGATGCAGCACGCCCTTGAGCACGAGCGGCAGCTTGGTCTGCGCGCGCAGCCAGGCGACGTCGTCCCAGCTCGGCGCCGAAGCCAGCAGACCGCCGCAGAGTTCGCCGCCGCGCGCCGACGTCGGCGCAGCGGCGAGGTTCACCGCCGCCACGTCCGGCGGCAGACGGAAGCCGGCGCGCCGCTCGCGGTCGCGCGCGCCGTGCACCGGCGCATCCACCGTCAGCACCAGCGCTTCGTAGCCGGCGGCTTCCGCGCGGCGCACGAGTTCGAGGTCGAAGCCGCGCTCGCCCTGCAGGTAGAGCTGGAACCACAGCGGCCCGCGCGCCGGCTCGGGCCGCACCAGCCGCGCGACCTGTTCGAGCGGCACGCTGGCCTGCGCGCTGAGCACCATGCCGGCGCCCTGCGCGGCGGCTGCCAGCGCGACGCCGAGTTCGCCGCTCTCGTGCGCGAGGCGCTGGAAGGCCATCGGCGCGACCAGGATCGGGTGCGCGAGCGTGCGCCCGAGCAGCTCGACGCGCGTGTGCCCCTGCGCGCTCGCACGCAGCACGCGCGGCTGCAGCCACGACGCGGCCCAGGCCGCGCGGTTGGCGGCGAGCGTGATCTCGTCGGCCGCGCCGCCGGCGAAGTAGGCCCAGGCGTTGGCGTCGAGCGTCTCTCGCGCGCGCGCCTCGTAGTCGGCCAGCGAGACGGGCGCGCCGGCGTCGCTCATGTCTCGGCCCAGAGGCGCAGTAGGTTGTGGTACGTGCCGGTGAGCGCGACCACGCCGGCATCCATCTCGCCCACCGTCGAGCGCAGGTGCATCAGCGCACGGTCCATCTCGAACAGCAGGCGGCGCTGCTCCTCGCTGCGCACCATGCTCTGCACCCAGAAGAAGCTGGCCACGCGCGCGCCGCGGGTCACCGGCTCGACGCGGTGCACGCTGGTGCTCGGGTAGAGCACCATGTCGCCGGCCGGCAGCTTGACGCGCCGCTCGCCGGCCGCGCTTTCGACGACCAGGTCGCCGCCCTCGTACTCGTCCGGGTCGCACAGGAACAGCGTGCACGACAGGTCGGTGCGCACGCGCCCCGCCGGTGCGTAGCGGATCGCCGCGTCGACATGGTTGCCGTAGCTGTTGGCCGGGCCGGCGTAGCGGTTGAACATCGGCGGGAAGACATTCCTCGGCAGCGCCGCCGAGAAGAAGGTGGCGTGCCGCTCCAGGCCCTGCAGCACCAGCGCGCGCAGGGTGCGCGCGGGCTCGCCGTCCTGCGCGAGCTGCTGGTTGTTCTTCACGGTGACGGCCTGGGCACCGGCCGTGCTGCGGCCGTCTTCCCAGGCGGCGCCGGCCAGCAGGCGGCGTGCCTCGCAAACGTCGTCCGGGGTGAGCACCCCCTCGAGAGTCAGGAGCATGGGTCAGAACCTGATGCTGGTAGTGAGCTGCACCGTGCGCGCCTTGCCCGGCACGTAGTGGCCGCGGTAGAGCTGGTCGGCGTAGAGCTTGTCGGTCACGTTGGTCACGTTGAGCTTGAAGCTCAGGTCGCCCGCCTTGTACTCGGCCATCAGGTCGCCGGTGACGAAGCTGGGCGCGTAGAAGGCGGCGAGGTAGGGCCGCGTGCCGCTGCGCGCCGTCAGGCCACCGCCGACGCGCCACTGGGGCGAGAGCCGGTAGGTGGTCCAGAAGCTGCCCGAGTGGCGCGGCGTCATCGCCGGCCGGCTGCCTTCGACCTCGCCGCCGACCAGCGTGCCCTTGTCGACCTTGGCCGAGGGAATCCACTCGTAGGCCGCGAACAGCTCCCAGGCCGGCGTGATGCGCCCGGCGAAATCCAGGTCGATGCCGGCCGCATGGCGCTGGCCGGAGAGGATGTAGTTGTCGGGGCTGACGCTGTCCTGGTCGGTGTTGCGCTCGTTGTACTTGGTGGCGTGGAAGAGCGCGAAGCGCGTCGTGAAGCGGCCCTGCGCCCAGTCGATGCTGCCGCCGAGCTCGACGTTGCGGCTCGCCTCGGGCGGCGTGTTCGTGCCCTGCGGGTCGAACGAGTAGGCGTCGCCGAAGGTGTTGAACGAGGTGCCGTAGGAGAGGTGGTAGGACTGCTGCTCGGTCGGCTGGAAGAGCACTCCGAAGCGCCGGCTCAACAGCGAGTCGGTGCGCTCGCGCTCGGCGGTCTGCGTGCCCGGCGGCGTCGTGTTCGTGCCGCCCAGGTTGGCGGTGGCGTAGCTGCGGTAGGTGCCGCCGAACTGGTCCCAGCGCAGGCCGGCGAGCAGCTTCCACATCGGCGCGAACTCGACCATGTCCTGCGCGTAGACGCCGATCGCCTTGGCGTCGAAGGTCTGGCTGCGGCGCACGCCGCGCAAGCCTTCGTCGACCGCGCCGCCGTCGTCGGGCGTGCCGATGGTGGTGGTCGGCTTGGCCGGAATCGTCACGCCGGCCGGGGTGACGGCCGCGTAGCGGTTGAAGTCGTCGAGCGCGAGGTCGATGCCCGAGAGCACGGCGTGCTTCATGCCGAACGCCTCGAAGCCGCCGCTGTAGTCGCTCTGCAGGTACACGCTTTCCATGTCCTGGATCTTGTTCTGCGAGCCGCGCGTCAGCACCGTGCCCGCGCCGATGGTCGCCAGCGAGACGGCCACGCCGCCCGGCTGCTGCGCCGCGGCGGCGAAGCGGATCGCGCTGGCGCGCTGGTCGCGCTCGTAGCGGGCGATGCGCAGCACCGTGCGCAGCTCGCTGTCGGCGGCGAAGCGGTGCACGTGCGTGGCCGTGCCGTAGGTGGTGCCGCCGGCCGTGATGTCGCTCGCCGCGCCGTAGTAGGCGTCCGGCTTGAAGGCCTCGCTGACCTGGTTCTGCAGCCAGGGGAAGCCGTAGTTGATGCCGTTCTTGTATTGCAGGTGGTACAGGCCGACCGAGAACTCGTCGCGCGTGCCTATGCCCCAGCGGAAGGTCGGCGCGATGCCTTGCTTGGCTATGCGGTTGCCGCCGTTGTCGGCTTCGTTGACCAGCGCGTTCAGCCGCACGGCCGAGTCGTCGCCGGTCTTGAGGTTGAAGTCGGCCGTGCCGCGCACATAGCTGCCGTTGCCGAGCGTCATCGAGAGCTCGTTCTGGTTGATCAGCATCGGCTGCTTGTTGACCTGGTTGACCGCGCCGCCGGTGGAGCCGCGGCCGAACAGCATCGAGGCCGAACCGCGGATCACCTCCAGGCGATCCCAGTTGAAGCTGTCGCGGTCGTAGAAGCCGGGGTCGCGCATGCCGTCGAGGAAGATGTCGCCGGTGGACTGCAGCGCGAAGCCGCGCAGGCGCACGTCCTCCTCCTGGCCCTCGGCCGCCTGGAAGGTGATGCCGGCGGTGTTGCGCAGCGCGTCCTTCATGGTGTCGAGGTTGCGGTCGTCGATCAGCCGCTCGGTGACCACGGTGATCGACTGCGGGATGTCGCGCAGCTCCTGCTGTCCCTTGCCGATGCGCGTCTCGGTGGCGCGCACGCTGTCCTTGCCCGTCGCCTCGGCCTGCGCCTTCACCTTGATCGGCGCGAGCGTGGTTTCCTTGCTGTCTTCCGGCGCGGTGGTCTGCGCGTGCGCGCTGCCGAAGGCGAGGCCGAAGCCGGCGGCCAGCGCGCCCAGCGGCAGCAGGGCGGGGCGGGCGGCGGCGCGCGCGGCGGGCTTCTTCTTGCGTTTCATGGCGATCCTCCTTGGTTCTCGTCGTTCGTATTCAGGGCTTGTCCGGCTCGCTCACGAAGCCGACCTTGGCGAGCCCGGCGCGCGAGGCGTCGGCGAGCGTGCGGGCGACGTGCTTGTAGGGCACGGCCTGGTCGGCACGCAGGTGGATCTCGGGCTGCGGCTGCTGCTTGCCGGCGGCGGCGAAGCGCGTGTTGGCGTCTTCGCGCGAGACGGGCTCGCCGTTCCAGTACAACGCGCCGCTCGCGTCGATCGCGAACTCGACCTTGTCGGCCTTGGCCTGGTTGACCTGCGCGCTGGCACGCGGCAGTTCGAGCTTGACGGCGTGGGTGAGCAGCGGCGCGGTGACGATGAAGATCACCAGCAGCACCAGCATCACGTCGATCAGCGGAACCATGTTGATCTCGGCGACCGGCGCGCTGCTGCGCTGCGAATCGAAGCTGGCGAAGGCCATGCTGCGGCTCCGCTCAGGCGGCCAGCGGCTGGCCCATCGCGACGAAGGTGTGCACCTCGTAGGCGAAGGCGTCCAGGCGCGAGAGCAGCACGCGGTTGGCGCGCGTGAGCCAGTTGTAGGCCACCACTGCGGGAATCGCGACCGCGAGGCCCAGGCCCGTCATGATCAGCGCCTCGCCGACCGGGCCGGCGACGCGATCGAGCGTGCCGGCGCCGCTCATGCCGATCGCCACCAGCGCGTGGTACACGCCCCAGACCGTGCCGAACAGGCCGACGAAGGGCGCGGTGGCGCCCACGGTGGCCAGCACCGCGAGGCCGTTCTCCATGCGCGTGGTCTCCTCGTCGAGCACCTTCTTGATGGTGCGGGTGACGAAATCGCTCGCGCTGCCGGCCTCCTCCAGCTTGGCCGCGCCGTAGCGCGCGTGGTGCGACTGCGCCTGCATCGCGTGGCTGGCCAGGTGCGAGAACGGATCGCGCGCGCCGTGCGTGGCGATCTCGTGCGCCACCGCGTCCAGCGAAGTGGCGTTCCAGAAGAAGTTCAGGAAGGCGTGGCTGCGGCTGCGCCGCGCGATCAGCGTCAGGCCCTTGAGGGCGATGATCAGCCACGACAGCAGCGACATCAGCAGCAGCAGCGCGAGCAGCGTCTTGCCCACGGGATCGCTGCCTGCGATGAAGTGGCCGAAGCCCAGCGTGGTTTCAGCGTTCACGTTCATTTCTCCAGTTCGAAGGGAATCGGGATGCGCGCCCAGCCCGAGATGGCGCGGCCGTTCTCGGTGGGCGGCTTGAAGCGGGCCTGGCGCACGCCCTCGAGCGCGGCCTCGTCGAGCCGCGCGAAGCCGCTGGACTGCAGCAGCTGCAGCTGGCGCGGCACGCCGTCGACGCCGACGAAGACACGCACCACCACCAGGCCGGCCTCGGCGTTGCGGCGCGAGGCGCGCGGGTAGACGGGCGCGGGCGGGTCGAGGTACTGGATCGCCGAGGCGGGCAGCTCGCGCGGCGGCGCCGGCGCGACGGAGGCCGGCGGCGCGGGCGGCGCCACCGCCACCACCACCGGCTCGGGTGGCGCGGGCGGCGCCGGTTCGGGCTGCGGCTCGGGCGCGACGAAGGCCGGAGGTGCCGGCGTGGGCGCGGGCGCCGCAGCGATCAGCGGCGCGGGCGGCGGCGCTGTCTTCGTGAGCGGCTGCGGCGGCGGTGGCGGCGGCTCGGCGGGCTTGTCCGGCGCCGGCGGCGCGATCAGATCGACGAACAGCGGCGCGGCTTCGGCCACCGCGCTGCGCACCGCATCGACTTGCAGCAGACCCCAGCCGGCGGCGGCGTGCAGCGCGAGGATCGCCACCACGGCGGCATGGCGCTGCGCGGGCGCAAGTTCATCGCGTGAGGTCGGGCGGGGCACGGCGGATTCGGGTTGGCTGTCGCTGTGCGCTCAGCTTAACACGAATCATTCGCATTTAAGAAGTGTGTGTTGCGGCCGGGGCCCGCGGGGGAATGCGGTTATTCTTTGCGCATGAAGACCCTCGTGCGTTGGCTGCTGCTCGCATCGGCCCTGCTGCTGGTGGCCTACCTCTACCCCGGCGTGAGCGTCACGAGCTTCGGCTCGGCGATGATCGCGGCCTTCGTGATCGGCATCTTCAACACGCTGCTGCGCCCGCTGCTGGTGCTGCTGACGCTGCCGGTGACGCTGCTGACCCTGGGCCTGTTCCTGTTCGTCATCAATGCGCTGATGTTCTGGGCCGCGGCCAACGTGCTCGACGGCTTCTCGGTCGCCGGCTTCACCGCCGCGCTGATCGGCTCGCTGATCTACAGCGTCTGCGGCATCGTCATCGACGCGGCGATGGAGCGGCTGTTCGCGCCGCGCGGCTCAGCCGCCTGAGCGCAGCGTCGCCCCGCGCACCTCGAAACGCACCGTCTGCAGCACGCGCCCGCGTGCATCGAGCAGGCTCAGTTCGTGCCGGCCCGGCCAGGGCGCCCAGCGCAGCGTGCTGCCGCGGCCGAGACGCTTGCCGTCGAGCACCCAGGTGCCCGGCTCGCCCTCGAAGACGATCTGCTGCGCCTGCGGCGGGATGTCGGGGTCGAGCGCGAAGCGGCTGCCGTCGCGCGGGCTCGCGATGCCGAAGGCGCTGCGCGGCGCGAGCTGGGCGCTTTCGCGCAGCGCGGCCTGCTCGGTGCCGGCGAGGAACAGCTCCTCGCGCGGCGCTTCGCGGTTTGCCTCGAAGGCGACGCGCTGCGCGACCACCCCGGCCGGCCGCGCCGGTGCGCGCGAGGGCTGCCCGGCATGCAGCGCCGCGACCAGCTCGCGCCAGATCGGCGCCGCGCCGCTGACGCCCGACACCTCGTGCATCGCCGCACCGCTGGCGTTGCCCACCCACACGCCGATGCTGTAGCGCTCGGTGAAGCCGATGCACCAGTTGTCGCGCAGGTCCTTGCTGGTGCCGGTCTTCACCGCAGCGAAGCCGCGCGTGGCCAGCGCGCTGTCGAAGCCGAAGGTGCGCACGCGCGCGGCGTTGTCGGCCAGGATGTCGGTGACGAGGTGCACCGCGGCCGCTTCCGCCACGCGCTGCATCGCGGGCTTCTCGCCGCGCAGCGCCGGCGCGCTGAACAGGCCGCGGTTGGCCAGCGCGCGGTAGGCGTTCGTCAGCGCGAGCAGTGTCACGTCGGCGCTGCCCAGTGCCAGCGCGGGGCCGTGGTAGCCGCCGCTTTCGGCCAGCGCGAGGCCGAAGTCGTTCAGGCGCGCGAACAGCGCATCCGCCCCGAGCATCGCGCCGGTGCGCACCGCCGGCACGTTCAGGCTCGCGCCCAGCGCCGTGCGCACGCTCACCCAGCCCTTGAAGTCGCGGTCGTAGTTCTGCGGCAGGTACAGGCCCGCGGCGGTGGCGATCTGCGCCGGCGAATCGTCGAGCAGGCTGGCCGGCGTGAGCAGGCGACGCTCGAAGGCCAGCTCGTAGACGAAGGGCTTGAGCGTCGAGCCCGGCTGGCGCCGCGCGAGCACGCCGTCGACCTGCGCGGCCGCCGAGGTGGCGCCATTCGCGCCGACCCAGGCGAGCGGCGCGCCGCTGGCGTTGTCGAGCACGACGATGGCGCCGTCCTCGACGTTGCGGCCCGAGAGCTCCGCGAGCTGCCGGCGCAACGCGGCGATCGCCAGGCGCTGCACGCGCGCGTCCAGCGTGCTGGTCTGGCGCGGCGCACCGGCGGGGTCCAGCACCTGGCGCGCGAAGTGCGGCGCAAGCTGCTCGCCGAGCGGCATGCCGCCACGCCGTGCGAGCGCGGCCTGCGTGATCACGGAGAGGCCGTCACACGAGAGCGCCTGCTGCTTGAGCACGTCACAGGCACGCTGCGCCACGCGTTCCGGCGCGGCGTTGGGCGCACGCACCAGCGCCGCAATGATGGCTGCTTCGGTGTCGTCCAGCCCGCTCGCCTGCTTGGCGAACAGGGTCTGCGCGATCGCGCCCACGCCCACCAGCTCGCCACGCAGCGGCACCGAGTTGAGATAGGCCTCGAGGATCTGGCTCTTGCTCCAGGCGCGTTCGAGCTGCGTCGCCGTGAAGGCCTGGCCGAGCTTGGTCGCCACGCTGCGCCCGCCGGCCGGCCGCGCCAGGCCGTCGTCGATCAAGCCGGCGAGCTGCATGGTCAGCGTCGAGGCGCCGCGCGTGCGCGTGTTCCACAGGTTGCCCCAGGCGCTCGCGGCCACGGCGCGCCAATCGACGCCGCTGTGTTCGTGGAAGCGTTTGTCCTCGCTGAGCACGATGGCGCGCAGCAGTGCCGGCGAGGTCTCGACGATGGACACCCATTCGAGGCGCCGCACCGTCGTGTCGACGCGCAGCGTCTGCAGCGGCACGCCGTGGCGGTCGAGCAGCGTGAGATCGGAGGGCCGGTGCGCGGCGCGCACGTCCTCGAAGCTCGGCAGCGCCTGCGCCGCCAGTGGCAGGGCCAGCATGAGCGCTGCCAGCGCGGATTTCACGGCGCCACCTCCACCGCCGCGTTCGGCGCCTCGCCGAAGGTCTCGGGCGCATACATCGCCTCGACGCGCGTTGGCGGCAGCGCGAAGCGGCCGGGGTTGTTGAGCCGCAGGCTGTACTCGATCACATGCTTGCCGCGCGGCAGGTGCTCGTAGTAGGCGCGCCAGGCCTCGAAGCTGCGTTCTTCATACGCGAGCCAGCCGCTGCCCTCACGCTTCTCGCCGCGTGTGGCCAGCGCCGAATCGCGGCCCAGGCCGGAGCCGAGCAGCGTTGCGCCGCCGGGCACCGGGTCGCTCACGACGACCCAGCTCATGTCGGACTGCGCGACGATCTCCAGCCGCACGCGCATCACGTCGCCGCGCGACCAGCGCCCCTTCTCCTTCTGCTCGACGACGCTGACGCTGCGCGTGATCGCATAGCCCGCGCGCAGCGGCGCCGTAAGCGGAATCGCCGCGAGGCTCTGCACCGTCAGCCACGGCTTGCCGGCGCCTTCGTGCTGCACGGCGAGCGTGCCCGCTGCACTCGGCCAGGGCAGCGTGATCCGCCCGCCCTCGGGCCTGGCCGACCAATCTATCGCCTGCGGCGCCGCGCCCGTGCTGGCCGTGCTGCGCCCGCCGACCTTCTCCGCCTCGAACTTCGCCGCAAACTTGTCGAGCGCGAGCGAGCCCCACAGGTTCGCCGTGGTGGTGAGCCAGGCGCCGCGCTTCTGGCGCGCCAGGCTGCCGACCACGAGGCGCGGCAGATCCTCCTTCCAACCCGGTTCGTCCAGCGTGGCGAGGATCAGCTTCGCCGCGTTGGCATCGGCGCTGTCCATCAACCACCACCAGAAATCTTCCTCCTCGCTGGAGAAGCGCAGCGTGGTGCCGGCGAAGGTCAGGCGCGCGCGCAGGATCTGCTGCGCTTCCTCGATGCGCCTGGCGCGCTCGGGAATGCCCTCGACGCGCCTCAGGATGCCGAGCCAGTCGATCACCGCCGCGGTCGGCCACAGGTTGGGCGTGAGGTTGACGGAGCCGAGCATCTTCGGCTGCGCGCGGCCGTAGCGCGACAGCGCTTCGAGCGCGGCGATCTTGCGCACGTCGAGATCGGCCCGCGGCGACCAGAACTTTCGCGCGATGCGCCCTTCGACGAAAGCGGCGAGGCCGTCGAGCATCGCGTCGCGCGCCGGCGCCGGCAGGGCGAAGCCGGCCTCGTGCGTGGCGGCGATCAGGTAGGCGGTGAGCCGGTCGCTGCCGCGCGCGCCGTCCTCGGCGCGCGGCGGGAAGTAGTTGGCGAGGCCGTCGCTGTCGAGGTAGGTCGGCAGCGCATTGCTCACCTCGGCCCACAGCGCCGCGTCGCGCAGGCCCACCGCCTTGGACACCTTCTGCTCCAGGCAGATGAAGGGATAGGTCTCGAAGAAGCGGCGCAACCCCGGCAGCGCACCGGTCAGCTTGGGTTGCAGCGCCACGGTGAGGCCGCCGCGTTTGATTCCCGTGCTCGGCAGTGCATCGACCGGCGCCGCCACCGGCAGCGAGTAGCTGCCGTCGAGCTGCGCCAGCGTCGCCTGCAGCACGCGCAGCGGCACGGCGGCGCTGACCAGCTGCGTCGTCTTGAGCCGGTCTTTCGCAGCGCCGCCCTTCTCTTCCGCCGCAGCCTCCCAGCTGATGCTGAAGGCCTCGGCCGGCACGTCCACCGGCCAGGAGACTTCCTGCGCGGCGCCGGCGGCGAGCGTGAGCTCCTGCGGCGGCAGGTTCAGCGGCGTGCGCAGGATCTCACCCGTGCCGCTGTTCACCGTGCCGGAGAGCGATGCCCGCAGGTTCATGGTCCGCGTCGTCGTGTTGCGCAGCGTCAGCATCGCGACGAAGCGGTCGCCTTCGCGCACCAGCGGCGGCAGACCGGAGAGCACTTGCAGGTCCTGCGTGACGCGGATGCTGGTGGCGCCGCTGCCGAAGCGCTGCGCGCCGTCGTCGGCGATGGCGACGAGGCGGAAGCTGGTGAGCGAATCGTTCAGCGGCACCTCGACCACGGCCTCGCCCCTGGCGTCGAGCCTGATGCGCTCCTTCCACACCAGCAGCGTGTCGAACAGCTCGCGCGTGCCGCCCTTGCCGCCACCGCCGCCCGGCGCCACCGCCTTGCGGCCGTAGTGGCGCCGGCCGACGATTTCGCTCTGGCCGGTGGCCGTGGCCACGCCCCAGGCGCGCTGGCGCAGCATGGCGTGCAGCAGATCCCAGGAGTCGTTGCCGCGCAGCGCGAGCAGGCCTTCGTCGACGGCGGCGAAGGCCACTTCGGTGCCGGCCAGCGGCTGCCCGGCATGCGTGACCTGGATGCGCGCCTTGGCCGTCTGGCGCACCGCGTACTGCGGCTGATCGGCGCTCACCTTCACCTGCAGCTCGTGCTCGGCCAGGCCCACCTGCAGCGCGGCCACGCCGAGCTTGAAGGCCGGCTTGGCGAGATCGACCATCGCGGTGGGCGGCTGATAGTCGGGGCCCTCGTCGCGGTACGCGCGCCACCACGCGAGCGGCTGCTTCCAGCCCCACTGGAAGAGCGAATACCAGGGCACCTCGCGGATGCGGCCGCGCAGCGCCAGCACGCTGACATAGACGTTCGGCGCCCAGCCCTTGTCGATCTTGACTTCAATCGTCGGGTCGTCGCCGCGCAGCGTCACCACGCGCGTGTCCATGATGCCTTCGCGCTCGATGGCCACCAGCGCGGTGGCCGAGCGGAAGGGCATGCGCAGCTGCAGCTTCGCGGTCTCGCCGGGCTCGTAGCGCTTCTTCTCGGGCAGCAGGTCGACGCGATCGTCGTTGTCCTGCGCGAACCAGAGCTCGCCGTGGCTCGTGACCCAGACGCCGGTGGCGGCCTCGGCGATGCGGCCGCCGGCATCCTTGGCCGACACGATCAGCTCCACCTGCCCGGCGCTGTCGAGATTCGCCTCGCAGGCGAGCTGGCCGCGATCGTCGCTGGCGCCGGCGCACAGCGAGCCAAGCTCCTTCACCTCGGTGCGGTTGTCGTAGGCATAGAAGCCGCCGACGATGCGCTTGCGCGTGCTGATCACCTGCGAGAGCCGCGCGCGCACTTCCAGCGCCTGGCCCTTGAGCGGCTTGCCGGCGGTGTCGAGCGCGAGCGCGGTGAAGGCCACCTTGCCGCGCGCACTGGCCCAGGAGGCGGCGCGGATGCCGGGCACCACGGCAGCGGGCCACAGCTTCAGCGTGGTGGCCACGGTCTGCAGCTCGCCGTTCGGATCGTTGTACGTCACCTCGGCGAGCAGCTCGCTGGCGCGTTCGATCTTGGGCAGGTTCTTGAGCGCGACGGTGGCGGCACCGGCCTTGTCGGTCGTCGCCGCGAGCTTGTCGGCCACCAGCTTGCCCTCGCTGCGCGGCGCGTCGTCGTCGTCGGGTTCGGCGGCCGTTGCGCCGCGCGGCGGCTGGAAGCTGAACTCGTCGAAGCCGGCCATGCCCGCCGCGCGCGCTCGCAGCAGCGCGCTGGCCTTGATCGGCGCATTGCCCATCGCGCCACCGGACATGAAGCTGAGCTGCACCGCGAGATCGAGCGCCGCCGGCGCGATCGGGATCTCCTTCGGGCCCGACACGCGCGCGTCGACCAGCGGGACGCGGAATTCCTCGACGCGGAAGTCGCCGCTGTCCCAACGCCGCTGCAGACGTTCGTCATCGTTCGAGCGCTGCAGCAGCACGCGGTAGCTGCCCAGCTTGGCCGTGGCCGGGATGTTCCATTTCGAGCTCGCGCTGCGCGTGCCGTTCCAGGCCAGCGGCAGCTCGATCTCCTCGCCGCTGCCCTCGTGCACGACGATGGCGCGATCGGGCAGCGCCTTGGCCTCGAGGTTCGCCAGGCCGGCGGCCGTCTCGCTGCGCACGAAATGCTTCATCGCCACGGTTTCGCCGGCGCGCAGCAGCGTGCGGTCGAACACCGTGTGGGCACGCAGCTCGGCCTCGGGCCCGCTGGCCACCGGATGGGCGAAGCGCCAGGGCTCGATGCCCTTCTGCCAGCTGCTGAACACGAAGGCCATGTCATCGCTGGCGCGCGCCGTGACGAAGAAGCCAGCATCGGCCGGGCATTCGCCTTCTTCCACCAGCGCCTGCGCCACCTTGGCGATGCCGTTCGCGTCGGTCTTGCCGGCCCACAGGCGCCGGCCGCGGCAGTCGTTGACGGCCACCTCGGCGCCGGCCACCGGTGCGCCACGGTCCAGCGAGGTCACCCACACCAGCGCGTTCTCGCGGCCGATCTTCACGTGCACGCCGAGATTGGTGGCGAGCACCGCGGTGCGCACGAACATCGGTGCCTTCTTGTCGAGCAGCGCCTCGCCGAGACGGCGCGATTCGATCTCCACCACATGGAAGCCCGGCTGCGCGAGCGGAATGCCGACCACCTCGAAAGGCCGCGGGTCACCGCCGGTGACTTGCGGCAGCTCGAGGCGCTGCGCCTGCGTGTCGGCCGCGAGCAGCGAGACCTCGCGCGTGGCGATGTATTTCTCGACGCGGCGCTTGAGCACACGCCCCTTGGCATCACGCTCGTCCACCGTCTCGAACCACTCCCCTTGCGGCCGGCCCAGCGCCTTCGCGCTCAGCCGCGTCTCGTGGTGCTTGAGCACCTTGGCATACCAGGCCAGCACCTCGGCATCGCCGTCGAGCCGGCGCGAACGCACGGTGCCACCGCTCGCCGCAGGGCGCAGCTCGCCCTGCACGTGGCGCAGCGTCACCGGCAGCACGGCGCCGGCGCCCTCGCGCTCGACGATGCCGAAGGGCGCCGCGGCGAACTTGGCGATCGGCGGCGCATCACCGGTGGCGACCGCGAGCGGGAAGCTCGCCGCGTTGGCGAGCGGCCGGCCGCTGTTGTCCTTCAGGCCCGCCGGCAGCACCACGCTGTAGCGCGCGTTCTCGGCCAGCGGCGTCGGGAAGGCGATGGATTGGATCTCCTGGTTCTTGTCGTCCTTGTCGAACTTCGGCGCGATGGCCGCGCCGCCGCCGGCCGGCTGCAGCCGCACCTGCTCTGCGAGCGCACGCGCCAGCGGCGCCGAGAAGCTCACGCTCAGCGGCCGGATCGGCAGGCAGGGCGTGCCGGCACGCTCGCGCTCGCAGGAGAACTCGGCCGTGAAGGGCGGGCGCACGTGGAAGTCGAAGCGCTGCTCGACGCTCGTCAGCACCTTGGGGTTGGCCTGCGCCGCGATGCCGCGGCCCCACACCAGGCGCACACGCGAGTCGGGCGGCAGCGGGCGCTGGCAGCGCGCCAGCAGCGCCGCATCGGCCGCCTCCTTCTGGATGCGGCGCGACTTCAACACGGCCTCGCGCTCGGCGCCGCCCACGATCACCAGCGGCAGACGCTCGCCGATGCCCTCGGCCTCGCACCAGGCGTTGGCCTGCACGCTCGCCGGCGTGACCGCGCCCGACAGGCGCAGCAGGAAGTGCTGCTCCTCCTCGATGGCGGCGCCGTTCCAGGGCTGGGTCGCGATCACGGCCGGCGCGCCGGTGGAGAAGGCGAACTCGCTCGCGCCGCTGACCTCGCCCTTGAGCGGCTTCCAGTCGGGCTCGAGCTTGAGCGTGCAGCGCGTGCCGGGCGGCAAGGCGGCGGAGAAGTCGTACAGCCAGACGCGGTCGTTGGCCCAGCGGCCGCTGCCCGTCACGGCCGGGCCGTCGCAGGCGAGGCGGGCCGGATCGGGCTGGCGCAGGTCACCGAAGGGGACGACGGCCTCGTTGAAGCGCAGCGTGATCTGCCGCACCTGCGCCACCTCGCCGCGCGGCGTCATGGCCGTCACGCTGGCGGCCTGTGCCGCCGCGGCCAGCACCGTGCACAGCAACGCCGCGATCCCGTTCGCCCTTGCCCGCATCCTGCCCCCTGCGATCTTGTCGATGTCGGAGCAGTCTACGCGGGCGATGGGTCAGCGCTGTTGCTGCTGCTCCTGCTGCTCGGCCATCAGCGCGCGCAGCTGGGCCTGGATGTCGCGCAGGCGTGCATCGATCACCGAGACCTCGATGAAGTCCGAAGGGTTGCCCGGGCGCGCGGCGCGCTGGCCGGCGCGCAGGCGGTCGATCGCGCCGCGCAGATCGCCGAGCACGTAGACCGATTCGCCTTCGGCACGCAGCGCGCGCAGCGGCTGGCCGAGCTTGGCCCACAGGCGGCCGAGCGTGGCCCAGGCGGTGGCGTCGCTCGCCTGCACGGCGACACGCGTCTGCAGTTCCTCGGCGCTGTGGCGCAGCGCCGCTTCGCCACCGGCGCCGCCGAGCGCGACGTCGGCGTGCATCAGCTGCACCGGGCGGCTGGTGTCGGCGGCGAGCGGCTTCATCGCGTTGGCCGCGCCCTCGGCATCGCCACGCGCGAGCAGCGCCTGCGCCTGCAGCATCGTCACCCAGCGCGCGGCGCGCGCCTCGGGGCGGCCGCTGTCGGCCATCAGCGAGCGCAGGCGCGAGAGCGCCGCATCGGCACGCTCGGTCTCGCGCAGCAGCACCGAGGCGAGTGCGACGCTGTAGGCATCGGCGAGCTTCTGCGGCGCGGTGAGGTCGGTGCGTGCGAGGTCGAGCGCCTGCCAGCGCCGCAGCGCGTCGACGCGCGTATCCATCAGCACGCGGGCGCGGCCCTGCGCCAGCGCATGTTCGTAGCTGGCGCCGTTCGGCCCCGGCGCCGGCTTGGCCGGCAGCGTGCCCAGGCGGGCACGCGCCTCGCCGATGCGCTCCACCGTCAGCGGGTGGCTGCGCAGGTAGGGGTAGCTGCCGCTGTCGTTCAGGCGCGCGGCTTGGTCGAGCTTCTCGAACATCGCCGCCATGCCGGAGGGCGCGAAGCCGGCGCCGGCGAGCAGCTGGAAGCCGATGCGATCGGCCTCGCGCTCCATGTCGCGCGAGAAATTGAGCTGGCCCTGAATCATGCCGGCCTGGCTGCCGGCGATGGCGGCGTTGGCCGCGCTCGCGCTGTTGGAGCGGCTCGCCGCGATGATGCCGATCAACAGTGCCGCCAGGCCGAGGATCGACTGGCGCTTGCTGTTGGCGATGCCGCGCGCGATGTGGCGCTGGGTGATGTGGCTCAGCTCGTGCGCCAGCACCGAGGCGAGTTCGTCGCGCGAGGCGGTGATGGCGATCAGCCCGAGGTGCACGCCGACATAGCCGCCCGGCAGCGCGAAGGCGTTGACGCTGCGGTCGCGCACCAGGAAGGCCTCCCAGGCGAAGCGCGAATCGATGTCGGGCGTGATGTGGCCCTCGCGGCGCGACTCGCCGACCAGCGGCGACCAGACGCCCTGCACGTATTCGAGCAGCAGCGGGTCGTCGAGGTACTCCGGGTCGCGGCGGATCTCGCGCATGATCTGCTCGCCGACGTGGCGCTCGGTGGCCACGCCGAAATCTTCGGTGGCGGCGTCGCCGAGCGCGGGCAGGTTGTTCTGCGCATGCAGCGGTGCGCTGCCGGCCAGCAGGCTGGCCGCGCAGACGGCCGCGAGCCAGCGGCGGGAGCGAGGGAACGTGGTCGTCACGGGAGTGGGGGCGGCGCCGGGGCGTGCCCCGATGCGTCGCTATGATGCCCCCGAATCGTTTCCCGAGTGTTTCCTCTCATGTCCTCCTCCCCGCTGACCCACTTCGACGCGCAAGGCCAGGCGCACATGGTCGACGTGTCGGCCAAGGGCGAGACGCACCGCATCGCGCGCGCCACCGGCACGATCCGCATGCAGGGTGCGACGCTCGCGCTGATCCGCGCCGGCACGGCCAAGAAGGGCGACGTGATCGGCGTGGCGCGCATCGCCGCCATCCAGGCAGCCAAGCGCACCGCCGATCTCATTCCGCTGTGCCACCCGCTGCCCATCACGCGCGTGGCGGTCGAGTTCGAGCTCGACGAGGCCACGAGCAGCGTGCGCTGCACCGCGCAGGTGGAGACGCTCGGCCGCACCGGCGTCGAGATGGAAGCGCTGACCGCGGTGCAGGTCGGCCTGCTCACCATCTACGACATGTGCAAGGCCGCCGACCGCGGCATGGTGATGGACGGCATCCGCGTGCTGGAGAAGCACGGGGGCAAGAGCGGGGATTGGGTGGCGCCGGGCTGAGCCGCGGCTATCGATCGGACCCGTCCGGCACGGGCGGCAATTGCTGCAGCAGCTCCGGCAGTGCCGTTTGCACTGTGTCCCAGACGACGTCGAGGTTGATGTCGAAGTAGCCATGCGCGATGCGGTTGCGCATGCCGCGCATGCTGCGCCACGGCACTTGCGGATGGCCGAGCGTGAACTCCGGATGGCCGTCCATCAGCTTCGTCGCCGCCTCGCCGATGATGATCAGGCTCATGACGATGGCCTGTTGAGTTCGCTTGTCGTTCAGGAACTGCTGCTTGTCCAATCCCTGCACGAAAGCGCAGGCGTCCGACGCCGCCTGGCGCATGTGCTCGAGATAGTCCTGCAGGCGACTGCCGCTCATACCGGCTGCGCCTCGGCGAGCACCTGTTGCCGTATGCGTGGCGGCAGATCGTCGGGTGTCAGCAGGTCAACCTGTACGCCGAGCAGCTGCTCCAGTTCATCTTGCAGAGCGCCGAGGTCGAACAAGGTCGCTCCCGGCAGCGCATCGACCAGCAAGTCGAGATCGCTGCCGTCCCGATCCGTGCCGCGCAACGCCGAGCCGAAGACGCGCGGATTCGCCGCACGGAAGCGGCGCGTCGCTTCGCGAACTGCGCTGCGCTTCAGATCGAGCACGACGGATGGCCGCATCGGGTTCCCTTGTTCGTGTCTTCAGGTACGGATGATATGCAAGGAAGCGCTGGCGCAGCGCTCAACGGAAGTCCGTGTAGTCGTAGCGCCGCTGCGGCGGCTCGCACTGGAAGGGCTTCTCCTGCGCTGTAGCGAGCGGCTTGTCGCACTCGGCGAAAAACTCGGCGGAGAGCGGATTGCGGAACTCGCGCAGCCGCGCCGCGAGGTGGCGCGCCTTGTCGAGCTCGCCGCGCTCGGCCAGGGCCTTGGCCCAGGCGATCGTGATGCGCGTGTCCATCAGGTAGTGCGTCGCGCGCGCGAGCGCCTCCATCTCGGTGGAGGGATGCGGCGCCACGGTGGCTGCAGCGTAGTCGGCATGGTGGCCGAAGAACCAGCTGCGCTGCCCCTCGGCGATGCGCTGCGCGAGCGGCGCCGCGCCCGCCGCCGGCGAGAAGATCACGGCGACGCGGCGATAGTCGACCAACGATGCTGCACCACCCAGCATCAGCACGAGCGCGCCCAGCAGCCAGACATTGACCCGCGGCGGCGTGTCGCCACGCGGCGCCGCAGCGCTCGCCGGCCCACCCAGTGCCAGGCCGAAGGCGAACGCCGCCGGCAGCAGGAAGTAGGCGTACCACAGCGGGTACTCGAGCAGGCTGTGCAGCGCGATCATCAGCACCATCGCCAGCGCGGCGCGGCGCACCGTGACGTCGCCCCCCGCGCCCTCGCCCGCCATGCGCCAGGCACGCCACAGCGCGAACAGCAGCAGCGCCAGCACCAGCGCCGCCAGCGGCAGGCCGAGCTCCACCGCGAACTGCAGCGGCAGGTTGTGGGTGTGATCGAAGAAGGCCACCGGGCGGCCGGGGAAGGGATGCAGCGACCAGGCGAAGTTGAACTCGCCGAAGCCCACACCCGCCCACGGATGCTCGGCGATCAGCGTCAGCGTGTTGGCCCAGATGCCGAAGCGCGAGCTCGACGGGTCGGACTTCTGCAGCTGCACCTCGCCGGCGAACACCGCATCCTGCAGATGCGCGATGGCGGTGAACAGCTCGTAGAACATCAGGTAGGCCAGCGGCGCGAGCCACAGCTGCACTCGCGAGGCGCGCGAAAGGCGCCGATCCACCACGCCCCACAGCGCCAGCAAGCCGGCGCCGACCATGCCGGTGCGCGAGGCCGTCAGCACGACACCCGACAGCAGCAACAAAAGCAGCGCCGGCGACCACGCGCGCCGCAGACGGCCGCTCTCGGCCAGCCACAGCGTGGCGATCATGGACCACAGCAGCAGGCTGGATTGGTGATTCGGCTGGCGCAGGTTGCCCACCGCGCGGTCGCCGAGCGTGCTGGCCGCGATCCACTCGCCATCGGCCCAGCCCGGCGCATAGACCTGCACGAAGCCGATCAGCGTGGCGGCGACGCCGGCGAACAGCAGCGCGGTGCAGAAAGCGGCGAACGCGGGCTCACCCTGCCCGGCGCGCTGGACCATGCCGGCAAGCGCGGCCACCAGCACGGCGGCGGCCAGCAGGCCGATGGACGAGAGCGCCAGCGTCCAGGGTTGGGCAGCCCAGAACGGCGCGGCCAGGGCGGCGGCGGCCAGCAGCAGCAGTGCGGTGAGCAAGGCGGTGGCGCCAGGGTCTGGGGCGCGGCCTGCTGCGCCGCGCGGTGGCAGTGCGATTGCGAGCACCATGGCCCAGGCACCCCAGCCGACCAGCGCGGCGGCCTGGTTGAGGAAGGTGGCCGAGGGGGCAACGTTGACGGCGATGAGCGCCGGAGCGGCGACGGCTGCAGCCGCGGCCACGAAGCTTGGCGTCGACGGGACCGCTCGCCGTTCAGAAGAAGCCATTGGCTTGGACGTATCCCAGTATCGAACCGCTGCCCCCGTCGAGCACCACCACCCAATCGCTCCTCGCTACCAGCGGGAGAAACCGGGCGGTCGAAAGATCCGCACCCATCGCAGCCAACTCCGCCTTGATCTCGGCGTCCCGCAAGGGGTAGTGGGCAAGCAGCGCGCTGAGCGGGCGAGCGCGGGCGATCGCATCCCCGGCCGACTTCGCGAAGTGTTGCCAGAACACCGGCCGATCCGCGATGTCCGCCCCTTGAAGAGCCATGAAGAGGGCTTCGCTGTGTTCCTTGCCCGGCTGCGGAGCACGCGTGCCCAACAGCCACGGCCCGCTGATCGGAAGCGACCGGTACTCCGGCGGCGCCTTGGGTAGCTCGGGCCGGTAGACGTCGGCAGCGGTGACGACCCGGAACCGATCCGCCTCGAACACCATCGCCACCGGTCGCACGAGGTAGACGGCGTGCAGCCCGTAGGCCAATGCCGCCAGCTGGATCGCGCCGATCACAGCCAGGTCCCGCCGAAGATGCTTCCAGCCCTTCGCGAGATTGAAGACCGCAAAGGTGAGGATCGGTCCCAGTACTACGTCGACACCGGTGACCAGCAGGAACAGATCGCGCCCCCCTGAGGCCGAGCGGTAGACGCCGGGAAACCAGAGACCGAAGACGAGAACCCCCGCCAGCGTCGCGATCACTGCACAGATCAGGGCATGAACACCCGCCGCTCGAAATCGCCGTTTCAGATCCAGCTTGTCGACCATGCGCAAAGTGTAGGCTGCGCCCAGCAAGCGCAGCCGGAGGCAAACTGGCCAGCCGCCGTCAGCGGCAGGCGGCAGGCAGGTGCTTCTCGAGCATGGTGCCGGCAGCGGCAGCGCCCATGCCCCCCGCCGTGGCAACCGTGTTGCTCACCCCACGGCAGGCCCAATCGAGCGCGCCGGTATGCCCCGCGCCGATGGCCACGTCCAAGGGCTCAACCGCGGCGGTGGACTTCACGAAGGGGGAGAGTCGCAGGATGTTGCCCGCTCCGAGCGGACCGACGTTTGCAGGGTTGAAGGTCACCGTGATCACGCCCGTCGCGGGGTCGGCCGCGATGCTCGTAAGGTACTTGGTCGGATCGGCAGCCGGCACGGAGCCGTTGAGCGTATTCGCGTTGGCCGCGAGCTCGACGGCGGTGGTCGAGTCTGCGATCTGGCTCTTGAAGGATTCGGCGATCACCATGCCCTCGCTGACCTTCGAGCGGATCCTGTAGTCCTGGTAGGCCGGGATGGCAATGGATGCAAGTACTCCGATGATCGCCACGACGATCATCAATTCGATGAGGGTGAAACCCTGTTGGCTGCGACGCTTCATGGAGACTCTGTCCTCGTTGCCGAGGAACCGATTCGCGGTATGAGTGTGACGCTTGCAGGCTGCGTGCCACCGCAACTCACTCGGAACTTGTGACATACGCCCACGAAGTCGACACATCGGGTCAGAACCTGTGAACGAAACCGGCTGCTGACCCGTTTGGCACTGCATGAGTGCCACAAGCCACAAGCCGGGGGATGAACGGGACCAAGCGGGCCTGTTCGGCGAGAGGGAACTGCCGCTCGGGGCG
>JAGOAS010000002.1 GCA_017983795.1 Piscinibacter sp.
TCGCAAGCTCTTGCGTATCGTCTGGGCCGTTTGGAAGAGCGGCAAGCCGTTCGATCCAACACGATTGCAGTCGGCCGCTTGACGACAGCCATAGAACCTCATACGGAGTCGGCCGGCTGCGCCGGCTGCCCTGCGGTACTCGCTCCGCAGGGCGCGTCGCCGAACTCGCTTCGTTCGCTGCGCTCTCTGCGCTCAAACACCGGCGACGAGTCAGAAGACGAAGCGCGCGTGACCGCGCGCCGCCCACCTGCGCTGCGTTCCTCGGCGACTCCCAAATCGCCCCCGCGGGCCCGCGCCTGCCGCGCTGAACCAACAGTGGCACGCACGAGGTGGCGTGCCACCACGGTTCAGCAAAGGGCCGTGAGGGCCGGCTGCGGCGCGCCTATGAAGCGCCGAGGAGGTGAGCAGGGACACAGGCAGTCCAGTGGACTGCCTGTGCCTTGCGAACGGCCGGGCCACTGGCCCGGCGCGGCCTGCAAGGCCAGGGCTTGCGGCCCGCGCGCGGAACGCGCGCATCGTGATCTGACTTGCCGCCTCCTGTCTGAGCGAAACGAACGTCAGTGAGTGCAGCGAGTTAGGCGGCGGGCCGCGAGGCCGAGCACCGCAGGGAAGCCGGCGCAGCCGGCCGCTTCATCGAAGCGCCGCGGGCGGCCCGCACGGCCCTTTGCCGCGCCACCCTCGACCAGCAATCAAGCCGCCAAGAAATGCTCGCGGTAGTACGCGAGCTCGTCGATCGACTCCTGGATGTCGGCCAGCGCCGTGTGCGCCTGCGCCTTCTTGAAGCCGGCCATGATCTCCGGCTTCCAGCGCTTGGCCAGTTCCTTGAGCGTGCTGACGTCGAGGTTGCGGTAGTGGAAGAAGGCTTCCAGCTCCGGCATGTGGTTGGCGAGGAAGCGCCGGTCCTGGCAGATGCTGTTGCCGCACATCGGCGACTTGCCCGCCGGCACGTAGCGCTTCAGGAACTCGATCACCTGCGCCGAGGCCGAGGCCTCGTCCACCGTCGAGGCCTTGACGCGCTCGGTCAGGCCGCTGCGGCCGTGCGTGCCCTTGTTCCAGGCGTCCATCGCGTCGAGCGTGGCGTCGCTCTGGTGCACGGCGAACACCGGGCCTTCGGTGCGGCAGCCGAGCTGGGCATCGGTCACCACCACGGCGATCTCGATGATGCGGTCGCGCTCGGGCGACAGGCCGGTCATCTCGAGGTCGATCCAGACCAGGTTCTGGTCGCTCAGGCTCAGGGTGTCGCTCATGAAATTCTGCAGGGATGAAGATGTGCCCGCCGTGTCGGGCGGATGGGGGATTCTCGCAGTTCTACACTTGCGGCCATGCAAGCCCTGCTCCTGACTTCGTGCTTCGTCGCCGCTCTGCTCGTCTCGCTGGCGCTGAAGTTCTGGCTGGCGTCGCGCCAGATGCGCCACGTGGCGGCGCACCGCGATGCCGTGCCCGCCGCCTTCGCTGCCACCATCCCGCTGGCGGCGCACCAGAAAGCGGCCGACTACACGCTCGCCAAGGGTCGCTTCGGGCTGCTCTCCACCGCCTTCGGCGCCGCCGTGCTGATCGCCTGGACGCTGCTCGGCGGGCTCGATGCGCTCAACGGCGCCGTGCGCGACGCGCTGCAGCCGCTTCTCGGCGGCATGGGCTACCAGCTCGCGCTGCTGGCGGCCTTCGCGCTGATCGCCGGGCTGCTCGACGCGCCCTTCGAGATCTGGAGCACCTTCCGCATCGAGCAGCGCTTCGGCTTCAACCGCATGACCTGGAAGCTCTACCTCGCCGATGCGCTCAAGGGCCTGCTGGTCGGCGCGCTCATCGGGCTGCCGATCGCGGCGCTGATCCTGTGGATCATGGGCGCGACCGGCGCGCTGTGGTGGCTGTGGGCCTGGGCCGCGTGGATGGGCTTCAACCTGCTCATCCTGGTGCTCTACCCGACCGTGATCGCGCCGCTGTTCAACACCTTCGAGCCGCTCGCCGACGAGTCGCTGAAGGCACGCGTGCAGGCGCTGATGGCACGCTGCGGCTTTACCGCCCGCGGCCTGTTCGTGATGGACGGCAGCCGCCGCTCGGCCCACGCCAACGCCTACTTCACCGGCTTCGGCGCTGCCAAGCGGGTGGTCTTCTTCGACACGCTGCTCGCCAAGCTGACGCCCACCGAGGTCGAGGCGGTGCTGGCGCACGAGCTGGGCCACTTCAAGCACCGCCACGTGCTCAAGCGCATGGTGGCGATGTTCGCGCTCAGCCTGGCCGGCTTCGCGCTGCTCGGCTGGATGTCGGCGCAGGGCTGGTTCTACCGTGGCCTGGGTGTCGAGCCGAACGTCGCCGCGCCGAACGACGCGCTGGCGCTGCTGCTGTTCCTGCTGGTGGCGCCGGTGTTCGGCTACTTCGTCTCGCCGCTGCTGGCCAACCTGTCGCGCCGGCACGAGTTCCAGGCCGATGCCTATGCCTGCGCCCAGGCCAGCGGTGCCGACCTCGCCGCCGCGCTGCTCAAGCTGCACGAGGACAACGCCAGCACGCTGACGCCCGACCCGGTCTACGTGAAGTTCTACTACTCGCACCCGCCCGCCTCGGAGCGGCTCGCCGCCATGCAGCGCGGCGTGGGTGCTCCCGCTTGAGCCGCAGCGCCGAGCTCGACCTCGGGCTGGTGGTCACCGGCCACGGCCGGCACTACACCGTCGAGACGCCCGAGGGCACGCGGCTGCACTGCACGCCGCGCGGCAAGAAGAGCGAATGCGTGGTCGGCGACCGCGTGCGCTGGATGCCCACCTCCACCGGCGAAGGCGTGATCGAGGCGGTCGAGCCGCGCCGCAATCTGATGCACCGGCAGGACGAGTGGAAGACCAAGTCCTTCGCCGCCAACCTCGACCAGCTGCTGGTGCTGGTGGCCGCCGAGCCGGTATTCAGCGAATCGCAGCTGGCGCGCGCATTGATCGCCGCGGAGGCCGCCGGCATTCCGGCGGCCATCGTGCTCAACAAGGCCGACCTGCCGGCCATCGCCGCGGCGCGCGAGCGCCTCGCACCCTACGCGGCCATGGGCATCGCGGTGCACGAGCTGGCGCTCAAGGCGCGGCCCGATGCGAGCCGCGCGGTGCTCGCGCCGCTGCTCGCGGCCAAGGCCACGCTGGTGCTGGGCCCCAGCGGCACGGGAAAGAGCACGTTGATCAACCTGCTGGTGCCCGACGCCGGCGCGCAGATCGGCGAGGTGTCGCGCGCGCTGAACTCGGGCCGCCACACGACGACGACCACGCAGTGGTACTGGGTCGACGGCGCGCGCAGCACGGCGCTGATCGATTCACCGGGCTTCCAGGAATTCGGCCTGCGCCAGATCGACGCCGCCGCGCTGCCGCGGCTGATGCCCGACTTCCGCGAACCCTCGACGCACTGCCGCTTCTACAACTGCACGCACGTGCAGGAGCCGGGCTGCGGCGTGCTGGCGGCGGTGGAACGTGGAGCGATCAGCGCCTCGCGGCACCGCATCTACTGCGAGATCCGCGAGGAGCTGGCGCGGTCGAGGTACTGAGACGATCTCCCCGGCCGCTCGGCCTGCATGCCGAGCGGCGTTCGGGCGGGCAGAGCGTCCTCAGGACGCTCCGCTTCTTCCGCCCTCACCCAATCAGGTTGGCCAGCGTCAGCAGCGCCAGCAGCAGCATCCACAGCACCACCGAGCGCCACACCAGGCCGACGACGCTGCGCAGGTGGCCGAGCACCGGCGGCAGGCCGGGCGTGGAGCCCTCGGCGCCGGCCGCCTCGGGCGGCGCGCCGGCCTCGAAGGTCTTGGAGCGGTCCGGCGTGATGCCGGGCGCGGCGCTGCCGCCCAGCTGCACGCCCACCGCACCCGCCGCGGCGGCGAGGATGATGCCCTCGTTCTCGTGCTTCCACAGCGGGGCGTCGCGCCGCCAGCAGGTGATGGCTTCCTCGAAGTTGCCCACCACCGCGAAGCCGAAGGCGGTGAGACGCGCCGGCACGTGGTCCATCAGGCCGAACAGCCACTGCGAGCGCTGCATCAGCCGCTCGTTGACCGGCGCGCCGACGGTGCGGCTCTTGAAGGCCCAGTAGCGGCTCGCCAGCTCGGCCATGCGGTAGAGCACCGCGCCGCCCGGGCCCAGGCCCAGCGCCGACAGCAGCACGAACCAGAAGAACACGCCGAATACGTGGCGGTGCGCCGCCAGCAGCGAATGTTCGATGACGTGGCGCAGCAGTTCGGTGCGCGGCAGTTCGCTGGCGTCGAGGTGGCGCCACTGCGCGAGCAGGCGGCGCGCCTCGTCCTCGTCGCCGCGCTCGAAGGCGTCGCGGATGTCGGTGAAGTAGTGGCTGAACTGGCGGAAGCCCAGCGTCAGGTAGAGCACCGCCACGTCGAAACCGAGCGCCAGCAGCAGGCTGAAGTGGCCGATCGCGTGGTAGGCCAGCATGACCAGCAGCGCCGGCACCAGCACGGTGACGCACCAGACGACCCAGGCGTGGTGGTCACGCCCGGCGTCGAAGTTGCGCCCGGCCCAGCGCATCCAGCCGGTCAGCGTGTCATGGACGAGGTTGTCGCGCGGCAGCGGCTTGAGCTGTTCGATCAGCAGCGCAAACAGGACGGCGAAGAAGCTCATGCCGTTCGATGATAACGGCCATGCGCCGCGCTCAACGCGCCAGGAAGGCGTAGAGGTTGCGCAGCATCGCCGCGGTGGCGCCCCAGATGAAATACTCGCGCGGCTGCCCGGCCGCATCGACGCCCTGCCAGGGCATGGAGAGGAACTGGCGCCGCTCGCCGCCGAACTCGAATACGTGGCGCCGGTGGTGCGCCGGGTCCATCAGGAAGGCCAGCGGCACCTCGAAGGCCTCGGCCACCTCGAAGCTGTCGATCGCCAGCGTGAAGCCCGGCCGCACCAGCGCCACCACGGGCGTGACGTGGAAGCCGGTGACGGTGGTGTAGACCGGCAGCAGGCCGATCACGTCGACGTGCGCCGGCGCAAGGCCGACCTCCTCCTCCGCCTCGCGCAGCGCGGTGTGCACGGCGTCGGCGTCGATCTCCTCGGCGCGGCCGCCGGGGAAGCTGATCTGGCCGGCGTGATCGCGCAGGTGCTCGGTGCGGCGCGTCAGCAGCACGGTCACACCCGATGCGTGCGCGACCAGCGGCACCAGCACCGAGGCGTCGGCCGGCTCGCGACCATCGAACACCCGGCCGTCGCCGGGCAGCTCGGGCTCGCCCGGTGCGCCGGACGCGAAGCGCGCACGCAGCGCCGCCGCGCCCAGGCGCTCGGCCGGCACCGCGCCCAGGTGCGCGTCGGTGCCGATCACGGGAACGGCGTGCGGGTCGAGGATGCGGGCGCGGCTCATGGCTGGGGAAGACTCAAAGACAAAGCCGCCCATGCGGGCGGCTTCGTGCATCGTGCCTCGGGGCCGATTTCAGGCGAGCTTCTCTTTGATCCGCGCCGACTTGCCCGAACGCTCGCGCAGGTAGTACAGCTTGGCGCGGCGCACGTCGCCGCGGCGCTTGACCTCGATCGAGGCGATCAGCGGGCTGTAGAGCTGGAAGGTGCGCTCCACGCCCTCGCCGCTGGAGATCTTGCGCACGATGAAGCTGCTGTTCAGGCCGCGGTTGCGCTTGGCGATGACGACGCCTTCGTAGGCCTGCACGCGCTTGCGCGTGCCTTCGACGACGTTGACGCTGACGATCACGGTGTCGCCGGGGGCGAACTCGGGAATGGTCTTGTTGAGACGGGTGATTTCTTCCCGCTCGAGGGTCTGGATCAGGTCCACTTGTTTCTCCAAGGATCTTGCGCGGGGGTGTTATCGCGTATTGCCCAATTCGGGCGGCCCGCAGGCCGCTCTGCCCGGCAGAGGATCGAAAAGCCGCAGATTATAGCCCGAGCGAGGCGAGGTACTTCTCGTCGGCCGCCGTGAGCTTTCCGGCGGCGCGGGCCGCGGCGATCAGTTCGGGGCGGCGCCGCGCGGTGAGTTCCAGCGACCGCTCGCGCCGCCAGCGTGCGATGTCGGCGTGGTGGCCCGACAGCAGCACCGCCGGCACCGGCCGCGCAGCCTCGCCCTCGCCCAGCACTTCGGGGCGGCTGTAATGCGGACAGTCGAGCAGAGCGTCGGAGAAGCTGTCCTGCTGGTGCGAGCGCGCATCGCCGAGCACGCCCTCCTGCAGCCGCGCCACCGCGTCGAGCAGGGCCAGCGCCGGCAGTTCGCCGCCGGAGAGCACGAAGTCGCCCAGGCTCAGTTCGATGTCCACATGGGCATCGAGCACGCGCTGGTCGATGCCCTCGTAGCGCCCGCACAGCAGGATCGCCCCCGGCCCGGCCGCGAACTCGCGCACCAGCGCCTGGTCGATGCGCCGGCCGGTCGGCGTGAAGTGGATCACCGGCGCCGGCGCTCCGCGGTCGGCCTGGGCCGCGGCCAGCGCGCGCTCCAGCGGCTCGGCCAGCATCACCATGCCGGGGCCGCCGCCGTAGGGACGGTCGTCGACGCGGCGGTAGTTGTCTTCGGCGAAATCGCGCAGCGGCCAGAGCTTCACCTGCACCTGGCCGGATTCGAAGGCGCGCCGCGTCACGCCCACTTCGAGCGGGGCGCCGAACAGTTCCGGGAACAGCGTGACGACGTCGAAGCGCATGGCGTGCGCCGGCGTCAGTAGTCCAGACCCCAGTCGACGCGGATGCGCCGCGCCGGCATGTCGACCTCGTCGATGTACCGGGCAACGAAGGGAATCAGGCGTTCGTCGGCCTCGCCCTTGCCGCCCTCGGGCAGCACGCGCAGCACGCTGTGCGCGCCGGTGTCCAGCAGGCCGACGACGCTGCCGAGCAGCTGCTCTTCGCGGTTCAGCACCGCGAGGCCGATCAGATCGACCCAGTAGTACTCGTCCGCACCGGCAGTCGGGAAGCTGGAGCGGCCGACGAAGATGCGCGCGCCGCGCAGTGCCTCGGCGGCATCACGATCGGCCACCTCCTGAGCGCGGGCGACGACGCCGTCGCCATGCTCCTTGGCCTCGACGATCTTCAGCAGCGCCGGCAGCGCCGCGGCACCCGGGCGGGCAGGCCGCGCGTCGTCGGGCTCGCGCAGGAACCAGCGCTTGGAGGAGAACAGCGCCTGCGGGTCGGCGGCGAAAGGCTGGACCTTGAACCAGCCTTTCACGCCCCAGGCCCCGGCGATGCGCCCGACCTCGACGGCATCGTCGGGCCAGGCCGGCTCGGCAGCGGAAGACGGCGTGGACGTCACTGCGCTGCCGCGCTCGTTGCAGGCAGGCCCGCTCAGGCCGCCTTCTTCTTGGCTTCGCCGACCAGGCGGGCGACGGTGGGCGACAGCTGGGCGCCGTTCTTGGTCCAGTGCTCGACGCGGTCGAAGGCCACGCGCAGCGGCTGCTCGGCGCCCGCGGCGACCGGGTTGTAGAAGCCCACGCGCTCGATGAAGCGGCCGTCGCGGCGGTTGCGCGAGTCGGCGACGACGATGTTGTAGAAGGGGCGCTTCTTGGCGCCGCCACGTGCGAGTCGGATCACGACCATGACTGTTTCCTTGGAAATCCGGGGGTGATCGACCTCGCCAGGGACACGTCTGGTGGGGACAGATCGGGGCTCGCCGCCGTAGATACGCCGGTCACCCGACCGGCCAGCAGCGAAACCCGGCATTATAGTCGGCCGCGATGACCCGCTACCGTTCGAAGACGCTGGCCACCTGGATCGCCGTGCTCGGGGGTGCGCTGGGCCTGCACCGCTTCTACCTGCACGGAACACGCGACCCCTGGGGCTGGCTGCACGCGCCGCCGGCGCTCGCCGGCCTGTACGGCGTGCAGCGCATGAACGAACTGGGCCAGGACGACAAGCTGGCCTGGGCGCTGATCCCGCTGCTGGGTTTCACGCTCGCCGCCGCGATGCTCGCGGCCATCGTTTACGGCCTCACGCCCGACGAAAAATGGGATGCGCGACACAACCCCGGCTCGGCGGTGCACGACACGCGCTGGGCGCCGATCTTCGGCGTGATCGTGGCGCTGCTGCTGGGCGCGGCCGCGCTGATGGCGAGCGTGGCCTTCAGCGGCCAGCGCTACTTCGAGTGGCAGGTGGAAGAAGGCCGCAAGCTGAGCCAGTGAGCGACAAGCACGCTCACTTGAAGAGCGCCAGGCTGACCCAGTAGAAGATGCCGGCCACGAAGGCCGAGGCCGGGATGGTGAAGATCCAGGCCCAGACGATGTTGCCGGCGATGCCCCAGCGCACCGACGCGGCGCGCCGCACCGAGCCCACGCCGACGATGGCGCCGGTGATGGTGTGCGTGGTCGAGACCGGGATGCCCAGGCCGGTGGCGATGAACAGCGTCAGCGCCCCGCCCGTCTCGGCGCAGAAGCCGCCCACCGGCTTGAGCTTGGTGATCTTCTGGCCCATGGTCTTGACGATGCGCCAGCCGCCGAACATGGTGCCCATGCCGATGGCGAAGTAGCAAACCCAGATCGTCCAGCTCGGCGGCATCGTGTCGCCGGCCGAGCTGTAGCCGGCGGCGATCAGCAGCATCCAGATGATGCCGATGGTCTTCTGCGCGTCGTTGCCGCCGTGGCCGAGGCTGTAGAGCCCCGCCGAGATCAGCTGCAGGCGGCGGAACCAGTTGTCCACCCGCAGGGGCGGCACGCGCCGGAACAGGTGCGCCACCGCCACCATCAGCAGCGAGCCGAGCACGAAGCCGAGCAGCGGCGAGACGAAGATGAAGGCCACGGTCTTGAACACGCCGCCGGCCACCAGCGAGCCCGCGCCCGACTTGGCGATCACCGCACCGACGATGCCGCCGATCAGCGCGTGCGAGGAGCTCGACGGGATGCCGTACCACCAGGTCACGATGTTCCAGGTGATCGCGCCGATCAGCGCGCCGAATACCACGTGGTGATCGACCACGCCCGGCAGCACGATGCCCTTGCCGATGGTGGCCGCCACCTTGAGCTGGAAGATGAAGATCGCGACGACGTTGAAGAAGGCGGCGAACAGCACCGCCTGCTGCGGCTTGAGCACGCCGGTGGAGACGACGGTGGCGATCGAGTTGGCCGCGTCGTGGAAACCGTTCATGAAGTCGAACAGCACCGCCAGCACGACCAGCAGCGCGACGACCCAGAAGGCGACCTGGATGTGTTCCATGGCGGAAGGAGGAAAAAGCGCGCGGCCGCGCTTCAGGCGTTCTCGAGGACGATGCCCTCGATCAGGTTGGCGACGTCCTCGCAGCGGTCGGAGATGGATTCGAGCTGCTCGTAGATCGCCTTGAGCTTGATCAGCTCGCGCACGTCGGTCTCCTCGCGGAACAGGCGCGACATCGCGCCGCGCATCACGCGGTCGGCGTCGCTCTCGAGCTTGTCGATTTCCTCGCAGGTCTTGATCGCCGCCTCGGCGGTGGCCGGCTGGCTGATCTTGGGCAGCAGCGAGACGGCGTGCTGCACGCGCTCGCAGCACTTGGCCGACAGGTCGCCCAGGCGCAGCACCTCGTCGGTCATGGCGCGCACGTCGTACAGCGACATGGTCTCGGTGGCGTCCTGCAGCAGGTCGAGGATGTCGTCCATCGCGTTGATCAGGCCGTGGATCTGCTCGCGGTCGATCGGCGTGATGAAGGTCTTGTGCAGCAGGCGCGCGACCTCGGCGGTGACACGGTCGGCGCTGCGCTCGGCGGAGACCACCTCGCCCGCGTACTTCTCGCGCAGGTCGGGGTCGGCGTAGTTCTGGATCAGCAGGATGAAGGAGCGCGCACCCTCCACGATGTGCGTGCCGTGCTGGTTGAACAGCTCGAAGAAATTGCCCTCACGCGGCAGCAGCTTGCCGAACAGCATCCCTCACCCCTTCGTCGTTGTCACACGCTTGAACCCGCGGGAGTGTAGCGGTTGATCAGCTGCGGAAGATGAAATAGACGGCGCCCACCAGACACAGGCCGGCCCAGACGAAGTCGAGCTTGAAGGGCTGGTGCATGTAGACCATCGCGAAGGGCACGAACACCGCCAGCGTGATCACCTCCTGCATGATCTTCAGCTGCGCCAGCGAGAGGCCGCCGGCGAAGCCGATGCGGTTGCCCGGCACCTGCAGCAGGTACTCGAACAAGGCGATGCCCCAGCTGACCAGCGCCGCGAGGTACCAGGGCTTGTCGGCCAGGTTCTTCAGGTGGCCGTACCAGGCGAAGGTCATGAAGACGTTGGAGGCCACCAGCAGCAGCACGGTCTGCAGCGGAATCGGAATGCCGTTCATGCGGGCAGCCTTTCGATGCATTGGCCGGCCACGGCAGCCAGCAGCGCGGCCACCGCGCCGTGGCCGGGGATCTCGAGCTGCGGCGCCAGTTCGGCCAGCGGCGCCAGCACGAAGGCGCGCTCATGGGCGCGCGGATGTGGCAGCGTCAGCTCGGGCGTGGCGAGGCTGATGCCGTCCATCGTCAGCAGGTCGAGATCGAGCGTGCGCGGCGCGTTGCGATAGGGGCGCTCGCGGCCATGGGCGAGCTCGATGGCCTGCAGGCGGTGCAGCAGTTCCAGCGGCGCCAGCGTGCTGCGCAGTTCGGCCACGGCGTTGAGGTAGTCGGGCCCGCTGGAAGCTATCGGCGCGCTGCGCCAGAGCGAGGACCGACGCAGCAGTTCGGTGCCGGGCAAGGCCGCCAGCGCTTCGAAGGCCGAGTCCAGCGCGGCGCGTGCGTCGCCGAGGTTGGCGCCCAGGCCGACGTAGGCGAGGCTCGCGGCCACGGGGCTCAGGCCGCGTCGGCCGGCGGCGGTGCTTCGCTGCCGGCGCCCGCCGGCTTGCGACGGCGGCGCCGCTTCCTCTTCGCCGGTTCGCTGGCCTCTGCGGTGGTGCCGAGCGCCCCGCCCGCGCTGCGGCGCGCGCCTTCGCGCTCGCGCGCCTGCTCGACGAGCGCCTCGCGCTCCTCGTCGCTGCCGAGCGAGAAGTCTTCCCACCACTCGGCCAGTTCGGCGTCGATCTCGCCGGCATCGGCGCGCAGGCGCAGGAAGTCGAAGCCGGCGCGGAAGCGCGGCTGCTCCACCAGCGAATACGGCACGCGGCCGCTGCGGCGCTCGAAGCGCGGCTGCATCAGCCAGATCTCGCGCATATCGGCGCCCAACTTGCCGCGCCCGGAGATGTCGCCGATGCGCGCGTCGAAGGCGGCGTCGATGGCCTGCTGCAGCGCCGGGAACGGTGCCTCGCCCTTGGCGCGGATCTTCTGCCAGCGCTCCTGCACGTCGTGCCACAGCATGCAGGCGAGCATGAAGCTCGGCGCCACCGGCTTGCCCTCGCCGACGCGGCGGTCGGTGTCGGCCAGCGCGAGCTGCACGAAGGTCTCGCGGCCGTCGTGGCGCTGCGCCTCGTCGAGCGCCACGTCGAGCACCGGGAAGACGCCGCGGTGCAGGCCCTGCTTGCGCAGCTCGCCGATGCTCGCCAGCGCGTGGCCGGTCTGCAGCAGCTTGATCATCTCGTCGAAGGTGCGCGAAGCCGGCACGTTGTCGAGCAGCGCGGCCATCTCCTGGATGGGCGCGCGCGTCTTGGGCTCGATCTCGAAGCCCAGCTTGGCCGCGAAGCGCACCACGCGGATGATGCGCACCGGATCCTCGCGGTAGCGCGTCGCCGGGTCGCCGATCATGCGCAGCAGCTTCTTCTTCGCGTCGGCCAGGCCGCCGTGGTAGTCGACCAGCAGCTCGCGCTGCGGGTCGTAGTACATCGCGTTGACGGTGAAGTCGCGCCGCGCCGCATCCTCGATCTGCGGGCCCCAGACGTTGTCGCGCAGCACGCGGCCGCTGGCGTCGACCACGCTGGTCTTGTCGGCGAGCTCGCCCTTGGAGGTCTTCTCGTTGCCGGCCACCTGCTCGGCGGCGGCGGCGTCGATCAGCGCGCGGAAGGTCGAGACCTCGATCACCTCGTGGTCGCGGCCGCGGCCGAACACCACGTGCACGATGCGGAAGCGCCGCCCGATGATGAAGGCGCGGCGGAACAGCGACTTCACCTGCTCCGGCGTGGCGCTGGTGGCGACGTCGAAGTCCTTCGGGCGCAGGCCGAGCAGCAGGTCGCGCACCGCGCCGCCGACGATGTAGGCCTCGTGGCCGGCCTCGGCGAGCGTCTTCACCACCTTGATGGCGCGCTCGTCGACCAGCGACAGGTCGATGCCGTGCTGCTCCTTGGGCACCTCGACACGCTTGCCGAGCGTCGCGGCGGCGCCCTTCTTGGCGCCGGTCTTGCTGCCCTTGCCGAGCAGCTTGTCGATGAATTTCTTGATCATTCTTCGAAGAGTCTGAGGATGCGCCAGCCGCGCTCGCGTGCCACCGCCTCCAGCGCCGGCGAGGGGTTGGTGGCCACCGGATCGCTGGCGCGTTCGAGCAGCGGCAGGTCGTTGGGCGAGTCGCTGTAGACGCTGATGCGCTCGAAATCGCCCCAGCCGCGGCCCGACTCGGCCAGCCACTCGCCCACGCGGATCACCTTGCCCTCGCGGTAGCTCGGCGTGCCGGCGATGCGGCCCGTGATGGTACCCCCCGGGCCGCGTTCCAGCCGCACGGCGATCAGCGTGTCTATGCCGAGCGAGCGCGCGATCGGCGCGGTGACGAAGTCGTTGGTGGCGGTGACCAGCGCCACCGCGTCGCCGCGCTGCTGGTGCTCGCGCACCAGCGCCAGCGCCTGCGGCCGCAGCGCCGGCTCGACCACTTCGCGCATGAACTGCGCGTGCGCCGCCGCGGCGGCTGCGGGCCCGCGCTCGCGCAGCGGCTCGGTGGCGAAGGCGACGTAGGCGTGGATGTCCAGCGCGCCGGCCTTGTACTGGGCGAAGAACTCGTCGTTGCGGCGTCGGAAGGCCTGCTCGTCGACCCAGCCGAGGCGGATGACGAATTCGCCCCAGGCGTGGTCGGAATCCAGCGGCAGCAGGGTCTCGTCGAGGTCGAACAGCGTCAGATTCACGGTGCGCCCTCCTCGGCGAGCATCAACTTGAGCATGGGCACGGTGATCGCGCGCTTGTTGGCCAGCGAGAAACGGTCGAGCCGGTCGAGCTGCGCCATCAGCGGCTTGAGGTTGCGCTCGAAGCGCGTCAGCAGATAGTCCATCACCTCGTCGGAGAGAAATACGCCGCGCCGGTCGGCCTCGCGGCGCAGCGCGGCGCGCATCTCGGCCTCGGCCAAGGGCTGCAGCGCGAATACATGGCCCCAGCCCAGGCGCGTGCGCAGATCTTCGCGCAAGGGCAGATCCACCGGCGGCAGGCGGCCGGCCGCAGCGATGGCGATGCCGTGCGTGCTCGCGTCGACGAAGAGCGCGAAGGCGGCGTGCTGGCGCGCTTCGTCGAGATCCTGGCAGTCGTCGATCACCACCAGCGACCAGGCTTCGTCGAGCTCCCAGGGCAGCGGCGTATCCGGCGCGAACCAGCCGCTGCGCTGGCCCTGCTCGTGGGCCTGGCGCACCAGCGCGCGCAGCAGGTGGGTCTTGCCGGTGCCGCTGACGCCCCACAGGTAGCTCACCGGCGAGCGCTGCAGGCCGCCGCCCTGCAGGTGCGCGAGCGCGGCCGCATTGGGCCCGGCCAGCAGGCTCGCGAAACTCTGTTCGGGGCCGTCGCCGATCGCGCCGATGGCCAGCGGCAGCTGCTTCATCCGCGGTACAGCGGGCTCGCCAGGTAGGCCGCCTGCAGGCGCCGCGCCGCCACCACGATCAGCGCGCTGACCGGCAGCGCGATCAGCACGCCGGCGAAGCCGAACAGGTGGCCGAAGGCGAGCAGCGCGAAGATCACCATCAAGGGGTTCATGCCGATGCGCTCGCCCACCAGGCGCGGCGTCAGCCACAGGCTCTCGACCAGCTGGCCGACACCGTAGACCACCGCCACCGCGACCAGGCCGTACCAGCTGGCGAACTGCAGCACGCCGGCCAGCAGCGCCAGCACCAGGCCGAGGCCGTAGCCGAGGTAGGGAATGAAGATCGCGAGGCCGGTGAACACGCCCACCGGCAGCGCGAGGTCGAAGCCGAACAGCGCCAGGGCGATGCTGTAGAAGGCCGCGAGGATCAGCATCACCAGCAGCTGGCCGCGCAGGTACTGGCCCAGCACGGCATCGCATTCGTCGAGGAATCCGCCGACGCGCTCGCGCATGCGCGGTGGGATCAGCGCGCGTGCGCGCTCCACCAGGCGCGGCCAGTCGTCGAGCAGGTAGAACAGCACCACCGGCACCAGCACCAGGTTGCCGATCAGGGCCAGCGCGATGCTGCCGCCGATGCGCGCCGAGCTGAGCGCGGCGGCCAGCCCGTCTTCGAGGTTGGCATCGAGGTACTTGAACACGAAAGCCTTGATGCCGGCGATGTCCAGCGACACGTTGACGCCGAACTGCGCCAGCCAGGGCGCGACGTTGCGGTTGAGCCTGTCGGCCAGCAGCGGGATCTGCTCGCGCAGCAGCGGCAGCTCCTTGGAGATGATGGGCACGATCAGCAGCAGCACGGCCAGCAGCGCCACGCCGAACAGCACCTCGACCAGCAGCACCGCCACGAGGCGCGGCACGCGCCGCGCCGCGAGCCGCTCCACCGCCGGGTGCAGCGCGTAGGCCAGCACCGCGCCGACGATGAAGGGCGTCAGCACCGGCGCCAGCAGCCACAGCAGCAGTGCGGCTGCGACGGCGATGGCGGCCCAGGCGAGGCTGCGGCGTTGAGCGGGCGTCAGGGTCATGCGGGCGCGCATTCTACGGGGCGGCCTTTGCGGCGCCCCGCGCGCTGCCGCTCGTCAGTGCAGGCGCGGCGAGCCTTGCCGGCGCAACTCGGCCAGGCGCGCCGAGATGGCGGGCCGGTCCTGCGCCTCCACGGCGTGTTCGAGGTAGTCGGCCAGGTCGCCTGCCGCAGCGCCATTCATGCCCAGCTCGGCGTAGGCCAGGCCGCGATCGCGCCGCTCCTCCCAGGCCTGCGGCAACAGCAGCACCAGGCGTTCCAGCACGGCCAGCGCTCGCGGCCAGTCTTCGGCGCTGCGGTGGATCTCCTTCAGGTTGCGCAGCATGCGCGCCACCACGTCGCGCGCCGGGGCCGACTGCAGGAACAGGCCGAGCGGCGCATCGAATTCGCCGGTCAGGCCGCGGCTGCGCTTGTACGGGGCCAGCAGCTCGTCGAGTTCCTCGCGCGACAGCGACTGGCCGGTGAACGGGTCGATCACCACCTCGCCCTGCGGCATCTTCAGCTTGACGAGGAAGTGCCCGGGGAAGGACACGCCGCGCGCCTTCAGCCCGACCTGCGTGGCCAGTTCGGTGTAGAGCACCGCCAACGTGATCGGGATGCCGCGGCGCGTGGCCAGCACGCGGTGCAGGTAGCTGTTGGCGGGGTCGTAGTAGTCGTTGACGTTGCCGGCGAAACCGAGCTCGTGGAAGAAGAAGCGGTTCAGCCAGCGCAGGCGCTGCAGCGGCACGGCATCGGCGGGGATGCGGCGCCTGAGCCGCTCGGCCAGCGCGTCGATCTCGGCCAGCACGCTCTGGATGTCGAGATCCGGGTACTCGTCCTGCCCGATGGATACCGCCGCCTCGAGCAGCGGCAGGCTGGCGTCGTCGGCCACGAGCGAGGCAAAGTACCCCAGCGCGCTGGGCGCCTCGAACTGCAGCGAACCGGCCATGCGACCAGTTTAGCCGCGGCGCCTGAATTGTCGAAGGTTCAGGCCGCTGGCCAGCAGGGTGGCGAAGTAGGCCGCGACGGCCGCCGCGATGCACGCGGCGAGCGCTCCGATGCGCACCCAGGGCTGCGCGCGCAGGCCGATCCAGTCGATCTCGTGCGACGCCCACCACAGCAGCGCGCCCATCAGCGCGCAGGCCAGCAGCACGCGCAACGCGAACAGCGCCCAGCCGGGCTCGGGCGTGTAGAGCCCCTTGCGGCGCAGGCCGACGAACAGCCAGGTGGCGTTGACCAGCGCGCCCAGGCCGATCGACAGCGCCAGGCCGGCGTGGCCCAGCAGCGGCACGAAGACGAGGTTCATCAGCTGCGTCAGCACCAGCACGACGATCGCGATGCGCACCGGCGTGCGGATGTCCTGGCGCGCGTAGAAGCCCGGCGCGAGGATCTTCACGCCGATCAGGCCCATCAGCCCGACGCCGTAGCCCATCAGCGCCACCGAGGTGCGCTCGACGTCGCGCGGCGTGATCGCGCCGTAGTGGTAGAGCACCGCCACCAGCGCCTGCGGGAATACCAGCAGCGCCACCGCGCAGGGCAGCGCCAGCAGCAGCGTCAGGCGCAAGCCCCAGTCGAGCAGGCCCGAATAGCGCGCCGATTCGCCGGTGGCCTGCGCCGCGGAAAGCTGCGGCAGCAGCACCACGCCGAGCGCCACGCCCAGCAGCGCGGTCGGGAACTCCATCAGCCGGTCGGCATAGGTCAGCCAGGACACCGCACCCACACCCTGGTGCGAAGCGATCTGGGTGTTGATCAGCAGCGACAGCTGCGCCACCGAAACCCCCAGCAGCGCCGGCGCCATCTGGCGCAGCACGCGCCGCACGCCGGGGTGAACGAAGGCCGCGCGCAGCGCCGCGGGCGTCAGGCCGATGTGCGGCAGGTAGCCGATGCGCAGCAACGCCGGCACCTGCACGGCGAGCTGCAGCACGCCGCCCAGCATCACGCCGACGGCGAGCGCGTAGATCGGCTCGATGCCGTGTCGGCGCAGCAGCGGCGCGAGGGCCCAGGCCGCGGCGATGACGGCCAGGTTGAGCAGCACCGGCGTCGCCGCCGGCACCGCGAAGCGCTTCCAGGTGTTGAGGATGCCGGCCGACAGCGCCACCAGCGACATGAAGCCGATGTAGGGGAACATCACGCGCGTCATCAGCACCGCGTCGTCGAAGCGCTGCAGGCCCGAGGCGATGACCCACACCACCACCGGCGAGGCGATCACGCCGACCGCGCAGGTGAGTAGCAGCGCCCAGAAGAGCGCCGTGGCGACCGCATCGACCAGCCGGTGCGTGACCTCGTCGCCCTCGCGGGCGCGGGTTTCGGCGAGGATGGGCACGAATGCCTGCGAGAAGGCGCCTTCGGCGAACAGGCGGCGCAGCAGGTTCGGGATGCGGAACGCGACCTGGAAGGCGTCCATGCTGCCGCTGGCACCGAAGGCGGCAGCGACGATGGCCTCACGGGCGAGCCCGGTGATGCGGGAGGCCAGCGTGAAAAGCGATACGGTGGAGGCGGCCCGCAAGAGGTTCATGAGAGCGGCGGATTATAGGGAGCCGCTGGAGCGAGCCCGCGGATGTGCTATATTCGCGGTCTTTGCTCCACCCCGGACAGAACCAGCCCATGGCCACCTCTTCCAAAGCCAAGAAGACCGTTCGCATCGCATCGGGCCGCAAGCGCGCCCGCCAGGACGTCAAGCTCAACGCCGCCAACACCGCGCTGCGCTCGAAGTTCCGCACCGTCATCAAGAACGTCCAGAAGGCCGTCGTCACCGGCGACAAGTCCAAGGCTGCCGAGATCTTCAAGGCCGCCCAGAGCGTCATCGACTCCGTGGCCGACAAGGGCCTGTTCCACAAGAACAAGGCCGCTCGCCACAAGAGCCGCCTCGCTGCCAAGATCAAGGCGCTCGCCGCCTGATTCAACTTCCAGGGGTGGAAGAGACGAAGGGCCCGCACTGCGGGCCCTTTCTCATTCCTTGGTCCGCAGGTGGTTGTCGCGGGCAAAGTTCATCACGAAGTCCCAGGCCATCGGCTCGACGTCGCGCAGCGCCTCGCTGACGATCACGCACTTCACGCCGTCGATGACGCGCGGCACGCAATAGGGCGAGTAGCCGATGTAGGCGCTGATGCCGCCCTGGCGCACGCCCTCGGGGCGGAAGCACGCCATCGCGCCGGCCAGGCGCTCGGCCCAGTCGCTCGGCCGGAAGGTCTTGCCCTCGAGGGTCACGCCCTGGATGAAGATCTGGCGAGGACGGGCTGCTGCGCTCATGCGGGAAAGGTCGGCGGCCGGTATTGTGCCGTCGCCGTGCTGCGTTGCAGCAAGAGCAATGCCGAGGTCGATCGCGCCCATGAGGCCTTATCGGCGCCTCGGAGGCGACCCTTAGAATCTTCCTTCGCCCCGCGCTGGAGAGCCCGATGAATGCCCCGGAAAGAGTGCCCGCTGGCCCCGAGCCGCACGTGATGAAGACCTACGGCCGCCTGCCGATCGCGCTGTCGCACGGCCGCGGCTGCTGGGTCTGGGACACCGACGGCAAGAAGTACCTCGACGGCCTGGGCGGCATCGCCGTGAACACCCTGGGGCATGCCCACCCCAAGCTGGTGCCGGCGCTGCAGGATCAGATCGCCAAGCTGATCCACAGCTCCAACTACTACCTCGTGCCGCTGCAGGAGCAGCTCGCCGCCAAGCTGTGCGAGCTGTCGGGCCTGGCCAACGTATTCTTCTGCAGCACCGGGCTGGAAGCCAACGAGGCGGCGCTCAAGATCGCGCGCAAGTTCGGCCACGACAAGGGAATCGATCGGCCCGAGATCGTCGTCTATGAAAAGGCCTTCCACGGCCGCTCCATCGCCACGCTCTCGGCCACCGGCAACCCCAAGGTGCAGGCCGGCTTCGGCCCGCTGGTGGAAGGCTTCCCGCGCGTGCCGCTGAACGACTTCGCCGCGATTCAGAAGCTCGCCGCCAGCAACCCCAATATCGTCGCCGTCTTCCTGGAAGTGATCCAGGGCGAAGGCGGCATCAACCCGGCCACGGTCGACTACCTGCGCGCGGTGCGCAAGCTGTGCGGCGACAAGGGCTGGCTGCTGATGCTCGACGAGGTGCAGTGCGGCATCGGCCGCACCGGCAAGTGGTTCGCCCACCAGTGGGCCGGCATCCAGCCCGACGTGATGCCGCTGGCCAAGGGCCTGGGCTCGGGCGTGCCGATCGGCGCGGTGGTGTGCGGCCCGCGCGCGGCCAACGTATTCGGCCCGGGCAACCACGGCACCACCTTCGGCGGCAACCCGCTGGCGATGCGCGCCGGCGTCGAGACGCTGCGCATCATGGAAGAAGAAGGCCTGCTGGCCAACGCCGCGAAGGTCGGCGCGGCGCTCAAGGCCGGGCTCGAGCGCGAGCTGAAGGGCGTGGCCGGCGTGGTCGAGATCCGCGGCCAGGGCCTGATGCTGGGCATCGAGCTGGCGCGGCCCTGCGGCGAACTGCTCGGCCGCGCCGCGCAGGCCGGGCTGCTGCTCAGCGTCACCGCCGACAAGGTGGTGCGCCTGGTGCCGCCGCTGATCCTCTCGGAAGACGAAGCGGCGCAGATCGTCGCCCTCCTCGTGCCGCTGATCAAGGCGTTCCTCGCCGAGCCGGCGAAGTGAAGCCCATGAAACCCGGCATGAGCCTGATGAAGCACTACCTGCAGTTCAAGGATCTGCGTGGCGAGGAGTACGCCTACCTGTTCGAGCGCACGCGCGAGATCAAGAAGCGCTTCAAGAACTACGAGAAATACCAGCCGCTGGCCGACCGCACGCTGGCGATGATCTTCGAGAAGGCCAGCACGCGCACGCGCGTCAGCTTCGAGGCCGGCATGTACCAGATGGGCGGCTCGGTGGTGCACCTGACCACCGGCGACAGCCAGCTCGGCCGCGCCGAGCCGGTGGAAGACAGCGCGCGCGTGATCAGCCGCATGGTCGACATCGTGATGATCCGCACCTACGAGCAGACCAAGCTCGAGCGCTTCGCCGCGCATTCGCGCGTGCCGGTGATCAACGGCCTGACCAACGAATACCACCCCTGCCAGATCCTGGCCGACATCTTCACCTTCATCGAGCAGCGCGGCTCGATCCAGGGCAAGGTGGTGGCCTGGGTCGGCGACGGCAACAACATGGCCAACACCTGGCTGCAGGCGGCCGACATCCTCGGCTTCACGCTGCACGTCAGCACGCCCAGCGGCTACGAGATCGACCCGGCCGTCGCCGGCGTGGCCAACGCGGCCTGCCTGAAGACCTTCAAGAGCCCGATGGCCGCCTGCGAGGGCGCGCACCTGGTCACCACCGACGTGTGGACCAGCATGGGCTACGAGGCCGAGAACGAGGTGCGCATGAAGGCCTTCGCCGACTGGTGCGTCGATCGCCAGATGATGTCGGTGGCGCAGCCCGACGCGCTCTTCATGCACTGCCTGCCCGCGCACCGCGGCGAGGAGGTCGAGGCCGAGGTGATCGACGGGCCGCAGTCGGTGGTGTGGGACGAGGCGGAGAACCGCATGCACGTGCAGAAGGCGCTGATGGAATACCTGCTGCTCGGGCGCATCGGATGAAGATCGCCCTCATCGCCGACCTGCACGCCAACCGCGAATCGGTGGGCGCCGTGATGGCCCACGCCAGCACGCAGGGCATCGACCGCTACGCCTTCCTGGGCGACTTCGTCGGCTACGGCGCCGACCCCGGCTGGGTGGTCGACCTGGTGCGCGATCACGTCGAGCGCGGCGCCATCGCCGTGATGGGCAACCACGACGCCGCGGTGGTGCAGGGCCCGCTGCCGACCATGATTCCCGAGGCGCGCCAGGTGGTGGAGTGGACGCGCGAGCGGCTCGATGCCGAGCAGCTCGCCTTCCTCGCCGCGATGCCGATGTCGGTCACCGACGCGGATCGCCTGTTCGTGCACGCCAACGCCTTCGCGCCGGCCGACTGGGCCTACGTGCTCGGCCGCATGGAGGCGGTGCGCAGCCTGCAGTCGACCAACGCGCGCTTCACCTTCTGCGGCCACGTGCACGACCCCAAGCTGTTCCATCTCACGGGCACCGGCAAGATCGGCGATTTCGTGCCCAGCGACGGCATGCCCATCCCGCTGTCGGAGCAGCGCCGCTGGCTGGTCATCCCCGGTTCGGCCGGCCAGCCGCGCGACGGCAACCCGGCGGCCTGCTATGCCACCTTCGAGACGGCCAGCAGCACCCTCACCTACTTCCGCGTGCCCTACGACACCGAATCGGCGGGCGCGAAGATCCGCGCGGCCGGCTTGCCGCAGCGTCTGGCCCGGCGACTCGAACATGGAGAGTGACCCGCAGCAGCCCGTCACCTCGAGCGCCGGCCAGCGCCTCGCCGCCGGCCAGGTGATCGACGGCTTCCACCTCGAAGAACATCTGCACCAGGGCGGCATGGCGCACCTGTGGCGCGTCACGCGCGTCGATGCCGCGCCGGGCGAGGCGGCCGCGCCGCTGATCATGAAGGTGCCGCGCATCAAGGGCGGCGACGACCCGGCCACCATCGTCGGCTTCGAGGTCGAGCAGATGATCATGCCGACGCTCTCCGGCGTGCACGTGCCGAAGTTCGTCGCCAAGGGCGACTTCACGCGCCAGCCCTACATCGTGATGGAGCACATCCCCGGCACCTCGCTGCGCGCGCGTTTCGACGCCGCGCCGCTGCCGCTGGACGAGGTGATCGAGATCGGCAGCCGCGTCGCCACCGCGCTGCACGACCTGCATCGCCAGCACGTCGTGCACCTCGACGTGAAGCCGAGCAACATCATGTTCCGCCCGAGCGGCGAGGCGGTGTTGGTGGATTTCGGCCTGTCGCGCCACGACCGCCTGCCCGACCTGCTCGACGAGGAGTTCGAGCTGCCCATGGGCACCGGGCCCTACATGTCGCCCGAGCAGGTGCAGTTCGTGCGCAACGATCCGCGCAGCGACCTGTTCGCGCTCGGCGTGCTGATGTACCACCTCGCCACCGGCGAGCGCCCCTTCGGCAACCCCAACACCGTGCGCGGGCTGCGCCAGCGCCTGTACCGCGAGCCGGTGCCGCCGCGCGTGCTGCGGCCGGAGATTCCGCCCTGGATGCAGGAGATCATCCTGCGCTGCCTGGCCGTGCAGCCGGCCGATCGCCACCAGACCGCCGCGCAGCTCGCCTTCGATCTGCAGAACCCCACGCAGGTCAAGCTCACCGAGCGCGGCGAGCGCACGCAGAAGAAGGCCGGCGGGCTGACGACGCTCAAGCGCTGGTTCAGCGCGGTGGGCAGCGAGCCGGTGACCATCGTCAGCGCGGCCGAGCAGACCGAGCGCAGCCCCATCATCGCGGCGGCCGTCGACGTGGCCGGCGCCACGCCGGCGCTGCTCGAAGCGGTGCGCCACACCGCGCAGCGCCTGCTGCAGACCGAGCCCGGCGCGCGCCTGGCCTGCCTGGCGGTGATGAAGACCAACCGCATCGCCACCGACGATCTGATGGAGGCCGACGGCAGCAGCAAGCACGTCAACCTGCTGGTCAAGCTCAAGCACTGGGCGCACCCGCTGCAGAAGGCGCTGGAGCCGCAGCAGCGCGAGCTGCAGGCCGGGCGCATCACCTACCACGTGCTGGAAGCGCCGGATGCGGCGAGCGCGATCGTCGACTACGCACGCAAGAACCAGGTCGACCACGTCGTGATGGGCGCGCGCAGCAGCGGCGGCCTGCGCCGCTACCTGGGCAGCGTATCGGCCGAAGTGGTGGCGCAGTGCGACTGCACCGTCACCGTGGTGCGCGCCGCCTCCGAAGACTGAAGCTCGCGGGCGTGGCCGACAACCCCTGCACGCGCTGCGGCGCCTGCTGCGCCAGCTTCCGCGTCGACTTCGCGGTCGAGGAACTGGAAGGCCGCGGCGGATCGGTGCCCGAGGGCCTGACGGTCGAGCTCAATCACTTCACCTGCCGCATGCGTGGCACCGACCATGCCTCGCCGCGCTGTGCCGCGCTGGTCGGCACGGTGGGCGTGCAGGCCCATTGCGGCATCTACGAGTGGCGGCCATCGCCCTGCCGCGAATTCGGCCTGCGCGCGCCGCTCGGCCTGGGCGACGAGGCCTGCACGCGCGCCCGCGCGCGCCACGGCCTGGCGCCGCTGCCGGGCTGAGCTCAGGCATCGCGCGCCAGCGGCCGCAGCACCGGGCCGGGCCGGCGCAGCGCTTCGTGCCACTCGGCCAGCAGCGCCTCGTCGTCGCGCCCTTCGTCCACCTGCAGGCCCCGCAGCAGCTCGCGGCTGGATTCGTACCAGCCCGGCCCGGCGGCTTCCTCGTCGTCACCCGGCCGCATCATGCGGAAGCGGCGCAGGAACAGTTCCTCGTGGGCGCGGTGCCGGCACAGGTCGGCGATGCGGGTGACGAAGCGGGCCATCGTGTCCTCCAGCGGGTTGGTTGCTGGAAGCCAGTCTCGCGACGGCGGCCGCGCGCCACCATCGCCCTCGCGTGTCACCCGCCCGATGTCCCCCGCGCCTTACCCCCCACCGGGGGAAGGCCGTCAGGCCTGGCCGGGCGGATGGGCGTCGATCAGCACGCGCACGCGCAGCGTCTCCTCGCCGCCGCCCTGGCGCACGCCGCGCACCGGCGCACAGGCGGCGTAGTCGGGGCCGATGGCCAGGCGCACGTGGCGCTCGTCCATCGCGCAGCGGTGCGTGACGTCGATGGCCAGCCAGCGCCGCGTGGCCGGGTCGATGCAGACATCGGCCCAGGCGTGGCTGGCGAGCTGGTGCGCGCTCGGCGAGTGGAAATAGCCGCTCACGTAGCGCGCCGGCAGCCCGGCGGCGCGGCAGGCGGCGATGAAGACATGGGCCTGGTCCTGGCAGACGCCGGCACCGAGCGCCAGCGCCTCGGCGGCGGTGGTGCCCACATGGGTGGCGCCGGCCCGGTAGACCACGTGTGCGGCCACGGCATCGGCCAGCGCGAGCAACGCATCGGCAACGGCCGCGCGGCCGGCGAGGTGTGCACGGCCGAGATCGGCCAGCGCCGCATCGGCCGCGGTCAGCGCGGTGCTGCGCAGGTACAGCGCCGCGTGTGGCGCGGCAGGCTCGTCCACCAGTTCGGCCGAGGGCGCGGTGCGCACCACGCCATGCGCCGTGACGCTGCCGCGGAAGACGTGGCGCGCATCGCGCTGGCGCACCATGCTCCAGCTGTGCGCGAGGTTGCCCCAGCCGTCGCGCTGCGCATGCAGATGGCCCGGCGCGCTGACCTGCCAGGCCTCCACCGCCTGGTGCGCATTCGCCTGCGGCGTCAGGCACAGGTGCTGCAGCGCGTACTGCAGCGGCGCGCTGTACTCGTAGTGCGTCTCGTGGCGGATGCTGAGCTTCATCTCAGCATCCGTTCACTGCACCGGCACGAGGAAGTCGCGGCTGATGCCTACGCCGATGGTATTCACGCGGTCGAGAAACTGCGTCAGGAAGGCGTGCAGCCCGGTGGCGAGGATCTCGTCGATGCGGCCGTACTGCAGGTCGGCGCGCAGCCGGCCGGCCAGGCGCAGCGTCTCGCCGCTCTGCTCGTTGGCCACCCTACGCAGGTTGCCCACCACCTCCTGCATGCAGGCGGCCAGCGAGCGCGGCATGTCGGGCCGCAGGATGAGCAATTCGGCCACGCGCTCCGGCAGGATCACGTTGCGGTAGGCCTTGCGGTAGACCTCGAAGCCGGACACCGAGCGCAGCACCGCCGACCAGTGATAGAAGTCGTACTCCACGTCCTTCGCGGCCTGGCCTTGCGCCTGCGCCGCGCCGTGGAACTCGAGGTCGGCGGCGTGGAACTTCACGTCGAGCAAGCGCGCGGTGTTGTCGGCGCGCTCCAGGAAGCTGCCGATGCGCAGGAAGTGGAAGGCCTCGTCCTGCAGCATGGTGCCCACGGTCACGCCGCGCGAGAGGTGCGAGCGGAACTTCACCCACTCGAACAGCGCGCTCGGATCCTTCTGGAAATCGCTCGCCGCGACCATGCGCTGGAACTCCAGCCAGGTCTGGTTCTGCGTCTCCCACACCTCGGTGGTGAGCGTGCCGCGCACGGCGCGTGCGTTCTCGCGCGCGGCCATCAGGCAGGAGCGGATGCTCGACGGGTTCTGCGCGTCGGACACCATGTACTGCATGACGTTGCGCGCGCTGATCGCGCCGTAGCGCGTGGCGAAGTCGCCGCTCAGCTCGGAGATGCCGAGCAGGCCCTTCCAGCCCTTCTCGGCGGCGTCGGCGGATTGCGGCAGCAGCGAGGTCTGGTAGTTGACGTCGAGCATGCGCGCGGTGTTCTCGGCGCGCTCCATGTAGCGCGACATCCAGAACAGGTGGTCGGCGGTGCGGGACAGCATCTTGTTCTCCTTCAGGCTTCCAGCACCCAGGTGTCCTTCGTGCCCCCGCCCTGCGAGGAGTTCACGACCAGCGAGCCCTCCTTCAGCGCCACGCGCGTCAGGCCGCCGGGCACCATCTGCACCGTCTTGCCCGAGAGCACGAAGGGCCGCAGGTCGATGTGGCGCGGCGCGATGCCGCTCTCGACGAAGGTCGGGCAGGTCGAGAGGCTCAGCGTCGGCTGCGCGATGTAGCCGGCGGGGTTGGCCTCCAAGGCCTTGCGGAAGTCGGCGATCTCGGCCTTCGTCGCCGCCGGGCCGACCAGCATGCCGTAGCCGCCGGCGCCGTGCACCTCCTTCACGACCAGCTCGCTCAGATGGTCGAGCACGTACTTGAGATCGTCGGCCTCGCGGCACAGGTAGGTGGGCACGTTGTTGAGGATGGGCTTCTCGCCGAGGTAGAACTCGACCATCTTGGGCACGTAGGGGTAGATCGACTTGTCGTCGGCCACGCCGGTGCCGATGGCATTGCACAGCGTCACGTTGCCGGCGCGGTAGACGCTCAGCAGGCCCGCGCAGCCCAGCGTGGAATCGGGGCGGAAGACCAGCGGGTCGAGGAAGTCGTCGTCGACGCGGCGGTAGATCACGTCCACGCGCTTGGGGCCCTGCGTGGTGCGCATGTAGACGAAGTTGTCCTTGACGAACAGGTCCTGGCCTTCGACCAGCTCCACGCCCATCTGCTGCGCCAGGAAGGCGTGCTCGAAGTAGGCGCTGTTGTACATGCCGGGGGTCAGCACCACGACGCTCGGCTCGTTCACCGCCGCCGGCGCCACCGCGCGCAGCGTCTCGAGCAGCATGTCGGGGTAGTGCGCGACGGGCTCGACGCGGTGCTGGCTGAACAGCTCGGGGAACAGCCGCATCATCATCTTGCGGTTCTCGAGCATGTAGCTCACGCCGCTGGGCACGCGCAGGTTGTCTTCCAGCACGTAGTAGCTGCCGCTGCCGTCGGGGTTGGCGGCACGCACGATGTCGATGCCGGCGATGTGCGAGTAGACGCCACCGGGCACGGCCACGCCCATCATCTCGGGGCGGAACTGCGCGTTCTTGAAGATCTGCTCGGGCGGCACCAGCCCGGCACGGATGATCTCCTGCTCGTGGTAGACGTCGTGGATGAAGCGGTTCAGCGCCGTCACGCGCTGGGCGAGGCCGCGCTCCATCTCGCTCCACTCGTGCGCCGGGATGACGCGCGGGATCAGGTCGAAGGGAATCAGGCGCTCGGTGCCGGAACCATCCTCGTCCTTGGCGCCGTAGACCGCGAAGGTGATGCCGACGCGGCGGAAGATCATCTCCGCCTCTTCGCGGCGCGACTTCATCACGTCGCGCGGCTGCTGCGCCAGCCAGCGGTCGTAGCCCCGGTAGTGCTCGCGCACCGTCGCGCTGGTGGCGTGCATCTCGTCGAAACTCGGTCTCATCGGAATCGTCTCCTCGCCTGGCAGGGTAGCAAAAAGCAGGCCATTCACTCGCGATGCCAGTAGCGGCGCGCGATCTCGCGCTGGCATCGGCCCGGCTCCGATTCGTCGGACCGCCACTGCCAGGCGCCGCAGGCCGGGCTGACGAGCCACGCGACGTCGAGCGCACGGTAGCGTTCCGCGACCTCGGCCGCCGGGTGGCCGAAGCGGTTGCGGTAGCCGGCCTGCACCACGGCGATCCGCGGCTTCACGGCATCGAGGAACAGCGGCGCCGAGGACGTGCGGCTGCCATGGTGCGGCACGAGCAGCACCTCGGCGCGCAGCGCATCGCCGAAGCGGCCGGCCAGGCGCAACTCCTGCTCGCGTTCGATGTCGCCGGTCAGCAGCGTGGTAGGCGCGCCGGCTGCGGCGATGCGCAGCACGCAGGAGACGGTGTTCGGGCGCGCCGCCGCGTCGAGCGCGCCCTCGGGCGGATGCAGAAACTCGAAGCGCACGCCGTCCCACACCCAGGTCTGGCCCGCGGCGCAGGGCTGGTGCGGCGCGAGGGCCGCGAGCGGGTGATCCGCCGCCAGCGAGCTCGACAGGGCGCGCACCGGCAGCCCCGCCAGCAGCGCACGCGCGCCGCCGACGTGGTCGAGATCGCGATGGCTCAGCACCAGACGGTCGATGGCGCGCTCACCGCGCGCGCGCAGCAACGGCAGCAGCACACGCTGGCCGGCATCGCTCTCGCGCGAGTACTGCGGGCCGGCGTCGTAGACCAGCAGGTGCTCGCGCGTGCGCACCAGCACGGCCGTGCCCTGCCCCACGTCGACCGCGACCAGCTCGTAGTGGCCGAGCGGCGGACGCTGCGGCGGCGTCGCCAGCAAGGGCAGCAGCAGCGGCAGCGCGAGCAGCCGAACACGCCAGGGCAGCGGCAGCACCAGCAGCACGCCGCCGAGCAGCCCGGCCGCCTGTGCCCACCCCGGTGCCACCGGCACGAACCACAGCGCGGCCGGCAGGCTGGCCAGCCATTGCAGCCAGGCGAACAGCGGTTGCAGCAGCGCGGCGGCGAGCGTCCACAGCGGCGGCAGCAGGCAGCCCGCCAGCGCCAGCGGCGTGACCAGCAAGGTGATGAGCGGAATGGCGACCAGGTTGGCGAAGAAGCCCACCAGCGAGACCTGCTGGAAGAACAGCAGCGTCAAGGGCGCGAGGCCCAGCGTGGCGACGAGTTGGGTGCGCAGGCCGCCGTGCATCGCCGCCACGAGCCGCGACCACCACGCACCAGGCCGCGCGCGCGCCGCGTCTTGCGCATCGCGCCCCGGCTCGGCCGCCATCAGCAGCGCCACCGCCGCGAACGAGAGCCAGAAGCCCGGCTGCAGCAGCGCCCAGGGGTCGACCGCCGTCACCACCAGCGCGGCGAAGGCCAGCACCAGCGGCCAGGGCCAGCGCAGACCGAGGCCGCGCAGCAGCACCACCGCCGCCAGCATCCACACCGTGCGCTGTGCCGGCACCGCCCAGCCGGCGAACACCGCGTACACGAAGGCCACCACGAGGCCGCCCCAGCGCGCTGCCTGCGGCGCCGGCAGAGCGAGCATGGCGCGCGGGCTGCGCCGCCACAGCGCGCCGATGGCCAGTGCGGCGAGCCAGGCGAACATCGTGATGTGCAAACCGCTGATGGCCATGAGATGACTCAGGCCCGTGGTGCGGAACAGCTCCCAGTCCTCGCGTTCGATGGCGCCCTGGTCGCCCACCGCCAGCGCCGCCAGCACGCCCGCGGCGCGCGCATCGGCCACACGCGCGAGGATCGCATCGCGCACGCGCTGGCGCAGCCGTTCGACCGGGTAGGCCGCGCCCTCCTCCACCGCCTGCGCCGGCACCTCGCGCACGTAGCCGGTGGCGCGCACGCCCTGCTCGAACAGGGTCAGCTCGAAATCGAAGCCATGCGGGTTGAGCGAGCCGTGCGGCCGGCGCAGGCGCGCATCGAAGGTCCAGCGCTGGCCGGCGCGCAGCTCGCGCTGCGGCTGCGAGAGCGTCGCGTCCTCGTGGAAGCCGCTGTACCAGCCGAGCGCGATGAAGCGTGGCACGGCCACGTCTTCGCCCGCCAACGTGGCGCGCTCGACCTCGAAGCGGAAACGCAGGCCGCTCGGGCCGGCCTGCGGCAGGCTCGCGACGATGCCGCTGAGTCGCACATCACGCCCCTCGATCGCTGCCGGCAGTTCCTCGGCCAGGCGCTGCCCGGCGCGCCAGCCGGTGCTGCCGAAGCCGAGCAGCGCGAGGCCGAGCAGGCCCACCACGGCGACGCGGCGCCAGCGCCAGCCCGCGAACGCGAGCAGGCCGCCGAGCAGCGCGAGCGCGGCATAGATCGACGCGGCCTGCAGCGTGCGCTCCTGCAACTGCAGCGCCACGCCCAGTGGTGCGGCCAGCATGGCCACGAACCACCACCTCGCACCCGCCGGTTCCCGCGCCGGTCTGTCTCCCATGGCCGCAGTGTAGGATTTGCGCCCCGCTCCGAACGCTCCAGGATCCCCCATGTCGAACGTCTACGACCGCCTCGCCGAACTGGGCATCACGCTGCCGCCGCTGGCGGTGCCGGCCGCCGCCTACGTGCCCTTCGTGCGCAGCGGCAATCTGGTCTTCCTCTCCGGCCACATCGCCAAGCGCGACGGCAAGCCCTGGGTCGGCCAGCTCGGCGCGGGAATCGACACCGCCACCGGCGCGCAGGCCGCGCGCGCCGTGGCCATCGACCTGCTCGGCACGCTGCATGCGGCGGTGGGCGACCTCAACAAGGTCGAGCGCATCGTCAAGGTGATGAGCCTGGTCAACAGCACGCCCGCCTTCACCGAGCAGCACCTGGTCACCAACGGCTGCTCCGAGCTGCTCGGCGCGGTGTTCGGCGACAAGGGCGCGCATGCGCGCAGCGCCTTCGGCGTGGCGCAGATCCCGCTCGGCGCCTGCGTCGAGATCGAACTGATCGCGCAGGTGGCCTGATCGCCATGACCTTGGTCCCGCGCAAGACCTTCGTCGCCCTGGCGCTGCTGTGCATCGCGGCGGTCGGCGCCGCGCTGTTCACGCAGTACGCGTGGGACATGCAGCCCTGCCCCTGGTGCATCCTGCAGCGGGTGATCTTCCTGCTGATCGCCGTGCTGCTGCTGCTCGCCGCCTACGCGCCGGGGCGGGTGTTGTTCGCGGGCCTGGGCGTGCTCGCCGCCGGCGCGGGCATCGCCGCGGCGCTCTACCAGCATTTCGTCGCGGCGAAGTCGACCTCCTGCAACCTCACGCTGGCCGACAAGATCGTCAGCGGCATCGGGCTCGACAAGCTGCTGCCCGCGGTGTTCGAGGTGCGCGCGAGCTGCGCCGACGCGGCGGTCGACCTGCTGCACCTGCCCTACGAGTTCTGGAGCCTGGGGCTCTACCTCGTCGTGGCCGTGGCGGCGCTATGGGCGCTGCGTTCGCGCAGCGCCTGAATCCGTTCGCCTTCGGTCGTAGAGATCCCGTTCGCGCTGGGCCTGTCGAAGCGCATCGCGGGGCTTCGACAGGCTCAGCCCGAACGGGTGAAGGTGCGGCAGGCGCGCAGGTGGCCTACCACCGCTGGTTCAGCAAAGGGCCGTGCGGGCCGCCCGCGGCGCGCCTATGAAGCGGCGAGGAGCACAGGGCTTGCGGCCCGCGCGCGTACTCGCGCGCTTCGTCTTCATGCTCGCCGCGGGTGTCTGAACGCAGCTCGCGAAGTGAGTTCCGCGGCGGGGCCGCAAGACCGAGCACCGCAGCGGAGCCGGCGCAGCCGGCCGCTTCATCGAAGCGCCGCGGGCGGCCCGCACGGCCCTATGCCGCGCCACCTCCATCAACGATCACGCAGATGGCAACACCCGCTGCGCCTTCATACCCTCCACCGCCTTGCCCTTGCGCGCACGCTTGCCGGCGTAGGCGGCGAGCGACGCCCCCTTCAGCACCTCCTCGCGCGGCTTGTCGCCGCGCAGCGCCTTGCCCATCACCTGCAAGGCCTGCGCGAACGCGGCCACGCTCACCAGCGCGTCCTTGGCGTCGAGGTCGATCAGCGTCAGGCCGCGTCCGCCGTTGGGCTGCAGCTTGAGTTCGTCGAGGCCGAAGGTGAGCAGCCGCCCGGCGAGCGACAGGCAGGCCACCTGCGTGGCGCCGTCCGCCACCGCGGGCGGCAGCGGCTTCTCGTCGGCCTCCAGGCTCATGAAGCTCTTGCCGCCCTTCTGGCGCGCCACCAGGTCACCCAGCTTCGCCATCAGGCCGAAGCCGCCGGTGCCGGCCAGCAGCAGCGTGGTGGCCGGATTGCCGGCGATGTAGTGCGCCGGCGTCGTGCCCGATTCGAGTTCGATCAGCGTGGTGATGGGCTGGCCGTCGCCGCGCCCGCCGGGCAGGCCGGCCACCGCCGTGGAGTAGGCGCGGCCATTGCTGCCGATCACGATCAGCGGGTCGACCGAGCGGCAGGCGAAAGCGCCATACAGGCCGTCGCCGGCCTTGAACGAGAGCGTCGCGGCATCGATCTCGTGGCCCTTCAAGGCGCGCACCCAGCCCTTCAGGCTCACCACCACCGTCACCGGCTCGTCGATCACCTTCACCTCGGCGACCGCGCGGCGCTGCTCCTGGATCAGCGTGCGGCGCTCGTCGCCGTACTGCTTCGCATCGGCCTCGATCTCCTTGACCACCGTGCGCTTCAGGCTCGCCGGGCTGCCCAGGATGTCTTCCAGCCTGGCTTGCTCGGCGCGCAGTTCCTTCAGCTCCTGCTCGATCTTGATGGCTTCCAGCCGCGCCAGCTGGCGCAGCCGGATCTCGAGGATGTCCTCGGCCTGGCGGTCGCTGAGCTTGAAGCGTGCGATCAACGCCGCCTTGGGCTCGTCGGCGTTGCGGATGATGCGGATCACCTCGTCGATATTCAGCAGCACCAGCTGCCGGCCTTCGAGGATGTGGATGCGATCGAGCACCTTGGCCAGGCGATGCCGCGTGCGCCGCTCGACGGTGGCGAGGCGGAAGGCGATCCACTCCGTCAGCACCTGGCGCAGGCTCTTCTGCGTCGGCCGGCCGTCGGCGCCGATCATGGTCAGGTTGAGCGGCGCGCTGCTCTCCAGGCTGGTGTGCGCCAGCAGCACGTTGATCAGCTCCTGCTGCTCGACGGTGCGCGACTTGGGCTCGAACACGAGGCGCACCGGCGCGTCCTTGCTCGATTCGTCGCGCACCGCGTCGAGCACCGCCAGCACGGTGGTCTTGAGCTGCGTCTGTTCGGTGGAGAGCGTCTTCTTGCCCGTCTTCACCTTCGGGTTGCTGAGCTCCTCGATCTCCTCCAGCACCTTCTGCGCGCTCGCGCCCGGCGGCAGTTCGGCGACGACCAGCTGCCACTGGCCGCGCGCCAGGTCCTCGATCTTCCAGCGCGCGCGCACCTTGAGGCTGCCGCGGCCGCTCGCGTAGGCGGCGCGGATGTCTTCGGCGCTGCTGATGATCTGGCCGCCGCCGGGGAAATCCGGCCCGGGGATCAGCGCGGCGAGTTCGTCGTCGGCCAGCTTGTCGTTCTTCAGCAGCGCCACCGCGGCGGCGGCCACCTCGCGCAGGTTGTGGCTCGGCACTTCCGTCGCCAGGCCCACCGCGATGCCGCTCGCGCCGTTGAGCAGCACGAAGGGCAGGCGCGCCGGCAGCAGGCGCGGCTCCTGCGTCGAGCCGTCGTAGTTGGGGATGAAGTCGACCGTGCCTTCGTCGATCTCGTCGAGCAGCAGCCGCGTGATCGGCGCGAGGCGCGCCTCGGTGTAGCGCATCGCCGCCGCGCCGTCGCCGTCGCGGCTGCCGAAGTTGCCCTGGCCGTCGATCAGCGGGTAGCGCTGGCTGAAATCCTGCGCCATGCGCACCAGCGCGTCGTAGGCGGCCTGGTCGCCGTGCGGGTGGAAGCGGCCCAGCACGTCGCCGACCACGCGCGCGCTCTTCACCGGCTTGGCGCCCGAGGCGCCCGAGAAGGCCAGCCCCATGCGCTCCATCGCGTAGAGGATGCGCCGCTGCACCGGCTTCTGGCCGTCGCACACGTCGGGCAGCGCACGGCCCTTCACCACGCTCAGCGCGTATTCCAGGTAGGCCTGCTCGGCGTAGAGCGACAGCGCGATGGCGTCGCCGTCCTCGGCAGGGGCCGGCGGCGGGGGGTCGAAGAGATCGTTCATAGGTCGGTCGGAAGCGGCCGGCATTCTCGCGCAAACCCGGAGTCATCCCGCCCGGGCCGCCGCTGACGCTTGGTTACCATGCGCGCCACGCCCAGACGCCAGGGAGACCCATGCTGTCCGACATCGAGATCGCGCAGGCCGCGCGGCTGAAGCCCATCCATGCGATCAGCGAGGCGCTGGGCATCCCCGAAGAAGCGCTCGACCCGCGCGGCCGCCACATCGGCAAGGTCGCCCAGCCCTGGCTGGACACGCTGGCCGAGCGGCCCGACGGCAAGCTGGTGCTGGTGACCGCGATCTCGCCCACGCCGGCCGGCGAAGGCAAGACCACCACCACCGTGGGCCTGGGCGACGCGCTCAACCGCATCGGAGCGCGCGCCATCGTCTGCCTGCGCGAGCCCTCGCTCGGGCCGGTGTTCGGCCTGAAGGGCGGCGCGGCCGGCGGCGGCCACGCGCAGGTGGTGCCGATGGAGCAGATCAACCTGCACTTCACCGGCGACTTCGCCGCCATCGCGCTGGCGCACAACCTGCTCGCGGCGATGATCGACAACCACATCCACCACGGCAATGCGCTCGGCTTCGACGTGCGCCGCATGACCTGGAAGCGCGTGATCGACATGAACGATCGCGCGCTGCGCGACATCATCATCGGCCTGGGCGGCCCGGCACACGGTGCGCCGCGCGAGAGCGGCTTCGACATCGTCGTCGCCTCGGAGATCATGGCCATCCTGTGCCTGGCGACGAGCCTCTCCGACCTGAAGGAGCGCCTGGCGCGCATCGTGGTCGGCGAGACGGCCGAACACCGCCCCATCACCTGCGCGCAGCTGAAGGCGCAGGGCGCGATGGCCGCGCTGCTCAAGGACGCGATCTCGCCCAACCTGGTGCAGACGCTGGAGAACAACCCGGCCTTCGTGCATGGCGGGCCCTTCGCCAACATCGCGCATGGCTGCAACAGCGCGATCGCCACGCGCGCCGCGCTCAAGCTGGCCGACTACGTGGTCACCGAGGCCGGCTTCGGCGCCGATCTCGGCGCCGAGAAGTTCATCGACATCAAGTGCCGCAAGACCGGCCTGCGCCCCGACGCCGCGGTGCTGGTGGCCACCTGCCGCGCGCTCAAGTACCACGGCGGCATGGCGGTGGCCGATGTCGGCAAGGAAGACGTGGCGGCGCTCGAGCGCGGCCTGCCCAACCTGGAGCGCCACTTGCACAACGTGCAGGAGGTCTACGGCCTGCCCTGCGTGGTGGCGATCAACCACCGCGCGCACGACACGGCGGCCGAGATCGAGCTGCTGACGCGGCGCGTCGAGGCGCTCGGCGCGCGGGCCGTGGTGGCGCGCCACTGGGCCGAGGGCGGCGCCGGCGCCGAGGATCTGGCGCGCGCGGTGGTGCAGGCCTGCGAGCAGCCGAACCGCTTCCAGTTCGTCTACGACGAGGCGCTGCCGCTGTGGCAGAAGGTCGAGGCGATCGCAACCAAGATCTACGGCGCCGCCAGCGTCACCGCCTCGGCGCCGGTGCAGGAGCGCATCGAACGGCTGCAGGCCGCGGGCTACGGGCACTTCCCGGTGTGCATCGCCAAGACGCAGATGAGCTTCTCCACCCACGCGCGGCTGCGCGGTGCGCCCAGCGGCCACGTGCTCGACATCCGCGAAGTGCGGCTGGCCGCCGGTGCCGAATTCGTGGTGATGGTCTGCGGCGACATCATGACCCTGCCCGGCCTGCCCAAGGTGCCGGCCGCCGAGCTGATCGACATCGACTCGCAGGGGCGGATCAGCGGCCTGTCGTGAAGGCCGGGTTCAGGCGCGCTGCAGCACGCGGATCAGCGCGTCGATCACGTCCTGCCCTTCGGGCGACTTGAGGCGATAGCGGCGCAGCGAGCGCAGCAGGTCGCCACGCTCGAGCGATTGCGTGTCGGCGCGCAGCAGCACATTGGCGATGGCGCGCTGCACCTGCAGCGAGCGCGTCGTCGTGAACAGCCCGGCGATCGCCTTCAGGCTGTGCGGGTCGGACACGCGCTGCTTGGCCAGTGCGTCCAGCGCGCGCACCTGTGCCTCGGGGCCGCTCAGCCGGCCGATGTCGGCGGCGATGGCCTGCACCTCGCCGGCGCCGGCCAGCGGGCGGTGGCGCAGGTAGGTCTGCGCGACCTCCACGTCGTCGGGGCGCGGGCTGGTCAGCGCGCGCACCGTGCGGTCGTGGGCCTCGCCGCTGCCCAGGCAGGCGAGCACCGCCGAATGCGCCACCTTCGAGGCATCGGCGGTGCCACCGGAGCGCACGCGCGCCAGCAGGCCGTCCTCGTGCGCGAGCGGCGAGGCGCACACCAGGTCGACCTCGTGCTTGCCCACCCCGTCGCGCGCCATGCGCGTCGTGATCAGGCGGACGAACTCGTCCTGCTGCTGGGTATCGGTCAGCCAGCCGAGCTTGCGCGCCAGGTCGATCATGCGCGACTGCACCGATGCGAGGTCGGCATCGCGCGTGAAGGCGAGGTAGCGCTCGCGCGATTTCAGGTCGCGCCCGATCGCGTCGAAGGCCGCGGCCACGTCCGGCTGCAGGCGCTGCGAGACGCCCACCGAGCCGACGTAGCGCTCGAGGTGGTCGAGCAGCATGCGCACCTCGGTCACGTCGCGCCGCAGCACCTCGTGCACGAAGGCCATCTTCTGCGCCGTGCTGCGCCGGTCGTCGGCGAGGCTGCAGATGTCGTTGCGCAGGCCGATGTGCGGGTCGTCGGCGCCGATGCCCTTCACGCTCACCATCGACGTGGGGCCGAACGCGCCCAGCAAGGACGCGCTCGGCCGCCCGCTGGCCACCTCGCCGGCCGGCGCCGACTGCAGCACGCGCTCGAGCAAGGGGCCGGCGTAGCGGCCCAGCGGCGCCTTGGAGGCGAAGCCGTACAGCACCGGCACGTCCTTGAAGATCTGGCGCAGGCGGTCGCGGTTGCTCTCGCCATAGTGCTCGCTCAGCTTCGCCGCCGTGCGCTGCGCCTCGGGCGCCGACATGCCGGCACGCTGCAGGCTGCGCAGCACCTCGCTGCCGGCGCTGCGGCGCGGGTCGGTCTTCAGCGTGTTGCAGCCGAACAGGTAGACCTCCTTGAGCTGCGAGAACAGGCCGCTGCACGAGTCGCTGCATGAGGCCTGCTGCAGATCCTCGACCGGCAGCGCCTCGTGGTTCTCGAAGCGGTCGGTGTAGAACTCGCTGCCGTCGTCGAAGTGGCCGGAGATCACCAGCGCGTCGCAGCGCACGCCGCTGCGGCAGGCCTGCGCCCACCAGTCGGGCTGGCCGTGCTGCACCAGTTCGACGAAGCGGTACTCGCCCGCCGGCAACTGGCGCATCATCACGTCGCGCTCGTCGGGCGAGTTGATGGTGACCGTGCAGACCGTCTTCGGCGCGGCCGCCGCCCAGCCCGGCCAGGCCGCCGCGGCCAGCGCCACGGCCGGCAGCCAGCTTCGGGTCTTGGATCGCGCCACCGGCTCACGCAGGCTCATCGCTTCAGTCTTCCACAGCGCGCCGCCGCGGCGAAAACACATGTAACCACCGTACCGGCGGCTCAGCGCGCGTCGAGCAGAGCGATCAGCGCGTCGATGGTTCCGTCGCCGGCGCCGTTGCGTGCATCGCGCCTGAGCGTGATCAACGTTTGGCGCAAGCTCTGCGCAGGCAGCGCCGAACGATCGGCGCGCAGCAGGATGCCGGCGACGGCCGTCTGCACGGCCGCCGACGATGTCTGCCCGTACAGCGCCACCAGGCGCTCCAGCACCTCACGGTCGGACACATAGTGGCGGCCCAGAGCCTCCAGTGCGCGAATTTGTGCCGGCCCGGCGGACAGCGCGGAAATGCCTTCGGTCAAGCGGCGCAGCTCGCGCACGTCGTCGACCGGCCGCTGGCGCAGATAGGCCTGCGCCAGCTCGACCTGGGCCTCGTCGCTGCTGAGCAGCGCCTGCAAGGTGGCGGCACGATCCGCGGCGCTGCCCAGGCAGGCGCGCAAGGCGGCATGGCCGGTGCCGCCGGCCGTCTCGCCCGGCGCCGCGCCGGTGGCGAGCCGCCCGTTCAAGGCCCCGTCGGCGTTGGTGCGGCAGGCGAGGTGGATCTCCGGCACGCCCACCTCGGGCCGCGCATGCAGTTCGGCGAGCATCGCGATCAGTTCGTCGCGGCGCGCCTGCTCGGTCAGCCAGCCGACGTCGCGCGCCAGATCGAACATCGCCACGCGCGTGTCGGGCCGGTCGGCGCGGCGCGCGTAGGCCAGCACGCGCTCGCGTGCCTCCTCGTCGCGTGCGATGGCCTCCAGCACCTGGGCCGCCAGCGGGTCGTCGCGCACGCCGGCGTCGAGCGATTCGCGCAGCCGCCGGATGCGGTCGAGGTACAGGCGCGCCTCGCCGACGTGGCGTTGCAGCAGCCCCTGCACGAACGCGAGCTTGGCGGCCACCGGGCGACGCTCGTCGGCGAACTGGCACATGTCCAGGCGCGTCGCCCAGTTCGGATCGGCCGGGGTGAGGCCCGACACGGCGGTCAGCCCGAACGGCGTGAAGGCCGACAGCAGCCGGCTGCTCGTGCGGCCGCGCCCGATATCGCGATCGCCCGCCTGCTGGAAGTAGCGGTCGAGCACGCGGCTGGCGATCGGCCCGACCGGCGCCGTCGACGAGAAGCCGTAGATGGTCGGCACGCCGTCGAACACCTGGCGCATGCGGTCGCGGCTGCTCTCGCCCTGCGCCGCGGTCAGCGACTTCAGCTCGCGTTCGGCCTGCTCCTTCGGCACGCCCTCGCGCACCAGGCTGCGCACCACCTCGGCGGTCGCACCGCTGTGCGGCTCCGGGTTGAGCGTGTTGCAGCCGAACAGGTAGACCTCCTGCAGGCGCGAGAACAGCGTCGGGCAGGAGCCGCTGCAGGAGACACGCTCGAGCTCGCTCACCGGCAGGAACTCGCGCGCGTCGAGGCTGTCGGGGAAGAATTCGTTGCCGCCGTCGTAGTGCGCCGAGATCACGAGGATGTCGCACGCGACGCCGGCGCGGCAGGAGGAATCGAGCCAGTCGGCACGGCCGCGCTCGACCAGTTCGACGAAGCGGTAGTTCTCGTTGCCAAGGTGGCGGCGGAAGCTCTCCTTCTCGTCGGGCGAGTTGACGGTGATGGTGCACACCGTCCTGGGCGCGGCACCCGCCGCGGCGAGTAGCAGCGCCAGCACGGCCGCCGCCAGGCATTCCTTCAACCCACGCACGGCCTGCATGCGACGGCCCTAGCGCGCGGGCTGCAGCGTCATGCCGGTGGCGCGGCGCGCCTGGCGCTCCTGCAGCAGCGCCCAGTAGAGCTCCAGCACCAGCTGCACATGGGCGCGCGTCTCGGCGATGTCGGGCAGCCGGCCGCCGTGGCGGCGCACCGTGCCCTCGCCGGCATTCCAGGCCGCCAGCGCGATGTCGATGCCGCCATGGCGCCGGATCAGGTCGGCGAGCATGCGTGCGCCCGTATTCACGTTGACCTGTGCATCGAGCAGGCGCGTCTCTGCCGGCGTGCGCCGCTCGGCGGCGGTGCCGTAGCGATCGGCCGCCACCGGGGTGATCTGCATCAGCCCGATCGCGCCGCGCGGCGACACGGCCTTGGCATTGAAGCCCGATTCGACGGTGATCACCGCCTTGAGCAGTTCCTCGTCGACGCCGTGCTTCTCGGCCGCCGCGCGCAGCAGCGGCGCGAGCGCCTTCACCTCGGGCGCGATCTCCAGCCACAGCAGCAGGCCGTCGGCGCGGTCGGTCTTGCCGGGCACGGCTTCGCTGCCGCTGCCGCCCGGCGCATCGCCGAGCACGCGCCGGTAGCGCGAATCGACCTGCTGCGGCGCGACGTGCGCCATGCCCTGGCCGTCGACATAGGCCCAGACCTCGGCGCGCGCGGCGGCAGGCAGCAGCGCGATCGCTGCGGCGGCCGCGAGCGCTGGCACCGGCCACGCGCGCATCAGGCCGCTCCCTGCTCCCGCGCGCGTTGCAGCGCCGCGTGCTCCGGCTCGAGCAGCGACATCACGATCAGCGAATCCCAGCCCTCTGCGGTGCGCACGCTCTCGCGCAAGCGCCCTTCCTCGACGAAGCCTTCGCTGCGGTAGAGCGCCAGGGCGCGGTCGTTGAGCGATTTCACGTCGAGCCAGAAGCGGTGCGCGCCGAGGTCGCGGAAGGCCATCTGCGCCAGCAGCCGCACGCAGGCGCGGCCCAGGCCGTGGCCCTGGTCTTCCGGCGTCAGCACCAGGCGCTTGAGCTCCACCGAGCGGTGCGGGTTGCGGCAGCCCTGCAGGATGACGAAGCCGACGCGCTCGTTGCCCGCACCCGTCTCGACGATGAAGTGGCGGAAGTCGGGGAAGCGGATCGCGCCCTCGTGCTGCGGGCGCTCCCAGGGCGTGATGAAGGGCAGGTTGGCCTGGTCCTGTTCGACCGAGATGACGAAGTCGAGGTCCGACAGCATCGTCGGCCGCAGACGAATGTTCATGCCGTTTCGCGCTCAATCGCATGGATCCCGTTCGGGCTGAGCTTGTCGAAGCCCACCGCGTGCCATGCACGGCCCTTCGACAAGCTCAGGGCGAGCGGAGTCTGATGATCGAGGCGACTTCGTATCACACATCCACCTCGACGTCGTCGCCGCGCAGCTCCATCAACTCGCGGCGCGCCTGCGCCTCGCCCTTGCCCATCAGCTTGGTCAGCGCCTCGACCGTGGCGGCGAAGCCCTGCGCGCCGAAGCTCACCTGCAGAAGACGCCGCGTGTCGGGATTCAGCGTGGTGTCCCACAGCTGCTCGGCATTCATCTCGCCCAGGCCCTTGAAGCGGCTGATGGTCCAGCTGTTCTCGCGCGCGCCCTCCTTGCGCAGCTTGTCGAGCGCGGCCGTCAGCTCGCCCTCGTCGAGCGCATAGATCTTGGCCGCCGGCTTCTTGCCGCGCGCCGGCGCATCGACGCGAAACAGCGGCGGCTTGGCCACGTGCACGTGGCCGCGTTCGATCAGCTTGGGGAAGTGGCGGAAGAAGAGCGTCAGCAGCAGCACCTGGATGTGCGAGCCGTCGACGTCCGCGTCCGAGAGGATGCAGACCTTGCCGTAGCGCAGGCCGGAGAAATCGGGTTCGTCGTCGGGGCCGTGCGGGTCGACGCCGACCGCCACCGCGATGTCGTGGATCTCGGTGTTGGCGAACAGGCGGTCACGCTCGACCTCCCAGGCGTTCAGCACCTTGCCGCGCAGCGGCAGGATGGCCTGCGTCTCCTTGTCGCGGCCCATCTTGGCGCTGCCGCCGGCCGAATCGCCCTCGACCAGGAAGAGTTCGTTGAAGCCCAGGTCGCGGCTCTCGCAGTCGGTCAGCTTGCCGGGCAGCACGGCCACGCCCGAGCCCTTGCGCTTCTCGACCTTCTGGCCGGCGCGCTGGCGCGTCTGCGCCTGCTTGATCACGAGCTCGGCGAGCTTCTTGCCGAGGTCCACATGCTGGTTGAGCCACAGCTCGAGCGCCGGCTTCACGTAGGTGGAAACGAGCCGCAGCGCGTCGCGCGAGTTGAGCCGCTCCTTGATCTGGCCCTGGAACTGCGGGTCCAGCACCTTCGCCGAGAGCACGAAGCTGGCGCGCGAGAACACGTCCTCGGGCATCAGCTTCACGCCCTTGGGCAGCAGCGAATGCAGCTCGATGAAACCCTTGACCGCGCCGAACAGGCCGTCCTTCAGGCCCGACTCGTGCGTGCCGCCGGCCGGCGTCGGGATCAGGTTGACGTAGCTCTCGCGCATCACGTTGCCGTCGTCGGTGAAGGCCACGCACCAGGCTGCGCCCTCGCCTTCGGCGAAGTTCTCGGTCTCGGCGCCGTCGGCGTAGTGCTCGCCCTCGAACAGCGGGATGATCGGGTCGGCCGCCAGGGTCTGCATCAGGTAGTCGCGCAGGCCGCCCTTGTAGAGCCACTGCTGGCGCTCGCCACTCTTCTCGTGCAGGAGCGTCACCGTCACGCCCGGCATCAGCACCGCCTTGCTGCGCAGCAGGTGCATCAGCTCGCCGCGCGGCAGCTCGGCGCTCTCGAAATATTTTCCATCCGGCCACGCGCGCACCGTGGTGCCGCTCTTGCGATCACCCGCCGCGGCCTTGCGCGTCTTCAGGGGCTCGACCACGTCGCCGCCCGAGAAGGCGATGTTCGCCACCTGGCCCTCGCGGTATACGGTGACTTCGAGCCGCTTCGCCAGCGCATTGGTCACGCTCACGCCCACGCCGTGCAGGCCGCCGGAGAAGCTGTAGGCACCGCCGGCGCCCTTGTCGAACTTGCCGCCGGCATGCAGCCGCGTATAGACGATCTCCACCACCGGCACCTGCTCCTCGGGGTGCACTCCGATGGGGATGCCGCGACCGTCGTCTTCCACGCTCACCGAGCCGTCGGCGTGCAGCGTCAGGTCGATGCGCTGGCCGTGGCCGGCGAGCGCCTCGTCGGCGGCGTTGTCGATCACCTCCTGGATGATGTGCAGGGGGTTGTCGGTGCGGGTGTACATGCCCGGCCGCTGCTTGACGGGCTCGAGTCCCTTGAGGACGCGGATGGAGGCTTCGCCGTAGCTGCCGGGGGTCTTGCTCTTGGTCGCCATGCAGAGGATTCTAGGAGCGGCGAGAATGCCGCCCCATGAGCAACGATCGTCTGCGGGCCGAGCGCCGGGCCGCTCCCAAGCCGGCCCGCATCCCCTCGGGGGATCGACCGACGTACTCGTCGGGCGAGGGGCTGTCAATGACCCAGGTGCTGCTGTGCGGCGCCGCGGTCGTCACGCTGTCCATGGGCATACGCCACGGCTTCGGCCTGTGGCTGCAGCCGATCACCATGGATCGTGGCTGGACGCGCGAGACCTTCGCCTTCGCGCTCGCCGTGCAGAACATCGCCTGGGGCATCGCCGGCCCCTTCGCCGGCGCGCTGGCCGATCGTTTCGGCGCCTTCAAGGTGCTGATCGTCGGCAGCCTGCTGTATTCGCTCGGCCTGGTGACCATGGCGCTCTCGACCACGGGCCTGGCCTTCGCCGGCAGCGCCGGCCTGCTGCTGGGCATGGCGCAGTCGGGCACCACCTACGCGGTGGTCTACGGCGTGATCGGCCGCAACGTCGCGCCCGAGAAGCGCAGCTGGGCGATGGGCGTGGCCGCGGCGGCCGGCTCCTTCGGCCAGTTCCTGATGGTGCCGGTGGAGAACTGGCTGATCGGCGGCTTCGGCTGGCAGTCGGCCCTGTTCGTGCTCGGTTGCCTGGCGCTGGCCATCGTGCCGCTGGCCTTCGGGCTGAAGGAGCCGCCGCGCACCGCGGTGACCGCGCAGCAAAGCCTCGGCGCCGCGCTGCGCGAGGCCTTCGGCTACCCGAGCTTCCGCTGGCTGATGGCGGGCTATTTCGTGTGCGGCTTCCAGGTCGTCTTCATCGGCGTGCACATGCCCAGCTACCTGAAGGACCACGGCCTGACGCCCAATGTCGCGACCACCGCGCTGGCGCTGATCGGCCTGTTCAACGTCTTCGGCACCTACGGCGCCGGCGTGCTCGGCCAGCGCCTGCCGAAGAAATACATCCTCTCGACCATCTACCTGCTGCGCTCGATCGCAATCGTGGTCTTCCTCGCCGTGCCGCTGACGCCGGCGAGCGTCTATGTGTTCTCGGCGGTGATGGGCCTGCTGTGGCTGTCCACCGTGCCGCCCACCAACGCGGTGATCGCGCAGATCTTCGGCGTGCAGTACCTCTCGATGCTGGGCGGCTTCGTCTTCCTCAGCCACCAGGTCGGCAGCTTCCTGGGCGTGTGGCTGGGCGGCAAGCTCTACGACGCCACCGGCAACTACGACACCGTCTGGTGGATCGCGGTCGCGCTGGGCGTGTTCGCGGCCATCGCCAACCTGCCGGTGAAGGAGCGCGCCATCCAGCGCGCGCCGCTCCCGGCCGGCGCCGCGGCATGAACCCGCGCCGCATCGCCGCCTGGGCCGCTGTCGCGGCGGCGCTGCTGCTGGTCTTCGCCGCCTACCTCAAGCCCGACCTGATGATGACCCTGGCCAACCAGCTCTGGGCCTGCTTCTGATGCACGCCTCGCCGGCGCCTTCGCCCTGGGTGCAGCGCTGGTCGGCGCTGCTGCCCGAGCATGCGAGCGTGCTCGACGTGGCCTGCGGCCCGGGCCGCCACCTGCGCTGGTTCGCGCAGCGCGGCTGCAGCGTCACCGGCGTGGATCGTGATGCGGCCGCGCTCGAGCCATTGCGTGCCCTCGGCGAGATCATCGTCGCCGACATCGAGAACGGCCCCTGGCCGCTGGTCGATCGAAGCTTCGACGCGGTGATCGTCACGAACTACCTGTGGCGCCCGCTGCTGCCGGCCATCGTCGAGTGCGTCGCGCCGGGCGGCGTGCTGCTCTACGAAACCTTCGCCACCGGCAACGAGACCGTCGGCAAACCCTCGCGGCCGGACTTCCTGCTGCAGCCGGGCGAACTGCTGCGCGCCGCCGCCGGCCTGCGCATCGTCGCCTACGAGGACGGTTTCCTCACCGACCCGGAACGCTACGTGCAGCGCCTCGCCGCGGTGCGCGAGACGGCGTCATCCGGCGTTGCGCCGCGCTACCCGCTGTAGCCGCCGGGCCCGGTTGCCGCGCCGGCTAAAATCCCCGGATTCACCAGGACGCCCCATGAAGCCCATTGTTGGAAGCATCGTCGCGCTCGTCACGCCGCTGCACGATGACGGCGCTGTCGACTACGACGGCCTGCGCCGGCTGATCGACTGGCACATCGCGCAAGGCACCGACTGCATCGGCGTGGTCGGCACCACCGGCGAGTCGCCCACCGTCTCGGTCGACGAGCACTGCGAGATCATCCGCGTGTCGGTGGCGCATGCCAAAGGGCGCGTGCCCATCATGGCCGGCACCGGCGGCAACTCCACGCGCGAGGCCATCGAGCTGTCGCGCTTCGCCAAGGAAGTCGGCGCGGATTGCACGCTGTCGGTCGTGCCCTACTACAACAAGCCCTCGCAGGAAGGCATCTACCAGCACTTCAAGGCGATCGCCGAGGCCGTCGACATCCCGATGGTGCTCTACAACGTGCCCGGCCGCACGGTGGCGGACATGCAGCCCGAGACCACGCTGCGCTGCGCCGGGCTGCCCGGCGTGATCGGCGTGAAGGAAGCCTCCGGCAACATCGAGCGCGCGCAGTGGCTGATCAAGCAGGCGCCCAAGGGCTTCGCCATCTACTCCGGCGACGACGGCACGGCCATCGCGCTGATGCTGCTGGGCGGCCAGGGCAACGTGAGCGTCACCGCCAACGTCGCTCCCAAGCTGATGCACGAGCTGTGCATCGCGGCGATCGAAGGCCGCGTGCGCGAGGCCACCGCGATCCAGATGCGCCTGCTGTCGCTGCACAAGGCGCTGTTCTGCGAATCGAGCCCGGCGCCCACCAAGTGGGCCATGAAGCGCCTCGGCCTGATCGGCGACGCCGTGCGCCTGCCCATCACGCCGCTCACGCCGGCCGGCGAGAAGCAGGTCGAGCAGGCGCTGCGCGACGCCGCGCTGCTGTGAGGCGCGCCTCGCTCCGCCCCGTCCACAACACCGGCGCCGCGCGCAGCCCGCGCGCGGCCTTCTCGGACCCATTCCGGAGATGTTTCCCGTGACCCGTCTTCCCGCCCTTCTGCCGCTGCGCGGCGCCGCGCTCGCGCTGGCCGTCGCCCTCGCCGGCTGCTCGTCGATCGAGAACTTCGTCTCCGGCGACAAGCTCGACTACCGCAGCCAGGGCTCGCGCACGCCGGGCCTGGAGGTGCCGCCCGACCTGACGCAGCTGGCACGCGACACGCGCTACGCGCCGAGCGGCGGCGCCGTGAGCGCCTCCACCCTCCAGGGTGCGGCCGCCACGCCCGCCGCCGTGCAGTCGGCCACCACCGTGGCGCCGACGCAGATCGGCGACGTGCGCATCGAGCGCGAGGGCAACCAGCGCTGGCTGGTCACGCCGCTCACGCCCGAGCAGCTCTGGCCGCGCCTGCAGGCCTTCTGGAAGGACAGCGGCTTCGTGCTGGTGCTCGACCAGGCCGCCACCGGGATCATGGAGACCGACTGGAACGAGAACCGCGCCAAGCTGCCGCAGGACGCGGTGCGCCGCACCATCGGCCGCGTCTTCGATTCGCTCTACTCCACCGGCGAGCGCGACAAGTTCCGCACCCGCGTGGAACGCACCGCCAAGGGCAGCGAGGTCTACATCAGCCATCGCGGCGTCGAGGAGGTCTACGTCAACCAGCAGAAGGATTCGACGGTCTGGCAGCCGCGCGCGGCCGACCCGCAGCTGGAAGCGGCCTTCCTGTCGCGCCTGATGCAGAAGCTCGGCGTGGCCGAGGAAACGGCCAAGACCGCGGTGGCGAACGTGCCGGCGGCGCCGACGCGTGCGCGCATGGTCGCCGGCCAGGTGTCGACGCTGCAGGTCGACGACAACTTCGACCGCGCCTGGCGCCGTGTCGGCCTGGCGCTGGATCGCGGCGGCTTCACCGTCGAGGACCGCGACCGCGCACAGGGCCTGTACTTCGTGCGCTATGTCGACCCGAAGGACGTCGGCAAGGGCGAGCCCGGCTTCTTCGCCAAGCTGTTCGGCAAGACCGACGCCGCCGGCGGCCCGCTGCGCTACCGCGTGCAGGTCAAGGGCGACGGCGATCGCAGCACCGTGGCCGTGCTCAACGCCCAGGGCGCGCCCGAGGCGGGCGAGAACGGCCAGCGCATCGTCGGCCTGCTGCTCGAAGAACTGAAGTAAGGCCGGCGCCGTGCCGATGCGCTTCTGCAGCCTCGGCAGCGGCAGCGGCGGCAACGCGACGGTGGTCGAGGCCCGCGACGGGCGGCACGTCCATCGTGTCGTGATCGACTGCGGCTTCTCGCTGCGCGAGTTCGAGACGCGGCTGGCGCGTGCCGGACTGCAGCCTTCCGAGCTCGACGCGGTATTCGTCACCCACGAGCATGGTGACCACGTCGGCTGCGCGCTCGGCCTGGCGCGCCGCCACGGCCTGCCGCTGTGGACCAGCCGTGGCACCTGGCGCGCCATCGGCGGCGGCGACAGCGGCATCGAACCGAACTTCGCGCGCGACGGCGAGCCCGTGGCCCTCGGCGCACTGCGCCTGCAGCCCTACACCGTGCCGCACGACGCGGCCGAGCCGCTGCAGCTGCGCTGCAGCGACGGCGCCGCCAGCCTCGGCGTGCTCACCGATGCCGGCTCCATCACCGCCCACCTGCTCGAACACTTGCGCGGCTGCGCGGCGCTGCTGCTCGAATGCAACCACGATGCGCGCATGCTGGCCGGGTCGCGCTATCCGGCGTCGCTGAAGGCGCGCATCGCCGGGCCGCACGGGCATCTGTCCAACGATGTGGCCGCGCAGATCCTCGCCGAGTGCGCGCATGGCGGCCTGCGCCACGTGGTGGCCGCGCATCTGAGCGAGCAGAACAACACACCCGATCTGGCGCGCGCGGCGCTCGCCGCGGCCTGCGGGGCGGCGGCCTCGGACATCCTGGTGGCTCACCCGGCCGAAGGCATCGCCTGGCTGGACCTCGACTGAGCGAGCGAACGAGCGAGGCGGACGCCCCAAATGAAAAGGCCGCCTTGCGGCGGCCTTCCAGCGATCCGGCGAAGCGGATTACTTGGACGCGGCGGCAGCGGCGGCCGAAGCAGCGCCGGCGACGGCGGCAGCGGCACCCGAAGCAGCGTCGGCGACGGCCGAGGCAGCGCCGGTCACGGCGGCGGCAGCGCCCGAAGCGGCGTCGACGGCGGCGGAAGCGGCAGCAGCGGCCGGCGCGGTCACGGCGGCGGGAACGGCCGGAGCGGCCTCTTCCTTCTTGCCGCAGGCGGCCAGAGCAGCAGCAGCAACCAGGGTCGCCAACAGAACGGTCTTCTTCATGCTTGTGTCCTCAAATCAAAGAGTCGAACAATTACCGGTAATTGTGGGATCCCTCCGATTCAGCAGAGGCCCATCCACCAGGCCCCGGGGAGCTCGAGCACCCGTATTGGCCAGCCTGCGATTATAGCCAGACCTAGGGATGTCCCTAGAGTCCGAGGCTGGTCGCCGGAAACGCCTCCTCGGAGCGTTGCAAAACCGCATCAATTTCCTCGCGCCACTGCACCTCGTCGGCGCGCTCGCGCGTGGCCACGCCGCGGTAATGCACGCGGTCGTGCAGGCGCACCGAAAGCAGGCCCGGAACCAGCAGGATGGTGGGCATCTGCCCGGCCTCCAGATCGCTGTTGCTGCGGCCATGCACCACGTGCGAGAACTGACGCCGCCAGTTGACCCAGCGCGCATGGTGACGTGCGATTGCGTCGAAGCTGCGCGCCACGACGTTGAAGCTGCGGTGCGCCGAGGCCCAGTGCGTCAGGTCGTCGACCACGGCGCGCTCGCCGAGCGGCCAGTCGGCGAAGTCGTCGTCGACCAGCCAGATCTCGCGGCAGCCGACCAGCGCCGCCTCGGCGAAGGCGCCGCGCACGGCGTTCTGGAAATCGGTGCGCGATTCGATCATCGCGCGCGTCGGTTCGCTCATCACGTCTCCCCGTTCTTGCCGGCGTGCAGCCAGCCGGCCTCGGCCCATTGCCCGATCAGCTCGCGTGCCTCGGCGCTCAGGGCTTCGACCTCGCGCGCCGACAGCACACGCCGGTCGGCCAGCCGGCGCATCAGTGTGGCATCGCGCCCGCCGGCGCGAAACGACTCGCCGTTGATGTAGACGTGGCGCACGTCGTACATCATGCGCGTGCGCCGGTCGAGGCACAGCGCAGCGTTGCGCGCGAGCGCCGCGCCACGATCGAACCACACGCCGGGCTTGGGCTCGCTCAGCACCTCGCCGAGCGCGACCTCGAAGCCGCCCTGCGAGCGCAGCCAGCGCGCCAGCGAGTCGCGACCGAATTCCTGCAGCGCGGCCGGAATCAGCCCCGGCGTGGTCGTGGCGCCCTGCTTCGGGTCGCGGTAGATGCGGCCGTCGTCCTCGCCTTCGTCGCCGTCGAGCGAACGCTGCAGCAGCTCGCGCGCGAGTTCATCGGCGCCGGCCGAGCGGAAGCCCATCGAGCAGGTCATGCACTCACCTTCGGCGATGCCGTCGTGCGCCCAGCCCGGCGGCAGGTAGAGCATGTCGCCCGGCTCGAGCAGCCAGTCGTGCTCCGGCACGAAATTGGTGAGGATCTTCAGGGGCACGCCGCTCTGCAGTTGCGGGTTCGCGATGCGGCCGATGCGCCAGCGCCGGATGCCGTGGATCTGCAGCAGGAACACGTCGTAGGAATCGAAGTGCGGCCCGACGCCGCCGCCGTCGGTGGCGTAGGACACCATCACGTCGTCGAGCCGCGCATCGGGCACGAAGCGGAAGCGCTCGAGCATGGTGCGGGCGCTGTCCAGGTGCAGATCCATGCCCTGCACCAGCAGGCTCCACTTGGGCTGCGTCAGCGGCGGCAGCGCACGGCGCGCAAAGGGGCCGTGGCGCAGCGTCCAGTCGCGGCCCTGGCGCACGATCAGGCGCGACTCGACGCCGTCGGCCGCGGCCAGCGCGAAGAGCTCGCTGCGCGTGACGAAAGGCTTGACCATGGGCAAGGCCTGGCGCACCAGCAGCGGCTTCTTGTGCCAGTGGCGGCTCATGAAACGCTCGGGGGAGAGGCCGGCCAGCAGCGGCGTCGGCGCGGTGATGTCGATCGGGTTCATGGGGTCGATTGTGCGATCATCCCGCGATGCTCATCATCGCCCCCTGCGTCGTCACGCTGACCTGGCGCCTCGAGGACACTCAAGGCAACCTGATCGACGAACTCGCCGAGCCGCTGGAATTCTTCTACGGCGGCGAGGATCTGCTCGAGAAGGTCGAGGAAGCGCTGGCCGAGCAGGACACCGGCTTCCACGCCGTGCTGCACCTCGAGCCCGAGCATGCCTTCGGCGACTACGACCCGGCGCTGGTGTTCTTCGAATCGAATGCCGACCTGCCCGAGGGCATGGAGGTCGGCATGCAGTTCGACGGCCCGCCACCCGGCGCGAAGACGCCCGGCATGCCCGCCAGCGCGATCTACACCGTCACCGAGGTCTACCCCGAGCACGTGGTGCTCGACGGCAACCACCCGCTGGCCGGCATCGCGCTGCGCCTGGACCTCACGGTGCGCGACGTGCGCGAAGCCAGCGAGGAAGAGATCGAGGCCGGCAGCGTCGGCTCCTCGGCCTTCACGGTGCTCAACACCGCGCCGCCCGATACGCCGCTGCATTGACACGGAAGCGCGTTCGATCAATCGGCGCGCGCGAGGTCGACGTGCAGCAGGCGGAGCGGCAAGGGCCGAGCGGGCCGCCCGCGGCGCTTCGATGAGCCGGTCGGCTGACGCCGACTGCCCTGCGCTGCTCGATCTCACGGCCCCGCCGCGAAACTCATTCCGCGAGCTCCGCTCGCTGCATTCGGACAGTCGCGGCGAGCATGCAGACGAAGCGCGCGTGACCGCGCGCGGGCCGCGAGCTCTGTGCTGCTCGGCGGCTCATAGGCGCGCCGCGGGCGGCCCGCTCGGCCCTTGCTGAACCAACCGTGGCATGCCACCTGTGCGCAAGCCACCGCTGATTCGGCGCGGCAGGCGCGGGGCCGCGCCTGCCGCGCCCGCGCCCGCATCAACGCGCCGCTCAGTTCGCCGTCACCACGCTCGCCGTCTCCGGCGTCGTCACCGGTCCCTTGCCGCTGAAGCGGTCGAGGTAGAGGTAGATCACCGGCGTGATGTAGAGCGTGATCGCCTGCGAGAACAGCAGGCCGCCCACCACCGCCAGGCCGAGCGGCTGGCGCAGTTCGGCGCCGGCGCCCAGGCCGAGCGCGATCGGCACGGCGCCCATCAGCGCGGCCAGCGTGGTCATCATGATCGGGCGGAAACGCAGCACGCAGGCCTCGCGGATCGCGTGCGCCGGGTCCATGCCGTGGTGGCGCTGCTGGTCGAGCGCGAAGTCGATCATCATGATCGCGTTCTTCTTGACGATGCCGATCAGCAGCAGGATGCCGATGGTGGCGATCAGCGTCAGGTCCAGCCCGGCGACCTCGAGCATCAGCAGCGCGCCGACCGCCGCCGAAGGCAGGCCGGCGAGGATGGTGAGCGGGTGGATGTAGCTCTCGTAGAGCACGCCCAGCAGCACGTAGATCACCAGCAGCGCCGCGATGATCAGGATCGCCTGGCTGCCCTCCGAGCTCTTGAACACCGCCGCATCGCCGCCGTAGGCCGTGATGATCGACGCGGGCATGCCGACCTCATGACGGAAGCGGTCGATCGCGCTGGTCGCGTTGCCCAGCGGCGCGCCGGGGGCGAGGTTGAACGACACCGTCACCGCCTGCAGCTGGCCGACGTGGTTGACCGCCGTCGGCCCGATGGTGCGCTCCACCGTCGCGAAGGCCGCCAGCGGCACCAGTGCGCCGGTGTTGCTGCGCATGTAGATGCCGTTGAAGGCACTCTCGTCGCGCTTGGCCTCGGGCGCCACCTCCATGATGACCTGGTAGCTGTCGGCGCTGGTGTAGATGGTCGACACCTGGCGCTCGCCGAAGGCGCTGTACAGCGCGCTGCGCACCGCGTCGATGGACACGCCCAGCGTGTTGGCGCGTTCGCGGTCGATGCGCAGCGAGGCCTGCAGGCCGCGCAGCTGCGAATCGCTGGTGACGTCGCGGAACAGCGCGGTGTCGGCGCGCATCTTCTCCTGCAGCTTGACGGCCCAGTCGTTCAGCTCGTCGGCCTTCACGCTCTGCAGGATGTACTGGTACTGCGCCTTGCTCGGGCGTCCGCCGAGCTGCAGGTTCTGGATCGGCCGGAAGTACACCGCGATGCCCGGCAGTTCGCGCATCTTGAGGCGCAGCCCTTCCACCACCTGCTTCATCGGCTGGCGTTCGGCGCGCGGCTTGAGGGTGATGAACATGCGCCCGGTGTTCAGGGTGTTGCTGCCGCCGCCGTTGAAGGAGGCGACGAAGGCCACGTTCGGGTCGGCGCGCACCGCCGCTGCGGCGCGATCCTGCAGGCCCATCATGGCCTCGAAGGAGGTGTCTTCCGCGGCCTCGGTGGAGGCGCTGATCTGGCCGATGTCCTCCTCGGGGAAGAAGCCCTTGGGGATGGCGACGAACATCCAGGCCGTCGCCGCGAAGGTGGCCAGCGCCACCATCAGCACCGCGAAGCGATGGCGCAGCGCGATGTCGAGCGTGCGCGCGTAGGCCGCCAGCATCGCGTCGAAGCCGCGCTCGAAGGCGCGCACCAGCGCGCCGGGCGGCTTCTTGTGCGCCTCGTCGGTGAGGAAGCGGCTGGCCAGCATGGGCACCAGCGTGAGCGAGACGAAGGCCGAAGCGACGATCGCCAGCGAGACGATCACCGCGAACTCGTGGAACAGCAGGCCGATCACGCCGGGCATGAAGAAGATCGGGATGAATACCGCGATCAGCGAGCTGGAGATCGAGATGATGGTGAAGCCCACCTCGCGCGAGCCCTGCAGCGCGGCCTGGAAGGGCGGCATGCCCTCCTCCACGTGACGCATGATGTTCTCCAGCATCACGATCGCGTCGTCGACCACCAGGCCCACCGCCAGCGTGAGGCCGAGCAGCGAGATGTTGTCCAGGCTGTAGCCCAGGCCCCACAGCAGCGAGATCGCGCCGACCAGCGAGACCGGCAGCGAGAGCGTGGGGATCACGGTCGCGACGAAGCGGCGCAGGAACAGGAAGATCACCAGCACCACCAGCACGATGGTGCCGAGCATGGTCAGCGTCACGTCGTGCAGCGCCTCGCGGATCGACTTCGAGCGGTCGTTCACGAGGTTCATGCGCACCGACTGCGGCAGCTGCGCCTTGAAGCCCGGCAGCGCGGCGCGCACCGCGTCGACCACCTTCACGGTATTGGCGTCGGGCTGGCGCTGGATGGCCAGCGTGATCGAGGGTTCGCCGTTGAAGTTGGCGTAGGTCTTGACGGTCTCGACGCTGTCCTCGACGCGCGCCACGTCACGCAGCCGCACCGGCGCACCGTTGCGCGTGGCGACGATCAGCTCGGCGAACTCCTGCGCGTTGCGCAGCTGCCGGTTGGCCTGCAGCGTGAGCGTCTGGCGCGCGCCGTCGAGCGTGCCCACCGGCGTATTGGCATTGGCCGCGCGCAGCGCCGCGGTCAGCTCGTCGAGGCTGATGTTGCGCGAGGAGAGCGCGTCGGGCAGCACGCGCACGCGCACCGCGTAGCGCTTCTGGCCGTAGATCTGCACCAGCGCCACGCCGTCGAGCGTGGAGAGGCTGGGCGAGATCAGGTGCTCGGCATAGTCGTTCAGCTCGGGCAGCGCCAGCGCCGGCGAGGTCAGCGCGATCAGCAGCACCGGTGCATCCGCCGGGTTGACCTTGCGGTAGCTCGGCGGGTTGGTCATGTCCTGCGGCAGCGAGCGCTGCGCGCGCAGCAGCGCCGCCTGCACGTCGACCGCCGCGGCGTCGATGTTGCGGCCCTCGTCGAACTCCAGCGTCAGCGAGGTGCTGCCCAGCGTGTTGGTCGAGCTGATGATGTTCAGCCCCGGAATGGTGGAGAACTGCTTCTCCAGTTGCAGCGCCACCGAGGTGGCCATGGTCTCCGGGCTCGCGCCGGGCAGCTGCGCCGCAACGTTGATGACCGGCGTGTTGTAGCTCGGCAGCGCCGCCACCGGAATCTTCGTATACGCGATCACCCCGGCCAGCACGATGGCCAGGTTGAGCAGCACGGTGGTGACCGGCCGCCGGATGAACAGCTCGGACAGGTTCATGGCGCCGATGCCGGCCGCACGGGTGACGAGCCCGCCGATGCTGCCGGCGCGCTGCGCTCCACCACCAGGTTGCCCGGCCGCACGTTCTGGCGGCCCTCGAGCACGATGCGCTCGCCGCCCGCGAGACCCTGCACGGCGGCATCGTTGCCGGCCGCGTGCAGCACCTGCACCGGCCGCGCCGCCACGCGGCTGCCCTCTTCCACGACGAACACCACCGCGCCGCGCGGCGATTGCACGATCGCCGCCTGCGGCACCACCACCGCATCCTTGAGCGTGCGCACGGCCAAGCGCACGCCGACGAAGGCCCCCGGCCACAGGCGCTGGTCGCGGTTGTCGAACTGTGCCTTCACGCGCACCGTGCCGGTGGCCGCATCGACCGCGTTGTCGACGAACTGCAGCCGCCCGGCGAGCGTGCCGCGCCCGTCGGGCAGTTGCGCCTGCACCGGCGCGCCCGAGCCGCGCAGCGCCGCCAGCGCGTCCGGCAGGTTGCGCTGCGGCAGGCTGAAGGCGACGCTGATCGGATCGAGCTGGGTGATGGTGACCAGCGCCGCGCCGCCCGGCTGCACGTAGCTGCCCGCCACCACCGGAATCTGCCCGACGCGCCCGCCGCTGGGCGCCGCGATGCGCGCGTAGGACAGGGCCACGCGCGCGGCGTCGATGGCGGCGCGATCGGCGGCCACCACCGCCTGCTGCGATTCGACCAGCGCCCGGTTGGTGTCGACCGCGCCCTGCGAGATGAAGTTCTGCGCGAAGAGCTCCTGGCTGCGCGCAAACTGGCGCTGCGCGTCGGCCAGCGCGGCCAGATCCTTCTGCAGCTGCGCCTGCGCCTTGCCGAGGTTGGCCTGGTCGCTGCGCGAATCGAGCGTGAAGAGCAGATCGCCGCGGCGCACGAACTGCCCTTCCTTCACGTGCACCTGCGTGACCACGCTGGCCATCTGGGGCTTCACGTCGACGCTGGTGAGCGCGCTGACGGTGCCGGTGGCTTCGAGCACCACGGGCATGTCGCGCCGCTCGGCGCGCACCAGCGAGACGCTGACCGGCGCCGCCGAGGCGGCGGCTTGCGGCGCCGCAGGCGTGAGCCCGGACGCATCGCCCGCGGCGGGCGTGCCGCGCCCCTTGAAGACATACCAGGCGCCGCCGCCGAGGACGAGGATGGCGACGAGGATGAGGCCGCGGGCCCGGCCCGTGCTGCGCTCAGGCATGGGAGAAGCTCCGCTGCAGGAGGCTCATGGCCTGCGTCACGCAGGCGAGCTCTTCGTTGGAAAGGTCGAGCAGGTGCTGCGCCAGATCGTGCTGCGCGCCGCGCCGCACCAGCTTCATCAGCGCCACGCCGCTGGCGGTGGCGGCGAGCTCGGTGCGCCGGCGGTCGCCCGCGGCCACGCGCGATTCGAGGTGGCCCGAGCGGATCAGCCGGTCGACCATCGCCGAGGCGGTCGGCAGCGTCACGCCGAGAAAGGCCGCCAGCTCGGAGATCGAGCTGCCGCGCCGGTCGGCCACGAAGCGCAAGGCGCGGAACTGCGGCACCGACAGCGACGGATCGAGCTGCCGCCGCATCACGCCGCGGAAGGTGTCCATGACGGGCGGCAGCGCCACCAGCAGGTGGCCGGCGGTATCGGCCGCATTCGCGGCGGCGGCAGAACGTGGGGAGCGGGCAGGAGCAGGCATGCGGCAGCGACGGCAGGAACGTCGATGCTTAGCCTATCGAACTATTCGCGCCAGCGGGTTTCCCCTTTGTAAAGCAGGCCCCGAATCAATGCTTGCCGGTCGAGCCGAAGCCGCCCTCGCCGCGCTCCGAAGCACCGAACTCGTCGACGCGGCGGAAAGCGGCCTGCACCACCGGCACGATGACGAGCTGCGCGATGCGCTCCATCGGGTTGATGGTGAACTCGGCCTGGCCGCGGTTCCAGCAGCTCACCATCAGCGGGCCCCGGTAGTCGGAGTCGATCAGGCCGACCAGGTTGCCCAGCACGATGCCGTGCTTGTGGCCCAGGCCCGAGCGCGGCAGGATCATCGCCGCCAGGCCGGGGTCGCCGATGTGGATGGAAAGGCCGGTGGGAATCAGCTGCGACTGGCCCGGCGCCAGCACCAGCGGCGCGTCCAGGCAGGCGCGCAGGTCGAGGCCGGCGCTGCCGGGCGTGGCATAGGCGGGCAGTTGCTCGGCCATGCGCTCGTCGAGCACTTTGAGAGCTATGGTGGTCATGTCTTGTCGGCAGCGAGGCGCGCGGCGATCTCGGCGACCAGCGCGCGCGCGAGGGTGAGCTTGTCGGCACGCGGCAGCTCGCGGTGGCCGGCCGCATCGACCAGCGTCAGCGTGTTGTCGTCCTGCCCGAAGGTAGCCGGGCCGAGGTTGCCGACGATCAGCGGCACGTTCTTGCGCGAGAGCTTCTCGCGCGCATGCTTCAGCAGATCGTGGCTCTCGGCCGCGAAGCCGACGCAGTAAGGACGCTGCGGCAGCTTCGCCACCGCGGCGAGGATGTCGGGGTTCTCGGTCAGCTCGAAGCTCGGCGCGAGCTTCTTGCCGTCCTTCTTGATCTTGTGTTCGGAGAGATTCGCCGGGCGCCAATCGGCCACCGCGGCGGTGGCGACGAAGACGTCGTGATGCGCAGCCACCGGCAGCACCGCATCGTGCATCTGCTGCGCGGTGCGCACGTCGATGCGGCGCACGTGGCGCGGCGTGGGCAGGTGCACCGGCCCCGCCACCAGCGTGACCTCGGCGCCGGCCTCGGCCGCGGCGCGCGCGATCGCGAAGCCCATCTTGCCGCTGGAGAGGTTGGTGATGCCGCGCACCGGGTCGATCGGCTCGAAGGTCGGGCCGGCGGTGATGAGCATGCGCTTGCCCAGCAGCGCCTTGGGCTGGAAGAAGGCGATCAGTTCCTCGAGCAGTTCCTCGGGCTCGAGCATGCGGCCGTCGCCGATCTCGCCGCAGGCCTGGTCGCCCGCGGCCGGGCCGAGCACGGTGGCGCCGTCGGCGCGCAGCTGCGCGAAGTTGCGCTGCGTGGCCGGATGCGCCCACATCTCGCGGTTCATCGCCGGCGCCACCAGCAGCGGGCAGCGCTCGATCGGCCGCGCCAGGCACAAGAGGCTGAGCAGATCGTCGGCGCGGCCGTGCAGCAGCTTGGCAACGAAGTCGGCACTGGCCGGCGCGACGAGCACCGCATCGGCCTCGCGCGTGAGGTTGATGTGCGCCATGTTGTTGGGCGCTCGCGCATCCCACTGGCTCGCATAGACCTCGCGATTCGACAGCGCCTGCAGCGTCACCGGCGTGATGAACTGCTGCGCGGCCTCGGTCATCACCACCTGCACGCTGGCACCCTCCTTGGCCAGCGCGCGCACCAGCTCGGCGGCCTTGTAGCAGGCGATGCCGCCCGACAGGCCGAGCACGATGTGCCGGCCGGCGAGCTGGCCCTTGGTCATCACGTCCATCGTCACAGGGGCATCCATGCGCGCGACCAATCCGAGAAGTTGAACAGCACCCGCACCGCCTTGCCGTAGACCTGCTCATGCGGCAGGAAGCCCCAGGCGCGGGAATCCATCGAATTGTCGCGGTTGTCGCCCAGCATCAGGTACTGGCCCGGCGGCACCGTGCAGCGCCACGCGCCGGCGCGCTGTTGCGTGCAGTGCTCGGCCAGCGCGCCGATGGGCATGCGGCCTTGCACGAAGGGGTTGACCTTGATGTCGTGGCTGCGGCCTTCGAGCGTCTCGCGCAGCAGCCACTGGCCGCGATCTTCGTCGGCCACCGCGGCGCCGCTGCCATCGCTGAGCAGCTGCACCTGCGCGGGCGCATCGCCGATGCGCACCACGCCGCTGTCGAAGTTCACCACGTCGCCGGGCAGGCCGATCAGGCGCTTGACGTAGAACTGCGAGACGTCGGGCGGGAAGCGGAATACCACCACGTCGCCGCGCTGCGGCCGGCCCGTCTCGATGGCGGTGTTGGTGAAGGGCAGGCGCGGGCCGTAGGCGAAGTGGTTGACGAGCAGGTAGTCGCCCACGCGCAGCGTCGGCTCCATCGAGCCCGAAGGCACGCGCGGCCAGTCGGCCACCGCGACGCGGCAGGTGAACATCAGCGCCACCACGATGAACAGCTCGGCGCCGAAGTGCACCCACCAGGGCTTCTTCACCGGCTCGGCGCCGAGGCGGCGCAGCTTGAAGCGCCACGCGACCCAGGCCGCGCCGGTGACCAGCGTGGCGAGGAAGAGCATCTCGTTGATGGAGAAACCGATCTGCATGCGAAGGTGGCGCGGCCCCAGGGGGCGGAGCGGCGCATTATTCATCAGCACGGATCGGCAGGGATCGGCGCGATCGAGGGAACCCTTGGTCACGTTCGGAACACGAATGGGAAGTACAGTCCCGCACCCATGGCCAACGACACGCTCATTCCCGTGGTGGCTTCGGCCCCAGGCGCATCGGCGCCCGCACCGCTGTGGACGCTCGACGGCCTGCGTGCCGCCGACCCGGTGCTCGGCCTCGCGCTGCTGATGCTGGTGGCCATCCTGCTGGCCGAGGCGCTGCACCGCACCTGGCGCATCCCGCGCACCTGCGGCCACATGCTCACCGGCGCCGTCGCCGGGCCCGTGATGCTGCGCATCTTCCAGGGCCTGGAGCTCGATCCGTGGAAGCCGCTCATCGATCTCGCCATCGGCGCGCTGCTGTTCGAGCTGGGCACGCGGCTGCGCCCGCGCTGGCTGCTCGACAACCGCTGGCTCGCGCTGAGCGTGCTGCTGCAAGCGCTGCTGGCCGGGCTGTTCGTCACCCTCGCATTGGGCTGGCTGGGCGCGCCTTGGCTGACGGCTGTGGTGGCCGGCACGGTGGCCGCGTCGACCTCGCCGGTGATCGTGCTGGCGGTGAGCCACGAAGCGCGCGCGCGCGGCCAGGTCACCGAGCGCATGCTGATGATGTCGGCCTTCAACGCCGTGGTGGCGGTGGTCGGGCTCAAGGTGCTGCGCATCCTGCTCGCCTCGGACAGCGGCACGCCGGCCGAGGAGTTCACGCGCGCCTCGATCAGCGCCTTGCGCGTGATCAGCGGTTCCTTCCTGCTCGGCGTGGCCTGCGGCTTCGTGATGGACCGGGTGAGCCCGCTGGTGCGCGGCACGCCGGCCATGCCGGTGCTGCAGATCGCGCTGGTGATCATCGCCAGCATGCTGGCCGCGCAGTGGACGCTCTCGCCGCTGCTCGCGCTGCTGGTGGCCGGCATGACGGCGCGCGCGCGCATGCAGCACGCGCTGACGGTGGAGCCGCACCTCGGCTCGGCCGGCGCGGTGCTCAACGTGCTGCTGTTCATCTGCCTCGGCCTGCTGTTCACGCTCGACGGCCTGGCGCGGCTGTGGCCCTGGGTGCTGGTGATCGTGCTGGCGCGCCTGGCCGGCACCGCCGCGGCGGTCGCCGGGCTCGCGAAGCTGAGCGGCCTCGGCCTCAGGCAGGCCGCCGCGCTGACGCTGGCGCTGCAGCCCATGAGCAGCCTGGCCGTGCTGCTCGCCGCCGACACCTTCGGCTGGAGCTCGCAGCTGCCCGGCGCGCATACGCACACCATCCAGGCCCTGCTGCTGGCGACCACGCTGATGCAGGTCACCGGCCCGATCTGGACCCAGCTCTCGCTGCGCCACCTGGCGCGCGAGACCAACGAGAACTGACACAGGGACGGACGCCATGGCGCTGCAGGCCTTCACCGTTTCCGAGCCGCTGACGCTGGGCGTCGAGCTCGAGCTGCAGCTGGTCAGCACGCACGACTTCGACCTCGCCCCGCAGGCCGAGGATCTGCTGCGCGTGCTGAAGAACCACAGCGGCAGCTGGGACGTGAAGCCGGAGATCACGCGCAGCATGATCGAGATCGGCACCTCGATCCAGCGCCAGCACGCCGTGCTGCTGGCCGAGCTGCGCGACCTGCGCGACCAGCTCGCGCGCGGCGCACGCAAGCTCAACATCGGCATCGCCGGCGGCGGCACGCACGCCTACCAGCACTGGAGCGAGCAGAAGATCTTCCCCGGCGAGCGCTTCCACTACATCAGCGAGCTGTACGGCTACCTCGCCAAGCAGTTCACCGTGTTCGGCCAGCACGTGCACGTGGGCTGCGAAGACGGCGACCGCGCGCTCTGGCTGCTGCATGCGCTGTCCCGCTACGTGCCGCACTTCATCGCGCTGTCGGCCTCCTCGCCCTACGTGCAGGGCGTTGACACCGGCTTCGACTCGGCGCGCCTGAACTCGGTATTCGCCTTCCCGCTCTCGGGCCGCGCGCCCTTCTGCCTGACCTGGCAGGACTTCGAGAAGTTCTTCGACAAGATGACCAGCACCGGCGTGGTCAACTCGATGAAGGATTTCTACTGGGACATCCGCCCCAAGCCCGAGTACGGCACCATCGAGCTGCGCGTCTGCGACACGCCGCTGGCGGTGGAGAAGGCCGCGGCACTGGCCTGCTACCTGCAGTGCATCTGCCGCTACCTGCGCGAGCAGCGCCCCTTCGAGCCCTCGGAAGACGACTACCTCGTCTACACCTTCAACCGCTTCCAGGCCTGCCGCTTCGGCCTGGACGGCGAGATCGTCGACCCCAAGACCAAGGAGCGGCATCGCCTGCGCGACGACATCCTGCGCACGCTGGCGCGCGTCGACGAACACGCGCTCGACCTGCAGGCGCTCGAGGCCTCCAACCTGATCCGCGAGAGCCTGTTCGCCGGCAACGATGCGCAGTGGCTGCGCAGCCAGCGCGGCGACGGGCGGCCGCTGTCGGCGGTGGTGGAAGCGGCGGCGCAGCGCTGGATGGGCGAGAGCTGAGGCGATGCGGCCAAGCCTGCGGCTCTGCGGCGGCACCCTGCTGCTCGCGCTCGCGGCCTGTGCTTCGCCGCCGCCACCGCTGCCCGAGGCGCAGGTGCTGATCTTCGGCGAGCAGCACGACCAGCCCGATCACCAGCGCCAGACCGCACGCGCGGTCGTCGAACTGGGCTCGCACGGACGCCTCGCCGCCCTGGTGATCGAGATGGCCGAACACGGCCACAACACCACCGGCGTGCCGCGCGATGCCGACGCGGCGCGCGTGCGCGAGACGCTCGGCTGGTCGGGCTGGGAGTGGCCGGTCTACGAAGGCGTGGTGATGGCCGCGGTGCGCGCCGGCGTGCCGGTGCTGGGCGGCAACCTGCCGCGCGCGGCGCTGCGCGAGACCATGGCCGACGCGAGCCGCGATGCGCTGCTCGATGCGGGCGCGCGCGAGCGGCTGACCGAGGCGGTGCGCGAGGGCCACTGCGGCCTGCTGCCCGCCGAGCAGGAGCCGGGCATGGTGCGCGTGCAGATCGGCCGCGACCAGTCGCTCGCCGCGACCGTCACCGAAGCGCTGCGGCCGGGGCAGCAGGTGATCCTGCTCACCGGCGCGCAGCACGCCTCGCGCGACCGCGGCGTGCCGCTGCATCTGGCGCGGCTGGCCCATGCACCGAGCGTGCACGTGCTGATCTTCGGCGAACAAGGCCACGACCTCGCGGCCGACGAGCTGCGCGCGGCGCGATTCACGCCGCGGCCGGATCCCTGCGAGGGGTTGGCCGAGAAACTGCGGAAAGGATCCCGTTCGGGCTGAGCCTGTCGAAGCCCACCGCGCCACGCGCGGCCCTTCGACAAGCTCAGGGCGAACGGCTGCGCTCGGCTCAGGCGCGCTCGGCCACCCAGCCCTGCACCGAGGCCAGCGCCGCGCCGAGCTTGGCGGGTTCGGTGCCACCGGCCATGGCCATGTCGGGCTTGCCGCCGCCCTTGCCGCCGACCTGTTGGGCGACGAAGTTGACCAGCTCGCCGGCCTTGACCTTGCCCACCGCATCGGCCGTCACGCCCGCCGCGATCTGCACCTTGCCGCCTTCGACGGTGGCCAGCACGATGGCCGCGCTCTTGAGCTTGTCCTTCAGCTTGTCGAGCGTCTCGCGCAGCGCCTTGGCGTCCGCGCCGTCGAGCTGCGCGGCCAGCACCTTGAGGCCCTTCACGTCGATGGCCTTGACCACCAGTTCATCGCCCTGCGACGAGGCCAGCTTGCCCTTGAGCGCGGCCAGCTCCTTCTCGAGCGCCTTGACCTGATCGAGCACCTGCGCCAGGCGCGCGGGCACTTCGGCGGGCGCGGCCTTGAGCGTGCCGGCGATCGCGTTCACCGTGCCTTCGAGCGACTGCAGGTAGGCCAGCGCGTTGTCGCCGGTCACCGCCTCGACGCGGCGCACGCCGGCCGCCACGCCGCTCTCGGCGACGATCTTGAACACGCCGATGTCACCGGTGCGCTGCACGTGCGTGCCGCCGCACAGCTCGCGGCTCGAGCCGATGTCGAGCACGCGCACCTCGTCGCCGTATTTCTCGCCGAACAGCATCATCGCGCCGGCCTTCTGCGCCGCGTCGATGCCCATCACGCGCGCCTGCGTGGCGGCGTTGGCGAGGATCTCGGCGTTGACGATGGCCTCGACCTGCGCGACCTGCGCCTCCGTCATCGGCGCGTTGTGCGCGAAGTCGAAGCGCGTGCGCTCGGCATTCACCAGCGAGCCCTTCTGCTGCACGTGGCCGCCCAGCACCTCGCGCAGCGCCTTGTGCATCAGGTGCGTGACGCTGTGGTTGCGCATCGTCTTCGCGCGCTTCTCGGCGTCGACGCGGGCGACGAATTGGTCGCCGATCTCGATCTCGCCCTCGACGACGCGCCCGCTGTGGCCATGCACCGCCGCCTGCACCTTGATCGTGTCTTCCACCAGCACGCGCGCGCGGTTGTTGCGCAGTTCGCCGCTGTCGCCGACCTGGCCGCCGCTCTCGGCATAGAAGGGCGTGTGGTCGAGCACGATCACCACGTCGTCGCCGGCGCTCGCCTTGCGCACCGGCGTGCCGTCGACATAGAGCGCGACCACCTTGCTGTGCTCGCACACCAGGTGCTCGTAGCCGTGGAAGGTGGTGGCCACGCCGTCGTACTCGAGGCCGGCAGCCATCTTGAACTTGCCGGCGGCGCGCGCCTGCTCGCGCTGGCGGTTCATCGCCGCTTCGAAGCCGGCCGAATCGACCGTCACGCCGCGCTCGCGGCAGACGTCGGCGGTGAGGTCGAGCGGGAAGCCATAGGTGTCGTGCAGCTTGAAGGCGGTCTCGCCGTCGATCTGCTTCGCACCGCCGGCGAGCGCGCCTTCCAGGATCTCCATGCCGTTGGCGATGGTCTGGAAGAAGCGCTCCTCCTCCTGCTTGAGCACCTCGGTGACGCGCAGCTTCTCGCGCTTGAGCTCGGGGTAGGCCTCGCCCATCTCCTCGACCAGCGGCGCCACCAGCGCGTGGAAGAAGGGCCGGCGCGCGCCCAGCTTGTAGCCGTGGCGGATAGCGCGGCGCGCGATGCGGCGCAGCACGTAGCCGCGGCCCTCGTTGCCGGGGATCACGCCGTCGGTGACGGTGAAGGTGCAGGCGCGGATGTGGTCGGCGATGACCTTCAGGCTCGGGCTGTCCTTGTCGCAATTTCCCGCACCGGCCGCATCCACGGCCGACTTGGCCGCCGCCAGCAGGTTGACGAACAGGTCGATCTCGTAGTTCGAGTGCACGTGCTGCAGCACCGCGGTGATGCGCTCCAGGCCCATGCCGGTGTCCACGCTCGGCTTGGGCAGCTTGTGCATCACGCCCGCTTCGTCGCGGTTGAACTGCATGAAGACGTTGTTCCAGATCTCGATGTAGCGGTCGCCGTCTTCCTCGGGCGAGCCCGGCGGGCCGCCGGGGATCTCGGGGCCGTGGTCGTAGAAGATCTCGGTGCACGGGCCGCAGGGGCCGGTGTCGCCCATCATCCAGAAGTTGTCGGAGGCGTAGCGCGCGCCCTTGTTGTCGCCGATGCGCACGATGCGCTCGGCCGGCACGCCCACCACCTTGTTCCAGATCTCGTAGGCCTCGTCGTCTTCCGCATAGACGGTGACCCAGAGCTTCTCCTTCGGCAGCTTGAAGACGACCGTCAGCAGCTCCCAGGCATACTGGATCGCGTCGTGCTTGAAGTAGTCGCCGAAGCTGAAGTTGCCCAGCATCTCGAAGAAGGTGTGGTGCCGAGCGGTGTAGCCCACGTTCTCGAGGTCGTTGTGCTTGCCGCCGGCGCGGATGCACTTCTGCGAGGTCGTCGCGCGGTTGTAGGGCCGCTTGTCGAAGCCGAGGAAGACGTCCTTGAACTGGTTCATCCCGGCATTGGTGAACAGCAGCGTCGGGTCGTCGCCCGGGATCACCGGGCTGGAGGCCACGATGGCGTGGCCCTTGGACTCGAAGTACTTCAGGAACGCTTGGCGGATGTCGGCGGCTTTCATGGGCCGGAATTCTACCGGCCACCCCCGGGGCGAACGCTCTGTGCGCTCAGCCCTGCAACTGGTGGCGTTCGATCTGCGCGGCCAGCAGCTGCCAGAGCCGCTCGTCCTCGCTGAAGGCGACGTTGAAGCGCATCCAGCCGGTCGTGCGCGGCTGTACCAGGAAGAGGTGGCCCGGGCCCAGCATCACGCCCTGGCCGGCGGCCTCGCGCGAGAGCTCGGCGGCATCGGGCAGGTCGGGGTGGCGCGCCCACAGGTACAGGCCCGCCTTCGGTTCGCCGAACAGCTCGAAGCCCAGGCCGGTGAGGCGTTGCGCCACACGACCATGCGCGTCGGCGAGGCGGTCGCGCAGCGCCTTCAGGTGCTTGCGCCAGCGCCCTTCGATGAGCGCGCCGAAGGCGATGCGCTCGGTGATGTCCGAGGAGGTCAGGCCCGACACCATCTTCAGCTGCGTCAGCTCGTCGAGCAGCCCCGGCTCGGCGGCGACGAAGCCGACGCGGATGTTGGGCGAGATGGTCTTGGAGTAGCTGCCGATGTGGATCACGCGGCGCAGCTGGTCGAGGCTGGCCAGCGAGGGACGCGCGAGCGGGTCCATGTCGGCATACAGGTCGTTCTCCACCAGCGTCAGGCCGTGCGCCTCGGCGAGCTGCAGCACGCGGTAGAGCTGCGCGATCGGCGCCACCGAGCCGGTCGGGCTCTGCAGGCGCGGCTGGGTGAAGAACACGCTGGGCTTGTGCTCGACGATCAGCGCCTCCAGCGCCGCGGTGTCGTAGCCCTGCGGCGTGCGCGGCACGCCGACCAGCCGCGCGCCCAGGTAGCGCAGCATGAACATCAGGTTCGGGTAGCCGGGTTCGTCGACCAGCACCGCGTCGCCCGCCTTGACGAGGCGGCGCACCGCCAGGTCCAGCGCCTGGCTGGAGCCCTGGGTGAGCAGCACGTGGTCGGCGCTGGCAGCAATCTGTTGCTCGGCCAGCGTCTCGGCGATCAGCGCGCGCAGCGCCATGTGACCATGCGGCGAGCCATAACCGCCCAGTTCGGCGCCGTCGGTGGCGAGCTGGCGCAGGCTGCGCCGCACGCCTTCCTCGAACAGCCAGTCGTGCGGCAGCCAGCCGCAGCCCGCCTTGACGGGCAGGTTGCGGCTCTCGAAGATCTGCTTGAGGTACCAGCGCGCGTCGAAGCGCAGGTCGGGCGCGCCGCCCTCGCCCGGCGTCGCCACGTCGCCGGCGCGGCGCTTGACGAAGAAGCCGGCGTTGGCGCGCGACACCAGCCAGCCCTGCGCCACCAGCCGGTCGTAGGCCTCGACCACCGTGAACACGCTGACGCCGTGCGTCGCCGCGAAGGCGCGGATCGACGGCAGCTTGGCGTCGGGCTGCAGCGAGCGATCGGTGATCAGCCGGCGCAGGCCGTCGACGATCTGCGTGACCAGCGGGGTGGAGGAGTCGGGAGCGAGGTTCAGCATCGGTGGGCGGCAACCGAGGGCTTTCCTGTACAGGCTTCGGGGCCAGCACAGTACGACGCTGCAAGTCGACGTGTGTACATGGTAGCGCCGCCCCCGCATGCCTAGAGTTGCGCCCGTCGTCACGCCGGAGAGCTTCATGCAGCGGAAAACCGCCCCCACCAACACCGCCCTGATGGCGCGCCGCCACGCCGCCGTGCCGCGCGGCGTCGGCCAGGCGCACCAGATCTTCATCGCGCGGGCGAAGAACGCCGAGTTCTGGGACGTGGAAGGCCGCCGCTATATCGACTTCGCCGGCGGCATCGCGGTGCTCAACACCGGCCACTGCCACGAGGGCGTGATCGCCGCGGTGAAGGAACAACTCGACCTCTACACCCACACCTGCTTCCAGGTCGTCGCCTACGAGCCCTATGTGGAACTGGCCGAGCGCCTGAATGCGCTGGCGCCCGGCGAGTTCGCCAAGAAGACGCTGTTCCTCACCACCGGTGCGGAAGCCGTCGAGAACGCGGTGAAGATCGCGCGCGCCCACACTGGCCGCCCGGGCATCGTCGCCTTCACCGGCGGCTACCACGGCCGCACCCTGATGACGCTGGGCATGACCGGCAAGGTGGCGCCCTACAAGACCGGCTTCGGCCCCTTCCCGGGCGAGGTATTCCACGCGCTGTTCCCCAACCCGCTGCACGGCATCAGCGTCGAGCGTGCGCTCGAATCGGTGGAGACGATCTTCAAGAACGACATCGAGGCGAGCCGCGTCGCCGCCTTCATCGTCGAGCCGGTGCAGGGCGAAGGCGGCTTCTACGTGGCGCCGGACGAATTCATCGTCGGCCTGAAGAAACTCGCCGACAAGCACGGCATCCTGCTCATCGCCGACGAGGTGCAGACCGGCGCCGGCCGCACCGGCACCTGGTTCGCCTGCGAACAGTGGAGCGTGGCGCCCGACCTGATCACCACCGCCAAGTCGCTGGCCGGCGGCTTTCCGATCTCGGGTGTGGTCGGCCGCGCCGAGGTGATGGACGCCCCCGGCCCCGGCGGCCTGGGCGGCACCTACGCCGGCTCGCCGGTGGGCTGCGCCGCGGCGCTGGCCGTGCTGAAGGCTTTCGAGGATGAGAAGCTGCTCGAGCGCAGCAAGGCCGTCGGCGCACGGCTCGTGCAATCGCTGCAGCAGATCGCGCGCGACCAGCGCGCCATCGGCGACGTGCGCGGCCTGGGCGCGATGGTGGCCATCGAGCTGTTCGAGCCCGGCACCAGGACGCCCGACGCCGAGCTGACGCGCCAGGTGGTGGCCGAGGCGGCGCGGCGCGGGCTGGTGCTGCTGTCCTGCGGCACCTACGGCAACGTGATCCGCGTGCTGGTGCCGCTGACCGCCTCGGATGCACTGCTCGACGAGGGCCTGCGCATCCTGGCCGATGCCTTCGCCGCCGTGCGCTGACACCCATGACTCCGTGGCCAATCCGCTCCACCCGATGCTGCGTGTGATGCCCGGTGTACGCTACCGCTGACTGTTCTTCCGGAGACCTAGAACCATGGACATGAAGACCTCGCCGCTGGCCACGCTGGCCGACGCCTCGCTGCTGAAGACCAACGCCCTGATCAACGGCGAATGGGTGGCCGGCGCGAGCCGCTTCGACGTGCACGACCCGGCCACCGGCCAGAAGCTCGCCGACGTGGCCAACCTCGGCGCGGCCGAGACCGAAGCCGCGCTGAAGGCGGCTGACAAGGCCTGGCCGGCCTGGCGCGCCAAGACCGCGAAGGAACGCGGCGCGATCCTGATGAAGTGGTTCGCGCTGCTGCACCAGCATGCCGACGACCTGGCGCGCATCATGACCGCCGAGCAGGGCAAGCCGCTGGCCGAGGCCAAGGGCGAGGTGGGCTACGGCGCCAGCTTCCTCGAGTGGTTCGCCGAGGAAGCCAAGCGCGTCTACGGCGAGACCATCCCCACCACCGACGGCAACAAGCGCTACCTCGTCATCAAGCAGGCGATGGGCGTGTGCGCGGCCATCACGCCGTGGAACTTCCCGATCGCGATGATCACGCGCAAGGTGGCGCCGGCACTGGCCGCCGGCTGCCCGGTGGTGATCAAGCCGGCCGAGCAGACGCCGCTGTCGGCGCTGGCCGTGGCCGAGCTGGCGCAGCGCGCCGGCATGCCGGCGGGCGTGCTCAACATCATCACCGCCGACGGCCCCAACTCCATCGCCGTGGGCAAGGTGCTGTGCGCGAGCGACATCGTGCGCCACCTCTCCTTCACCGGCTCCACCGAGGTCGGCCGCATCCTCGCCGCGCAATGCGCGCCGACGATCAAGAAGCTCAGCCTCGAACTCGGCGGCAACGCACCCTTCATCGTCTTCGACGACGCCGATCTCGACAGCGCGGTCGAGGGCGCGATGGTCAGCAAGTACCGCAACGCCGGCCAGACCTGCGTGTGCGCCAACCGCCTGTACGTGCAGGACAAGGTCTACGACGCCTTCGTCGCCAAGCTGGCCGACAAGGCCAAGGGCATCAAGGTCGGCAACGGCTTCGAGGCCGGCGTCAACCAGGGCCCGCTGATCGACGACCAGGCGATCGGCAAGGTCGAGCGCCACGTGGCCGACGCGGTGAGCAAGGGCGCCACCGTGGTGGTGGGCGGCAGCAAGATCGGCGAGCGCTTCTACACGCCGACGGTGCTGGCCAACGTCACCGGCGACATGCTGTGCGCGAAAGAAGAGACCTTCGGCCCGGTGGCGCCGGTATTCCGCTTCAAGACCGAGGCCGAGGCCATCGCGATGGCCAACGACACCGAGTTCGGCCTGGCGAGCTACTTCTACAGCCGCGACGTGGGCCGCATCTTCCGCGTCGGCGAGGCGCTGGAGTACGGCATGGTGGGCATCAACACCGGCCTGATCTCGACCGCCGAGGTGCCCTTCGGCGGCGTCAAGCAATCGGGCCTGGGCCGCGAAGGCTCGCACCACGGCATCGACGACTACGTCGAGATCAAGTACCTCTGCCTGGGCGACATCCTGAAGTGAGGCTGAGGCGCAGCATGGCGCCGTGCCGGTCCGCCGGTCACGGCGTCGTGTAGCGCCCCCAGTCGTGGCGGCAGACCTGGCTCGTGCCCTCCGAGGCGGGCTTGGCCGAGAACAGCTCGCGGAATGTGCCGCTGCCCTGGATGCCCTTGAGCGCGCCCGTGCCGCTGGCCCAGGTCCAGCTCGGTTCGCCACTGGCCGGGTACTCGAAATCACCCACCGCGGAGTCGCCGCCGGCGGTGAGCCACTTGCAGGTGCCCTTGCCCACCGGCCGCCCCTGCGTGATGCGGATGTAGCCGGCGCAATGCGTGCTGGCGCCCTCCCAGAACTTGGTCGTGCTGCTGCTGACGATGCCCCACACCTCGACGCCGAAGGCCACCGTCTCGCTGCCGGCCTCGATCATCGTGCGCTGCGCGTGCGTGCACGCGACGAAGTCGTAGCCCTGCTCCGCCGCCAGCGCGGCCTGCGCCAACGCCAGCGTCGCCACCGGCACCCAGAGTCTGCTCATGCGCATGCGTTCCTCCATGGTCTGTCTGCCCGCATGAGGTATCGCACCGGCGCGCGGGGGCAGGATTGCGGGGCCTCAACGTCGAGTCACGCACGCCGCGGCGTTGAGCGGCCGCAATGGCGCCTCGCCAGCGCGCCCTAGTCTGCAGCAGTAGCCCGCTCGGCTACACCACCCGGAGGAGCCCGATGACAACGCCTGCCACCCGCATGAAGACTTGCGCCTTGCACGTTTCGCTCGCCCTCGGCCTGGCCCTGCTCGGCGCCACCCCCGTTGCACTTGCCCAGGTGACCGCGCCGGGTTTCGTCAGCAAGCCGCTGGTTGCCGGGCCGATCTCCGGCGTGGCGGACAAGGAGGTCGCGGTGCTGCAGGTGGCGATCGAGCCGGGCGCATCCTCGCCGCGTCACACGCACCCGGGCGATTGTCTCGGCACCGTCGTCGAAGGCGAGGTGGAACTGATCGTCGAAGGGCAGGCGCCGCGGCGCTTCACCGCGGGCCAGGCCTGGCACAACCCGGTCGGCCCGGCGCACCAGTTCAGGAACGTCGGCACGACGCCGGCGCGCCTGATCAACACGCTGATCGTCGAGAAGGGCAAGCCGCGCACGGTGATCGTGCCGGCGCAATGAGCCTCGCGCCGGCCCTCGGCGCTTCCTAGCCGTCGTTCGCCGCCGCGCCGCTGAGGCGGCCTTCGGCGGGCGTGGCGGCGGCGAGCGCGCAGGCGCGCGCCAGCAGCGCTTCGGGCTGGGCGCCATCGCGCAGGTGCAGCGCGATGCCCAGGGCCGCGGCCACCAGCGCTTCCTGCCCGGCCACCTGGAAAGGCGCGCGCAGCACCGTCAGCAACTTGGCGCCCACGTGCGCCGCGTCGCCGGGCGCGAGCAGCGCGGCCAGCAGCACGGCATAGCTGTCGTCGCCCAGCGAGGCGACCACGTCGCTGGCGCGCACGCCGGCGCGCAGGCGCACCGCGAGCTTGCGGCGCAGCACGTTGGCAGCCTCGTGGCCGAAGCGCGCCGTGATCGTCTCCAGGCCCTCCACGCGCAGGACCAGCACGGCCATCGGCGCCGGCTGGCGCTCGCGCAGCGCGATCAGGTGGCTCATGTGCTCGACCAGCTGCTGGCGGTGCGGCAGGCCGGTGGCGAGATCGGTGGCATAGGCCTGGCGCGCCTCGCGCTCGATGCGGCGCCGCTCGACCGCCACGCGCAGCCGCGCGCCGAAACCGGGCGAGCGCAGCTCCTGCGCGGCGACCACGTCGGCCGCGCCCTGGCGCAGCCAGTCGACCAGCGGTGCAGCGTCTTCGCCCTCGGCCACCACCACCAGGGCCGTGGCCGCGGCATGCGCGGGCAGCTCGGCCAGGCCGGTGCGCTGCGGCAGCAGCACGGCATCGAAGTCGCCGGCATCGAAAGGGGCATCGACCGGCAGCACCACCACGTCGAAGGGGCCCGCGGCGGAGACGGCCAGCGACGCCTGCACGCCCTCGCCGAGCGGCTCGGGCACCAGCACACGCAGTGATTCGAGGCTCATGGCGCGGCTCCGTCCGGATGCGACAGAGGGCCCTGGCGGGCCCTCTGCAGATCGATTCGTGGAGCGGGTGAAGGGAATCGAACCCTCGTATGAAGCTTGGGAAGCTGCCGTTCTACCATTGAACTACACCCGCATTCGGCGGCGCGATTCTAGCGCGGCGGCATCGCCGGCCCATCGTGCACAATGCGCGCCCTCGCCCGCCGCCGACCCGCGTTTCTTCATGAGCCACCCGCCCGCCGACCAGCCGCCGCGCCGCGCCATCCGCAGCTATGTGGTGCGCGCCGGCCGCATGGGCACCGGGCAGCAGCGCGCGCTGGCGGAACTGGCGCCGCGCTTCGTGCTGCCCTACCGCGCCGAACGCAGCGACTTCGCCGCGGCGTTCGCACAGAGCGCGCCGCTGGTGATCGAGATCGGCTTCGGCATGGGCGACGCCACCGCGCAGATCGCCGCCGCGCGAGCCGACACGAACTTCCTCGGCATCGAGGTGCACCCGCCCGGCGTCGGCGCGCTGCTGCAGCGCATCGAGGAACGTGGCCTCGCCAATCTGCGCATCGTCCAGCACGACGCCGTCGAGGTGCTGGAGCAGATGGTCGCGCCGGCCTCGCTGGCCGGCGTGCATGTGTTCTTCCCCGACCCCTGGCACAAGAAGCGCCACCACAAGCGCCGGCTCATCCAGCCGGCTTTCGTGGCGCTGCTGGCGAGCCGGCTCGCACCCGGCGGCTATCTGCACTGCGCGACCGACTGGCAGCCCTATGCCGAGCAGATGCTGGAGGTGCTCTCGGCCGAGCCGCTGCTCGCCAACCGCTTCGACGGCTACGCGCCGCGCCCCGACTACCGCCCGCTGACCAAGTTCGAGAACCGCGGCCTCAAGCTCGGCCACGGCGTGTGGGATCTGGTCTTCGAGCGGCGCTGAGCAGCGGCACTCAGTCCGCCCAGGTCACCCAGCCGAAGTGCGCCGTGACGAGCACCAGCACGCCGAAGGCAATGCGGTACCAGGCGAAGGGCGTGAAGGTGTGGCTGGAGATGTAGCGCAGCAGCCAGCGCACGCAGATCCACGCCGACACGAAGGACAGCAGCAGCCCCACCGCGAACAGCGGCAGGTCGCTCATGGCCAGCAGCGCGCGCTCCTTGTAGAGGCTGTAGACGCCGGCGCCGATCAGCGTCGGCATCGCCAGGTAGAAGCTGAAGTCGGTGGCGGCCTTGCGGCTCAGGCCCAGCAGCATGCCGCCGATGATGGTGGCGCCCGAGCGGCTGGTGCCGGGGATCATCGCGAAGCACTGCACCAGGCCGACCTTGAGCGCGTCCCAGGGCGTCATCTGGTCGACCGACTCGATGCGTGCCTCGGACACGCGGCGCTCGGCCCACAGGATCACGAAGGCGCCGAGGATGAAGGTGGTGGCCACCACCGTGGGCGTGAAGAGGTGCGCCTTGATCGCCTTGCCGAAGGCCAGGCCCAGCACCACCGCCGGCGCGAAGGCGATCGCCACGTTGAGCGTGAAGCGGCGCGCCTGCGCGCTGCCCTGGCCGAGGCCCGTCACCGTGTCGCGCAGCCGCTGCCAGTAGACGATCATCACCGCGAAGATCGCGCCGGTCTGGATGGCGATGTCGAACACCTTGCTCTTGTCGTCGGTAAAGCCGAGCAGCGAGCCGGTGAGGATCAGGTGCCCGGTGCTGGAGATCGGCAGGAACTCGGTGAGGCCTTCGACGACGCCCATCACGGCCGCCTTGGCCAGGAAGATCCACTGCGCGAGGTCCAAGACGCTTGCTCCGGTATTCGAGGTGGCGCGGATGATAAGGGTCTGCCCGGAGACGGGGCTCCCGCGGCCGGGGTGGCCGCAAGCCCATGGCATGCTTGACCTTCGCCTACCGCCACCGGTACATTACTGACCGGTCAGTCAGTATCGTGATGCCCGACACCCCCACCGCCCCGCACCCGCCCCGCCAGCGCCGCAAGGAAGCGCGCCCGCAGGAGTTGATCGACGCCGCGCTCGAGCTGTTCGCCGAGAAGGGCTTCGCCGCCACGCGCTCGGAAGAAGTGGCGGCGCGCGCCGGCGTGGCCAAGGGCACGCTCTACCTCTACTACCCGAGCAAGGAAGAGCTGCTCAAGGCGGTGATCAGCCAGCGCCTGTCCAGCGAGATCGTCGCCGTCGCCGAGTATTCGCGCGGCTACCACGGTCGTTGCGAGGATCTGCTGCGCAACGTCTTCACCGAGTGGTGGAGCCGCGTCTTCGACAGCCCCACCTCGGCGGTTTTCAAGCTCGTCATCACCGAGGTGCGCAACTTCCCCGACATCGCCGCCTTCTACCGCGCCGAAGTCGTCGAGCCGGCCACCGCGCTGGTCGGCGAGATCGTCGGGCGCGGCATCGCCAGCGGCGAGTTCCGCGCGGTGGACGTGCCCGGCGCGGTGATGTCGCTGGTGCTGCCGATGATCATGCTCTGTCTGCACAAGCACTCGCTGGGCGCCTGCACGCCGGCCAACGAACTGATGGACCCTCACGTCTTCATCCGCCAGCATGTCGAGCTGGTGTTGCACGGCCTGCGCGCCGACGCCTCGGCCCCCACGGCTTCCCCGCGGGGCCGCGCATGAAGCGCCACCTGAAGTGGATCGTGCCGCTGCTGGTCGTGCTGGCGCTGGTCGTCGGCGTGCTGCGCGCGCTCGACAAGCGCCGCAACGAGCAGGCCGCCGCCGCCCCGGCACGCGAGACGCTCGCGCTCGATCTCGCCCCGGGCGACGTGGTGACGGCCAAGCGCGCGACGCTGGCGCGCACGCTCGAGGTCTCCGGCGGCCTGAAGGCGGTCAACAGCGCGGTGGTGAAGGCCAAGGTCGCCGCCGAGCTGCGCACGCTGACGGTTCGTGAAGGCGATCGGGTCAGGGCCGGCCAGGTGATCGGCCAGCTCGACACCGTCGAGCTCGACTGGCGGCTGCGCCAGGCCGAGCAGGCGGCCGCGTCGGCGCGCGCCCAGTTCGGCATTGCCAAACGCACGCTGGAGAACAACCGCGCGCTGGTGGCGCAGGGCTTCATCTCACCCACCGGGCTCGAGACCTCGGTCGACAACGAGGCCGCGGCGCGTGCCAACCACGAGGCCGCGGTGGCCGCGGTGGAGCTGGCGCGCAAGGCGCGCGCCGACGGCACGCTGGTGGCGCCGATCGCCGGCCTGGTGTCGCAGCGCCTCGCCCAGCCCGGCGAGCGCGTGCCGGTGGACGGCCGCATCGTCGAGATCGTCGACCTCGCGCGTGTCGAGCTGGAAGCGGCGGTCGCGCCGGAAGACGTGGTGCAGTTCGCGCTCGGCCAGCGCGCCACGCTGCAGGTCGACGGCCTGCCCGAGCCGCTGGCGGCGCGCGTGGCGCGCATCAACCCGAGCGCGCAGACCGGCAGCCGCTCGGTGCTGGTCTACCTGGCGGTCGACCCGCACCCGGCGCTGCGCCAGGGCCTGTTCGCGCGCGGCCGCGTCGCGGTGGCCGAGCTGCAGGGCATCGCGGTGCCGCTCGCCGCGGTGCGCACCGATCTCTCGCAGCCCTACGTGCTGCAGGTGAGCAACGGTAAGGCGACGCTCAAGACCGTGAAGCTGGGCGCGCGCGGCGAGCTGGCCGGCCAGGCCTGGGTGATCGTCAGCGACGGGCTGGCCGAGGGCGCCACCGTGCTCACCGGCAGCGCCGGCGCGGTGCGCGACGGCACGCCGGTACGGCTGGTGGGCCCGGCCGCTGCATCGGCCGCGCGCTGAACGGGCGCCCCGCCATGTGGTTCACCCGCATCTCGATCGCCAACCCGGTGATGGCCGTGATGGTCATGCTCGCCTTCGTGGTGCTCGGGCTGTTCAGCTACCAGCGTCTGGCGGTCGACCAGTTCCCCAACATCGACCTGCCCACGGTGGTGGTGGTGATGGACTACCCCGGCGCCTCGCCGGAGATCATCGAATCCGAGGTGACGAAGAAGGTCGAGGAGGCGGTCAACACGGTGGCCGGCATCGGCTCGCTGTATTCGCGCTCCTACGAGGGCACCTCGGTGGTGATCATCGAGTTCAACCTCGACGTCGATGGCCGCAAGGCCGCCGACGACGTGCGCGAGAAGGTCGCGCTGATCCGCCCCAACCTGCGCGACGAGGTCAAGGAGCCGCGCATCTTCCGCTTCGACCCGGCCGCCACGCCGATCTTCAACGTCGCCCTGCTCTCGCCGGACGGCAGCAAGTCGGCCCAGGAGCTCAGCACCTGGGCCACGCAGGTGCTGCAGAAGCGGCTGGAGAACGTGCGCGGCGTCGGCTCGGTGACGCTGGTGGGCGGCGTGCAGCGCCAGATCAACCTGCACGTGCGCCCGGCAGCGCTGGAAGCCTTCGGCATCGGCGTCGACCAGATCGTCGCCGCGGTGAGGAGCGAGAACCAGGAACTGCCGATGGGCGCGATCCGCTCGGCCGAGCAGGAGCGCGTGGTGCAGATCAACGCGCGGCTGAAGCGGCCGGAGGATTTCAAGGACATCGTCGTCGCGCGCCGCAACGCTCAGGCCATCAAGCTCTGGCAGGTGGCCGACGTGGTCGACGGCCCGCAGGAGATCGAGAGCCTGGCGCTCTACAACGGCCAGCGCACGGTGCTGCTGTCGGTGCTGAAGAGCCAGGGCGAGAACACCATCGCCGTGGTCGACGGGCTGATGAAGGCGCTCGACGAGGCCAAGACGGTGACGCCGCCGGGCGTCAGGATCGAGGTCAACCGCGACAACTCGCGCGGCATCCGCGTCTCGGTGGCCAACGTCAAGCGCACGCTGTTCGAGGGCGCGGCGCTGACGGTGCTGATCGTCTTCCTGTTCCTGAACAGCTGGCGCTCGACCGTCATCACCGGGCTGACGCTGCCGATCGCGCTGATCGGCACCTTCCTGTTCATGTATGCCTTCGGCTTCACCATCAACGGCATCACGATGATGGCGCTGAGCCTGTGCGTGGGCCTGCTGATCGACGACGCCATCGTGGTGCGCGAGAACATCGTGCGCCACGTGCAGATGGGCAAGAGCGCGCGCGCCGCGGCGCTCGACGGCACGGCGGAGATCGGCCTGGCGGTGCTGGCCACCACGCTGTCCATCGTGGCGGTCTTCCTGCCGATCGGCTTCATGGGCGGCATCGTCGGCAAGTTCTTCCACGAGTTCGGCATCACCATCGTCGCCGCGGTGCTGATCTCGATGTTCGTCAGCTTCACGCTCGACCCGATGCTGTCCAGCGTCTGGCACGACCCGGCCGCGCACGGCACGCACCGCGGCGCGCCGGTGACGCTGTACGACAAGACGCTGGGCCGCGTCACGCTGCTGTTCGACCGCTTCACCGAGTGGCTGGGCGAGGTCTACCAGCAGCTGCTCGGCTGGTCGCTGCAGCACAAGCTCGCCACGCTGGCGCTGGCCGCGGCCACGCTGGTCGGCAGCTTCGTGCTCATCCCCATCCTGGGCGCCGAGTTCGTGCCCAAGGCCGACCTCTCCGAAACGCAGATCAACTTCTACACGCCGGTGGGCTCCTCGCTCGAGGTCACCGAGCAGCGCGCCAGGCAGGCCGACGCCGCGCTGCGCGAGTTCCCCGAAGTGCGCTACACGGTGGCGACCATCAACAGCGGCGGCAGCTCGGGCAAGAATGTCGCGGCGGTCTACGTGCGCCTGGTCGACCGCAAGGACAGGCGGCGCAGCATCAACGATCTCACCGTGCCCTTCCGCGACCGGCTGGCGCGCATTCCCGGCGTCACCGTCACCAACATCGGCCCGACCGACCTGGGCGGCAACAAGAGCCTGCAGTTCTCCATCCAGGGCAGCGACCTCGACGAGCTGGCGCGGCTGTCGCGCCAGATCACCGCCAAGCTGAGCGCCATCCCCGGCCTGGTCGACCTGGACAGCACGCTCAAGGACGACAAGCCGACCGTGGCCATCGAGGTGAAGCGCGACGCGGCGGCCGACGCCGGGCTGAACGTCAACGCGCTGGCCGGCACGCTGCGCACCCTGGTGGCCGGCAGCACCGTGGGCAACTGGCGCGCGCCGGACGGCGAGAACTACGACGTCAACGTGCGCCTCGCGCCCGGCGGCCGCGACACGCTGGCCGACCTGCAGCGCCTGCCCATCACCGTGGCCGCGGCCGCCGACGGCTCGCCGCGCGTGGTGCGGCTCGCGCAGGTGGCCGATCTGCGCGCCTCGACGGGCCCGAACCAGATCAACCGGCGCGACCTCAACCGCGAGATCAACATCGACGCCAACGCGCTCGGCCGCAGCGCCGGCGAGGTGTCGGCCGACGTCAAGAAGGTGCTCGATTCGATCGCCTGGCCGCCCGGCTACCGCTACGTCTTCGGCGGCTCGACCAAGAATATGAACGAGTCCTTCCAGTACGCCGTGGGCGCGCTGGCGCTGGCCATCGTGTTCATCTACATGATCCTGGCCAGCCAGTTCCGCAGCTTCCTGCAGCCGATCGCGCTGATGAGTTCGCTGCCGCTGACGCTCATCGGCGTGGTGCTGGCGCTGCTGATGTTCCGCTCGACGCTGAACATGTTCTCCATCATCGGCATCGTGATGCTGATGGGCCTGGTGACCAAGAACGCCATCCTGCTGATCGACTTCGCGATCCGCTCGCGCCACGGCGAGCACGCCGGCGAACACGGGCTAGACCACGACGTCGCCCCGATGGGCCGCGAGGAGGCGTTGCTGCACGCCGCACGCGTGCGGCTGCGCCCCATCCTGATGACCACGCTGGCCATGGTGTTCGGCATGGTGCCGCTGGCCTTCGCGCTCAGCGAGGGCTCGGAGCAGCGCGCGCCCATGGGCCAGGCGGTGATCGGCGGCGTGATCACCTCCTCGCTGCTGACGCTGGTGGTGGTGCCGGTCATCTACTGCTACCTCGACGACCTTTCGGCCTGGGCGAAGCGCAAGCTCGGAGCGTCGCCGCCTGCGCAGGGTCAAGCCGGGGCCTGGACCGCTGCGAAATAAAATGCGCGGTTACCCGCCGGAACTTCCCCGAGAGACACCATGAACATCGAACAAGCCCGCTTCAACATGATCGAGCAGCAGATCCGCCCCTGGGACGTGCTCGACCCCGCCGTGCTCTCGCTGCTGACCGTGGTCAAGCGCGAGGACTTCGTGCCCGCCGCCTACCGCTCGCTGGCCTTCGTCGACACCGAGGTGCCGCTGCCGGCCGGCCAGTGCATGCTGGCGCCGCGCGTCGAGGCGCGCATGCTGCAGGAGATCAACGTGCACAAGCACGAGCGGGTGCTGGAAGTCGGCGCCGGCTCGGGCTACATGGCCGCGCTGCTGGCGCACCGCGCCCAGCACGTGACCACGCTGGAGATCGTGCCCGAGCTCGCCCAGCTGGCCGCCGCCAACCTCAAGCGCGCCGCGGTGCTCAACGCCGCCGTGCGCCAGGGCGACGGCTCGCGCGGCCTGCCGGCCGAGGCTCCGTTCGACGCCATCGTGCTGTCGGGCTCGGTGGCCGAGGTGCCGCAGGGCCTGCTCGGCCAGCTCAAGGTGGGCGGCCGCCTGATCGCCATCGTCGGCCAGCAGCCCATGATGCGCTGCACGCTGGTGACGCGCAGCGGCGAGCACGCCTACGCCAGCGTCGATCTGTTCGACACCGTCGCGCAGCGCCTGCAGGGCTTCGACGAGCCCTCGAAGTTCCAGTTCTGATCCGATCTCCCCCCGAGCCCCGCAAAGGACACCCGCCATGCCCGCCTCGCGCCGCCCCACCCTCTTCGCGCCCGCCGCCCTCGCCCTCGCGCTGGGCCTCGCCTTCGGCGGCAGCGCCCGGGCGCAGAGCCTGCAGGAGGTCTACGAGGCGGCGCGCGGCTACGACGCCAGCTTCCTGGCGGCGCGCGCCCTGCTCGACTCGGCGCAGTACCGCGCCGAGCAGGCCAAGGCGCTGAACCGGCCCTCGGTGGGGCTGCAGGTGCAGGCCTCACGCTCGCTCAGCGACACGCCCTACACCAGCCCGGAGAAGACCGGCAGCACCGTCACGCAAGCCGGCGTGAGCGCGACGCAGAGCCTGTTCAACCGCGCCAACAGCGTGAGCGTCGAGCAGGCCGAGAAGTCGCTGGCGGTGTCGCGCGCCGACTTCGAGAGCGCCGAGCAGGACCTGATCGTGCGCGTCGCGCAGGCCTACTTCGACGTGCTGGCGGCGCAGGACACGCTGGCCACCACGCGCACCAGCAAGGCCGCCATCGCCGAGCAGCTCGCTTCGGCCAAGCGCAACTTCGAGGTCGGCACCGCGACCATCACCGACACGCGCGAGGCGCAGGCGCGCTTCGACCTCGCCAGCGCGCAGGAGATCGCCGCCGACAACGACCTGCGCACCAAGAGCATCGCGCTCGACCAGCTGGTGGGCCGCACCGGCGTGAGCCCCAAGGGCCTGGCCGTGCCGGTGGTGCTGCCGCCGGTGCAGCCGCCGGTGGTCGACGAATGGGTGCTGCGCGCCGACGCCGAGCACCCGCTGGTGCGCAAGGCCACGCTGGGCCTGGACGTGGCCAAGCTCGAGACCGAGAAGGCGCGCGCCGGCCACCTGCCCACCGTGTCGCTGAACGGCGCCTACGGCAAGGGCCACGTGTCGGCAGCCAGCGACATTGCCGGGCCGGGCTATCCCAGCGTCTCGGGCACGCAGACCAACGCCAGCGTGGGCGTGACGCTGCAGATGCCGCTGTTCGCCGGCTACGCGATCCAGAACCGCGTCAAGGAGACGCTGCTGCTCGAAGAGAAGTCGCGCAACGACCTGGAAGCGGCGCGCCGCGGCGTGGCGCAGGGCACGCGCCAGGCCTTCTTCGGCGTGCAGTCGGGCCAGGCGCAGGTGAAGGCGCTGGAGGCAGCGGAATCGTCCAGCCAGCTCGCGCTCGAAGCCACGCAGCTCGGCTACAAGGTCGGCGTGCGCGTCAACCTCGACGTGCTGAATGCGCAGACGCAGCTCTTCAGTACCCGGCGTGATCTCGCCAAGGCACGCTACGACGTGCTGGTGGGTTCGCTGAAGCTGCGCCAAGCGTCCGGCCAGCTCAAGCCCGAAGACGTGGCGGCACTGAACCAGCTGCTGGCGCGCTGAGCGCCGGCCAGCGCCGCCCTCACTCGACGGGCACGGGCCCGCGCACCTCGAGCACGCGGCCGAGCGAATCCAGGCGCAGCAGCAGCATGAGCGCCGCCTCGCCGGCGAAGCCCGCTTCGATGGCCTGCACCGTCGCGCCCAGCGCGCGCTGAGCCGCCTCGCTGCCTTCGAGCCCGGCCGCGCGCAGCGACTGCGCCGCGGCGCGCAGCGGCAGCGTGGCGGCCGGCTCCGCATCACCGAGCGCGAGGCGCAGGCCGTGCCAGGCCGCCAGCATGCGCGCGGCGCAGCAGGCCACGAGGCTGCGCTGCGCGAGCTCCTCCGCCGCGCCCGCTTTCGCGTCGCCGGCTTCGAGCCGCTGGCGCGCGCCGCTGGCGGCGGCCAGGGCCAGGCGCCATTGCTGCTCGGTCTGGGTGCAGAAGTCGGCCACGCGGGCGACGAATACCGGCTTGCGGATCGCGCCGGCGTGGTTCTCCTCGACCTCGCGCAGATAGCGGCTGAGATCCTGCAGCAGCGCGCGCAGGCGCTCGTCGGCGCTCGACGAGCGGCGCAGCCAGCCGGCCGAATCGGCCTGGATCGCGCTCACCTCGCGGCGCAGCCCACGCAGGTAGACCGGCGCGCAATGCAGCCCCATCACGATGGCCGCGAGGCCAGGCGACTTGGCGGCGTCGAGCGACTGCGCCGGCACCACGCGCAGGCCGGCGGTGGACATCTCGCCGCGCGCCAGCGGCAAGGCCGTGCCGGCGCGCAGCATGAGCCTGTACAGGTCGCCCTCGGCCGCGGCGCCCGCCGTCGCCAGCAGCGAGGCATGCGCCAGCGCGCCGGAGAGAAGCTCGCACTGCATGGGCGTCGGCGTGGCGACGGCGGCACGGCGCCAGTCTTCGGCGCTGCCGCGCTCGAGCACGAGCACCGGCTCGGGGGCGGCGTCACGCAGTTCGTAGCGACGCGCACGCGCCGCGACCAGCAGTGCCGGCGTGCGCACGATGGGCGGGGCCACCAGGGCGGCCACCGGGTTGCGCTGCGGCGCGCCGGGCGCCGGCAGGGGCGCCAGCCCGGCGCCGGCCACGGCGGCTGGGAAGGTCAGGCCGAGCGCGCGCGGCTCGCGCGCATCGGCCGGCGCAGGCTCGGACCGGGCCGCGGCGCCGGCATCCGGCGCGCGTCGGCGCAGCCACAGCAAGCCCGCCAGCGCGGCGCACACCAGCGCCAGCACCGCCACGAGCCACCACGCCAGTTCCTGCATTGCCTTGGTCTCCGAAGCGGCATCGTGCCACGAACCGCCGGGCTCCGCGAGGTCGTCGAATTGGGGGGGCGCAACGTTTGTTGACCGTACGCACATCCGCGCTTCACACCCCGGCGCGAGCCTGCAAACCCTTCTGACCCCTCCGCGCTCATGGCCAGCACCCTCCACGCCGCCATCGCCGCCCACCGTTTCGGCCTGGGCGAAGCCGACCTCGCCACGCCGGGCGCCGACCCGCAGGGCTGGCTGCGAGAGCAGATCGGCCCGGCCGATGCGGCGCGCGGCGAGGGGCTGCTGACCACCGCAGCCGCCGTCGAACTGGTGCGCGAGGAACAACGAGCGCGCCGCGAGGCCCGCCGCAGCGCCGCCAAGGATCCGCAAGCCGCCGACCCGCTGGCCGGCCACTACCGCGAGACGATCGTCGCCGATGCACGCTCGCGCCTGCTCACCGCCGTGGGCAGCACGCGGCCCTTCGCCGAGCGGCTGCAGTGGTTCTGGGCCAACCACTTCACCGTGTCGCTCGCCAAGGGCGCGACGCGCGGCTTGGTGGGCGCCTTCGAGCGCGACGCGATCCGGCCGCACATCGCCGGCCGCTTCGAGGATCTGCTGTGGGCCTCCACCACGCACCCGGCCATGCTGCGCTACCTCGACAACCAGCAATCCGCCGGGCCGCATTCGCGCGCCGTGGCGCTGATCGCGCGCCGCGCCCGCCGCGACGACGAGACGCCGCGCATCACCGGCTTGAACGAGAACCTGGCGCGCGAGGTGCTGGAGCTGCACACGCTCGGCGCAGCCAGTGGACGCGGGCCTGATGGCCCGCGGGGCGGCTATACGCAGGCCGACGTGACCGCCTTCGCCGCCGTGCTGACCGGCTGGCGCATCGCCGCGCGCAGCGACGCCGCGGCCCTGCCCTTCGACGCCGCCTGGCACGAGCCGGGCCGCAAGACGCTGCTCGGCCGCAGCTATGGCGAAGGCCCGCAGGCGTTGCGCGCCGTGCTCGCCGACCTGGCGTGCCACCCCTCGACGGCGCGCTTTCTCGCCACCAAGCTGGCGCGCCATTTCGTCGCCGACGAGCCGCCGCCGGCGCTGGTCGACCGCCTCGCGGCGCGCTACCTGCGCAGCGACGGCCAGCTCGCCGAGCTCTACCGCGAACTGATCGCCAGCCCCGAGGCCTGGGCCGAGCCCGCGGTCAAGCTGAAGACGCCGGAGGAGTTCGTCGTCTCGAGCGCGCGCGTGCTTTCGCTGGGGCGAGTCGAGGCCGGCGCCGCACGCCTGCCGGCGATGCTGGTGGCCGGCATGCAGGCGCTCGGCCAACGCCCGCAGGCCGCGCCATCGCCTGCCGGCTGGCCCGATCGCGCCGAAGACTGGCTGGGCCCGGAGGCACTGTGGAAGCGGCTCGAATGGGCGTCGCGCCTGGGCGATCGGCTCGGCACGCGCATCGACGCCCGCGAGCTCGCCGCACGCAGCCTGGGGCCGCGCCTGGGTCCGACGACGCGCCAGCAGATCGAGCGCGCTGCCGACGGCGCCCAGGCCCTCGCGCTCTTGCTGATGGCGCCCGAGTTCCAGCGCCGCTGAGGAAACGAGCATGAACGACTCCACCGATTTCGCCCGCCGCCGCCTGCTGCGTGCCGCCTTGTCCAGTGCCCTGCTCGCGCCCGCCGCGACGCTGAGCTTCGCCACGACACGCGGCAACGGCCGCTTCGTGCTGGTGATCTTGCGCGGTGGCATGGACGGCCTGTATGCCGTGCCGGCCGTCGGCGACCCGGAGTTCGCCGCGGCGCGCGGCGCGCTGGCGCAGTACCCGAGCGCACCGCTGCCGCTCGAAGGCCTATTCGCGCTGCACCCGGCGCTGGCCTCGCTGCACGAGGCCTGGGGCAAGCGCGAGGCGCTGGTGCTGCATGCCGTCGGCCTGCCCTACCGCGAACGCTCGCACTTCGACGCTCAGAACGTGCTCGAAGGCGGCGGCACGCGGCCCTTCGAGCTCGACAGCGGCTGGCTCGGCCGCGCCCTCGGCCGCGACGGCCGCGGCATCGCGCTGGCCACTGCCGTGCCGCTGGTGCTGCGCGGGCCGGGCTCGCCCGATACCTGGTCGCCCTCGACGCTGCCGGATCCGTCAGCCGACCTGATGGCGCGGCTGGAGCGCCTCTACGGCAGCGATGCCGCGCTCGCCGAAGCGCTGGCCCGCGCGAAAGCGCTGCGCCTGGACGGGTCCATGCCCGCCGATGCCAATGGCGGCGACGACATGGCCGGCGGCCAGCGGCGCAGCGGGCCCTTCGTGCCGCTGGCACGGCGCGCCGCGGAGTTTCTCGCCCAGCCGACCGGCCCGCGCGTGGCGGTGCTCGAACTCGGCGGCTGGGATTCGCATGCGAACCAGGCAGCGCCCAATGGCGCGACCACGCAGGCCTTGCGCACGCTCGATGCCGGGCTGGCTGCCTTGCGCGAGGGGCTGACGACGAGCGGTGTCTGGCGCGACAGCGTGGTGGTCGTGGCCAGCGAATTCGGTCGTGAGGTGTCTATCAACGGCACGCAGGGCAGCGACCACGGCACGGGCGGTGCAGCCTTCGTGCTCGGCGGCGCGATCCGCGGCGGCCGCGTGCTGGCCGACTGGCCGGGCCTGGCGAGGAAGGATCGCTTCGAGGGCCGCGACCTGCGCATCACCACCGACCTGCGCGCCCTGCTCAAGGGCCTGCTCGGCGAGCACTTGCAGGTGGCGGCATCGCGCCTGGACGGCGAGGTCTTCCCCGGCAGCGCCGCCGTGCGCCCGCTGGCCGTACTGGCCTAAGCGCCCGAAGCCTCAGCCCTTGGCGCGCCGCGCCAGGGCATCGATGGCGAGCCGATAGCCCTCCACGCCCAGGCCGACGATGATGCCGGCGGCCACCGGCGACAGCCACGAATGGTGGCGGAAGCTCTCGCGCGCGTGCACGTTGCTGATGTGCACCTCGATCACCGGCACCTCCACCGCACGCACCGCGTCGTGCAGCGCGATCGAGGTGTGCGTGTAGGCGCCGGCGTTGAACACCACGCCGGCCAGCGTGCCCTCCTTGAAGCCGCGGCCGGCCTCGTGGATGGCGTCGACCAGCACGCCCTCGTGGTTGGATTGGCGGAAGTCGACCGTGTAGCCGAGCGCGCGCGCGTGCTCGACGCACAGGCGCTCGACGTCGGCCAGCGTGGTGCTGCCGTAGGTCGCAGGCTCACGCGTGCCGAGCAGGTTCAGGTTGGGGCCGTTGAGGACGAGGATGGCGGGCATGGCGGTCTCGCGTTCAGTGCGCTGCAGTCTGGTGTTGTACCTCAGGCCAGAGCCCATCGATCGCCTCGGCCATGCGCAGCGCAGCGCCGCGATGCTCGGCCGCGAAGGCGCGCGCGCGTTCGCCCGCGTGCGCGAGCGCCTGCGCATCGGCCAGCAGCGCGAGCGCGGCGTCGAGTGCGTCCGCTATGGTGTCGACGCGCCGCGCCGCGCCGGCCGCCGCAGCCAGTTCGGCGGCCTCGGCGAAGTTGAAGGTGTGCGGGCCCATCACCACCGGGCAGCCGCAGGCCGCGGCCTCGATCAGGTTCTGCCCGCCCAGCGGCGCGAAGCTGCCGCCCAGCAGCGCCACCTGGCCGAGCCCGTAGTAGAGCGGCATCTCGCGCATCGAGTCGCCCAACCAGGCGTCGGCGGCGAGTGCGCCCTCGTGCGGCATCTCGCCCCAGGCGCTGCGCCGCGCGATGCTCAACCCGGCGCCCTGCATCAGCGCCGCCACCTCGTCGAAGCGCTGCGGATGGCGCGGCACGATCACGAGCAAGGGCTTCCCGGCGAGCGCAGCGCGGCGCCGCGCCCAGGCCGCCAGCAGCGGCGCCTCCTCACCCTCGCGCGAGACGGCGAACAGCAGCACCGGCCGCGCGAGCGCCGCGCGCCAGGCCGCGCCACGCGCCACCAGGGCCGGATCGGGCGCCATGTCGTACTTGAGGTTGCCGCTGACGCGCACCTCGCGCGCGCCCGCCGAACGCAGCCGCTGCGCATCGGCCTCGCCCTGTGCCAGCACGAGCGCGAGCGCCTCGACCGCGGGGCGGATCAACGCGGCATAGCGCTCGCCCTGGCGCATGCTCTTCTCCGACAGGCGCGCGTTGGCGAGCACCAGCGGCACGCCCTGTGCGCGCGCCATCGGCAGCAGGTTGGGCCAGATCTCGGTTTCCATCAGCACGCCCAGCGCCGGGCGGAACTGCGCCAGGAAGCGCCGTACCGCGCCGGGCGTGTCGAAGGGCAGCCAGGCCTGGCGATCGCCTTCGCGCAGCAGCTCGCGCCCGGCCTCGCGGCCGGTGGCGGTGCTGGCCGTGAGCAGCAGCCGCAGCTCCGGCCGGCGTTGGCGCAGCGCGGCGATCAGCGCCGCCGCGGCACGCGTCTCGCCGAGCGACACCGCATGCACCCACAACCAGCCCGACGAGGGCGCGTCAGCGTAGAAGCCGAAGCGTTCGGCGAGCGCCTCGCGGTAGAGCGGCTCGGCGCGGCCGCGCCACCACAGGCGCAGCAGGTAGAGCGGCTGCGCCAGCCACAGCAGCGCGGAGTACAGCGCGCGCGCCGGCATGTCAGCCCCGCTCGATGAGCGCGGTCACGAAGCCGCGACCAGCACGTTGCTCCAGGCCAGCCAGGTGGCCTGCACGCTGGGCGGCCGCCCTTCCAGCGCGACCTGGTGTCGATGGCCGTGGTTGGCCTGCGGCCCGGTGCGCCAGGCGGTCGGAAAGTTGTAGAGCTGCACGTGCGGCAGATCCAGTGCCACGGCGATGTGGCTGAGGCCGCTGTCCACGCCGATCACGCCCTGCGTGAGCGCGAGGCGGTCGAGCACGCCGTCCAGCGGCAGCGAGGGCCAGACCTCGACGTGAAAGGCCTTCTCGAACTGCAAGCCGGCGGCGATCATCTCGGCGCGCGTGTGCTCCAGCTCGTTGCCCTGCGGCAGGCCGATGCGCCAGCCGGCCTCGATGACACGCTTGCCGAGCTGCACCCAGTGCTCGACCGGCCAGAGCTTGTCGTCGCGCGAGGTGCCGTGCACGAAGGCCACCGTCGGGCTGGCGGTGCGGAAGACGCGCTGCTTGGGGTTGAGGCCGTACTTGGGCGGCCCCTCGGGCGCGCGGCCGAGCGCCGCGCCCACCAGCACGCGCGAGCGGTCCATCGCATGGATGTGCGGCTCGACGCGGATGGCGTGATCCACCAGCCAGCCGGCCGGCGCCTCGTAGCTCGAGCCCTCGGTCTGGTTGGCCAGGCCGAAGCGCGTGCCGCGCGCCAGCTTGGCGACGATGGCCGACTTGGTGAGGCCTTGCAGGTCGATCACCGCGTCGTATTGCTCCTCCTGCAGCTGCGCCTTGAAGGCGCGCCACTCGGCGCGCGTCGCGCCCGTCCACCAGGCACGCCGCCAGCGGCGCATCGGGCACTCGATGACGCGCCGCACGCCGGCCACGCGCCGCACCAGCGGCGCGAAGGCCGGCTCGACCACCCAGTCGATCACCGCCTCGGGATGGACGGCGCGGATGTCCTGCACCGCCGGCATGGCGTGCACGACATCACCGAGCGAAGACAGCTTGACGATCAGGACTTTCAAGCGCGCGCCCGTCCGGTCAGTGTGCCGCGGCGGCGAAGGTGGCGTCGGGCTTGACGGCGCGCAGCGCGGCCATCATGTCGGCCTCGATGCGGTGCAGCGCCTCGGGGGTGTGGCCCTCGAAGCGCAGCACCAGCACCGGCGTGGTGTTGGAGCTGCGCACCAGGCCGAAGCCGTCGTCGTACTCGACGCGCACGCCATCGATGGTCACCACTTCCTTGGCGCCGGGGAACTTGGCGCTGGCCTGCAGGCGCTCCACCACCTGCTTCGGTTCGCCCTCGGCGCAAGGCACGTTCAGCTCGGGCGTGCTGAAGCTGGTGGGCAGCGCATCGAGCACGGCGCTCGGGTTCTTGGCGCGCGACAGGATCTCCAGCATGCGCGCCGCGGTGTAGGTGGCGTCGTCGAAGCCGTACCAGCGCTCGCCGAAGAAGATGTGGCCGCTCATCTCGCCGGCGATGGGCGCGCCGATCTCGCGCATCTTGGCCTTGATCAGCGAGTGGCCGGTCTTCCACATCAGCGGCACGCCGCCGGCGGCGCGGATCGCCGGCGCGAGGCGCTGCGTGCACTTGACGTCGAAGATCACGGTCGCGCCCCGGTTGCGGCTGAGCACGTCCTGCGCGAGCAGCATCAGCTGGCGGTCCGGGTAGATCACGTGGCCGTCGACCGTGACGACGCCGAGGCGGTCGCCGTCGCCGTCGAAGGCCAGGCCCAGCTCGGCGCCGGTGGCCTTCACCGTGCGGATCAGGTCGGCCAAGTTCTCCGGCTTGCTCGGATCGGGGTGGTGGTTGGGGAAGTCGCCATCGACTTCCGAATACAGCTCGATCACCTCGCAGCCCAGCGCGCGCAGGATGGCCGGTGCCGAGGCGCCGGGGATGCCGTTGCCCGAGTCGACCACGATCTTCATCTTGCGCGCGAGCTTGCAGTCGCCCGCGATGCGCGCGCTGTATTCGGGCACGATGTCCATCGCCGCGGCGCGGCCCGGCTTGCGCACATAGTCCTCGGCTTCGATGCGCCGGCGCAGGCCCTGGATGGCGTCGCCGTAGATGGCCTTGCCGGCCAGCACCATCTTGAAGCCGTTGTAGTCCTTGGGGTTGTGGCTGCCGGTGACCTGGATGCCGCTCGAGCAGCCATGCTTGCCGCGCGTGGCGGCCACGTAGTAGAGCATCGGCGTGGTGACGGCGCCGAGGTCGACCACGTCCAGCCCGGTCGAAGCCAGGCCACGCACCAGCGCCGCCACCAGGCCCGGGCCGGAGAGGCGCCCGTCGCGCCCCACCGCCACCGCGCGTTCGCCGGCGGCGACGGCTTCGCTGCCGAAGGCGCGGCCGAGCTGCTCGGCAAAGTTCTCATCGATGGTCTTGCCGACCACGCCGCGGATGTCATAGGCCTTGAAGATGCTCGGGTCGACTTGCATGGGCTCGCTTCGGATGAGAATCGGGGCATTGTAGGGAGGCCCGCCCTGGACCCGTCACTGATCGTCATCATCCTGGGGGCTGCGCTGGCCGGCTTCATCCAGGGCCTGTCGGGCTTCGGCTTCGGCCTCACCGCGATGGCGGTCTGGGCCTGGGCGCTGGAGCCGCGCCTGGCCGCGGTGCTGGCCGTGGCGGGCGCGCTCACCGGCCAGCTGCTCGCCGCCTTCACCGTGCGGCGCGGCTTCGACGCGCTGCGCGTCGCGCCCTTTCTCGTCGGCGGCCTGCTGGGCTTGCCGCTCGGCCTGTGGCTGCTGCCGCGGCTGGACGTGCCCCTCTTTCGCGCCGTGCTGGGCGGATTGCTCGTCACCTGGTGCCCGCTGATGCTGCTGGCGCCGCGCCTGCCGCGCATCACGCGCGGTGGCCGCATCGGCGACGCTGCTTCGGGCATCGCCGGCGGCGTGATGGGTGGGCTGGGCGGCTTCACCGGCGCCATCCCGACGCTGTGGTGCACGCTGCGCGGCTTCGACAAGGACGGCCAGCGCGCCATCATCCAGAACTTCAACCTGGCGATGCTGTCGGTGACCTTCGTCGCCTACCTCGCCAAGGGTTTCGTCACGCCGGCGATGCTGCCCTCGCTGGCGATCGTGCTGCCGGCCATGCTGCTGCCGGCGCTGATCGGCATGCGCGTCTACATCGGCATCAGCGAAGTGGCATTCCGGCGCATCGTGCTGCTGCTGTTGACGGCCTCGGGCGTGGCGCTGCTGGCGGCGGCCGTGCCCGTGCTGCTGAGCCGTTAGGGCCGTTCAGGCGAAGCGGCCGTGCAGGAACCAGCCGCTGCCGGCCCCGCCTGACAGACGGCTGCGGTAGAGCCAGACCAGCGCGCCGCCGGCCTCCTCGGCGATGAAGTAGTCACGCTCGGCGAGCTCGTGATCCCACCAGCCGGCCTCGATGCGCTCCGGGCCGCTGAGCAGTTGCAGCTCGCGGCCACCGAGCAGCGGCCGCTCGTCGCGCGCCGCCAGCGGCTCGGGTGGCGCGAGCAGCCACACCGGGCGCAGCGGCATCACGGGCAGCTCGAACGGCGCGCCGCGCTGGGCGAGGCGCGCCGGCTGCGCCGGCTTGAGCTGGCTGGCACGCTCGGGGCGGTGGTCGTGCACCGCATGCAAGGTCTGCACGCGCTCGACGCCCAGGCGCGCCTGCAAGCGTTCGACCAGCCGCACCAGGCCCTCGCGCTCGCTGGCCGCGCTCGGGAACAGCTCGCCGCTGGGCGCCTCGCCGGGCACGATGGCGCAGGAGGCGAGGCTCAGCTCCAGCGTCGGCGCCGGCAGCTGCACCTGCATCAGCCGCTCGCGCAGCAGCACCTGCAGGTGCGCCGGGTCGCGCGAGGGTTCGGCCAGCGCCACCTCCAGCAGCGTCTGCGGCGGCACCTGCGCATCGCTGCGCCAGCGCGGCTCGTGCTGCATCGCCAAGGTGAAGCCGCGCACCAAGGCATGCTGCGCGGCCAGCCAGGTAGACAGGCGCGCCAGCAGCATCGCGGCGGCATGCAGCACCTGCTCGGCGCTGTCGGCGCGTGCGAACAGTTCGAGGCGGCTCTCGAAGCGCGGCGGCAGCGTGATCGGCACGCGCGGATCGGGCCGCTCGCCGTAGGCACAGTCGAGATCGGCCAGCAGCGCCGTGCCGAAGCGCCGCGCCAGCCCCGAGCGCGGCAGGCGGCGCAGATCCGACAAGGTCGACAAGCCCATGCCCTGCAGCGCCTCCCAGTGCTCGCGCCCGGGCCCGAGCAGCCACACCGGCAGCGCATCGAGCGCGCGCTGCAGCGCCGCCGGCTCCTGCACGTGCACGCGCCGCGGGCCGCGCGCGAGCAGCGCGGCGCCCAGCGGCGTGGGCGCGCTGGCGGCGCGGATGCGGTGGCCCAGCGGCGTCACCACCTCGCGCAGCCGCTGCAGCAGCTTCACCGGCCCGCCGAAGTAGCGCAGGCTGGCGCGCACCTCGAGCAGCACGGTGTCGGCGCTGCGCTGCGGATCGAAGCTGTCCTGCACGCACACGCTGGGCGTGAAGGCCAGCGCCGCATGCGCCACGGCGCTCAGCGCGGCGGCATCGCGCGCGGCATCCGCCTGGCCGATGCGCAGATCGGGCGCGAGCGCCAGCGCGGTGGCGCGCTTCTGCCCCGGCTCGACGCCGAGCGCATGCGCCGCGGCATTGGCGGCGACGATGTGCAAGGCATCTTCCAGCGCGAGCGGCGCTTCGGCCTCGCCCTGCGCCAGCGTGGCGGCGAAGGCCTCCAGCGACAGCAAGGGCAGGTGCAGCGCGATCCAGAACATGGCGCGAGCGGCTCCACGAGCGTCAGCCGAGATCGATGAAGGTGGCCACCGGGAGCGACGGCACGCGCTGCGCGCGCTCCGTGCGTTCCGGGCGCCGGCGCGCCCAGGCCGCCTCCGAGAGCACCGGCGGCAGCGCCAGCACGATGGGTGCTTCGCGCGGCGGGCCGCGGCGCTTGAGCACGCGCAGCGCCAGCGCATCGGGGCCGGCGGCGCGCAGCGAAAGGCGCAGCGGCGCGGCGCTCGGGCGCTCGGCGGCGGCCGCTTCGCGCATCACGAAGGCGGCGCCGTCGTGCGCCTGCGCGGCCAGCTGCAGGCGGCGCAGACGCTCGGGGCGCAGCCGCGGCGGCAGCCAGGCGAGCAGCGCACCCACGTGGCCGCTCTTGAGCGCCTGCTCGAAGGCCCAGAGCCTGTCGTGGCCGCCGCTGCCGGGCTGTGTCTGCACCACCAGCAGTTGCGCCACGTCCAGCCCGAGCTGCGCCAGCGCCCAGGCCGAGAGCTGCGCCGGCGGATCGAACAGCATCACCAGCCGGCCATCGCGCTGCGCGGCGGCGAGGCCGGGCGCGAGCAGACGGATCTCGCCGATGCCCGGCTGCGGCAGCAGCAGCTCGGTGAGCGCGCGGCGCGGCCAGCCGCCGCCGGGCAGCTGGGCGTCGAGCTCGGCGAAGCCGCTGGCCACGCCGTCGCCGCGCGCACGGCCGAGCTGGTGGCCGAGCCACAGCGCGGGGTGCAGGTCTTGCGGGGCGATGAGAGCGGCGGGCATGGGGTCCATTTGAATACTGTACTTTTATACAGTAATCAACTCAAGCACCCGGCCACTTTTCAGGCACGATCCGTGAACCGATCACGCCACTGCCATGCCCGACCTCCCCCGCCTCCCCGCGCACTGCACGCTGCGAACCCACCGCCCCGGCGACATCGGCTGGGTGATCTCGCGCCACGGCGCGCTGTATGCGCAGGAATACGGCTTCGACGGCCGCTTCGAGGCGCTGGTGGCGCGCATCGGTGCCGACTTCCTCGAACGCTTCGACGCGCAGCGCGAAGCCTGCTGGATCGCCGAGCGCGACGGCGTCAGCGTCGGCTGCGTGGCGCTGGTACAGGCACGCGACGAGAAGACCGGCCAGCCCCTGCCCGACACCGCGCAGCTGCGCCTGCTGCTGGTCGAGCCGGCCGCGCGCGGCCTGCGCCTGGGCGAGCGGCTGGTGGCCGAATGCGAACGCTTCGCGCGCGAACGCGGCTACCGCCGCATCGTGCTGTGGACCGACTCCAACCTCGCCGCGGCGCGCGGCATCTACCGCAAGGCCGGCTACCGCCTGACCGGCAGCGAGCCCCACCGCAGCTTCGGCCCGGATGTGGTCGGCGAATCCTGGGAACTGCTGCTGACGTGAAACACGGCATCTGCCCCGCTGCTCCGTTCGGGCTGTCGAAGCCCTCTTCCCTGCTCAGGGCGAACGGTTGTTGCGCGAGGGCGGGCGCTGGTATTACCTCGACGGCGACGTCGGCTGATCGATCAGGCGAACTCCTGCCTGACCGCTGCCGACATCAGCCGGCGGATGATCCAGCCCAGCAGCGCGCAGGCCGCCAGCGTCAGCGCCACGCCCAGCGTGCGCGCCGCGGTGACGAAGCCGCCGAATACGCCGAGCGCCTGCTCGGGCAGCGGCGCGCTCTTGAGCGTGCTCTCGACCACCGACTGCAGCACCTCGTGCTGGAACCACAGCCCCAGCAGGTGGAAGACGATGGCCAGCACCAGCAGGCCGATGAAGGCGCGGCGCGCCCAGTCCAGGCGCAGCAGCAGGCCGATGGCCGAGGCCAGCGTGGCCAGCGAGAGCACCAGCCCCGCACCCACCACCCAGGGCAGGTAGGCGATCAACAGGCCGGTCAGCAGCGGCAGCGCCGCGCCGTGGCTGCGCCAGCCGGGCAGCAGCGAGGCCACCGCCGCGTTCTGCACCACCGCCGAGGCCACCGCCAGCAGCGACAGCGCGATGAACACCCAGGCCACCGTCGTGACGAACAGCGAACGGGCTCCGACGTTGAAGGTTTGCGGCATGGTGGCGTCTCCGGTGCAGCGCTGCTGTGCAGCGTTGTCCGGAATTGTGGGCAGCACCCTGTGACAGGACATCCCAAGCCCGCAGGTTTTCCCCGCGAGCACGGGGGATGGCTGTGACGCGGCCGCCACAACCGCACGGCCGAACGCCTCAGATCGTCTCGGGCACCATGTCGATGGCGCCGCAGGGGCACTCGGCGGCACACAGTCCGCAGCCCTTGCAGTAGTCGTAGTTGAACTGGAAGCGCTGCCCCGCGCCGAGCTTGATCACCGCGTTGTCGGGGCACACGCCGTAGCAGTTGTCGCACTCGAAGCAGTTGCCGCACGACAGGCAGCGGCGCGCCTCGAACAGTGCGTTGCCCTCGGTCAGCCCGCCCTGCACCTCGTCGAAGCTGGTCTGGCGCCGCGCCAGATCGAGCACGGGCCGCACGGTGGCCGGCGCATCGCTGTAGTACCAGGGGTTGAGCCGCTCGAAGCCGGCGGCGTCGTGCTTCTTCGCCTCCGGCGCGGCGCTGCCGCGCAGCCAGGCATCGATGTGCTTGGCCGCCTTCTTGCCGTGCCCCACCGCCACCGTGACGTTGCGCTCGGCCGGCACCATGTCGCCACCGGCGAAGATGCCGGCATGGCCGGTCATCAGGCGTTCGTCGACCTGCACCACGCCGTCCTGGATGACGAGGCCGGCCACGCCCTCGAGCAGCGAGAGGTCGACATCCTGGCCGAGCGCGAGCACCAGCGAATCGGCCGCCAGCGTCTCGAACTCGCCGGTGGGCTGCGGCTTGCCTTCGGCGTCCAGCACCATCTTCTCGACCGTGATCTCGCCGGCCTCGGCCTGGCGGATGGTCGAGAGCCACTTGATCATCACGCCTTCCTGCAGCGCCTCCTCGACCTCGAAGTCGTGCGCCGGCATGCGCTCGCGCGTGCGCCGGTAGACGATCACCGCCTCGCTGGCGCCGAGCCGCCTGGCGGTGCGCGCCACGTCGATCGCCGTGTTGCCGCCGCCGTAGACGACCACGCGGCGGCCGAGCATGGGCTTGCTCTCCCCTTCCATGCTGCGCAGCACCGAGACGGCATCGAGCACGCGCGCCGAATCGCCCGCCGGGATGAAGGCGCGCTTGGCGATGTGCGCGCCGACGGCGAGGAAGGCCGCATCGGCGCCTTCGCGCGCCATCGCGGCTTTCAGGTCGGCCACCTTCTCGCCGTAGCGGATCGTCACGCCCAGGGCGACGATGCGCGCCACCTCGCCATCGAGCACCTCGCGCGGCAGGCGGTACTTGGGAATGCCGAAACGCATCATGCCGCCGGGCAGCGGGCCGGCTTCCAGCACGGTGACGCGATGCCCGAGGCGGCGCAGGTGGTAGGCCGCGCTCAGGCCCGAGGGCCCGGCGCCGACGATGAGCACGTGCCTGCCGCTCTCGGCGGGCGGCGCCTCGAAGGCCCAGCCGCGCTTGAGCGCCTCGTCGCCGAGGAAACGTTCGACCGCATTGATGCCCACCGGCGCGTCGAGCTTGCCGCGGTTGCAGGCACCCTCGCAGGCGTGGTAGCAGACGCGGCCCATGATGGCCGGGAAGGGGTTGTCGCGCGTCAGGTGGCGCCAGGCGTTTTCATAGTCGCCGCTCTCGGCGTGGTAGAGCCAGCCCTGGATGTCTTCGCCGGCCGGGCAGGTTGAATTGCAGGGCGGCAGGCGGTCGACGTAGACCGGGCGGCTCGAACGCCACGAGCCGGTCTTGTTCGCGAGCGAAGACCCCACATCCAACGTGATGGCGAAAGGCTTGCGCATGCTCATGCCTCCACCTCCATCGCATCGACGAGGCGGTATTCGCGGATGTTGCGATCGGCCTGCGCCTGCAGCCGCGCGATCACGTCGTCGCGGCGCTGCGGCGCGAACAGGTGGGCGAAGCGCTTCTGCGGCTGCAGGTATTCCTCCACCGGCACACGCTTGCGGATCTTGGCCACCGCCGTGATCTCGCCCTGCTCGGCGGCGAATACCGGGAACAGGCCCGACTGCTGCGCGAGGCGCGCCAGGCGCACGCTGTCGTTCGAGGCCGAGCCCCAGCCCAGCGGACACGGCACCAGCACGTGCAGGTAGCGCGCGCCATGCATCGCCATCGCACGCTCGACCTTGGCCTCGAGGTCGTGCAGATCGGCCACCGTGGCGGTGGCCACGTAGGGAATGCCGTGCGCCATCGCGATCTTCGGCAGGTTCTTGCCCTGGCCGAAGACGTTGCCCGGCGCCGCGCCGACTGCCGGCGTGGTGGCGGTGCGCGCCATCGCCGGCGTGGCCGAGGAGCGCTGCACGCCGGTATTCATGTAGGCCTCGTTGTCGTAGCAGACGTAGAGCACGTCGTCGTTGCGTTCGAACATGCCCGACAGGCAGCCGAAGCCGATGTCGGTGGTGCCGCCGTCGCCGCCCTGCGCGAGCACGCGCACATCGTGCCGGCCCTTCACCTTCAGCGCGGCGGCGATGCCGGTGGCCACTGCGGCGGTATTGCCGAACAGCGAGTGGATCCACGGCAGCTGCCACGACGTTTCCGGATACGGCGTGGAGAACACCTCCAGGCAGCCGGTGGCGTTGGCCGCGATCAGCTTGCCCTCGGCCGCGCGCAGCGCCGCGTCGACCGCGTAGCGCGCACCGAGTGCCTCGCCGCAGCCCTGGCAGGCGCGGTGGCCGGAGTTGATGGCGTTGCTGCGCTCGCGGCTGGCCTGCACGCTGCGCTGCTCGGGCGCGAGCAGGCGGTTGCCGACCGTGAAGGTGCCGGTCTGATAGAACTTGACGGGTTGGTGGCTCATGTCGTGTATCGCCTCCACTGAGAGCGGCTCGGGCGTGGCCTGCCGGTCTGCGCGCCGCGCCACCGGTGGCACGGCGTCGGCCGGGCAGGCTGGGCGAGCACGGATATCGGGCCGCGCACAGCCCAGCCTGCCCGGCCGGCGCCGCGCTCCAGAGCGCCAAGACGAAGCATCGCGTTGCCCCTCATTCAACTCACCCGCGACGCCACCGCGCCGAGATCGCGCAGCATCGCCTCGGCCGCCGGCCCGCTGCGCTCGCCGCGGCGCTCGCGTTCGAGCTGGCGCTCGATCAGGCCCCAGTCCATGTCGAGGAAGGTGAGCGCCTCGATCTCGTCGCGCATCGCCTGCTCGAACACCTTGGCGAGCGAAGCCTGCGTGATCGCCCGCCCGCCGAGGCCTGCGACGACGGTGTAGCCGTGGCGGCGCGTGCCGCTCATCGCCATGCGCACGTCGTTGGCGAGGATGCCGCCCAGGCCCACCGAGAAACTCTTCTCCAGCACGATCACACGCTCGGCATGCACCAGCGCCTCGCGCACCGCCGCCAGCGGGAAGGGCCGGAACGAGGTGATGCCCAGCACGCCGATGCGGTGGCCGGCATCGCGCAGCGCGTCCACCGTGTCCTTGATCGTGCCCAGCACCGAGCCGAGCGCGACCACGATGGTGTGCGCATCCTCGCAGCGATAGCCGTGCAGCAGCCCGCCGCTGCTGCGGCCGAACTGGCGCTCGAAGTCGGCGGCGATCTGCGGGATCAGCTCGAGCGCGCGCAGCTGCCGCGCGTGCGCGAGATAGCGCACCTCGGCGAAAGCCTCGGGGCCCACCATCGCGCCGATGGTCACCGGCTCGGCCGGATCGAGCACCTGGCGCGGCTGGTAGGGCGGCAGGAAGGCATCGACCTGTTCCTGCGTCGGCACATCGACGCGCTCGTAGGCGTGCGTGAGGATGAAGCCGTCCATGCACACCATCACCGGCAGGCTGACGGCTTCGGCGAGCCGGAAGGCCTGCACGTGCAGGTCGGCGGCTTCCTGGTTGGTCTCGGCGAAGAGCTGGATCCAGCCGCAGTCGCGCTGGCTCATCGCGTCGCTGTGGTCGTTCCAGATGTTGATCGGCGCGCCGATGGCGCGGTTGGCCACCGTCATCACGATCGGCAGGCCGAGCCCGGCGGCGTTGTACACCGCCTCGGCCATGAACAGCAGGCCCTGGCTGGCGGTGGCGGTGTAGGCGCGCGCGCCCGCCGCCGAGGCGCCGATGGCCACGCTCATCGCGGCGAACTCGCTCTCGACGTTGATGAACTCGCAAGGGCTCAGCGCGCCCTCCTTCACCAGTTCGCCGAGCGCCTCGACGATGTGCGTCTGCGGCGAGATCGGGTAGGCGCAGATCACCTCCGGGCGCGCCAGCGCCACCGCCTCGGCAACGGCGCGCGAGCCTTCAATCTGCTTGAGCATGGGCCAACTCCCGCATTTCCTTGCGCACGTAGTCGTAGGCCTCGGCGGCGGCTGCGATGTTGGCCTCGGCGACCTTGCCGGTGAACTTGTCGCGGATCGCCTTGCCCACCGCCTCCAGCGTGATCAGCCCGCTGATGGCCGCGAAGCCGCCGAGCAGCGCCGCGTTGGGCAGCGGCCGGCCGAGGTGCGCCTTGGCGATCTCGCCGGCCGGCACGTTGACGAGGCGCTCGCGCCGGAAGCGCTGCACGAACTCGCCGACGCCGAGTTCGTCGAAGCTGCGCGCCGAGTTGATCAGCACGTAGCCCTCGGGCTTCAAGCCCTGGAAGACGTCGACCTGGTGCAGCAGCGTCGGGTCCTGGATGATCAGCGCGTCGGGCGCCATCACCGGCTCGCGCAGGCGGATCTCGCGCTCGGCGATGCGGCAGAAGGCCACCACCGGCGCGCCGGTGCGCTCCGAGCCGAAACTCGGGAAGGCCTGGGCGTGGCGGCCCTGCTCGAAGGCGGCGATCGAGAGCATCTCGGCGCCGGTCACCACGCCCTGCCCGCCACGGCCGTGGATGCGGATCTGGAACATGCGCCCTCCTGCGCGGGTTCGACCGGCCCATTGTTCGAGGCCGGGGGCATCGCAGGCTTGGCCTGCATCAAGCGCGCGGCCCGTCGACAATCGCGGCCATGCCCACCGGAATCGTCTACGCCGCCTCCGCCTACGTGCTGTGGGGCCTGTTCCCGCTCTACTTCAGCCACCTCGCCACCGTACCGGCCACCGAGGTGCTGGTGCACCGCATCGTCTGGTCGCTGCTGTTCGTGCTGGCGCTGCTGGCCTGGCGTCGCCACTGGGGCTGGCTCGGCGCCGCGCTGCGCCAGCCGCGCGTGCTGGGCGCCTTCGCGGTGAGCGCGCTGCTGCTCTCGTGCAACTGGCTGACCTACATCTGGGCCATCGCCAACGGCCACGTCATCGACGCCAGCCTGGGCTACTTCATCACCCCGCTGGTCAACGTGCTGCTCGGCTACAGCGTGCTGCACGAGCGGCCGCGCCGGCTGCAGTGGGCGGCCCTGGCGCTGGCGACGCTGGGCGTGATCTGGCTGACCGCGCTGACCGGCCAGCTGCCGTGGATCGCGCTCGCGCTGGCCGGCAGCTTCGGCGCCTACGGGCTGCTGCGCAAGATCGCCCCGCTGGGCGCGCTCGAAGGCCTGACGCTGGAGACGCTGCTGCTGGCCGCGCCGGCGCTGGTCGCGCTCGCTCTGTGGTGGGGGCGCGGCCCGGCGAGCTTCCCGGCACCCGAGCTGTCGACCAACCTGCTGCTGATCGGCGTGGGGCCGCTCACCGCCGTGCCGCTGCTGCTGTTCGCCGCCGGTGCGCGGCGCATCTCGATGACCACGCTGGGCCTGCTGCAGTACATCGGCCCGTCGATCCAGTTCGCGCTCGGCGTGTGGCTGTTCAACGAGCCCTTCGGCGGGCAGCGCCTCGCAGGCTTCGGGCTGATCTGGGCCGCCTTGCTGCTCTACAGCGCCGACGGCTGGCGCAGCGCGCGGCGGCTACGGCTGCAGGTCGCCGGCTAGGCTGGCCAGCGTGTCCGGCGCGATCGTGAGGTGCGCCGGGTAGTTGGAGTGGTCGCAGCCGAGCTTGACGGCCGCGCCGGCACGCACCGCCTCGCGCGCGGCGCTCGGAAACTCGAAACGCAGGAAGTGCACCGAGGAGGTCTTCTCGGTGGTCTCGCGCTCCAGATCCTCGTCGGCGATCGCGTAGATGCGCGCGTGGCCTTCGACCTCGACGAACATGCGGTCCTCGATGTCGATCAGCCGCGCCAGCTCGCGCTTGCGCTCGTGCGCATCGGGGTACTCGATCAGCATGGTCGCCTTCCAGTTGCTGCCGTCGGGCACCAGCGGCGCATAGGCGTCGATCTCGGCCTGGATGCCGTCCTCCTCGAAGATCTTCTCGATGTGCAGCATCTCCTGGATCTGGCGGCGGATGGTCTGCTCGTCCTCGAACTGCACGGTGACGTGCTCGCCGAGCGCCACGCTGCGCAGGCGCCGGTGCGCGATCACCTCGGGCTTGCTGCTCTTGCGGATCTTGGCGTAGGCCTCCAGCGTCAGGAGGCTGTCGCGGGTGATGCTCATGCTCGTCTCCATCTCGGGTTCACACGCCGTAGGCGGTGCGCAGCAGCGTCAGCGGGTGCGCGATCTTCGTCGCCGGCGCGCCGTTGCCGGCCATGCCCTGGGCGATGTGGTGGGCGGCCATCGGGCAATCGGAACCGATGTAGTCGGGCTCGCCATTGGCCATGGCCTTGAAGACCGGCCGGCCGATCTTCATCGCGATCGCGTGATAAGGCTTCTTCACCCCGTAGGTGCCGGCGTGGCCGGAGCAGCGCTCCACGGTGTTGAGCTGCAGCGTCACCTTCTCGCCGATCAGCTTGAGCATCTCCTCGGTCTTCTTGCCGATCTTCTGCACGCGGCCGTGGCAGGGGATGTGGTAACTCACCTTGCCGAGCGGGTTCTTGAAATCGGTCTTGAGCAACCCGTCTTTATGGCGCGCCATCAGGTACTCGAAGGGGTCGAACATCGCCGCCTGCACCGCGGCCACGTCGGCATCGCCGGGGAACAGCAGCGGCAGCTCCTGCTTGAACATCAGCGTGCATGAGGGCACGGCGCTGACGATCGCCCAGCCTTCCTTCGCGTACTTCGCCAGCACCGGGATGTTGGCGTTCTTGTGCTTCTCCACGCCCTCGAGGTCACCGAGCTCGAGCTTGGGCATGCCGCAGCAGGATTCCTTCTCGACGATCACGTAGGGAATCTCGTTGTGCTCCAGCGAGGCGAGCAGATCGTGGCCGATGCCGGGCTCGTTGTAGTTGACGTAGCAGGTCGCGAAGATCGCCACCTTGCCGGGGCTGCGCTGGCCATCCTTCACCGCCGTGGCGCTGCCCTTCTTCTTCGCGCTCCAGCGGAAGCGCTTCGTGGCGAGCTCGGGCATCCAGGCCTTGCGGTCCACGTCGAGCACGCTCTCCATCACGCCGCGCGCCGCCTGGGTGCGGTTGATCGCGTTGACCGCCTGCACGACGACGGGAATGCCGGCGAACTGGCCGTGCACGTCGGTCGAGGCGAGGAACTTCTCGCTCGCCTTCACCTCGCCCTTCCTGAACTTGATCGCCTTGGCGCGCAGCATGGTGTGCGGGAAGTCGAGGTTCCAGGCGTGCGGCGGCACGTAGGGGCACTTGGTCAGGTAGCACAGGTCGCAGAGGTAGCACTGGTCGACCACCTTCCAGTAGTCGGCCTTGTTCACGCCGTGCACCTCGCCGTCGTCGGTGGCGTCGACGAGGTCGAACAGGTTCGGAAAACTCTGGCACAGGCTCACGCAGCGGCGGCAGCCGTGGCAGATGTCGAAGATGCGTTCCATCTCGGCGAGACACTTGGCCTCGTCGTAGAAGTCGGGGTTCTTCCAGTCGACGGCGTGGCGGGTGGGCGCTTCCAGGTTGCCTTCACGGATCGTCATGTGCTGTCCTCCTCGGTCCACCAATGAACAAGGGGCACGAAGCCCCTTGTCCTGCGAGCGTCTTGCCGCTTCAGTCCACCAGCGCGTCGAGCGCCTTCTGGTAGCGGTTGGCGTGCGAGCGCTCGGCCTTGGCCAGCGTCTCGAACCAGTCGGCGATCTCGTCGAAGCCCTCGGCGCGCGCCGTCTTGGCCATGCCCGGGTACATGTCGGTGTACTCGTGCGTCTCGCCGGCGACGGCCGCGGTCAGGTTCTGGCGCGAATTGCCGATCGGCAGGCCGGTGGCCGGATCGCCCGAGCCGTTCTCGAGAAACTCGAGGTGGCCGTGCGCGTGGCCGGTCTCGCCTTCCGCGGTGGAGCGGAACAGCGCGGCAACGTCGTTCTGCCCTTCCACGTCGGCCTTGTTTGCGAAGTAGAGGTACCGGCGGTTCGCCTGCGATTCACCCGCGAAGGCGTCCTTCAGGTTCTGCTCGGTCTTCGATCCTTTCAAGCCCATCTCGCTCTCCTGTCGTTGAGTTGAACCGAATCGGCCGCGCGCGCCATGGCGCATGTCTCGAACGCGGCACCCAGGTACGCTAACCCAGCGTCTCCACCCGGGCCAATACAAAAGCTCAATGCAGTGGATTGGCTCAGCCTATGCCGGGCAGCTGTGTCATTGATTGATCAGGGTCACCCCGCATTCCCCGGCGCGAGGCCCAGCCACTCGAGCGCGATGCGGTGCAGCCGCGAGCGCGCATCGGCGAGCTCGTGCAGCACGGTGAAGTGGTTGGTGCCTGGGATCGCCTCGCACACCGGCACGGCGGCCTCGCCCCAGGCCGAGCGGATCAGGCGGTTCTGGCGCAGGAACTCCTCGCTCTCGTCGCCGCCGACCACGGCCGCCAGCCGGCCGGCCGGCGCCGGCATCAACGCCGGGCTGAGGCGGCGCGCGGATTCGACCGTGAGGCGCAGATCGGGCGCGAGAAAGGGCGTGCGGCGAATCGTCTCGAGCTCGAACAGGCCGGAGATGGAGATCGCCGCGCGCAGCAGATCGGCCGGCAGGTCGGCCGCCACCTGCGGCCAGCGGCAGCCGAGCAGCATGGCGGCGAGATGGCCGCCCGCCGAGTGGCCGCCGACGACGATGCGGCGCGGGTCGCCGCCATGCGCGCGCGCGTGGCGCCACACCCAGGCGAGCGCACGCGTGAGCTGCAGCGCGATCGCGTCGATGCTCACTGCCGGACACAGGGCATAGTTCGGCATCACCACCAGCGCGCCCGCGTCCGCCAGCGCCGGCGCGACGAAGGAATAGTCGCGCTTGTCGAGCGCGCGCCACCAGCCGCCGTGGATGAATACGAACACCGGCGCCTCGGGCGCGCGGGTGCGGAACAGGTCGAGCGTCTCGGAGGGCGCGTCGCCGTAGGGGACATCGAGCACGCAGTCGGACCGCTCGCGCGCCAGCGCCGAGGCCTGCGCCCAGCGCTCCAGGATGCGCGCCGACTCGGCGACGCGGGCGCGGTTGTCGTACTGGGCGTCGAGCCAGGCGGGGTCGCGTGAAGTCATGCGCTGCATCCGGGAAGAGGGGTGCGCGAAGTTTGCTAGAATGCGCGCTGTCGTGGGGGGGTAGCTCAGCTGGGAGAGCGTCGCGTTCGCAATGCGAAGGTCGGGAGTTCGATCCTCCTCCTCTCCACCACACGACACCAGGGGCCGCCAGCGAGCGGCCCCTCCCTTTTTGGGCTACAGATCCGCTTCTACCGCTTGGCAGTTCAAGCGTCCGGCGCCCGACTGGCCCGCAGGGCATCGGCAGTGACCACGGCCGCACCCCTCGCCCACACTTGCCGCGGCTGGCGCAAGGCCTGGGCATCGTCCCAGGGTGAGGCGCTCAGCAGCACCGCATCGAACGCAGCCCCCAGGGCCAGCGTGGCGTGCTCGGCGTCGAAGTGGCGCCGCGCCACCGAGGTGGCGGCGGCCAGCACCGACTGCAGGGGCCAGCCGGCTTCGAGGAAGCGGTCGATCTCGTCGAACATCGCCAGCCCATGCTCCACGCCCATGCTGCCGGCGTCGGTGCCCACCAGCACGCGCACGCCCAGCTCGCGGGCGATGCGCAGATGCTCGGCGTGCGCGTCCAGGATGCGGCGCAGGTTGCCCACGGTGTTGGGGCTCCAGCCCACGGCCTGGGGCTGGGCCCACTGGAAGTGCACCGGGCAGAAGGTGGGCACCCAGGCGAGCTGGCGGTCGCGCATGCGGGCGAGATGGTCGCGGCTCATGAAGAAGCCGTGTTCGATGGAATCCACCCCCGCGGCCACCGCCACGTCCAGGCCTTTGACACCGCTGCAATGCGCAAGCACCTTGCGGCCAGCCGCGTGCGCGGCCTGCACCACCACGCCGGCGGCCTCGGCGCTGAACTGAGGTTCGTCGGTGACGGCACCGGCATCGAAGTCGATGATGCCGGTGAGGATGAGCTTGATCTCGTCGTTGGCCTGGGCCAGTTGCGCCACCGAGGCGCGGATGCTGGCCTCGTCGTCCACGTCGATGGCCATGAAGGCGCCGTAGCGCTTGGCGCGCTTCACGCCCAGGCCGCCGCTGCGCACCTGGGCCAGTCCGCTGCCCACCGCGCGGGCTTCATCGCGCACCCGGTTGTTGATGCCGTGGCGGTCGCCGGCATCGCGCACCAGCGTCACGCCGCAGGCCAGGTTCTGGCGCGCACTGGCGCGGGCGGCGTCGGTGAGCGCCTCCAGGCCCTGCTTCAGGTGGGCCGAGCGCACGGCCTGCTCGGTGGGTTTGCCGTCGAGGAACAGATGCACATGGGCATCGACCAGGCCGGGCATCAGGAAGGCGCCGCGCGTCAGCGGCCAGCCCTGCTCGGCCAGCGCCGCGCCGTGGTCGCCCTCGGCCACGCCCGCCAGGCAGCCGTCCACCACCTTCAGCGTGGCGGGGCCGCGGCGCGTCTCGCCGTCGAACCAGTCGCCCACCACCAGGGCAAAGCGAGCGGGAGCGGTATTCATGCCTTGTAGAACTTGCGCACGGCTCGCAGCGCGTTGCTGCCGGTCTGCTGCAGGAAGTTCTGGTAGGTGGTGAGCACGTAGTGGCCGGCCGGCAGCTCGTCGTAGCCGCGCCAGGGCGTGCCCAGCACGGTGTCGAAGCCCAGGGGAACCGTCAGCGTCAGGAAGGCGCATTCCAGCGCATGCTTGAGGTCGGAGCCGTCCACCGCCTTGGGCGGCAGTTGCTGGCCGATGTTGGACAGCCCGCCCATCATGTGCACGCCCTTCAGGGCCGGGTCTTGGCCGATCAGGCGGATGGCTTCCACCGTGCTGCGGTTCAGGCCCTCGGTGTCGGCGATGATGGCGCTGACCGACATGTCGACGATGATGTCGTCGGCCGGCATGCCGTAGTCGTTCATCAGCCGCAGCGCGCAGCGTCGGGCGGTGCCGTAGATCTCGTCGGCGCTCTTGTTGCCCTTGGCGACCATGGCGCCGTTCACCGCCTCGACCCGCTCGCTGGCCATCAGGATGACCTTGAACTTGTAGGGGCCGTACAGCTCCATCAGGTCCCAGCGGTGCTCGGTGATGGAGTTGACCAGCGGCAGCGCGCCATGGGCCTTGGCCGGGTCGTAGGCCTGCAGGCAGACCTCCTGCACCTTCTTGCTGGGGAAATCGAACGACAGCGGCACCGTGGTCACCTCCTGGATGGCGCGGATGACGGTGGCCATCCACTCGGTGTCGGTGAGCGCGCGGGCGCCGATGTTGACGTTGAGCCAGCTCGCGCCCGCCTCGGCCTGCTTGACGGCCAGGGCCCGGATGCCGGGGATGTCGGAGTTGTCGAACAGCGCCTTGGTGCTCTTGAAGCCCGGGTTGATGCGCTCGCCGATGATGCGGATGTTGAAGCTCATGTTCTAGAAACCGATGTGTTGGAGGAAGGTCTTCTGGAAATCGCTGCGCGAGCTCAGCTCCACATAGCGGCAGTCGGTGGCCAGGCGCGCGGCACGCTCGCGGCGCGTGCGCGAGGCCAGCATCTGCTGCACGCCCAGGCCGGCGGCATTGCCCACCTGGGTGAAGCGCTCGCGCGGCAGGTCGGGCAGCAGGCCGATGGCCACGCAGCTCTCGACGCCGATGTAGGCGCCGAAGGCCCCGGCGATGACGAAGCGGTCGATGCGCGTTTCATCGAGCCCGGCCTCGGCGGCCAGCAGCTTGACGCCGGTGCGTATGGCCGACTTGGCGAGTTGCACGGCGCGCACGTCGTGCTGGGTGAAACGCACGGCCGGCACGTCGGCGCTTTCCTCGGCCAGGGTGATGGCCTTGACGCCATCGAGCGTGCCCACCTCGGGCACCCGGCCCACGATGCGGCCGCGCGCGTCGACCCAGCCGGAGCGCACGAAGGCCGCCAGCGCGTCCAGCACGCCCGAGCCGCACAGGCCGATGGGCGGGCCGCCGCCGATGACCTGCAGCCTGAGCCCGTCGTCGGTGATGGCCACGCGCTCGATGGCGCCTTCGGCCGCCCGCATGCCGCTGGCGATGTGGCCGCCCTCCAGCGCCGGGCCCGAGGGGCAGGAGGACGACCAGATGCGCGCCTCGCGCCCATCGTGCCGCACCAGGCTGATCTCGGTGTTGGTGCCGATGTCCATCACCAGGCTGACGCCAGCCCGCGCCCAGAGCGGCTCGGTGGCCAGCATGGCGCCGACGTGGTCGCCGCCCACGAAACCGCCCACGCTGGCCGCCAGGTGCAGGTTGGCGCCGGCGGCCAGCTTCAGGCCCAGGCTGCGCGCCGGCACGTCCAGCGCCTCGTTCATGGCCGACACGAAGGGCGCACGCCCCAGTTGCGACACCGGCCAGCCGGCCAGCAGATGCTGCATGGCGGTGTTGCCGCAGACCACGGCATCGGCGATGTCGCTGGCCTGCGCGCCCACCGCCCGCGCCAGGTCATGGGCCAGGGCGTTGATGGCGTTCACGGCGGCCTGGCGCAGCGTCTCGGCGGCGCCGGGCTCCTTGATGGCGTGGTTGATGCGGCTGATCAGGTCGGCGCCCCAGGCCACCTGCGGGTTCTCCAGGCCCAGGCTGGCCAGGCGCTGGCCGGTCTTCAAGTCGAGCAGGAAGGCGGCGGCATTGGTGGTGCCCAGGTCCACCGCCAGGCCCAGCAGCGGTGCCTCGGGGCGGGCGAAGCCGATGATGCGCGGGACGCCGCCGTGGGTTGCGCTGCGCAGGCTCACGCGCCAGTCGTGGGCGCGCAGCAGGCCGGGCAGCTCGGCGGCCGCGGCCCAGTCCACCGCCACGGCGCGGGGCTGCCCCTGCCGGGCCAGGGCGCGGCGCGCGCGGTCCACGTCGCCGAGCAGATCCTGCAGGCTGGCGGGGGGCAGCTGCAGGTCCTGCGCAGCCACCAGCGGTTCGCAAGCCAGGGCCTGGTCTTCGCCGCCGGTGCGCACGTCGGCCCGCACCACGGGTGCCAGCGAGCGCGGCGCCACGTCCGCCACCAGGTCGGAGCGCGGCTGCACGCAGCAGGCGCGCAGCCACTTCTTGTGCGAAGAATGCTCGGACTCCTTGCCCTCGCGGTGCACGCGGCCTTCTTGCACCCGCACCATGCAACTGCCGCAGGTGCCGCGCCCGCCGCAAGCACCGACGATGCGCAGGCCATGGCGGCGCGCGGCGGCGAACAGCGTTTCGTTCTCGGCGCAATCGATGTCGCGGTCGAGCGCCGGGAAGCGCAGCGCGTGCACGCGCGGCGGGCTCAGTGCCAGATCGTGGTGTGCGTTGGCCACATCAGGCTCTCAGGCGGCGTTCTTCACCAGATTGCAACGCTCGCGCGAGCGGCAGTGGTCACAGCGCGACCAGGTCTGCACCGGCAGCGCCAGGCCCACGCCCTGCACGATGGAGGTGGACTTGGTCGGGTTCATCATCAGGGTGCGGGTCAGGGCCACACCGATGTCGGCCGCCCCGGCCAGTTGCAGCACCGTGTGCTGGGCCTGCAGTTGCAGGCCCGGGTCGCCGGCGCGCAGTTCGCCGGCCACCGTCAGGCCCTGCTTGCGGGCCTCGGCCCATAGGCGGTCCTGCACCCGGCGCGAGAGCGCCAACAGCAGTTCGTTGCCCAGGCTGTCCAGCGCCACGCCCAGCGCAGCGCGACGCTGCGCGAACAACTCACCCACGTGCTGCTCCAGCGCGTCGCCGATGGTGGCCACCGCGCAAGCCACGGCCGTGAGACGGCCCGAGGAAGGCACCAGCCAGGGCGCCTGCAGGCGTTGCCCGTCCATGCACAGCGAGCCGGCTTCGCCCGGCTCGCCTTCGAGCGGCACGATGCGCCAGCTGGCCCGCGTTTGCAGCAGGCCCTGCTCGCGCACCAGATCCATCGCCTGGGCGCGCAGGGCCACCAGCTTGTCGCGGCGCGCCACCTGCGGCGGCACCCGGCCGGCGGCCACATCGCGCAGCACGTCCACGTCGGTGAGGACGGTCATGGTCGGTCCTGGTGTGCGAAGCGGGAGGACCTCAACCGGCGTACTTGCGCGCGGCGTCGAACATGGCGCGCACATTGGCCACCGGCGTCTCGTCGGGGATGCCGAAGGCGCCGTCGAGGATGAGCTTGCCGCCCTGGTTCCAGACCTTGTCGACCAGGTGCTTCACGGCGGCGTCCACGTCCTGCGGCGTGCCGGTGGTCAGCATCGAGGGCGAGAGGTTGCCGCGCAGGGCCACACGGTCGCCCAGCACCTCGAAGGCCTTGACCATGTCGGTGCGCTCGAACCAGTAGATGCACTTGCCGGCGGGGATGTCCTTGATCACCTCCAGCCGCTTGGTGCAGTCCGACTCCCACATGGGCATGGGGATGAGGTCGGCCTCGATCAGCTCCAGCATCATGCGGCGGAACGGCGGCCACCAGAACTCCTCGAACTGCTTCGGGCTCATGAAGGCATCGGGCGCCCAGTGGGTAGGGATGAAGACGATGGGATTGCCCGAGAGCCTGGCGTTCTTGATGGTCATGCGCGCCAGGAAGATGGCGGCCTTGTCCAGCACCTGCTTGAGCTTGTCCTTGTGGCGGTACAAGTCTTTCATCATGCCGGTGGCGCCACGGAAGTAGTCGGCGATGAAGTCGTAGGGCGATACGGAGTTGACCCCGTTGAACAGCGGGTAGCCGGCCGCGTTGATCTGCTGCACCCAGTCGAGGTGATGGCTGAACATCACGTTCACTTCTTCGGCGGCGGCCACGATCCTGTCGAACGACTCGCGCACTTCGGGCAGCGCAAAGGGGCGTATGCCGTGCACCAGGCGGAAGTAGTGCAGGCCCAGGAAATCGGGCAGCTTGGCAAAGCCTTCGAAGGCGCCGGCCACGCGCGGCAGGTAGGTGTGGATGTAGAAGCCGGTGGGGTCGAAGAGAAACTCGTCGTACTCCTCGGCCTTCATGTACTCGCGGTCCAGGTACTGGAAGGGCTGCATCTCGCCCACGCCATGGCCCGGCCACTGCAGTTGCTTGAAGTCCAGCTTTTCGAGCGCATTGCCCAGGGCGGTGCCCATGAGCAGCGGGAACACGCCATCGGGCTCGAACTCGGTGACCACGTCCAGGCAGGCCTTCTTGGCCTTGCCGTAGTCGTACATCAGCTCCTTGAAGGTGAGGCCGCCGTGCGTGGCGGGCCAGAAGAAGCTGTGCATGCCCACGGGCATGCGGTCGGGCTGCTCGAGCCGCACGCAGGCCATGATGCGTGCCCAGCGCGCGTCGTAGGCGGCCTTGGCGGCGGCGCTCTGCTCGTAAGGGCCGAGCATGGTGGAGCCTTCGGCCAAGGCTTGGTTCTGCGCGTTCACGCCGCCACCCCCAGCCAGTTGCGGCACAGGCCCACGGCTTCCACGGCGTTGACGCCGAAGGCATCGGCCCCGGTGTAGGAACGCACGGTCTCGTCGATCTGGCCGCCGCCGATCATGATCTTGAAGTCGCTGCGCAGGCCGGCGGCGTCGAAGGCGGTGATGGTTTCCTTCATCGAGTCGAAAGCCAGCGTGAGGAAGCCCGACAGGCCCACCACGTCGGGCTGGTAGGCCTTGATCTCGTCGATGAAGGTCTGCACCGACACGTCCACGCCGATGTCCTTCACCTCGAAGCCGTTGATGTCGAGCATGAAGGTGACGATGTTCTTGCCGATGTCGTGCAGGTCGCCGTGCACGGTGCCGATCAGCACCTTGCCCAGCTTGGCCGCGCCGCCGCCATCGCCCTGCTTGATCAGCGGCTTGGCGATGGCGCCCACGTTGTCCAGCATCTCGCCGGCCAGCACCAGTTCGGGCAGGAAATATTCGCCCTCCTCGAAGCGCTTGCCCACGATGTCCATGGCCTCGCGGCACAGGTCCAGCACGTGCATCGGGTTCACGCCCTCCTCCAGCAGCATGCGCGTGGCCAGGGGCACGGCGTCGTCCTCGTTCATATCGGCCAACCACTCGACGAGCTGGCGCTCCTGGTCGTTCTGGGCAATGGACATGGCGGGGTCTCCGGTGTGTGAGTCGGGGGAGGAAGTTCAGGCCACGGCGGCCGCCTGCGGGGCCTGGCGCAGGCCGGACTCGGCGATGATTTGCGCCAGTGCGGCCTCGTTCTTGTGGCCCATCAGGTGCACGCCGGCCACGCCTTCGATGCGCCGCAGGGCGTGGATGGTCTCGATGGCCACGCGCTGCCCTTCAGCCTTCTGGTCGGCCGCGGCGGCGATGCGCTCGGTGACGGCCTGGGGCACATGCACGCCGGGCACGTGCTCGGCCATCCAGCGCAGCGCCTTGGCGCTGGCCAGGGTGCCCACGCCGACGATGATGGCGGCGCGCTCGTGCAGGCCACGCGCACGCACCTCGCGCATGAAGTCCTCGATCAGCCCCAGGTCGAAGCAGAACTGGGTCTGGATGAAGCGCGCGCCGGCGTCGATCTTGCGTTCCAGGTTGGCCACCCGGTCGGCGTAGGGCGGAACGAAGGGGTTGGCGGTGGCGCCCAGGAAGAGCCGCGGCGCCTGCTCCAGCCTGCGGCCCGAGGCGTACTCACCGCGTTCGCTCATGCCTCGCAGGATGTGCAGCAGGTTGACCGCGTCGAGGTCGAATACCGGCTTGGCCTCGGGGTGGTCGCCCTGGCTCACGTCGTCGCCGGTCAGGCACAGCACGTTGCGCACGCCCAGGGCCGCAGCGCCCAGCACGTCGCCCTGCAGCGCGATGCGGTTGCGGTCGCGGCAGCCCACCTGGCACACCGGCGTGTGGCCGGCGGCCGCCAGCACCGAGGCCGCCGCCACGCTGGACATGTGGCAGTTGGCACCCGCGCCATCGGTGATGTTGATGGCGTCCACCAGACCGGCGAAGCGGTCAGCCCGCTGCAGCAGCGCGGCCGGGTCCGGCGAGTCGGGTGGGGCGATCTCCACCGTGACGATGAAACGGCCGCTGCGCTGCCATTCCTGGCAGGCCTGCTCGAGCGGACCACTCGGCCGCACCGGATCCATGGGCTCGAGCGGCCCGGCCGCTGCACCGGTCTGCACCTTGTCCGGAGCGGCGGCATGTTTGGCCTGATCGACCGAGATCAACCGGATCCAGTTCGATTGACCGGCACGGCGCCGATCCAGCGGCGCGACGCGCTCGCGCCAACTGGGCCGGTGCTCACCCCGGGCGCCTCCTTGCATGCGCACATCACCCTCGCCCGCCTCCACCCAGGTGCAGCGCTGCTCGGGCCGCAGTTCGCAATGGCCGTTGGCGCGCACGCCGCCGCAAGGGCCGTTGCGCATCTGCTTGCCACAGGCCATGGGACAGGCCATGCCGGTGACCGAGAGCGCGCAATCGCCGCACATCTGGCACCCGAAAAACAGGCTCTTGGCGGCGCGCTCTGCCGGGGTCAGCCAGCGGCCGAAGCGCGCCACGCCCACCCGCCGGGCCAGAGGCGCCAACCAGGGCGCCAGCCGGGCCGCCGCGGCATAGACGCGGGCCAGGCCCCGGGCGTGGCGCAGCGACCAGTCGCGCAATGCCCTCATGGCTCAACCGCGCCCGCATGGCGCTTACCTCGATTGGAAGGAAGACCTCCAGGCCCCATCGCCATGCCCTCGATACGAACATAGCTACTTTATCGAATTGGATCCAATCGTCAACTGCCAGAAGCACGACAGAGCGTGGAATCAAGGGATTTCCCCAGGAGAATCGCCGCCGACCCTTCCATGATTCTGGTGCGCAGCCTCGAAAACTCCGCTCTTATGGATCCAAAGAAGGCGGCGTCGCTGAAGACATCTGGCGGATCAGTTCCCTGGCTTCGTCGCCCTCGGGAATCGGGCGGCCGCTGTCACGCCACTGCACCGCCGCCTTGAAGCCGTTCTCCTGCGCATAGCGCCGGAACCACAGGCCTTCGGGGTTGTGGCGCGTGATGCCGTCGAACACCGTGGCCAGCATCTGCGTCTGTTCGAGGCCCATGCTCAGCATGACCTGGTTGACCACCATCTTGTGCATCGCCAGGTGGCCGCGCGGCACGCCGGCAATGCGCTGCGCCAGCTTCAGCGTGGCGGCGTCCAGCTCGGCCGCCGGCACCGCCAGGTTGGCCAGGCCCCAGTCGGCCGCGGTGCGGCCGTCGATCACGTCGCCGGTGAACATCAGCTGCTTGGCGCGCGTGGCACCCAGCCGGTAGGTCCACATCGCCGTCGTCGGGCAGCCCCACACGCGCGTGGGCATGTAGCCGATGCGCGCATCCTCGGCCATCACCAGCAGGTCGCAGCACAACGCGATGTCGCTGCCGCCGGCCACCGCCGCGCCGTGCACCTTGGCGATGGTCGGCTTGGCACTGCGCCACAGGCTCATGAAGTCCTCCGTGTAGCGCTTCATGGTCGCGTAGTCGAGCATCGGATCCCAGGGCGTCTTCTCCTGCTGGCAGGGATGCTCGATGTGGCTCTCGGCGGTCGCGGCCAGGTCGTAGCCGCCGCAGAAACCCTTGCCGGCGCCCTCCACCACGATCACGTGGATCTCGTCCTCGGCGTTGGCCCATTCGACCGCAGCGCGGATCTCGCCGGGCATCGCGTCGTTGATGGCGTTGAAGCGCTCGGGGCGGTTCAGGCGCAGTCGTGCGATGCGCGGCTGCTGCGGATCGGGGGCGATGGAGAGCGTGGTGAAGTCGGGCATGCGGCCTCCTGCGTGGTTCACGGACTGATCGCGGCGCATATTACTCATGTGGACATACGTTGTCCAAGCACGTAATATTCATCCATGTCCACCGATTCGCGCTCGCTGGTCCTCAGCCTGATCCTCGGCGCCGAGGCGCGCGGCGACGCGGCGCTGGGCGTGCGTGAGCTGATCTCGGCCTGCGCGCTGTTCGAGCTGCCCGAGAACAACGTGCGCGTCGCGCTGGCGCGCGCCGTCGCCGCGGGGCAGTTGGCCACGCCGCGGCGCGGCGCCTATGCCTTGAGCGCGCAGTCGCGCCCGCTGGCCGACGAGGTCGGCCGCTGGCGCAGCCTGGAGGATCAGATCGTCGAGTGGCGCGGCGACTGGCTGGCCGTGCACGTGGGTGCCACCGGCCGCAGCGACCGCCCTGCCCTGCGTGCGCGCGAGCGCGCCTTCGGCATCCTGGGCCTGGCCGAATTCGAGCGCGGCCTGCATCTGCGCCCCGACAACCTGGCCGGTGGCGTGGCCTCGCTGCGCGAGCGCCTGGCGCACCTCGTGCCGCAAGGCACCGAGCTCGGCACGGTGTTCGTGCTCGGCGGCCTGGCCGCTGCCGATGCGCAGCGCGCCGCCGCGCTGTGGGACGCCGCGGCGCTCAACGCCCACTACCGCGACGGCACCGCCCGGCTCAGCGCCTGGCTGGAAGGCGCCCGCGCGCTGCCGCTGGAGCGCGCGGCGCGCGAGTCCTTCGAGCTCGGCCATGCCGCCATCCGCAGCCTGGTGTTCGACCCGCTGCTGCCCGCGCCGCTGGTCGACGCGGCGGCGCGCAGCCGCTTCATCAAGACCGTCGCGCGCTTCGACGACGCCGGCAAGGCGGTCTGGCAACGCTTCCTGAAACGGGTGCGCGCGGCCGCGCCCCAGCCCGCCCTGGCTTCCTAGCCGCATTCCCGCCTGCTCACGAGGAGACCGATCGATGAACGCCCCTGAGATGCTGGCATCCGCTGCCAACCCCATGGCCTGCCTGGCCGAGACGCACGAGCCCTTCAACCTCGGCAGCGAGCTGGTCGACTACGACATGTACCGCCAGGACCGCGCCCTGGTGGAAGCCGTGCACCGCGAGGGCGCGGCCTGGGCCGACGAATCGCTGGGCCGCTTCGGCCTGCTCACCGGCTCGGCCGACTACCTGGAGCTGGGCGTGCTGGCCAACAAGCACCTGCCCGAGCTGGACACGCACGACCGCTTCGGCCGCCGCGTCGACCTGGTGCGCTTCCACCCCGCCTACCACCAGCTGATGCGCACGGCCATCGAGCAGGGCATCCACGCCTCGCCCTATGCCGACCCGCGCCCCGGCGCCCACGTGGCGCGCGCCGCACGCATGTACCTGCAGAGCCAGGTCGAGGCCGGCCACGGCTGCCCGGTGACCATGACCTTCGCCGCCGTGCCCGCGCTGCGCAACACGCCTGCGCTGGCCGCGCTGTGGGAGCCGAAGATCCTCAGCCCCGTCTACGACCCGCGCAACGTGCCCGATGCGCAGAAGGCCGGCCTGACCATCGGCATGGCGATGACCGAGAAGCAGGGCGGCTCCGACGTGCGCAGCAACACCACGCGCGCCTACCCGGACGGCACCGCCACCGGCCCGGGCGCGGCCTACGAGCTGGTGGGCCACAAATATTTCGTCTCCGCGCCGATGTGCGACGCCTTCCTCGTGCTGGCGCAGGCGCCGGGCGGCCTGAGCTGCTTCCTGGTGCCGCGCTGGCGCCCCGACGGCAGCAAGAACCCGCTGCAGGTGCTGCGCCTGAAGCGCAAGATGGGCAACGCGTCCAACGCCAGCAGCGAGACCGAGCTGCGCGGCGCGCTCGGCTGGATGGTGGGCGCCGAGGGCCGTGGCGTGCGCACCATCATCGACATGGTGGCCAGCACGCGTTTCGACTGCATGGTGGGCTCCGCCGCCGGCCAGCGCATGGCCGTCTCGCTGGCGCTGCACCACTGCACGCAGCGCTCGGCCTTCGGCCGCGTGCTCAATCAGCAGCCCCTCATGCAGAACGTGCTGGCCGACCTGGTGCTGGAGCACGAGGGTTCGCTGGCGCTGACGATGCGCATGGCGCGCGCGATGGACCAACGCGCCGACGAACATGAAGACGCGCTGGCGCGCCTGGTCACCGCGGTGGGCAAATACTGGATCTGCAAGCGCACGCCGCAGCATGCCTACGAGGCGATGGAATGCATCGGCGGCAGCGGCGTGATGGAAGACGGCCCCTTCCCGCGCCTGTACCGCGAGGCGCCGGTCAACGCCATCTGGGAAGGCAGTGGCAACGTGCAGTGCCTGGACGTGCTGCGCGCGATGCAGAAGACGCCGGCCGTCGTCGGCAACTTCTTCGCCGAACTGGCCAAGGCACGCGGCGGCAATGCCGCGCTGGATCGCTGGACGGCCGCGCTGCAGGCCGAGTTCAAGGATCTGGCGGATCTGGAGTACCGCGCCCGCGACGTGGTCGACCGCATGGCGCTGGCCATCCAGGCCGCGCTGCTGGTGCAGCACGCACCGGCCGTGGTGGCCGACGCCTTCTGCGCCTCGCGCCTGCAAGGCGTCGGCGGGCACCGCCAGTACGGCACGCTGCCGCGCGGGGTGGACTGCGCGGCGCTCATCGAGCGCGCCACGCCCAGGCGCCAGGCCGGCTGAGACGCCGAAGCGCGCATCACCCTCGACGCTGCTCGGACTCCCACGTTTGCAGCCGGCGCCGCGGCCTCGCCTTGGCTACATTGAAAGCGTGAGCAGGGCGGGAGGTTGCCATGCGAGTGCTGGTGAGTACGCTGCTGGTGGGAGCGACGGCCGTGTTTGCGCTCGGCGGCGGAGCCTTCCGGGTGGCCACGGCCCCCGACCGCATCCGCGACCGGCACGAAGTCGCCAAGAAGGTTTGCCTCGAGCGCGGCGGGCAATGGGCGCAGGTCGACCAGCGCACCGAGGGTTGCCGGCTCCCCGCCTCGTCGTCCGCGCCGCTCAGCTTCTGAGGGCGCCGCGCAACCGGCGCCGCTGCAGCAGCCACCACGCGGCCGGCACCACCAGCATCGACAGCAGCGGCGCCGTCACCATGCCGCCGACCATGGGCGCCGCGATGCGCGCCATGATCTCCGAGCCGGTGCCCTGGCCCCACATCATCGGGATCAGGCCGGCCAGCACGATGGCCACCGTCATCGCCTTGGGCCGCACGCGCAGCACCGCGCCTTCGCGGATCGCTTCGAGCAACGTCGCCTCGTCGTCGGGCTCGCCGGCCGCCAGACGCCGCTTCCAGGCGTTCTCCAGGTAGACCAGCATCACCACGCCGAACTCGGCGGCCACGCCGGCCAGCGCGATGAAGCCGACCGCCGTCGCCACCGAGACCGAGTGGCCGAGCAGCCAGATCAGCCAGAAGCCGCCGACCAGCGAGAAGGGCACGGCCGCCATCACCAGCAGCGCATCGCCGGCCTTGCGGAACAGCAGGTAGAGCAGCAGAAAGATCACCGCCAGCGTGGCCGGCACCACCAGCTTCATGCGCTCGGTGGCGCGCTCCAGGTATTCGAACTGGCCCGACCACGCGAGCGCATAGCCCGGCGGCAGGGCCACCTCGGCGGCCACCGCGGCCTGCATGTCGTGCACCACCGAGCGCAGGTCGCGGCCGCGCACGTCGACGTAGACCCAGCCCGACAGGCGCGCGTTCTCGCTGCGCAGCATCGGCGGCCCCTCGGCGACGCGCACCTGCGCCACGTCCTGCAGCAGCAGCTGCGCGCCCTTCTCCGTCACGAAGGGCAGCGTGCGCAGCCGCTCGAGTGAATCGCGGATCTCGCGCGGGTAGCGCACATTGATCGGAAAGCGCTCGCGGCCGCTGACCACCTCGCCGACGTTGTCGCCGCCGATCGCCGTCGCGACCACGGCCTGCACATCGGCCACCGCGAGGCCGTAGCGCGCCGCCGCCGCACGATCGACGTCGACGTCGATGTAGCGCCCGCCGGTGAGCCGCTCGGCCAGCGCCGACGACACGCCGGGCACGCGCTTCACCGCCGCCTCGATCTGCGTCGCCAGCCGGTCGATGGTGGCGAGGTCGGCGCCGGCCACCTTGATGCCCACCGGGCTCTTGATGCCGGTGGCGAGCATGTCGATGCGATTGCGGATCGGCGGCACCCAGATGTTCGACAGCCCCGGCACCTTGACCGCGCGGTCGAGCTCCTCCACCAGCCGCTCCGGCGTCATGCCGGGCCGCCACTGCTCGCGCGGCTTGAACTGGAGGGTGGTCTCGAACATCTCCAGCGGCGCCGGGTCGGTGGCGCTGTCGGCGCGGCCGGCCTTGCCGAAGACGCGCTCGACCTCGGGCACGGTCTTGATCAGGCGGTCGGTCTGCTGCAGCAGCTCGGTGGCCTTGGCGACCGAGAGCCCCGGCAGCGCCGAGGGCATGTAGAGCAGGTCGCCTTCGTCGAGCGGCGGCATGAACTCGCCGCCCAGGCGCGCCAGCGGAATCGCGGTCAGGGCAAGCAGCAGGCCCGCCAGCGCCAGCGTCGCCTTGGGGAAACGCAGCACGGATTCCAAGGCCGGGCGATACAGGCGCATGAGCCAGCGGTTCAGCGGGTTGGCCGCCTCGTGCGGAATGCGGCCGCGCACCATCAGGCCCATCAGCACCGGCACCAGCGTCACCGAGAGCGCCGCGGCGGCCGCCATGGTGTAGGTCTTGGTGAAGGCCAGCGGCGCGAACAGGCGCCCCTCCTGCGCCTCCAGCGTGAACACTGGCAGGAAGGACAGCGTGATGACCAGCAGCGAGAAGAACAGCGCCGGCCCGACCTCGACCGCTGCCTCCGTCACCAGTGCCCAGCGTTCGGCCGCATCCGGCCGCCGGCCCTGCGCATGCTCGAAGGCTTCGATCTGCTTGTGCGCCGCCTCCAGCAGCACGACCACGCCGTCCAGCGCCGCGCCGCAGGCCAGCGCGATGCCGGCCAGGCTGAGGATGTTGGCGTTCAGCCCCTGAGCGCGCATCACCACGAAGGCGATGCCCACGGCGATGGGCAGCGCGATCACCGCCACCAGGGCCGAGCGCAGGTGCACGAGGAAGATCGCGCAGACCAGCGCGACGGCGAGAAACTCCTCGGCGAGCTTCGCGCGCAGGTTGTCTATCGAGCGATCGATCAGCTTGGAGCGGTCGTGGGTGTCGACCACTTCCACGCCCGGCGGCAGGCTGCCGCGCAGCTGCTCGAACTTCGTCTTCACCGCCGCGATGGTGCTGCGCGCGTTCTTGCCCGAGCGCATCACCACCACGCCGCCCGCCACCTCGCCCTCGCCGTCGAGCTCGGCAATGCCGCGGCGCATCTCGGGGCCGATCTGCACCACGGCCACGTCGCGCAGCAGTACCGGCGTCGCGCCGGTGAGCGTGAGCGGCACCGTGCGGAAGTCTTCGAGCGAAGCCAGGAAGCCGCGCGAGCGCACCATGTACTCGGTCTCGGCCAGCTCGACCACCGAGCCGCCGGCGCTCTGGTTGGCCTTGCGCAGCGCCTCCATCACCATGCCTTGCGTGACGCCGAGCTGGCGCATGCGATCGGGGTCCAGCACCACCTGGTACTGGCGCACCATGCCGCCGATGCTGGCGACCTCGGCCACGTCGGGCACGGTCTTGAGCTCGAACTTGAGGAACCAGTCGTTCAGCGCGCGCAGCTGGCCGATGTCGCTGCGCCCCGTGCGGTCGACCAGCGCGTATTCGTAGACCCAGCCGACGCCGCTCGCGTCCGGCCCCAGCGTGGCGCTGGCGCCGGCCGGCAGGCGTGCCTGCACCTGGTTGAGGTATTCGACGACGCGCGAGCGCGCCCAGTACGGATCCGTATGGTCGTCGAACAGCACGTAGACGAAGGAGTCGCCGAAGAAGGAGTAGCCGCGCACCGTCTTCGCGCCGGGCACGCCGAGCAGCGTGGTGGTCAGCGGGTAGGTCACCAGATCCTCGACCACCTGCGGCGGCTTGCCCGGGTAGCTGGTGCGCACGATGACCTGCGTGTCGCTCAGATCGGGCAGCGCGTCCACCGGCGTATTCAGCACGGCCAGCAGCGAGGCGAGCACGAGCAACGCGGTCGCCATCAGCACCAGCACGCGGTTGGCGACCGACCAGCGGATCAGCGCGGCGATCACTTGGCGCCCCCCAGGCGATGCACGGACACGAGCTCCCAGTCCATCGGCCCGCCCTGGCGGAACTCGAAGTGCACGCTGTCGCCCGGCTTGAGGTCGGCGAAGGCCTTGGGATCGGGCTTGCCGAAGCCCATGGTCATGCCCGGCCACTTGAGCTCGGGCACCGGGCCGTGGGTGATGGTGATGCTGTCGGGCTCGATGCTCTCCACCTTGCCTTGCGCCATGTAGGTGGCCGGCGCCGCCGTCGATGCTGCCGATGCAGCAGGCGCGGCCGAGAGGGTGCCCAGCACCGAGCGCAGGCGCGCCTCGGAGTCGACCAGAAACTGGCCGCTGGCGACGACCTGCTCGCCTTCGCTGAGCCCCGCGGTGACTTCGAGCGTCTCGCCGAAATCGGCGCCGAGCTGGATCTCGCGCGGCTCGAAGCGGCCGTCGTCCTTGCGCACGATGGCCACGGCGCGCGTGCCGGTGCGGATCACCGCCTCGGCCGGCACCACCAGGCGCGCCGCGCTGGCCCCGGCGATCTGCAGGCGCAGCAGCATGCCGGGCGTCATCGTGCCGGCCTTGTTGTCGAGTTCGAAGCGCGCCTGCAGCGTGCGCGTGGCCGCGTTCACCTGCGGCAGGATCTCCTGCAGCGTGCCGGTGAAGCTGCGGCTCGGATCGGCCTGCAGCGCGGCCGTCACCTTCTGGCCGCGCGTGAGGCGCAGCGCCTGCGCCTCGGGCACCTCGGCCACCGCCCAGACCTTCTCCAGCCCGGCGATGCGGAACAGCGTCATGCCCGGCGACACGGCCATGCCTTCGCGCACGCCCAGTTCGGCGATCACGCCGGCGGCCGGCGCGAGCAGCGTGTAGCGCGCCTGCGCGACACCGTTCTCCTCGGCCTGGCGCAGCAGCTCGGGCGGGATCGACAGCGCGCGCGTGCGCTCGCGCGCCGCGGCCAGCAGCTCGGGCGCGGCGCCGGCACGCTGCAGCGCGACGATTTCGTTGAGCGCGCCCAGCCACTCGGGCGCGAATACCGTGGCGAGCACCTGGCCCTTGGCGACGCGCTGCATGGGCGCACGCACCGCGAGCCGTTCCAGGTAGCCGGCGCTGCGCGTCTGCACCACGACGCTGAGGCGCTCGTCGAACTGCACCGTGCCCACCGCATCGAACGAGCTCGCCATCTCGGCACGCTTCACCGCGGCGGTGCGGATGCCGAGGTTCTGCTGCACCTGCGGGCTCACCTTCACGCCCGTATCGGCCGCCTCGTCGGCATAGACCGGCTGCAGCTGCATGTCCATGAAGGGCGACTTGCCGGGCTTGTCGAATTTCTGGCCCGGCACCATGGGGTCGTGCCAGTACAGCACCTTGCGCTCGCCAGACGAGGCAGCGGCGGCGGGCGCGGCGGCCTGCGGCGCATCGGCGCTGCGGCGCCCGAGCAGAAAGGCTCCTGCGCCGACCACGACGAGGGCCAGCACGGCGATCAGGCTGCGTTGAACGCGGTTCATTGCATAGCTCCGTTGACGATCGGTTTGAAGGCGAGCTGTGCGCGCGCTCTGGCCAGGTCGCGCTGCAGGGCGAGCAGGCGGCGCTGCGCTTCGAGCTCGGCCTGGCGCGCCTCGAACCACATCGCCAGGCTCGCCTGGTTGCCGCGATAGGCGGCCAGCGTGGTTTCGCTGCGCTGCTGCAGCGGCAGCAGCACGCTGGCGCGCACGCGTGCGATGCGCTCCTCGAGCCGCTGCACATCGCTGCTCAGCGCGGCGTATTCGCCGGCGGCGGCGCGCTCGGCTTCGGCGAGTTCGGCCTCGGCCTTGTCGAGCTGCGCGAGGCGCGCGGCGGTTTCGCGGTCTTGCCGCGCCGCGGGCGCCACCGGCAGCGGGATGTTCACTGCCAGCGAGACCAGGTCCGGCATGCGCTGCCGCTGGCCGTAGGAGAGCTCCCAGGTCCAGTTGGGGCGGCGGTTCAGGCGCGCGAGTTCGAGCTCCTCGCGCGCGACCGCGATGTCGCGCCGCCTGGCCAGCACCGCGGGGTGCGCGGCGACGAAGGCATCGCTGCCCGGCAACGCCGGCTCACCCGGCTCGGCCAGATCGTCGGCGCTGCGCCCGGTCCAGCGCTGCAGGTTGGCCGCCGCCGCGCTGCGCTGCTGGCGCTGCTCGGCGGAATCGTCCTCGGCGCGGCCGAGCGCGCTGGCCAAGCCCAGCACCTCGGCGCTGCTGCCGGCCACGCTCGCCAGGCGGCCCTTGCCGGCTTCCAGCGCCTCGCGGGCGAGCTTCTCGCCCTGGCCGGTCAGCGCCAGCGCCGCGCCGGCGTACCAGGCGTCGATGTAGGCCAGCGCGGTCTGCAGACGCGCCTCGGCCGCGGCCAGCGGCTCCATCAGCGCTTCGCGAGAGGCCGCGGCCTGCGCCAGTGCTTCGCGCGCGGCGCGCTTGTCGGCCGCGACCCATTCCTGCGCGATGCCAATGCGCTTCATGGTCATGCCCTCGGCCGTGGTGCTGAGGCGCTCGGGCCCGGTGGCCGGCAGGTTGTCGATGCCGACGCTGAGCATGGGGTCGGGCTGCTGGCCGGCGGCGCGCGCCATCTCGGCCGCGCCCTGCGCACCGGCACGCGCCGAGCGCGTCAGCTGCGAGCGCTGAACGGCGAGCGCCAGCGCTTCATCGAGCGACAGCGGCGCCGCGCCCACCCACGCGGCGGGCAACAAGGCGGCAGCCAGGGCGGCTGCGCGCAAGGAATGAACAGGCATGGAAAGCTCCGGAACGAGCGGGAACAAGGCTGGCGCGGGCGGGCCGCGGCAGCGCCGGTCGATGTCCGGAGCGGATCAGAAGCGCAGTCTGAGCGTGGCAAGGAAGAGTGGATCCGGTGGCGAGCGCGCCTCGGGCGCGGCCATCGCCGGCACGGCGCGCGCACTCGGAGCCTGCAGCAGCAGCGGCAGTTCGAGCACCTGCACGATGGCGGGCTGCGCCAGCACGGGCAGCTTGAGCGCCTCGAAGGTCTTGGCCGCGTTGGCCGAGTGCTCGTGGCACAGCGCGGGCTGCTCGGTGTCCATGCCTTCGCAGGGAACGCCGGCTTCCATCATCGCGGCCATCGTCTCGACGTCGGCCTGCTGCGGGCAGACGTAGCTCGCCAGCGCCAGCTGCGAGAACAGCAGCGACAGCACCACGACGAACGTGGTGCTGAGGCGATGAAAGCGGCGGCGCAGCATGGGCAGGCGGAAGTCTAGCGCCCTCGCGCACGGCTCGCGCGGCCCCTGTTACATCGGAACATCCCGCCACATTCCGAAAAACCCGCCTTGCGCGTAGGCGCATAAGGTCGGCTTCTCGGTCCCGACATCGTGGGGCCGCAGGAGAAAAACCATGATCGACACTCGCTCTCGCATTCTCGACACCACGCGCCGCGCCTGGCTGATCCGCGCCGGCGCCGGCTCGCTGGCCCTCGCGGTGCCCGCATTCGGCTTCGCGGCCGAGGCCACCGACGAGCAGACCTTCGACGAGCAGGGCACGCTCAAGGCGGTGACCGATTTCTTCGGCCAGACCACCGAAGGCCTGGCCCAGGTCGTCGCCAAGGCCTTCCGCGAGCAGGGCCGGCCGAACGGCTACATCCGCGGCGAGGAAGTCGCGGCCGCCGTCACCGCGGGCGTGCGCTACGGCGAGGGCGATCTGGTGCTCAAGTCCGGCGCCACGAAGAAGGTCTACTGGGCCGGCCCCTCGGTGGGTTTCGACCTCGGCGCCAATGCGTCCAAGGTATTCGTGCTGGTCTACAAGCTGCCCGACGTGCAGGCCATCTTCAAGCGCTACCCGGGCGTGGACGGCAGCCTCTACTACATCGGCGGCGTGGGCCTCAACTACCAGCGCCTCGACGGCGTGACGCTCGCGCCCATCCGCCTCGGCGCGGGCCTGCGCGCCGGCGCGAGCGTGGGCTACGTGCACTACCGGCCGGAGAAGTCGCTCAATCCGCTGTAGCCCGGACGGCGCGGGGTTGGGGAGGAATATCATCGGCAGCTGATATTCAAACCGGAGCCCCGCCATGAACCCTGATCCGCGCCGTCGCGCCCTGCTGGCGCTCGCATTCGCTGCATCGATGGCCGTCTTCGCGCCCGCCCGCGCCGACGATCTCTCGGTCAGCCTCGAGACGGCGCGCAGCGAGCTCGAGTCGGGCCGCAGCGTCCTGATCGACATCCGTGAGAGCGGCGAGCAGGACGGCGGCGTGGCGCCGCGCGCGCGGCTGCTGCCGATGAGCCAGCTGCGCCAGCGCCTGGCCGAGATTCCCGTCGATCCGGCGCAGCCGGTGCTGCTGATCTGCAATACGCAGAACCGCTCCAGCCGCACGCTCAAGGCACTGCGCGAGCTCGGCGGCTACCGCCATGTACGCTTCGTGGAAGGCGGCATGAGCGAGTGGGTACGGCGCGGCTGGCCGCTGGTCAAGCCGCTGCGCTGAGCGCAGCGCCTCAGCGCCGCAGCGCCGCCACGCGCGAGGGCAGGCCCGCCAGCGCGGGGTCGCGCAGCGGCGCCAGTTCGTGGCGCAGCGCGCGCTCGACGAGCTGCCGCGCCGCCGCCGCATGCGGCAGCACCGGCCCGAGAAAGTGCACGGTGTCGCCCTCGGCGATCAGCAGGGTCGGGAAGTCGACCACGTCGAGGTCGGCCAGCGCATCCTCGTCGTCCTCGATGTCGACCTTCACGAAGCGCACGCGGCCGTCGAACTCGCGCGCCAGTTGCTCGAAGATGGGCTTGTAGGCATCGCAGGTGCGGCACCAGGCCGCGCACAGGCAGGCGGCCAGCCAGTCGCCGCCTGCGGTGGAGTCTTCAGCGCTCATGCGGCGCAGTGTGCCGCAGCGCGGCGCTCCCTGCTCAGGCGTACAGCCGCGCCTGCACCTCCAGCGCCACCGGCTTGATCTTCGAGGCGCGCCCGGCGCAGCCGAAGGCCTCGAAGCGCGCGATGCAGACGTCGCGCGCCGCGGCCATCGCGTCCTTGAGGAACTTGCGCGGGTCGAACTCGCTGGTGTCTTTCGCCATCGCGCGGCGCATCGCGCCGGTCATCGCGAGGCGGATGTCGGTGTCGATGTTGACCTTGCGCACACCGTGGCGGATGCCTTCCTGGATCTCCTCCACCGGCACGCCGTAGGTTTCCTTGATGCTGCCGCCGTGCTCGCGGATGATCGCCAGCCACTCCTGCGGCACCGAGGAGGAGCCGTGCATCACCAGGTGCGTGGTGGGGATCTTCGCGTGGATCTGCTTGATGCGGTCGATGGCGAGGATGTCGCCGGTGGGCTTGCGGGTGAACTTGTAGGCACCGTGGCTGGTGCCGATGGCGATGGCCAGCGCGTCGACGCCGGTCTGCCTGACGAAGTCGGCCGCCTGGTCGGGGTCGGTGAGCAGCTGGTCGTGGCTCAGCGTGCCGGCCGCGCCCACGCCGTCTTCCTCGCCGGCCTGGCCGGATTCGAGCGAGCCCAGGCAACCGAGCTCGCCCTCCACCGACACGCCCACCGCATGCGCCATCTCGCAGGCGCGCCGCGTGACCTCGATGTTGTACTCGTAGCTCGAAGGCGTCTTGGCGTCCTCGCGCAGCGAGCCGTCCATCATCACGCTGGTGAAGCCGGAGCGGATGGCCTGCATGCACACCGCCGGGCTGGCGCCGTGGTCCTGGTGCAGCACGATGGGGATGTCGGGGTACATCTCGGCCGCGGCCTCGACCATCTTGCGCAGGAAGGGCTCGCCGGCGTATTTGCGCGCACCCGCCGAGGCCTGCAGGATGACCGGCGCATCGGTCTTCTGCGCGGCCTGCATGATGGCCTGGATCTGCTCCAGGTTGTTGACGTTGAAGGCCGGCACGCCGTAGCCGTGCTCGGCCGCGTGGTCGAGCAGCTGCCGCAGGGAGATCATCGCCATGAGGGGTTCCTCGAAGTTCGGATTCAGGGGGTGACGGCTTCGCGCGGCGCGCGCGCGGCGCCGACCAGGCGCGTGGCGCGCACCGCCACCATCTCGGCGGTGATGCCGAAGAGGCGAAACAGGTCGCCGGCGGGCGCCGATTCGCCGAAGCGATCCAGCCCCACCACGTCGCCGTTCTCGCCCACGTATTTCCACCACAGGCCGCTGCTGCCGGCCTCCACCGCGAGGCGCGGCAGCCGGCGCGGGATGACCTCGGCGCGGTAGCTCTCGTCCTGGCGCTCGAAGACGTCGAGACAGGGCACCGACACGACGCGCGCGGCGATGCCCTCGCCGGCCAGCAGCGCAGCCGCGGCGAGCGCGACCTGCACTTCCGAGCCGGTGGCGATCAGCACCAGCTGCTCGCCCTCGGGCTGGCGCAGCACGTAGGCGCCGCGCGCGATGGCCTCGCTGCGCTCCTGCCCCGCCTCGGCGGCATGCGGCAGGCCCTGGCGGCTGAGCGCCAGCACGCTCGGGCCATCGGCGCGGCGCAGCGACTGGCGCCAGGCCACCGCCGTTTCGGTGGCATCGGCGGGGCGCCACACGTCCAGGCCCGGCACGAGGCGCAGGCTCGACACATGCTCCACCGGCTGGTGCGTCGGGCCGTCTTCGCCCAGGCCGATGGAATCGTGCGTGAACACGTGCACCACCGGCAGCTTCATCAGGGCCGACATGCGCAGCGCATTGCGCGAGTAGTCGCTGAAGGTCAGGAAGGTGCCGCCGTAGGGACGCAGGCCGCCGTGCAGCGCCACGCCGTTCATGATCGCGGCCATGCCGAACTCGCGCACGCCGTAGTGCACGTGGTTGCCGGTGCCCTCGCCGAGCAGCGGCTTGTGGCCCTTCCAGTCGGTCAGGTTGGAGCCGGTCAGGTCGGCCGAGCCGCCCAGCAGCTCGGGCAGCGCCGGCGCCACCGCGTTGAGCAGTTCCTGCGAGGCCTTGCGCGTGGCCACCGTCGCGCGCTTGGCCTCCGTCTCGGCGATCGCCTTGGCAAGGGCCTGCTCGGCCGCGGCGGGCAGTGCCGTGCTGGTGTGGCGGCGCAGCAGCTCGTGCGCACGATCCGGATGCGCCTCGGCGTAGGCGCCGAAGCGGCGCTGCCAATCGCCGCGCACCTGCGCGCCGCGCTCGCGTGCCGACCAGGCCTCGCGCACGTCTTGCGGAATCTCGAAGGCCGGCCAGCGCCAGCCGAGCCGCTCGCGCGTCAGCTTGATCTCCTCGGCGCCCAGCGCCTCGCCATGCGCCTTGGCGGTGCCGGCGCGGTTCGGCGAGCCGTGGCCGATCTGCGTCCTGCAGCAGATCAGCACCGGCTGGCTCGAGGACTTCGCCGCCTCGATGGCGGCGTCGAGCGCGAGCCGGTCGTGGCCGTCGACGTTGCGGATCACCGTCCAGCCGTAGGCCTCGAAGCGCGCCGGCGTGTCGTCGCGGAACCAGCCCTTGACGTCGCCGTCGATCGAGATGCCGTTGTCGTCGTAGAAGGCCACCAGCTTGTTCAGGCGCCAGGTGCCGGCCAGCGAGCAGGCTTCGTGGCTGATGCCTTCCATCAGGCAGCCGTCGCCGAGGAAGACCCAGGTGCGGTGGTCGATCACCGTGTGGCCGGGCTTGTTGAACTCGGCGGCCAGCAGCTTCTCGGCCAGCGCCATGCCGACCGCGTTGCTGATGCCCTGGCCGAGCGGGCCGGTGGTGGTCTCGACGCCGGGCGTGAGGCCGTGCTCCGGGTGGCCGGGCGTGAGCGAATGCAGCTGGCGGAAGCGCTTCAACTCGCCCATCGGCAGCGCATAGCCCGACAGATGCAGCAGCGCGTAGAGCAGCATCGAGCCGTGGCCGTTGGAGAGCACGAAGCGGTCGCGGTCGAGCCACTGCGGGTCGGCCGGATCGTGCTTGAGGTGGTGGCGCCACAGCGCCTCGGCGATGTCGGCCATGCCCATGGGCATGCCGGGGTGGCCGGAGTTGGCGGCCTGCACCGCATCGATGGCCAGCACGCGCAGCGCGTTGGCGCACAGCGTGCGCAGCGCGGCGGCGTCGGGAGAGCTCGTCGTCATGGTCGTGCCCTCCGCGCTCACAGGCCCAGCGCCTTGCGGCGGCGTTCCACCAGGCGCAGGATCATCGGCGTGAAGATCAGCTGCATCGCCAGTTCCATCTTGCCGCCCGGCACCACCAGCGTATTGGCGCGGCTCATCCACGAGTCGTGCAGCATCGACAGCAGGTAGGGGAAATCGATGCCCGCCGGGTTGGCGAAGCGGATCACCACCAGGCTCTCGTCGGCGGTCGGGATGGTGCGCGCGATGAAGGGATCCGAGGTGTCGACCACCGGCACGCGCTGGAAGTTGATGTGCGTGCGCGTGAACTGCGGGCAGATGTAGTTCACGTAGTCGGGCATGCGGCGCAGGATCACGTCGGTCACCGCCTCGGTGGAATAGCCGCGCATGTTCTTGTCGCGCTGCAGCTTCTGGATCCACTCGAGGTTGATCACCGGCACCACGCCGATCAGCAGATCCGGGTAGCGCGCGATATCCACCGTGTCGGTGCTGATGCCGCCGTGCAGGCCCTCGTAGAACATCAGCTCGCTCTTGCGCAGGTCTTCCCAGGGCGTGAAGGTGCCCGGCTCCTGCTTGTAGGGCGCGGCCTCGTTGGCGTCGTGCAGGTATTTGCGCGTCTTGCCGGTGCCGCTTTCGGCGTAGTCGCGGAACAGCGCCTCCAGTTCGGCGAAAAGGTTGCCCTCCTGGCCGAAGTGGCTGAAGGTGCGGTTGCCCTTGGCTTCCTCCTCGGCCATCTTGGCGCGCATGGCCATGCGGTCGTAGCGGTGGAAGGCATCGCCCTCGATGACGGCGGCGTCGACCTTCTCGCGGCGGAAGATGTTCTCGAAGGTGCGCGTCACCGAGGTGGTGCCGGCGCCCGACGATCCGGTGATCGCGATGATGGGGTGCTTGGCGGACATGGTGGTTCCGAAGGAAGTGGGGAATCAGGACGTGGTCGCGAACAGTCCGCGGCGGCCGAACAGCGGCGACTTGTACGAATCCAGCGGCTCGTCGGCGTGGTAGCCCTCGATGCGGCTCACCTCCTCGGCCGAGCCGAAGATGAAGCCGATGCGCTGGTGCAGCGAGTCGGGCTTGACCTCGAGGATGCGCGTGCGCCCGGTGGTGGCGCGGCCGCCGGCCTGCTCGATCAGCATCGAGATCGGATTCGCCTCGTAGAGCAGGCGCAGCCGGCCGTTCCTGGTCGGATCCTTGTTGTCGCGCGGGTACATGAAGACGCCGCCGCGCATCAGGATGCGGTGCGTCTCGGCCACCAGCGAGGCGATCCAGCGCATGTTGAAGTCCACGCCGCGCGGGCCGGTGCTGCCGGCCATGCATTCGTCGACGTAGCGCTTCACCGCCGGCTCCCAGAAGCGGCTGTTCGACGCGTTGATGGCGAACTCGCGCGTCGTCGGCGGCACCTTGAGGTTGCGATGGCTCAGCACCCACTCGCCCAGCATCGGCTCGAGCGTGAAGGCGTGCGTGCCGCTGCCCAGGGTCAGCACCAGCATGGTCGAGGGGCCGTAGATCGCGTAGCCGGCGCACACCTGCTCGGTGCCCGGCTGCAGGAAGTCTTCCGGCTTGGCGTCCTCGCCCGGCGTGGCGGCGCGCAGCACCGAGAAGATGCTGCCCACCGAGACGTTGACGTCGATGTTGGAGGAGCCATCGAGCGGATCGAACAGCAGCAGGTACTTGCCGCGCGGATACTGCGGCGGCAGCGTGTCGGCCTCGTCCATCTCCTCCGACACCATGCCGGCGACGTGGCCGTCCCACTCGGCCGAGCGGATGAAGAGCTCGTTGCTCTCGATGTCCAGCGGCTTCTGCTCCTCGCCCTGCACGTTGACGTTGCCCGTGCCCCCGATGGGCAGGCCGAGCGCGCCGAGAGCGACCTTGCGCGAGATCGCCTTGCAGGCGAGCGACACGTCGGTGATCAGCGCGTTGAGATCGCCGGTGGCGCCGGGGTGACGGCGGCGCTGCTCGATCAGGAACTGCGTGAGGGTGGGTCTTCCGCCGGTGGGCATGACGGTCTCCTAAGCGTTGGGAATCGGTTCGGCCGCGCACAGCGCGGCCCGCAGTTCGTGCGGCGCGGTGATGCGCAGCGGGTCCAGCCAGGCCGGCAGCGTGGCGTGGCCGTAGCCCCAGCCGACCAGCACGGCGCGGCAGCCGGCGGCGTGCGCGCTGCGCATGTCGGGTTCGGCGTCGCCCACCATCAGCAGTTCGTGCGGCTCTACCGCCAAGCGCGCGCAGGCGGCCAGCACCATGGCCGGCGCGGGCTTGCGCAGCGCCGGCTCGTCGGCGCCGTGCACGGCCTGCAGGTAGGGCAGCAGCCCGGCGGCATCGAGCACGGCGCGCGCCAGCGGCGTCGGCTTGTTGGTGACGGCCACCAGCGGCAGGCGCCGGCTCAGCGCCTCGAGCAGTTCGGCGATGCCGGGGTAGACCGTGCCACCGGCCAGCGGCGCGGCCAGCGTGGCGGCGTCGAACCAGCGGCGCAGGCGCGCGCGCAACGCCACGTCGTCGCCGCTGCAGCCCTGGGCTTCGAGCGCGCGGGCGATCAAGGCGTCGGGGCCGTCGCCGATCCAGCCGCGCACGCGGTCGAGATCGAAGCGCGGCCGGCCCTCGCGGCGCAGCGAGGAGTTGAGCGCGCGCTGGATGTCGGGCGCGCTGTCGACCAGCGTGCCGTCGAGATCGAAGGCGACGGCGCGGATCGCGCGCAGCTCGTCTCTCATGCCGGCTCCAGCAGGCTTTGCTGCCCGCGCAGCGCCTCGCCGCGTATGCCCTCGATCGCGCCGCGGTAGGCCGCTTCGTCGCGCGCGCCGGTGAACACCGCCGAGCCGGCCACCATCGTGTCGGCGCCGGCCGCGGCGATGGCGCGCGCGTTGTCGCGCTTGACGCCGCCATCCACCTCCAGCCAGATCGCGCGGCCCGTGCGCTGCATGGCCGCGTCGACCAGCGCGCGCGCCCTGGCGATCTTGGGCAGCATGCCGGGGATGAAGCTCTGGCCGCCGAAGCCGGGGTTCACCGTCATCAGCAGCACCAGGTCGAGCTGGTCGATCACGTGGTCGAGCACGGCCAGCGGCGTGGCCGGGTTCAGCACCAGAGCGGCCTTCACGCCCAGCGAGCGGATCAGCTGGATGGTTCGGTCGACATGCTCGCTCGCCTCCGGATGGAAGCTGATGATGTCGGCGCCGGCCTGCGCGAACATGGGCACCAGCGCATCCACCGGCTTGACCATCAGGTGCACGTCGATGGGCACGGGCTTGTTGCCAGAGACGGCATGCGGCTTGATCGCCTGGCACACCAGCGGGCCGACGGTGAGGTTGGGCACGTAGTGGTTGTCCATCACGTCGAAGTGGATGAGGTCGGCGCCAGCCGCGATGACGCTGCGCACCTCCTCGCCGAGCTTCGCGAAATCGGCCGAGAGCAGGCTGGGCGCGATGCGGATGGCGGCCTCGCTCATCGCAGCGCTCCTTCGTACAGCGCCGCGATGTGGTTGCGCGGGCGGCGGTCGCCCAGGCGCGCCAGTTCGACGTAGCTCAGCGCGGCCAGCGAGGGCAGCACCAGGCCGGCTTCGGCGAAGTCGTGGTGCTCGGTCCAGTAGGTCGGCGTCACCACCGTCCACAGGCCGGCGCGCGTGGCCGAGAGCAGGCCGTTGCGCGAATCCTCCAGCGCCACCGCCTGCTCGGGGTCGACGCCGAGGTGGCGCAGCGCGAGCTGGTAGATGTCGGGCGCCGGCTTCTTGGCCGCCACCTGGTCGCCGCAGGCGATCACGCTGAAGAGCTCGATGCCGCGCGAGCCCAGCGCCGAGCCGAGCAGCGCGTCGATGTTGGCCGCGGTGGTGGTGCTGGCGATGGCGAGCCGGCAGCCGGCCGAGAGCGCCTCGTCGATCAGCCGTGCCACGCCCTCGCGCAGCGGCACGCCACCGTCGGCCACGAAGGCGCTGTAGAACTTCGTCTTCTCGGCGTGGATGGCCGGGATCAGCGCGCTGAGCTGCTTGCGCTCGGCATTGGTGAGCGTCTTGGTGGCGATGTAGGCGGCGATGCGCTCCTTGCCGCCGGTGGTCTTGAGCAGTTCCTTGTAGTCGTCCGGGCTCCAGCGCCAGTCGAGCTTGCAGCGCTCGAAGGCGTTGTTGAAGGCGACGCGGTGCGCCTCCTCGGTATCGGCCAGCGTGCCGTCGACGTCGAAGATCAAAGCCTCGAGGCTCATGCCGCGGCTCCTTGGGGGGCTTGGTTGAAGACGCGGCTGGAAAGAATGTCCTCGGCGCGCAGCGTCACGAGCTCGTCGCGGCCCAGCGCCGTGTTGCTGGCGAACAGCCGCGTCGCCTGGCGCAGCCGGATGCGATCGAGCGCGTTGCGGATCGAGCGGCCGTTGGCGAAATGCGGCTGGGCGCGGCGCAGCTGCACGTAGCGCGCGAAGGCGGCCTCGGCCTCGTCGTCGAAGCGGTAGTTGAGCTTGTCCAGCATCAGCCGCGCGATCTGCATCAGCTCGGCCTCGTCGTAGTCGGGGAAATCGATGTGGTGCGCGATGCGCGAGGCCATGCCGGGGTTGCTGGAGAAGAAGGTGTCCATCCGGTCCTTGTAGCCGGCGAGGATCACGACCAGGTCGTCGCGGTGGTTCTCCATCACCTGCAGCAGGATCTCGATGGCCTCCTGCCCGTAGTCGCGCTCGTTCTCGGGGCGGTAGAGGTAGTAGGCCTCGTCGATGAAGAGCACGCCGCCCATCGCCTTCTTGATGACCTCTTTCGTCTTCGGCGCGGTGTGGCCGATGAACTGGCCGACCAGGTCGTCGCGCGTCACCGCCACCAGGTGGCCCTTGCGCACGTAGCCGAGCTGCTTGAGCACTTCGGCCATGCGCAGCGCCACCGTGGTCTTGCCGGTGCCGGGGTTGCCGGTGAAGCACATGTGCAGCGTCGGCGGCTGCGACTGCAGGCCCTGCTCGGCGCGCAGCTTGTCGATCAGCAGCAGCGCGGCGATGTCGCGGATGCGGCTCTTCACCGGGGCGAGGCCGACCAGCTCGGCGTCGAGCTGGTCGAGCAGCGCCTTGACGCCGGACTCCTTGAACATCGTCGCGGGCGAGACCTTGGCGTCCATGGCTTGGCGCTCCGAAGCTGCTCGTCCGGCCCGTCAGTACCGTGCGCCCTCAGGGCGCTGGGCAACGGCGTAGCTCTCGATGCTGTAGCGCACCGTGCGGCCGGGCTCCTCGGTGCGAACGAGGCGGAAGCCGGGCTCGTTCTTGGGCCGGTTGACGATGAAGGACATCACCACCGACTCCACGCCGTGCGTCGAGTCGAAGGCGGTGACGCGGATGTACTGGTCGGGGAAGGTCTTGCGGCAGGTGTTGATCTCCATGAGGATGCCGGCGGCGTCCTTCAGGTCGAACATCGGGTTGCCGTGCATCTCCCAGTAGGTGTTGCGCGGGTGCGGGTCGTCGGTGTACTCGATGCCCACCGCCCAGCCCTTGTCGAGGCAGTATTCGAGCTGCCTGGTGATCTGCGCGTCGGTGAGCTCGGGCAGGAAGGAGAAGGTGCCTTGGGTGATTCGCATGTCGATGCTCCTTAGGCGACGGCCGGCGTCGGCACGTAGTCGGACGTGTCGGTCGAGGTGTAGTTGAAGGTGATGTCGCCCCAGGTGTCGAGCGCGGCGGCGAGCGGCTTGCACCACTTGGCGGCGTCGCGCAGGATCTGCGGGCCCTCCTCCTTGATGTCGCGCCCTTCGTTGCGGGCCAGGATCATGGCTTCGAGCGCGACGCGGTTGGCGGTGGCGCCGGCCTGGATGCCCATCGGGTGGCCGATGGTGCCGCCGCCGAACTGCAGCACCACGTCGTCGCCGAACAGGTCGATCAGCTGGTGCATCTGGCCGGCATGGATGCCGCCCGAGGCCACCGGCATCACCTTCTTGAGCGCGCCCCAGTCCTGGTCGAAATAGATGCCGCGCGGCAGGTCGACCTTGGTGTGGGTGTCGCGGCAGATGTTGTAGTAGCCCTGCACCGTCATCGGGTCGCCTTCCAGCTTGCCGACCGCCGTGCCGGCGTGGATGTGGTCGACGCCGGCCAGGCGCATCCACTTGGCGATCACGCGGAAGCTCACGCCGTGGTTCTTCTGGCGCGTGTAGGTGCCGTGGCCCGCGCGGTGCAGGTGCAGGATCATGTCGTTCTGGCGGCACCAGTGCGACAGGCTCTGGATGCCGGTGTAGCCGACGACCAGATCGACCATCACGATCACCGAGCCGAGCGACTTGGCGAACTCGGCGCGGCGGTACATCTCCTCCATCGTGCCGGCGGTGACGTTGAGGTACGAGCCCTTCACTTCGCCGGTGGCGGCGCTGGCCTTGTTGACCGCGTCCATCACGAACAGGAAACGATCGCGCCAGTGCATGAAGGGCTGCGAGTTGATGTTCTCGTCGTCCTTCATGAAATCCAGGCCGCCCTTCAGGCCTTCGTAGACCACGCGGCCGTAGTTGCGGCCCGACAGGCCCAGCTTGGGCTTGGTGGTGGCGCCCAGCAGCGGGCGGCCGAATTTGTCGAGGCGCTCGCGCTCGACCACGATGCCGGTCGGCGGGCCGGCGAAGGTCTTGACGTAGGCGACCGGGAACTTCATGTCCTCCAGGCGCGCCGCCTTCAGCGGCTTGAACGAGAACACGTTGCCGATGATCGAGGCGGCGACGTTGGTGATCGAGCCCTCCTCGAACAGGCTCAGGTCGTAGGCCACGTAGCAGAAATACTGGCCCGGGTTGTTGGGCACCGGCTCGACGCGATAGGCCTTGGCGCGGTACATGTCGCAGGCGGTGAGGCGGTCGGTCCAGACCACCGTCCAGGTGGCGGTGCTCGACTCGCCGGCCACCGCGGCGGCGGCCTCGACCGGATCGACGCCGTCCTGCGGCGTGATGCGGAACAGCGCCAGGATGTCGGTCTCCTTGGGCTGGTAGTCGGCGTCCCAGTAGCCCATCTGGGCGTACTTCAGCACGCCGGCGGAATAGCGCTTCTTCGCGTCGGTGATCTGCTGCATGTCCTTCATGTTGCCCATCGGGAGGCTCCTGGTGCGTGTCGGATGAAGCGGACTCTAGGGAGCGCGGCGGATAAAGAAAAATTAAATCTTTTGCGCCACACATACCGTTGTCCTAATATCGCGCCATGCCGCTGACCAAGAACGCGACCTTCCGCCAGCTCGCCACCTTCCATGCCGTGGCGCGCCTGGGCAGCGTCTCGGCCGCGGCCGACGAGATGCACCTGACGCAGCCGGCGGTGTCGCTGCAGATCGCGTCATTGGAAGAGTCGGCGCGCACGCCGCTGCTGCAGCGCACCGGCCGCGGCATCCGCCTCACCGAGGCGGGCGAGCTGCTCGACGGCTATGCGCGCCGCATCCTCGAGCTGTGGCGCGAGGCCGGCGAGGAGATGGCCACGCTGCAGGGCGTGTTCTCGGGCACGCTGCGCGTCGGCGCGATCACCACCGCCGAGTACCTGCTGCCGCCCATGCTGGTGACCTTCGCCAACGAGCACCCGGGCGTGAAGGTCAACCTGCAGGTCGGCAACCGCGACGAGATCGTGCGCATGCTGGGCAGCCAGGAGCTCGACCTGGCCATCATGGGCCGGCCGCCGGCGGAGCTGAAGACGGTATCGACGCCTTTCGCCAAGCACCCGATGGCGTTCATGGTCGCGCCCACGCATGCGCTGATGCAGGGCACGCGCGGCGGCAAGGCGAAGGTCGTGACGATGGCGCAGCTCTCCGAGCAGCGCATCCTGGTGCGCGAGCGCGGCTCGGGCACGCGCGCCACCATCGAGCGCCTGTTCAAGGACGCCGCGCTGCCGCTGCGCATCGGCTCGGAGATGTCGAGCAACGAGGCCATCAAGCACATGTGCGCGGCCGGCTTCGGCGTCGCCTTCCTGTCCATGCACACCTGCGTGCTCGAGATGGAGGCCGGCGTGCTGGCGCTGCTGCCCATGGAGCACAACCCGATCGAGCGCGACTGGTACGTGATGCACCTCGCCTCGCGCCAGCTGCCGCAGGTGGCGCTGGCCTTCGAGCGCTTCCTCGTCGAACGCGGCCAGGGCGAGATCCGCCGCCAGCTGGCCGCCAAGCCGGCGGCGAAGAAGGCCGCGAAGAAGGCGGCGCGAAACAACCGTTCGCCCTGAGCAGGGGACTGAGCTTGTCGAAGGCCCCGTGTCGAAGGGGCGCGCGCGACACGCGTCGGGCTTCGACAAGCTCAGCCCGAACGGATCTGTATCAGCCGCTAACCACAGTCAGGCGCGCCGCGCCGCCGCGCGGCAGGCCGGCCAGGCGCTCGAACTCCGGCGCCGCCACCGGCCGGCTGTAGAGGAAGCCCTGCAGCTCGTCGCAGCCGAGCGAGCGCAGCATCTCGGCCTGCGCCTCGGTCTCCACGCCCTCGGCCACCAGGTGCATGCGCAGCGAGCGCGCCAGCGTGACGATGGCGCGCGTGATGGCCATCGCGCCGTCGTCCACGCCCAGGCCGGCCACGAAGGCGCGGTCGACCTTCATCACGTCGATCGGCAGCTTGTGCAGCAGCGCCATCGACGAATAGCCGGTGCCGAAGTCGTCCAGCGCGATGGTCACGCCGCGCTGGCGCAGCACGGCCAGCTGCGCGCGCGCGTTGCCCGGGTCGTTCATCAGCAGGCTCTCGGTGACTTCCAGCTCGAGCGCGCCGCACGGCAGCTGATGGCGCGCCAGCACCTCGGCCACCACCTCGGGCAGGTTGCCCGCGACGAGCTGGCGCGGCGACACGTTGACCGAGACGCGCTGCAGCGCCAGCCCGGCGCGCCGCCAGGCCGCGGCCTGAGCGCAGGCGGCGTCGAGCACGCACAGGCCGATCTCGTCGATCAGCCCGGCGCTCTCGGCCACCTCGATGAAGGCGCCCGGGAACAGCAGGCCGCGCTGCGGATGCTGCCAGCGCACCAGCGCTTCGGCCGAGAGGATGCGCCCGTCGCCCGGCTGCACGCGCGGCTGGTAGTGCACCACGAACTCGGCGTGGTCGATGGCGTGGCGCAGCTCCGCCTGCAGCACCACGCGGTCGCGCGCGGCGCGGTCGAGATCGGCATCGAACAGCGCATGCTGCCCGCGCCCCCCATCCTTGGCGGCGTACAGGGCGATGTCGGCGCAGCGCATCAGCTCGTCGCGCTCGCGCCCGTGCTGCGGCGCCAGCGCGATGCCGGCGCTCGCGCCCAGGGCCTGTTCGACGCCGCGCAGCGCGAAGGGCCGCGACAGCGCCGCCAGCGCCAGGCTCGTCACCCCGGTGGCGGTGGTTTCGTCGGCGTCGGGCAGCAGCACGATGAACTCGTCGCCGCCGGGGCGCGCCACCACCGCGCCCGCCGGCACGCAGGCCTGCAGGCGCTGGCTGGCGGCGCACAGCAGCTCGTCGCCGGCGGCGTGGCCCATGGTGTCGTTGACGTTCTTGAAGCGGTCGAGGTCGATGGACACGAGCGCCATCCGGCCGCTTTCGCCGAGCCCCGCAAGCAGCGCGTCGAGCCGCATCTGCAGGCCGTAGCGGTTGGTCAGGCCGGTCAGGCTGTCGTGCACCGCGCGGTACACCAGCTCGTGATCGCGCATGCGCGCGGCCAGCGCCACGGCGAGCCGGTCGCGGATCTCGCGCGCCGGCTGCAGCGCCTCCTCGGCGAGCGGCGCCTCCAGCCCCAGGCCGAGCAGGGCCACGGTGGCGCCCTCGTGGCGCAGCGGCAGCAGCACGGCCACCGGCGCGCGGTCCAGGCCGGCGTTGCGCAGGCAGGGTGCCAGCGCGCCGCAGGGCGGCTCGCCGCCTTCGGCCGCGATACGCTGCACATCCTCGGCGATGGCGGCGAAGCGCGCGAAGCCGTCCGCGCCCGGCTCGAAACGGTCGTTGAGCACCAGGCGCGTGGCGTCGATCCGCGGCGCCAGCCAGGCCTGGCGCAGGCCCGCCGCGCCGTCGCGCCACGCCACCATGGCGCAGGCGCCGGGGTAGCGCGCGGCGATGCGCTGCAGCGCGTGGCCGACGACACGCTCGAAGGGCGCGCCGGCCAGGATGTCGCGGTCGATCGTCGCCAGCCCGGCGAGCGCGTCGAACTGCGTCTCGATGCGCGCGGCCATGTCGTTGAAGGCCTCGGCGAGCTCGCCGATCTCGTCGTCGCGGCGGATCTCCACGCGCGCGCTGCCCGCGCCGCCGCCGGCGAGGCGGCGCGTCACGCGCGTGAGCTGCGCCAGCGGCTCGAGCGCGAGGCGGATGCGCCAGTGGCTCAGCGTCGCGATCGCCAGCAGCGCCGCCGCGGCCACGCCGGCCAGCCACAGCGCCAGCGATGCGCCGCGCCACAGCACCGGCTCGCGCGGCGAGCGCTGGGTGAATTCCCACTGGCCGGCGCGCAGTTCGCCGGCCAGGAACAGGCCGGCACGCGTCTCGATGAACTCGGTGGGTGCGGGGCGGCCCTCCTGCTGCAGCGTGTAGTCCTCGCCGGCAAACAGGCTGATCAGGCGGCCGTCGCCGTCGCGCACCCACCAGGCCGCTTCCGCTCCGGCGTCGGCCAGCGGAGCCCACAGGTAGGCGCCGTCGAGCACGGCCAGCCAGGCCAGCTTGCTGTTGCGATACGCGCCGAGCATCACGCGCGGCTGGGTAGGCAGCGAGTAGTCGACGCGCAACTCGGTCTCGAAGGGAAGCGCCGCGGCCTCGGTGCCGTCCAGCCCCGAGCGCGCCTGCGACCAGGCCAGCAGCAACTCGTCGGCCTGGCCCGCAGGCCAGCTCGTCGCGCGCTTGTCGCCGAGACGCACGACATGGCTGAACACCCGGCCCAGGCCGGCCGGCAGCTGCGCGTCCGCGCCCTCGCCCTGCGCCGCGAGCAAGGCCTTGCCGGAGAGCATCCGGTCCAGCACCTGGCGGCTGGTGTGGCGCGTGGTGGCGCGCCGGTGCTCCACGCTCAGGCGCGTGGCGACCTCGGTGGTGGCGATGCTGGCCAGCCAGTCGGTCAGCGCCAGCGGCAGCAGCGCGACCAGCACGAACAGCAGGAACAGGCGCCACGCCAGCCGGGCAGGCCGGCGTCCGGGCGGAGGCGCGGATTGCGACATGGCGCCCGGCCTAGAAATCGCAGGCCTTGCCGACGAAGCGCCCGTTGCTGGCGCGGATCATGTCGTCGACGCTGTCCTTCTGCGTGATCTGCGGCTTGCTCTTGCCGTCCTTGCCCAGGCTGTAGAGGTCGAAGTCGGTGTTGAGCGGATTGAGCTTGTGGTCCTTGCGCGCGCCGCCCTTGCCGTTCGCCTCGACGTTGTAGTAGACGTAGGGCCGCCCCCAGGGATCGAGGCGCCCGGCCTGGCCGATGTCGGCCAGCGTCTGGGGGAAGGCACGGGTGTCGAGCGCGACACGCTGGATGTCGGCGGCCATCGCCGCGATCTCGCGCGCCGCCTGGTTCTCGCGCACACGCTCGCGGTAGCCCTGGTAGGCGGCGACGGCGATGCTCGCCAGCACGCCGATCAGCCCCACCGTGAGCATCAGCTCCATCATCGTGAAGCCGCGCATGCGGCGCGGTGCGGCGTCGGGCCTCAGGGCGCTCGTCATGCTCAGGCCCTCAGCACGAAGGGTTCGCTGCTGCCGTCGCGCAGACCCAGCCAGGCGACGAACTCCTCCACCGGCATCGGGCGCCCGAACAGGTAGCCCTGCATGTAGTTGACGCCCAGCGCCTCCAGCCGCGCGCGCTGCTGGGCGGTCTCCACGCCCTCGGCCACCACGCCGAGGCCGAAGTGGCGCGCCACGTCGACGGTGGCCTTGATCAGCACCTCGCCGCCGCCCGGCACGTCGCCGACGAAGGACTTGTCGATCTTCACCAGGCTCACCGGCTGGCGGCGCAGCGACTGCAGCGAGGAGTAGCCGGTGCCGAAGTCATCCAGCGCCAGCGAGACGCCCATGTCGCGCAGGTCGGAGAGGGTCTGCGAGACGCCGTCGCTGATCGCCATCTCCATGCTCTCGGTGAGCTCGATGACGAGGCGGTGCGCCGGCAGCTTGGAGGCGGCGAGCGCCTCGCGCACCTGCGAGACCAGGCGGCCCGAGCTGACCTGCGCCGCCGAGACGTTGACGCTCACGCTCGGCGGGTGGGCACCCGGCCAGCGCGAGGCATCCAGGCAGGCCTGGCGCAGCACCCAGCGGCCCATGGCGTGGATCTGGCCGTTGCGCTCGGCCTCGCGGATGAACTCGTCGGGCGACACCGGGCCCCAGGTCGGGTGCGGCCAGCGCGCCAGCGCCTCGACGTGGCTGGTGCTGCCGTCCAGCGCGTTGACGATCGGCTGGTAGTAGACGGCCAGCTGGTTGCGCTCCAGCGCGCCGGGCAGCGCCTGGGCGATCTGGTGCTGGCGCTGCGCCTTCTTGGCCATCACCACGTCGAACACGCGCACGCGGTCCTTGCGTTCGACCTTGGCGGCGTAGACGGCCTGGTCGGCGGCGATGATCAGCGTCTCGGGCGTGCGGCCGTGGTAGGGCGCCAGCGCGATGCCCACGCTGCAGCCCACGCGCACGGTGCCGGCCTCGAGGCGGATCGGCACGCTCAGTTCCTGGCAGATCTTCTCGGCCACCATGCGCACCTGCTCGACGCGGCCGAGGCCGGGCAGCACGACGATGAACTCGTCGCCGCCCCAGCGCGCCGAGAAGGCCGAGCGCGGCAGGCACTCGCGCAGCCGCTCGGCGACGACCTTGAGCACGTTGTCGCCGGCGAGGTGGCCGTGCTGGTCGTTGATGTCCTTGAACTTGTCGAGATCGAGGAACAGCAGCGCCAGCTCGCTCTCGTTGCCGGGCCGCTCCATCGGTTCGAGCAGTTCGATCAGGTGTTCGTTGATGCCCTTGCGGTTGGGCAGCATGGTCAGCGGGTCGGTCACCGCCTCGCGCGCCAGTTCGAGCGAGCGCCGCTCCAGGTCGGCGCTGTGCTGCACGTGGCGCAGTTCCTCGCCGGCGCGGTCGCGCGCCTCGTGCACGCTCACCTCGGCGCGCGCCATGTCGAGCGCGCTGCTGCTGCGCGCCAGTTCCATCTCCAGCGTGCCGATGCGCTCCTGCAGATGGTCTTCGATGCCCGCCAGGCGCTGCACTTCGAGTTCCGCCGCCATCAGCCGGTGCAGATGGCGATCGCGCGACAGGCTCAGCATGGCCAGCACGAACAGCCCGGCCACGCCGATCGCGGCCGGCGCCAGCGCGGGCCGCTCGGCCAGGGCGACCAGCCAGGCCACCGCGGGCAGGATGGCGACACCGGCCTGCGCGATGGCCAGGCGCGACATCGCGCGCAGCGCCAGCGATTCGGCAAAGGCCGCGGCCAGCAGCGCCGCGATGGCGGCGGCCCGCGCGGCCGGCTCGGCGTCGGCGAAGGCGACCCAGGGCAAGGCGGCCCACAGCAGGGACGAGCCGGCCAGGCCGGCGAGGTATTGCGGCACCCAGCGCGTCGGCGCCGGCGGCGGCAGCTTCGCGCGCGCGATCAACGTGTGGGCGAGGCGCAGGCAGAGGTGGAACAAGGCCAGCCCCAGCCACAGCCGGCCGGCGGTGCTGCCGAACAGCGCCAGCTCGAAGGCCGCCGCGAGCACGACGACGGCGAGCGCGCCCAGCGTCGACGGCGCGGTGCGCAGTGCACCGCGCATGGCGCGTTCGGGCAACGAAAGGACGATGGCCTCGTGGCTGCTCTCTTGCGGCGTGACGGACGCCGGCGCCGCGGTGGTCGCGCCGGCGCTGGAGGCGATCTCGACGGTCAGCATGGCATCGGCAAGAGAGGGACGATCGCGCGCGGCGAACGAAGTCATGAAGTGATTCGGGGACCCACGTAAGGCTAAGTGACGCCCATCTCTTCGGCACAAGAACTCACATCTGAAGCCCACGATCCGTGACTTCGGTCCGTGGCGTTCGCCACACCGGCGCGCATTGCGCAGGGTCAGCGGCCGGGGATCAGGCGCCGCGCCAACGCAAGGGCATGCGGCGCGAGCAGCAGCAGCGCTGCCAGCGCCGCCAGCGGCAGGCGCAGATCGCCTTGCACCGGCACCGGCCGTGCCAGCGCTTCATCGCGCCAGGCGCGCGAGAGGCCGCGCGCATCGCGCAGCCGGCGGTAGGCCAGGCCGTTCTCGGCCGCCAGCAGCTTCAGGTAGGGCTCGTGCAGGCCGGACAGGTGCTCGGTGCCCGGCGTGGCGCCCATGCCGGCCGCGGCCGGATCACTGCCCTCCTCCGTCATCGCCTCGGCGCCGACGCTGGCACCGCGGCCCTGGCTGCGCAGGTCGGTCTGCGCCACCTCGTCGGCGGCCCAGAAGCCGAGCCGGCGCCCGAGCGGATCGAGCTTCGGAATCGGCGCGGGCTTCAACTCGCCGACGCCGACCAGCACGCCGGCCACCTCGCCGGGCTTGTCGTCGAAATGCGGGCGGTGGCGCGGATGCAGCGGCGGCGCCTCGTGGCCATCGGTGATGAATACCACCGAGGGCGTGCCCGGCAGGGCCTTGGCCACCTGCAGGCTGCTGTGCAGGCCCTTGGCGATCTCGCTGTTGCCCGACCAGGCCATGCGGCCGTCGAGGCCGGCCAGCGAGGCGCGCAGCTCGGCGCGGTTGGCGCACACCTCCACCGGCGTGTAGAGCAGGTACGTGCGGTACTCGGTGAAGATGGCCCAGCCGAGCCGGGAGCCGCAGGGCAGCTCGCTCAGCGCCTCGTGCAGCGCCCGCTTGGCGAAGGCCAGGCGCGCCGCCGGCTTGCCGTCGAGCTGCATGTCCTCGACGTTCATGCTCTGGGTGACGTCCAGCACCACCACGTGCTCGAAGAGCGCGCGCTTCCAGGGCAGCGTGGGCCGCGCGAAGCCGAGCACCAGCAGCAGCGCCGCGAGCGCGAGGCGCAGCCGCTCGGAGCGCCACCAGGGCGTCACGGCAGCCCCGGCGCATAGCCGCGCATGGTGGTGGCGGCGCGCTCGGCGCCGCGCCGCGCGGCCGGCGGCTCCTCGTCCTCGCCCTCGGGGTCGGCCACGAGGCGCTGCGCGCGCTCGAGGTTGTAGCGCGCCGCCCAGTCGTCGGCGTCGTGGCGCAGCAGCTCGCGGTAACCCTCCTTGGCGAGTTCGACCAGCGCCAGCGCCTGGCCCGGCTGCGCACCGGCGCGCAGCGCGATGCCCTGGCGCAGCAGCAGGTTGGCGCCGTTGTAGCGCGCGGCCTGGCCGACTGGCGTGTCGGCATGCAGCGCGCCGTAGCGCGTCAGCGCGGCCTCGGCGGCGCCGCTGGCGGCCTGCGCATAGGCCTGGGCGAAGCGCAGCTCGGCCGGTGCGTCCGGGTCTTCCGGCGGCAGCGCACCGCTGGCGATCTGCGCGTTGATGCGCTCGTCGCCCACCAGCCGCGCGCCGTCGAGCGCGGCCGCGACGCCCAGCAGCGCCAGCGCGGCCCAGGCGAGCTTGAGCAGGGTGCGCCGTTTCAAGCCCATCGGCGGATCTCCAGCGAACGCGCCGCCAGCAGCAGCAGCACCGCCGCCAGCGCCAGCGCATGCGCCCAGGGCGCGAGCTCGCGGCGCGGCACCAGCTCGTCGTAGGTGATGGGCAGCTTCTCCTGGCGATTCACGTCCTCGATGGCGCGTTCGAGCGCGCGGCTGTCGCTCGCTTCGTAGGCGCGGTAAGGCGTCTGCAGCGAATTGAAGAAGTCGTGCAGCAGGATCTCCGGCACGCTCTCGGCGGCCGCGTCGGAATCACCCTCGGCCAGCGTCAGCCCGGGGCTGTTGGCCGAGCGCAGGTAGAGCCAGTAGATCGAGACGCGCTGGCGGCGCGCCATCTTCGAAAGCGCCTCGCGCGTGTCCGGGTCCATGCGGTCGCCGCCGTCGGAGACCAGCATGACGATGCGCGAGCCGTTGTAGGGCCGGCCCTCGAACATCTCCAGGGCGACTTCGAGCGCGCGGCCGATGTTGGTTTCCGACAGGCCGCGGCCGACGTTGCCGGCTTCGATGGCGGCCTGGATCACCTCGCGCTTGGCGGTGAAATCGAGCACGCGCATGGGCAGCGTGCTGAAGGCCACCAGCGCGAAGCGGTCGTCGGGGCGCTGCGCGGTGAATTCGGCGAGCAGGCGACGCGCCACCAGGCCCTTGGATTCGCGCAGCCGCGCCGGCGCCTGGCTGAAATAGTGGTCGAGCGCCTGCGGGCTCTTGGGGCTGATGCCGGCCGGCAGCGCGCGCCCCGGCGCGAAGCCCTGGTCCATGCTGCGGCTGCGGTCGAGCAGCAGCACGATTTCGGCGCCCTGCCCGACGCGCTCGACGTGGTACTCGGGCCGGTGCGGCCCGGCCAGCGCGAACAGCAGCGCGGCCAGCGCCAGCGTGGTGGCACCGCGCAGCGCCCAGCCGACCAGGGTGGAGGCACGGTCGCGCGGGGCATAGCGCAGCCAGCCGTTGGGCAGCGGCGTGCCGGCCGGTGCGACGAGCGGCAGCAGCGCCAGCGGCAGCAGCCACAGCACCCACGCATCGTCGAAACCGAGCCAGCTCATGCCAGCCCTCGCTCGGCATCGCGGCACTTGCGCGCCAGTGCCAGCAGCCAGCGGCCATCGTCCGCCTCACGCGCGGCGCCGCCGAAGAACTGCGCGCTGCTCATGCGCAGAAAGCGCTGCAGGTCCTCGCGCAGCGGCGCGAAGCCGGGTTGGCGTTGCAGGAAGTCGTTCAGGCCCCGCTCGAACAGCACCTCGCCGGCGCTGCGGTTGAGCGCCTCGTGCAGCGCCACGCAGGCGTCCTTCCAGCGTGCTGCATCGGGCTGCGTTGGGAGGCCGCGCAGGCGCCGCCAGGCGACGCCGAAGGGGCGATTGCGCGCCGCATTCCAGGGCGGGCCGAGATGGGCAAGCGCGAGGCCGGCCAGCAGCAGCGCCGCGGCGATGGCGTAGGCGACGAGGCGCGTGCGCGCCGGCGTGGTGTCGATCAGCAGCGGCGCGCGATCGGGTTGCATCTCGCCGAGGCCGCGGCGCGTCGGCGCCTCGGCCTGCACCAGCGGCGCGATCGTCACCGGCCAGGCCTCGATGAGCGCTTCTTCGACGCGGCCGCCGGCATCGAAGCGCAGCCGCTGCGCGGCGATCTCCACCGTGCGCGGCGCGGCCGGGGCGAGGAAGACCTGGTAGTCCAGATCGAGTTCGAGGCGCTGGCCCGAAGCGCCCGGCGTGCGCTTCTCGCGCACCGCGCGCAGCTCGAGCGCGAGGCCGCGCCCGCCCGGCTTGGGCAGCGAGGCTTCGTCGAGCGTCCAGCCGGCGGGGACCTGCACGACGACGCGGCGCTGCAGATGGTCACCCACCTGGTAACCGAAGGCGCGCGGCTCGCTCGCCTCGACGCGCAGCACGGCGTCGGCGGCGACCGCGGCGGCTGCCAACGACATCAGCAAGGCGGCGAGCAGGCGTTTCATGCGAGAAAGTGGCGCGTCAGCGCGTCGGCATCGAAAGCGCCTTCGATGAAGAGCGGCGCGAGGCGGCGGCGTCGGAACAGACTCAGCAGCGCCTCGCGGCGCGCATCGTGCGCGGCCTGCCAGCGCTCGCGCAGGGCCGGCCGCCACCACAGCCACTGCTGCGCGCCGCTCTCCGGCTCGCGCACCTGCGCGAGGCCGCGCGTGGCCGAGAGCGCGAACTCGGCCGGCTGCCACAGCAGCACCGGCACGATGTCGTGCGGCGCGAGGCTGTCGAGCACGGCGGCCAGCGCGTCGAGCTCGAGATGGAAGTCGGAGACCAGGAATACCAGCGCACGCTGGCGCGGCAGGTGGCGGTGCGCCTCGCGCAGCGCGGCGGCCGAGCGGCCCCCGGGTTGCAGCGTGCGCAGCCGCTGCGCGAGCGCGATGCCGGCGCCGCGGATGCGCGTCTGCGGCTGGGTGAACTCGCGCCGCACGCGCTCGTCGCAGCCGACGAAGCCGAAGCTGTCGCCCATGCGCCAGGCCGACCAGGCCAGGCTCTCGGTGAAGTCGGCCAGCACGTCGAGCTTGCGCTGCGCGCCTTCGAAACCCATCGAAGCGGAGAGATCCGCCACCACGCTGACCGGAATGGACTTGCGCTCGCTGTGCAGCCGCACCATCCAGTTGCCGAAGGGGTCGCGCAGGCTGGCGTGCAGGTCGAGGCGGCGCGCGTCGGGTGCGTCCTGCAGCGCCGCGTGGCCGCGGAACTCGAAGCCGGCGTCGCCGCTGCGGCTGCGGTGCGCGCCCGGGAACAGACCCGTCGCCGCGCCGCCGACGCGGTAGTGCAGCTCGCGGATGCGCGTCATGAGCTCAGGGCGCGGCCACCGCGGCGAGGATGCCCGCCATCAGCCGCGGCGAGATCTCGTGGCGGTGCAGCTCATAGACCGGCTGGTAGCACAGCCGGTGCGCGATGGTCTCGACGAACACCGAGCGCACGTCTTCCGGCGTGACGTAGCTGCGCCCTTCCAACCACGCCGCCACGCGCGCCGCGCGCAGCAGCAGGCTCATGCCGCGCGGGCTGGCGCCGGCGAGCATCAGCTGCGCCACGTCGAGATCACTCAGCGTGACGCCGAAGGCCTGCGGCTCGGCAGTGGCGCGCCACAGGCGCAGCGCGTAGTCCTGCAGCGCGTCGCTGGCCTGCACGCTGCGCTGGATGGCCTCGGCCACGCCGTTGAGCTCGCGGTGCTCGATCATCGCCGGCTGCAGCGCGCCGACGAGGCGGTCGGTGTCGTGGAAGCGCGGGTCGAATATCAGCGCGCGGCGCATGGCTTCGTCGGCCGGCGGCTCGATGGTGATCTCCATCATGAAACGGTCGCGCGCCGCCGAGCTGATCTCGAAGGTCTCCTCGCGCTCGACGCGGTTGCGGTCGGCGAATACCAGCAGGTGCGGGAAGCGGAACTCGCGGTTGAAGGCCGAGGCGCTGCGCTCGGCCATCACGCGCAGCAGCAGCGCATGTACCTGCGGCCGCGCGCGGTTGATCTCGTTGAAGAAGAAGATGGCGAGATCCTCGCCGTGGCGGATCAGCGGGCCGGGCTCGACCGCCGGCCGGCCTTCTTCGCTGATGTAGGTGTAGTAGACGAGGTCGTTGGGCATCAGGTCGACCGTGCCCTCGGTGCGCGCGAAGGCACCGCCCAGCACCTGCGCGAAGGCGCGCAGCAGCGTGGTCTTGCCGACGCCGACATCGCCCTGCAGCAGCACGTGGCCGCGCGCGAATACCGCGGTGTTGACCAGCCGCAGGATGCGCTCCTGCCCGATCACGGCCTTGCCGACCTCGGCTTCCAGCGCCAGCGCGCGCTGCCGCCAGTCGGCCAGCAGCGCATCGTTGCGATCCATGCGGCGTCTCCTCTGCCTCGTTGTGCGCGCATCGTGCCACGCAGCGGCACACAATGCGTCGCGCGCGGCGCATTCACGCCGCGCGCGCACGGGCAAAGCAAGAGCTACGCCGTGGTGTCCCCGCTCAGAAGCTCATGCGCACGCCCACCCAGGCGGCGCGCGGCGCGCCCGGGCCCACGAACTGCTCGGCGCGCCAGTCGGCCGGCGCCTGCAATGCGCCACTGGCATCGAAGGCGTTCGCGCCCAGCAGGCCGGCGGTGGCGTAGCGGCGGTCGAACACATTGGCGATCTTGGCCGTCAGCTCGACGTCCTTGCCGAACTTCCAGCTGCCCGTCAGGTCGAGCACCGCGAAGCCGCCGATGCGGCCGCTGCCGTTGAACCCGGCGCCGTCGGGCTGGTGCCGGTTGTTCTCGTTGCCGCGCAGAAACTGGCCCGAGTAGGCGCGCAACTGGGCGCCGACGCTCAGCGCGGCGAGCGCCTGCCAGTCGGCCGCGAGCTTGAAGCTGTGCTGCGGCAGGCCCGGAATGCGGTCGCCCGGGCTCACCTCGATCTCGCCTTCGCCGCTGCAGTTCGGGCTGGTCTCGGCCGTGCTGTTGTGCTCCGACACGATGCAGGTCGCGGAGCGATAGGTGGCGCGCAGCAGGCTGTAGCTGGCCGACCAGCCGAAGCCGGGCAACTGCTGCGACAGCCCCAGCTCGACACCCTGGCGCTGCGTGCGGCCGAAGTTGGTGAAGTAGCCGGCGGCCAGGCCGTTGCTGACGAACAGGATGTCGTCGGCATTGACGGTGCGGAACAGCGCCGCATTCCAGTTCAGCGAGCGCGCCAGCTTGCCGCGCGCGCCAACTTCCAGCGTGCGCGACACTACCTGCTCGAGCGGCGGGTCGGACTGCAGCGCGTTGGGCAGCACGCAGGCGTTGGCCGGATCCGAGCAGCCGAGCTCGATCGGGCTGGGCGCGCGGTTGCCCTGGCTGAGGCTGCCGAACCAGGTGACGGCCGGGCTGGCCTGCCAGGTCAGGCCGAGCGCGGGGTTGAACTTGCGGTAGCGGCCCTCGCCGTCCAGCGTGGTGGGCAGGCCGAGCTGCACGCGGCCGTCGTCGACGGTGCTGACGCGCGTGTCGTTGTAGCGCCCGGCCAGCGTGAGCTGCAGCGTGGGCGCGAGCGAGACGAGGTCGTGCGCGTAGACGCTGGTCGTGCGGCTGCGGCCGTGGATCAGCGCGTCGACCTGCAGCGGGCCGGTCGGCAGCACGGCGCGCGTGGCGTCGAGGTCGCCTTCGGCCTCGCTCTGCTCGAAGTTGCTGCGCGAGCGGTCGTGCGAGGCGCCGATGGTGATCTGCTGGGCGGCCAGCTTGTGGGTGGATTGCAGCGCGAGGCCAGCGCCGTGCTGCGCCGTCTTCGTGCGGTGCTCGACGCCGGCCTCGGGCACGGCCGGCGGGTCGTAGGCGTCGTTGAGGTCGCCGTTGAGCGTGGCGTTGCGCGAGCGGCGCAGGTAGGCCGTGGCGGAGATTTCGTGCGTGGCGCTGAGCTCGACCTGCGCGTTGAACGTCAGCATGCTCATCGTCGTGCGCGTCTGGTCCGGGCGCGTATAGACCTGGCTGCGGTCCTGCGCCAGCATGGACTCGGGCAGCGGGCCGTTGCCGATCAGGTCGTTGTTGGCGTGCGTGAGCGCGAGCGACCACGACAGCGCGCCGACATGCGCCCCGCTCTTGAGAAACAGCTGCCGGACGCGGCTGGGCGAATGCTGGCGCCAGCCGTCTTCCTCGAGCATGCTGGCAGCGACGAACAGGTGGCCGTTCTCGCCCAGCGTGCGGCCATGCGTCAGCTCGCCCGAGAAGCGCTTGAAGGAGCCGGCCTGCAGCTCGACCTCGGTGCCCGGGTGGGTGTCGCCGCTCTTGGTCTGGAGCGTCAGCGCGCCGCCCAGCGTATTCAGGCCGAACATCGGGTTCGAGCCGGGCATCAGCGTCAGGTTGGCGAGCGCGGCGCGCGGCACCAGATCCCAGTTGACGACGTCGCCGAAGGGCTCGTTGATGCGCACGCCGTCCTGGAATACCGACAGACCCTGCGGCGTGCCCAGCAGCGGGCTGGCCGTGAAGCCGCGGTAGTTGACGTCCATCTGGTACGGGTTGCCCTGCATCTCGTTGACGTTGGCGCTGGGCATCAGCAGCGTCATCGCGTCGGGCAGGTTCAGGCTCTGCGTCTGCTTGAGGCGCTTGTCGCCGAGCGTCTGCACGTTGGCGGGCACCTGGTCTTTCGGGATGCCGAGGCCGGGCACCGGCGTGGCGCCGACCACCTCGACGCGCGGCAGCGTATTCGTGTTGTCGCTCGTCGTCTGTGCCAGCGCGCTGCCGCTCAGCAGCACGAGGCAGGCCAGCGCGATGGGGTGTCGTGGCGCGCGCGGCGCCGTCTTGTCAGGCATGGCTTCCTCCGTGGCGCCGACGCTAAGGGCCGGCCGCCCGCGGGCACAGGGAATTCTTCCCACCAAGGTTCAGGGAAAGCCTGGAGCAGCGCTCTCGATCACGCCATGGCGCAGCGCGAGGTGCACCAGCGCCGCCGAGGTGGCGACGCCGAGCTTCTCCTTGATGGCGCTCTGGTGGTTGGATACGGTCTTCGCGCTCAGGTTGAGCCGCTGCGCGCACTCGCTCGCCGTGTGGCCCTGCGCGAGCAGGCGGAACACCTCGAACTCGCGTGCGCTCAGCGAGGCGAGGCGCTCGCCCTCGTCGGCCGGCGCGTGCGGCCGCAGCAGCTCGGCCGGCAGCTCGGGCGCGAGGTAGCGCCGCCCGGCGTGCAGCGCGCGAACGCCCTCTTCCAGCCGCTCGGGCGCGCTCGATTTCGGGATGAAGCCGCGCGCGCCGGCCTCGAGCGCGCGGCGCACGAGCATCGGGCTGTCGTGCATGCTGAACACCAGCACGCGCGCATCGTCGTGGCGCTGGCACAGGCGCTGGATCAAGTCCATGCCGCCGCCGGGCATGGAGAGGTCGAGCACGATCACGTCGGGCTCGTGCGCGATCGCCGCGGCATAGGCGGCCGCGCCGTCGCCGACGTCGGCCACCACGCGGATGTCGCCGCCCTGCTCGAGCAGGCGCTGGTAGCCGGCACGCACCACCGGATGGTCGTCGGCGATGAGTACGCGCAGCATCGGCATCAGCTTCCGCTGCGGCTCAGGCCCATGCGCTCGACCACCAGCTTCTCCCTGGCGTACTGATCGCGCAGCCAGGCGCCGTATTCGGCCGGGCCGAGGTAGTCGAGCTCCTGGTCGTACTTGGCGATCTCGTTGATGAAGACCGGGTCGAACATGGCCTTGCGGAAGGCGTCGTGCAGCGTGGCCACGATCGCCGGCGGCAGGCCGCGCGGCCCGCCGAGGCCGTAGGGCGAGGTCGCGACGATGGGAAAGCCCAGCTCCTTCAGCGTCGGCACGCCCGGCCAGCGCGGCGAGCGCTTGGCCGCGAAGGTGGCGAGCAGGCGCAGCTTGCCGGCATCGACCAGCGGCGCGAAGCCGGTCGAGTTGACGCCCACCATCACCAGCCCGGCTTCGATCGCCAGCATCTGCTCGGCCGTGCCCTTGTAGGGCACGTGGATGTATTTCAGGCCGCGCGCGCTGAACAGTTCCTCGAGCACCACGTGCGGCGTGGTGCCGACGCCGTTGGTGGCGATGCTGAGTTCGCCGGGGTGCTCGCGCGCGAAGGCGAACAGATCCTCGAGCGTGCGGAAGCGGCTCGTGCCCAGCACCAGCACGCCGAAGGTGACGCCGGAGATCTGGATGATGGGCGTGACGTCGCGCACCGGATCCCACAACACCTTCTGCGTATAGGGCACGCGCAGCACCGGCTGCGCGATCTGCGCGATGGTGTAGCCGTCGGGCTCGGCCTGCTGCAGGATGGGCATGATCATCGAGCCGCCGGCGCCGGGCTTGTTGTCCACCACCACCTTCTGGCGCAGGTGCCGGCCGGCGATCTCGGCCAGCACGCGCAGCGAGATGTCGGTGGCGCCGCCGGCGGCCCAGGGCACCCACAGGGTGATCGGCTTGGCCGTGGGGAAGGGCGTGCTGGCGCGGATCTTCGGCGCGGCGATCGCACCGAGCGAGAGCATCATGCGGCGCCGGGTGATCATGGCGCTCCCCCAGGGCCGCGCTTGGTGAGGCCGCCGAAGCCGCGCTGCGGGTCGTAGCCCCAGCAGGCGAAGCCGAAGAACAGCAGCAGGCAGCCCAGCACCACCCAGGGCGCGAGGCCGGGATCCTTGCCGTACCAGGCGAAGCGGATCCACTCCACCGCATGCGTGAAGGGGTTGAAGCGGGCCAGCTGGTAGACCCACTCGGCGCCCGACTCCTGCAGCTTCCACAGCGGGTAGAGCGCGGTGGAGATGAAATACATCGGGAAGATGACGAAGTTCATCGTGCCGGCGAAGTTTTCCAGCTGCTTGATGTGCACCGACAGCAGCAGCCCGAGCGCGCCCAGCATCAGCGCACCGGCGAGCAGCGCCACCACGGCGTGCAGCGTGGCCCACGACCACAGCGGCAGCTCGGTGCCCAGCAGCAGCGCCACCAGCACGAAGGCCAGCGCCTGCAGCACCGAGAGCAGCGCGGTCGCGCACAGCTTGCTGAACAGCAGCCAGGAGCGTGGCAGCGGGCCGGTGAGCAGCAGCCGCATCAGGCCCATCTCGCGGTCGTAGACCATGGCCAGCGACGACTGCATGCCGTTGAACAGCAGCACCATGCCCACCAGCCCCGGCACGATGTAGGTGTCGTAGGGGATGTAGGTGTCGTAGGGCTCGACGATGGCCACGCCGAAGACGTTGCGGAAGCCCGCCGCGAACACCGCCAGCCACAGCAGCGGGCGCACCAGCGCCGAGACGAGGCGGCCGGTCTGCTGCGAGAACTTCAGCAGCTCGCGCAGCACGATGGCGCGCAGCGCCTGCAGCGCATGCGGCAGGCCGCGGCGCAGCGCGGGATCGACGGCCTTGGGGGCCTTGGGATTCAGCGCGGGAGCTTGCACAGCTTCTCCGGTGCGTCGTGGCCGAGCGTGTCCAGCACGTTGGTCGGGTGCAGCAGGCCCTCGATGGGCGCCTGCGAGATCACGCCCTGGCCGTCGGTGAGCAGCATGGTCTGGCGCAGCTGGCCGTCCCAGGGGCGGAAGTTCATGGCCACGCCCTTGGAGCCGTCGACCGGCAGCCTGGCGATCGCGTCGGCCCAGGCGGCATTGGGCCCCTTGGGCACGGCCACCGCGGCGCCCGCCAGCGCCTTGCCAGCCATCCAGGCGGCCCAGTCCTGCGCCGTCATCGCGCGCCTGGTCGCCTTGGCGAAGCGGCGCGACACCTGCGGCGCGCCGTAGCGCTCGAACTGCGCGTGCCAGGCCAGCGCGACCAGCCCGCCGTCGCCCACCACCGGGCGCGGCAGCACGGTGCGGTAGGGCAGCGAGCGCGCGAACTCGCCGTCGCTGTCGACCACCCACACCGCGTCGTACTGCACGAGCGCGGTGAGCAGCAGCGGGTTGGCGAGGTCGCGCTCGCGCGGGTCGGCCGAGACCTTGAAGGGCTTGCTGCCCGCCAGCTTGAGGCCGTAACGCTTCATCGCCGCCTGCGCGGTGGCGGCACGCTGCTGGTCGGCCGCGCTCGGCCCGGTGAGCAGCAGCACGTTCGTCCACTTGCGCGACACCAGCGTCTGCGCCAGCGCGTCGGCGCGCATGCGCTCGCTGGGGATGAGGTGGAACAGGCGCGCGCGGCAGTCCTGCGCGCGCAGCCGGTCGGCCGGCTCGGAGAGGTTGAGCACCGGGATCTTCACCGCGTCGGCGACGGCGAGCAGCCAGTCGGCCGGCAGGTCGGCCAGCAGCGCCGCGGCGCCGCCCTTCTCGGCCGCCTGCGCGGCGGCGCGCGCCGCATCGAGGCCGGCGACGGCCTTGCTCTCGAGCGCCACCTTGGCGCCGGCCGCGTCGAGCTCGAACTGGCCATCCTCGAGCGCCATCTGCACGCCGTCGGCGGCCGGCCCGGTCGGGTGGCCGAGGTAGGCGCGCTCGGCGCGCGAGCGCTCCAGCCGCGCATCGTCGGCCGGGAACAGCAGCGTGGCCTTGAGCGTCGCCGCGGCCAGCGGGCCCGAGGCCAGGGACGCGAGCGACGCGACGAGCGCCAGGACGAACGCGCAACGCTTCATTCGACGATCGCCACGCCGTAGGGAACGCGGCCGACGGGAATGCTCTTGATCGCCTTGGCGGCGGCGACGTCGACCACGGTCACGTCGTCGCTCAGGCCGTTGACCACCCACAGGCGCTGCTCGGCCTTGTCGAGCGTGACGTTCCAGGCCCGCTTGCCGACCAGCACCAGGTCGGTCACCTTGCGCGCGGCCACGTCGACGAAGGCGACGTGGTTGGCGCGGCCCAGCGCCACGAAGGCGCGCTTGCCGTCGCGCGTCATCGTGATGCCGACCGGCGAGATGTCCTCGGCGCGCGCGCCCTTGACGGCGAACTTGATCTCGCCGACCACGCTGTGGTCGGCGGTGGAGATGATGCTCACGCTCGAGCCCAGCTCGTTGGTGACCCACAGCTCGCGGCCGTCGGGCGTGATCGCCATGCGGCGCGGCCGCTTGCCGACCTTGACGTTCTTCAGCACCTTGGCACTGGCCACGTCGATCACGTGGATCATGCTCGCCACTTCCGAGGTGACGTAGAGCGTCTTGCCATCGGCGCTGACCTTCACGCCCTCGGGCTCCTGGCCGACCTTGACCGACTTGAGCACCTTGCCGCTGGCGGCGTCGACGAAGCTGGCCTCGGCCTCGTCCTCGTTGGACACGTAGATGGTCTTGCCGTCGGGCGAGATGTCGAAGGCCTCGGGCTGCTCGCCCAGCGGCACGCGCCGCACCGACTTGCCCGTGGCGGGGTCGATCACGTCGGCGGCGTTGGAGTCGGTGCAGGCCACCATCAGCTTGCCGTCGGGCAGACGCTGGATGTGGCGGCCGCGCTTGCAGGTCGGCACGCTGCCCTTGACGGTGAGCGTCTGCGTGTCGATCAGGGTCAGCGCATCGTCCTTCTCGCTGCTGACGTAGGCGGTGCCTTGCGCGCTCGCTGCCGCGGCGACCAGTGCCAGGACCAGGCCGGCGGCCATGCGAAGGGAAGTGGTCACGTTCGGTGCTCCTTGTTCGTATTCAGTTCTGCGTGCGCGCGATGAACCCGGCCTCCAGCGTGGCCTCGCCCAGTGCTTCGGTGACCGCCGCGCGGCTGCCGTCGGCCAGCAGGCGGCCCTTGTGCAGCACGACGACGCGATCGGCGCCGTCGGCCTCCTCGACCCAGTGCGTTGCCCACAGCACGCACACGCCGCGCTCGCGCACGTCGGCATGCAGCGCGGCGAGCAGATCCTGGCGCGACTTCGGATCGAGCCCGACCGTCGCCTCGTCCATCAGCAGCACGGCCGGTTGGTGCAGATTGGCCCGCACCAGTTCCACCTTTCTGCGGTTGCCGCCCGACAGCTCGCGCACCTTGCGGTCGAGCTGGCCTTCGAGCCCGAAACGCGCGCAGCCCGACTGGATGCGCTCGCGCGCCAGCGCGCCGGGCAGGCCCTGCAGGTCGGCCTGGAACTGCAGGTTGCGGCGGATGCTCAGGTCGAGATCCAGCGACATCTGCTGGAACACCACGCCGATGTGGCGCAGCGCCGCCGGCCCGGCATGGCGCAGCGAGTGGCCGGCGACCTCCACGTCGCCCTCGTCGGCGGCGAACAGGCCGGTGAGCACCTGGAACAGCGTCGACTTGCCCGCGCCGTTGGGCCCGAGCAGCGCGACGAAGCTGCCCGCAAAGAGTTCGAGGCTCAGCTGGTCGAGGGCGGCGTGCTTGCCATAACGCTTGGTCAGGCCGCTCGTGCGCAGCACGGCGGCCGTTGCGGGGGAACTCATCGGATCGCGGGCGGATGGAGAAGCATGGATCAAGCGTTCGGAGACCTTGCAGGAGCAAGCCATGGGCCCGCTTTGCATGAGCGCCGCCATTGGAGTGGCGCGGCGCAGCCGCAGCAAGGCAGAGTAATCCCGCGCTTGATTCTTCCATGCGTTGGCGCACTGTCTCGCGCGGATCGAGACACTCTGTGCCGACTGCGATGACACGCTTTCGGCGCAGGCTGTCCGCGATCCTTGCGCGCGGCCTTCGACCCACGTCAAACCACCCCGTCGACACCCGTGGTTTCCCTATCAGGTCGATCCCGAAAACCAGGGCGCGCAGGCCTGCGGCACGGCAGGGCGCGCCCCGGCGCGAGCCCGCGAGCCCGGCCGGCACGCGGCGCGGCCCGTCCGTAAAACGGGCGCGGAATTTGCGGTTGGGCCGTCGCCGAGCTCTCGAAGTCGCGCGGGAGGTGGGTTCTTTGGGTTGATCCGCGCGAACGGCTCCGGTCACTTCAACAAGGAGACATCGATGCGAATTTCAGGGCAAACCCGCAAGCACGCCTGGTCGGCGCTCGGCTTGGCGGCTTCCTTGGCGGTTCCGGGTCTGGCGCTGGCCAACGCGGACGTCGAGAAGAACATCGCCAACAACAAGAACTGGGCGATGCAGGCTGGCGACATGTTCAACCAGCGCTACAGCACGCTGAAGCAGATCAACACCGGCAACGTCGGCAAGATGCAGGTCGCGTGGACCTTCTCCACCGGCGTGCTGCGCGGCCACGAAGGCTCGCCGCTGGTGATCGACGGCACGATGTACCTGCACTCGCCGTTCCCCAACAAGGTCTTCGCGATCGACCTCGACACGCAGAAGATCAAGTGGAAGTACGAGCCGAAGCAGGATCCGGCCGTGATCCCGCAGATGTGCTGCGACACGGTGAACCGCGGCCTGGCCTATGCCGAAGGCAAGGTCATCCTGCAGCAGGCCGACTCCAACCTGATCGCGCTGGACGCCAAGACCGGCAAGCTGCTGTGGAGCGTGAAGAACGGCGATCCGAAGCTGGGCGCGGTGAACACCAACGCGCCGCACGTCTTCAAGGACAAGGTCATCACCGGCATCTCCGGCGGCGAGTGGGGCGTGCGCGGCTTCATCGCGGCGTACAACCTCTCCGACGGCAAGCCGGCCTGGAAGGGCTACAGCGTCGGCCCCGACGCCGAGATGCTGATCGACCCCAACAAGACCACCACCTGGACCGACGGCGCCGTCAAGCCCGTGGGCCCGGATTCTTCGCTGAAGACCTGGAAGGGCGATCAGTGGAAGATCGGCGGCGGCACGACCTGGGGCTGGTACAGCTACGACAAGGCGCTGAACGCGCTGTTCTACGGCACCGGCAACCCGTCGACCTGGAACCCCTCGCAGCGCCCGGGCGACAACAAGTGGTCCATGTCCATCTGGTCGCGTGACGTCGACACCGGCAAGGTCAACTGGGTCTACCAGATGACGCCGTTCGACGAGTGGGACTTCGACGGCATCAACGAGATGATCCTCGCGGACATCAACGTGAAGGGCAAGCCGACCAAGGCGCTGGTGCACTTCGACCGCAACGGCTTCGCCTACACGCTGGACCGTACCAACGGCGCCCTGCTGGTGGCCGAGAAGTACGACCCGAAGGTGAACTGGGCCACGCACGTCGACATGAAGACCGGCCGCCCGGCGGTGGTGGCGAAGTACTCGACCGCGCAGAACGGTCCTGACGTCAACACCAAGGGTGTCTGCCCGGCCGCGCTCGGCTCGAAGGACCAGCAGCCGGCGGCGTTCGACCCCGAGACCAAGCTCTTCTACGTGCCGACCAACCACGTCTGCATGGACTACGAGCCGTTCAAGGTCGAGTACACGGCGGGCCAGCCGTACGTCGGCGCGACGCTGTCGATGTTCCCGGCGCCGGGCAGCCACGGCGGCATGGGCAACTACATCACCTGGGATGCCGGCACCGGCAAGATCGTCCAGAGCAAGGCCGAGAAGTTCTCGGTGTGGAGCGGCGCGCTCAACACCGCGGGCGGCCTCAGCTGCTACGGCACGCTCGAAGGCTACTTCAAGTGCGTCGACAAGAAGGACATCAGCAAGGAGCTGTACAAGTTCCGCACGCCGTCGGGCATCATCGGCAACGTGTTCACCTACGAGCACAAGGGCAAGCAGTACATGGGCGTGTTCTCGGGCATCGGTGGCTGGGCCGGCATCGGCATGGCCGCAGGTCTCGAGAAGGACACCGATGGCCTGGGCGCCGTGGGCGGTTACCGCGAGCTGAACCAGTACACCGATCTGGGCGGCACGCTGACCATCTTCGCGCTGCCGAACTGATCGCTTGAAAACCGGTCCAACCGGGCCGGTTCGTACCCCGGGGGGATGGGGCCATTGGCACCGTCCCCCCTTTTCACAAACGGAAGACAGTCAGATGATTCGCAACACCCTGCTCGGACTCTCGCTCCTCGCCGCCGCCACCGCTGCACTTGCCCAGGAAGTCAAGACACCGCTGTATACGGTGGTCGACGGCTACAAGGTCGACGAGAACACGATGAAGGGCTTCCGCACCTGGCGCCAGGCCGCCTGCGACCGCTGCCACGGCGCGAACCAGGAAGGCATGGTCGGCCCCTCGCTGGTGAACAGCCTGAAGACGCTCACCAAGGACGAGTTCGTCAAGACCGTGCGCGACGGCCGGCTCGAGAAGGGAATGCAGAGCTTCGGGACCAGCCAGGCGGTGATGGACAACATCGACTTCCTCTACGCCTACCTGAAGGGCCGCTCGGACGGCGCGATCACGCGCGCCAAGGTCGAGCCGCTGGCCAAATGAACACGCTTCGCGCCGCGGCGCTGCTCGCCGCGCTGCTGACGGCGGGCGCCGCGCCGGCGCAGAACGCCGACGCGCCGCCCAAGCGCGAGGCCCTGCGCGTCTGCCAGGATCCGAACAACCTGCCGTTCTCGAACACCAGCGCCGAAGGCATCGAGAACCGCATCGCCGAGGTGTTCGGCAAGGCGCTCGGCCTGCCGGTCAGCTACTACTCGTTCCCGAACCGCTTCGCCTTCATCCGCAACACGCTGCGCTACAAGCTGCCGGGCCAGGACTACCCCTGCGACATCGTGATGGGCGTGCCCACCGGCTTCGACCAGGTCTCGGTGACCAAGCCCTACTACCGCTCCACCTACGCGCTGGTGTTTCCCGCCGGCAAGGGGCTGGATCACGTCAGGTCGGGCGAGGATTTCCTGCGCACCGACCGCGCCGTGCTCGGCAAGCTGCGCATCGGCCTGTACGACCGCTCGCCGGCCTCGGAGTGGCTCGCCAAGCATGGCCTGGTGGACAACGGCGTGCCCTACAAGATTCTCAACGCCGACCCGGCGCAGTATCCCGGCGAGATCATCGAGAAGGATCTGGCCAAGGGCGAGATCGATGCCGCCATCGTCTGGGGCCCGATCGCCGGCTTCTTCGCCAAGCGCGTCAAGTCGCCGGCGCTGGTGGTGGTGCCGCTGCGCTCCGAGCCGGGCGTGAAGTTCGACTACGAGATGGCGATGGGCGTGCGCTACGGCGAACGCGAGTGGAAGCAGCAGGTCGAGGGCCTGATCGAGAGCCGCAAGGCCGAGATCCAGGCGATCCTGCGCGAATTCGGCGTTCCCATGGTCGACGAGAGCTACGCGGCCAAGCAACAACCCTAGGCTCCGCCGATGAAGCGTCTGCCGTCCGCGCTGCTGATGCTGGCCGTGGCGCTGGCCAGCGCGCCGGCGCACGCCGTGCTGGCGCAGGCCGACTACGTGGCGCTGGCGGCCAGCGTGCTGCGCGTCGAGGTGCCGCGCCAGCGCGGCGGCTTCGCGCTCGGCTCGGCGGTGGCGGTGGCGCCCGACCAGGTCGTCACCAACTGCCACGTCACGCGCGAAGCGACCGCGGTGAACATCCTGCGCGGCGGCCTGCGCTACCCGGTGGCCTCGCAGGCGAGCGACGTGCAGCGCGACCTCTGCCTGCTCGAGGTGCCGGGGCTCGATGCCCAGCCGGTGCGGCTGGGCCGGGCGATGTCGCTGGCGGTCGGCCAGCCGGTCACCGCGCTCGGCTACACCGGCGGCATCGGCATCCAGAACAGCCCCGGCGAGGTCGTGCAACTGCACCGCCACGACGGCGCACGCGTCATCCAGAGCAGCAACTTCTTCAACTCCGGCGCCAGCGGCGGCGGCCTGTTCGACGACCAGGGCCGCCTCGTCGGCATTCTCAGCTTCCGCCTGCGCGGCGGCGAGGCGCACTACTTCTCGGCGCCGGTCGAGTGGGTGCTGCAGATGATGAGCGAGAACGCGCGCGGCAACTTCCACCGCGTCATGCCGCTGGCCACCGGCCCGCTGCCCTACTGGCAGACGAGCGGCGCGCAGCAGCCGCGCTTCCTGCGGGCCGCGGCCCTGCTGCGCAGCGAGCGCTGGAGCGAGCTCGAGCAACTCGCCTGCGAATGGGCGAAGATGGAACCCGACGACGGCGAGCCGCGCGAACTGCTCGCCCTGGCCCACGCCCGGCAGCCGGCCGGATCCGGCACGACGACTGAGTGCCCTTCCCACTGACACCGCCCCGATGACCTTGCTTCCCATCCTGCCCCGCCTCACGCTCGCCCTGGCTGCGACGCTGGCCTTGGTCGCGCCCGCCCTCGCCGCCGAGGACTACTCGCCCGCCGAACGCGCACTGTTCATGACCAACCACCTGGCCGGCACCAAGCCGCCGGCGACGCTGCGCTACAGCTTCGCGCACCGCGGCAGCGAGGACGAAGCCTTCGAGGACAAGGTGGCCGTCAAGCTCAAGGCCGCGCCGGGCGGCAAGTGCTGCGCGGCCGAGGCCGAGTTCCTCACCGGCACGCGGCGGCTCGCGCTGCCGGACATGGAGAAGGCCGAGGGCAACCCGGTGGTGCTGTACTTCCTCGAGCGTGACATCCGCGAGATGAACCGGCTCACCAAGGGCCAGCAGAACTACTTCCGCAAGCGCATCCGCATGGCGGTCTACCAGGGCGCGACGATCGCCGACGTGACCGTGAGCTACCGCGGCAAGGAGGTACCGGCACGCGAGATCCGCATCGCGCCCTACCTCGATGACCCGCTGCGCGCGCGCTTCGAGAAATACGCCAACAAGACCTACGTGTTCACGCTGTCGGACGCCGTGCCCGGCGGCCTGTACGCCATCCGCACCCGCGTCGCCGGCGCCACTCCCGAAGCCGCGCCACTGATCGCCGACGAGATGGTCGTCGACGGCGGCACGCCCTGACCTGCTGCCCCCCCGCGAACACCATGAAGCTCCTCAAATTCGCCCTCGCCGCCCTCCTGCTGCCGCTCGCCGCCGCGCCGGCGCTGGCCCACGACTACCCGACCAAGGAGCGTGTGCTCTACGTGCAGGAATGCATGCGCGACAACCCCGGCCCGCAGTTCGAGATGATCAGCAAGTGCTCCTGCGCACTCGACGCGCTGGCCGGCGAGCTGCAGTTCGACGAGTATGTCGAGCTGAGCACCATCGCCAAGGCGATGTCCATCGGCGGCGAGCGCGGCGGCGAGCTGCGTGACAACGAGACGCTGAAGGCGCCGCTGAAGCGCTACCGCGAGCTGCAGAGCAAGGTGCAGAAGGGTTGCTTCATCGGCCCGCGCTGAGCACGGAGGTTCTTCCATGAACGGACTCGCGCGTCTTCTTGCGGCCGCAGCGCTGGCCGCCGCCGGCGCCGCGACGGCCGCCGACACGACCGCGCTGCGCAACCTGCAGCCCGGCGACGACCCGGCGGCCAGCCCGGTGTGGCAGAAGGTGCGCTCGAGCCTGTTCGAGGGCCGCGCCATCGCGCCGGCACCGGCCGGCATGCTGCAGCTCGACGCGCCGGCGCGCGCGATCGACGCGGCGGTGGTGCCGATCGCGATCCGCTCGCACTTCCCGCACACGGCGGCGAACTACGTCGCCAAGCTCTATCTCATCATCGACGCCAACCCCTCGCCGATCTCCGGCATCTTCGGCTTCACGCCGGAGAGCGGGCGCGCCGAGGTCGAGACGCGCGTGCGCGTCGACGCCTACTCGCACGTGCGCGCCATCGCCGAGACCAGCGACGGCAAGCTCTACGGCGTGACGCGCTTCGTCAAGGCCTCGGGCGGCTGCTCGGCGCCGCCCGGCAGCGATGCCAAGGCAGCGCTGGCCACGCTGGGCCAGATGCGCATGCGCGTCGATGGCGACGCCAGGGGCGCGGCGCCGGTGCTGGCCACGCTGATGATCGACCACCCCAACCATTCGGGCCTGGCGATGGACCAGTACACGCGCCAGTTCACGCCGGCGCACTACGTGCGCAAGGTCGAGGTGAGCTACGCCGGCAAGCCGGTGTTCAGCGCCGACGTCGACTTCTCGATGAGCGAGAACCCGAACTTCCGCTTCTGGTTCCAGCCGCAGCTCGCTGGCGGCAGCGCCGGCGAACTGCGCGCCACGGTGGTCGATTCGCAGGAACTGCGCTTCGTCGCTGCGCAGGCGTTGCGCGACAGCCCCAAATGAGCTTTCGTGCGCTGCTGCTGGCCGGCCTCGCAACGCTCGCCGGCGCTGCGGGCGCGGCGCCGTTCGCCTACATCACCAACCAGGGCAGCCACGACGTCTCGGTGATCGATCTCGCGCTCGACAAGGTGGTGGCCACCGTGCCGGTGGGCCGCTCGCCGGCCGGGGTGGTGGCGGCCAGCCGCAGCGGCAAGGTCTACGTCTCCAACCCCGACAGCAAGACGATCTCGGTGATCGACATGCGCAGCCAGCGCGTGGTGGACACGCTCGCCGCCGGCAGCGGCCCGGTGGGCATCGACGCCTCGCCCGACGGCACGCAGGTGCTGGTGGCCGACTGGTACCGCAACCGCCTGCTGGTGCTCGACGCCGCGAAGCCCGCGGCCGCGCCGGTGGAGATCGAGGTCGGCCGCGCGCCGGCCGGCGTGGCCGTGTCGGCCGACGGCCGCAGCGCCTACGTCGCCGAGCGCGACGACGACAGCGTTGCGGCGATCGACCTGGCGAACCGCCGCGTCAGCGCGCGCGTCAAGGTCGGCACGCACCCCTTCGCGCTGCTGCTCGATGCGCCGCGCCAGCGGCTCTATGCGCTCAACGTGCTGAGCGACGACCTCTCGGTGATCGACCTGCGCAGCATGACGGTGGCCGCCACCGTGAAGGTCGGGCGCGCGCCCTACGGCGCGGCGCTGGCGCGCGGCGGCGCCCTGCTCTACGTGACCAACCAGCATGGCGACAGCGTCAGCGTGATCGATGCCGACACGCTGGCGGTGATCCGCACCCTGCCCGGCTTCGCCTACCCCGAGGGCATCGCCGCGCACGGCGAGCGCGTCTACGTGGTCAACTGGATGGACGACAACGTCGCCGTGCTCGACGCCGCGAGCGGCCGCACGCTCGCCACCATCGCCACCGGCAGCAACAGCCGCGGCTTCGGCGCCTTCATCGGCGCGCCGCCCACGCCCTGAGCCAAACCCACCCACGCATTCGAATCCACGACCGCCAAGGAGACCTCACCCATGCATTTCCGCTCGCTGCGCTGGCTCGCCGGCCTCGCCCCCATCGTCGGGCTCCTCGCCGGCCTCGTCGCCCCCGTCGCCGCCCACGGCCCGACGCGCCAGAAGGTCACCGAGACGGTGGCCATCAACGCACCGGCCGACAAGGTCTGGGCGATCGTGAAGGACTTCGGCGCGCTGCAGAACTGGCACCCGGCCATCGCCGAAAGCCCGGCCGACAAGGGCAACGAGGAAGGCTCGGTGCGCCAGCTCAAGCTCAAGGGCGGCGGCGCGCTGACCGAGACGCTGGAAGCCTACGACGCCGCCAAGATGCGCTACAGCTACCGCGCCAAGGACGGCGGCGCGCTGCCGGTGACCAACTACACCTCGACGATCACGGTGAAGGCCGAAGGCGGCACGGCGGTGGTCGAGTGGCGCGGCGCCTTCTACCGCGGCTACCCGAACAACGACCCGCCGCCCGACCAGAACGACGAGGCCGCGGTGGCCGCCATCACCGGCGTCTACAAGGCGGGCCTGGCCAACCTGAAGGCGATCGCCGAGAAGAAGTAGCCGAGGCGACCGTGCATCAAGCTTCGATGCGACGCCGCACGGCGCTCCTCGCCCTGGCCGCGGCCGCGCTGGCTGTGTCGGCCGGCTGCGCCGCCGTGCGCGGCGGCGCGCCGTTGCCGCTGCGCGCGCTGGCGCCGGGCGTCTACATGCTCCCCGGCAGCGGCGGCACGGCCGACGAGCGCAACCTCGGCCGCATCGGCAATGCCGGCTTCATCGTCGGCGAGAGCGGCGTGCTGGCGATCGACACCGGCACGTCCTACGAACACGGCCGCGCCATCCTCGCGACCATCCGCAGCGTCACCGACAAGCCGGTGAAGCTCGCGCTCGTCACGCACACGCGGCCCGAGTTCCTGTTCGGCGGCCAGGCCTTCCAGGAGGCCGGCATCCCGGTGGCCATGCACACGCGCGCCGCGCGGTTGATGGCGGCGCGCTGCGAGGGCTGCCTCAAGCAGCTGCGCCAGACGGTGGGCGACGGCCCGCTGGCCGGCACCGCGATGTACAAGCCCGACCGGCAGTTCGACGAGCCGCATGCCGTGCAAGGCATAGGCCGTGCGGTGCGCGTGCTGCACTTCGGCCATTCGAGCGGGCCGGGCGACATCGCCGTGCTCGACGAAGCGAGCGGCACGCTGTTCGCCGGCGGCCTGCTCGACGCCGCGCGCGTGCCCGACATCCAGGACAGCGAGCTGCCCGCCTGGCACCGCGCGCTCGCTTCGCTGCGCAGCCTGCACCCGGCCACGGTGGTGCCCGGCCACGGCAGCGCCTCGTCGGCGGCGCTGATCGACACGGTGGAGGGCTATCTCGCCGCGCTCGAGGCGCGCATGCGCGCGCTGGTCACGGCCGGCACCTCGCTGCTCGAGGTGCCCGACGCCGGCGAGCTACCGGCCTACGAACGCTGGGACCAGTACGAGCTGGTCCACCGCCGCAACGCCTCGATCGCCTTCCTGCGTTTCGAGCGCGAGCTCTTGTTCAAGCAGTAGCTGCAGAGGTCTGCCATGCATGCCGATCGCAACCGTCGCCACGCCCTCGCCGGGCTCGCCGCGCTGGCCCTCGCGCCGCTCACGCCGGCCGCGCGCGCCGCACCCGGCGGCCTGCCCAGCGCCACGCACGACGCCTCTTCGCCGGAGTGGGAGAAGATCGCCTCGCGCCTCTTCCCCGGCCGCACGCTGCGGGCCGGGCAGGACACGGTGCAGGTGATCGCGCCGCTGCGCGCGGCCTACGGCGCCTCGGTGCCCGTCAAGGTGGTGTCCAAGCTGGCGCAGAAGCCCGAGCGGTATGTGCGGCGCCTGTTCATCGTCGTCGACAAGAACCCCTCGCCGGTGGCCGCGGTATTCGACCTCGACACCGAGGTCGGCCAGGCCGATTTCGAGACGCGGCTGCGCGTCGACGAATACAGCCACGTGCGCGTGGTCAGCGAGCTGTCCGACGGCACGCTGCACACCGACTCGCGCTACGTGAAGACCTCGGGCGGCTGCTCGGCGCCGCCGAATCGGGATTCGCCGCACCTGATCGGCAAGACCATGCTCAAGCTCGCCGGCGAACTGCACATGGACCAGCCGGTGGCCGCCGACGTGACCGTGCTGCACCCCAACGACACCGGCTTCGAACTGAACCAGCAGACGGTGATGTACATCCCGCCGCACTTCGTGCGCTCGATCCGCGTCAGCTACGCCGGGCGCAAGGTGTTCGACGCCGAGCTCGACTTTTCGGTCAGCGAGAACCCGACCTTCCGCTTCAACTTCGTGCCGCACGGCAAGGGCGAACTGCGCGCCGAGGTGACCGACACCAAGGACGCGCAGTTCGTCGGCACGCTGGCGGTGGGCTGAAGCCATCATGCCGCGCCGCCTGTTCGCCTTCGTCCTGCTCGCCGGCTACGCGTTGGCGGCGCAGGCGATCGGCATGCCGCCGCGCTATTCGTCCACCGAGATCAAGCCCGCCGGCACGCCGCAGCGCTGGGAGTTCGACCTGAGCGCTGCCATCGAGCGCGCGCGGCGCGAGCACAAGCGCCTCTACCTCTACCTGAGCGCGAGCGACTGCCCGTTCTGCCGCAAGTACGAGGCCTTCCTGGAGAAGAACGCCGCCGAGCTGGCACCGCATTTCGCCAAGGACTGGATCGTCTTCGAGATGCGCGCCAACCTCTCCATCCAGGCCGACCGGCTGTGGTTCCGCATCGGCGACAAGGCCCTGCCCTATGCCGACTTCATGCGCGCCATCGGCGACGAGCGTGCCCGCCAGCTGGTCTACCCGAGCGTGTGGCTGCTCGATGGCCAGGGCAAGCCGCTGATGCAGATGCCCGCCGGCACCGGCACCTTCGAGACCGTGCCCGAGCAGCTCGAGATCCTGCGCCTCGAGCAATGACGATTCACCTGACGACAACGAGAGGGAAAGACAGATGACCCACATGAACAAGCTCCTCGCCCTGGCCGCCGCCGCTGCGCTCACGACCGGCGCGCAGGCGCAGGGCTCCAAGGCCGAGCTCGATGCCGTGCAGCGCGCGGTGCACGTGTGCGCCTCCTGCCATGGCGAGAACGGCAACAGCAGCAAGGCGCTGATCCCCTCGCTGGCCGGGCAACTGCGCGAGTACACGATCCGCCAGCTGAAGGATTTCCGCAGCCAGTCGCGCTCGGAGACCGACATCCAGGCCTACATGTGGGGCATCTCGGCGCTGCTGTCCGATGAGCAGATCGAAGGCTTCGCCGACTACTACGCGGCGCAGAAGCCGGCGGCGGGCAAGTCCACCCATTCGAAGCTGGAAGCCGAGGGCAAGGCGATCTACGAGAAGGGCCTGCCCGCCAAGGGCGTGCTGCCCTGCAAGCAATGCCATGGCGACAACGCCGAGGGCGCCGCGGGCTTCCCGCGCCTGGCCGGGCAGCGGGCCGACTACGTCTACAAGCAGCTGCAGGCCTTCCGCACGCCGCTGCGCCCGCACGGCGTGGTGATGCGCAACGAGATCGCGGCGATGACGCCGCAGCAGCTCAAGGCCGTGGCGGCCTATGTGCAATCACGTTGATCGTGGACCCCCGTTCGCCCTGAGCCTGTCGAAGGGCTTCGACAAGCTCAGCCCGAACGGGTCTCGGCCTCGGCCAGCCGGCGCGACTCCTTCGGATCGCGGAACACCAGCGGGTGCTCCGTGATGCCCGCCTCGGCCTGCGCCACCGCCTCCAGCACCTTGGGGTGGTGCGGGCTCTTGCGGCACACCGGATCGGCGGCCTCGGCGTCCTGCGCGATCAGGTAGGCTTGGCAGCGGCAGCCGCCCAGATCCTCCTCCTTGTGCTCGCACGACGAGCACGGCTCCTTCATCCAGCCGGTGCCGCGGTAGCGGTTGAAGCCGTCGGATTCGAACCAGGCCACACGCAGCGAGCTCTCGCGCACGTTGGGGAAGCTCAGCCCGGGCAGCATCTTCGCCGTGTGGCAGGGCAGCGCCGTGCCGTCGGGCGTGACGGTGAGGAACATGCTGCCCCAGCCGTTGACGCACTTCTTCGCCTTGCCCTCGTGGTAGTCGGGCGCGACGAAGAAGATGCGCATGCGGCCTTCGAGCTTGCGGCGCCATTCGTCGGTCACGGCCTCGGCACGCTCGAGCTGCTCGCGCGTGGGCAAGAGCTGCGCACGGTTGACGAAGGCCCAGGAGTAGTACTGCGTGTTGGCCAGCTCGATGTACTCGGCGCCGAGCTCGGCCGCCATCTCGATGATGCGGCCGATGTGGTCGATGTTGAGGCGATGGATCACCACGTTCATCACCATCGGCCAGCCCTGGCCCTTGACGATCTGCGCGACGCGGTTCTTCAGCTCGAAGGTCTTGGTGTGCGAGAGAAAGTCGTTCATCTCGCGCGTGCTGTCCTGGAACGACAGCTGCACATGATCGAGCCCGGCGGCCTTGAGCGCCGCGGCGCGCTCGCCGGTGAGGCCGACGCCGGAGGTGAGCAGGTTGCTGTAGTAGCCGAGCCGGCGCGCCTCGGCGACGATCTCTTCGAGGTCGTCGCGCAGCAGCGGCTCGCCGCCCGACAGGCCCAGCTGCACCGCGCCCATCTCGCGGCCTTCGCGCAGCACGCGCAGCCAGTCGGCGGTGGAGAGCTCGGCCGGCTGCGTCGCGTAGTCGACCGGGTTGTAGCAGAACACGCAGTGCAGCGGGCAGCGGTAGGTGAGCTCGGCGAGCAGCCACAGCGGCGGGCCTATCTTCGCGGCGGTCATGCGCTCAGCTCCAGGTCAGCCAGCGCTGCTTGGCCGCCATCTCGACGAAGGCCAGCACGTCGCCCTGCAGGCCTTGCGCATTGAAGGCCGTCTCCAGCTCGCTCACGATGGCGGCGATGCTGCGCTCGCCGTCGCAGCGCTTCATGATCTCGCCGGCGCTGCCGTTGAGCTTGACCATGCCCTCCGGGTAGAGCAGCACATGGCATTCCTGCGCCGGCTCCCATTGCAGCCGGAAGCCCGCGCCGACGCGCGGGCGGGTCTCGACGCTCACTGCGTTCATGGATTCACGCCGTACTTGAGCGCCATCGCATCGTTCATCGCCCACAGGATGTCGAGCTTGAACTGCAGGATCTCGAGCGCACGCTCCTGCAGCGCGCGCGTGTCGAAGTGGTCGAGCGTGACGGCGAGGCCCTGCTCGACGTCGCGGCGCGCCTGGCTGACGCGGTTGCGGAAATAGCTCAGGCCCTGCGGCTCGATCCAGGCATAGTGTTCCGGCCAGGTGGCCAGGCGCTGCTTGTGGATCTCGGGCGCGAAGAGTTCGGTGAGCGAGGAGCACACCGCCTCCTGCCAGGGCGCGCGGCGCGCGAAGTTGACGTAGGCATCGACCGCGAACTTCACCGCCGGGATCAGGTGGCGCTGGTCTTCGATCTCCGCACGCGTCAGCCCGACCGCTTCGCCCAGGCGCAGCCAGGCCTCGATGCCGCCCGGATCCTTCACCCCGCCGATCTCGAAGCCGTCGTGGTCGAGGATGCGCTGGATCCACCCGCGCCGCACCTCGCGGTCGGGGCAGTTGGACAGCACCGCCGCATCCTTGATGGGGATCGCGATCTGGTAGTAGAAGCGGTTCGCCACCCAGCCACGGATCTGCTCCGGCGTCGCCTTGCCGGTGTTGAGCATCACGTTGAACGGATGGTGGATGTGGTACGAGCGGCCGCGCTCGCGCAGCTGGGCTTCGAACTCGACGCGGTTCCAGGCGGGAGCGTTCATCTCAGATCTCGATCGTCATGCCGTCCTCGCAAGGCACGATGGCGTGGCGCGCCAGTTCCGCGCGCTGCGCCGAGTCCTCGTCGAGGATGGGGTTGGTGTTGTTGATGTGGATGAGAAAGCGGCGCGTGCGCTCGGGCAGCTGGTCGAGCCACTGCACCATGCCGCCCGCGCCGCTTTGCGGCAGGTGGCCGATGTCGCGCGCGGTCTTCTTCGAGAGGCCGAGGCGGATCATCTCGTCGTCGGTCCAGAAGGTGCCGTCGACCAGCACCGCGTCGGCGCCGCACATCAGATCGAACAGGGCCGGCGTGATCTCGCCCAGGCCCGGCGCGTAGAAGGCGCTGCGGCCGCTGCGCGCATCGCTGATCAGCATGCCGATGTTGTCGCCCGGCACGGGTGCGTCGCGGTGCGGCGAGTACGGCGCGGCCTTGCTCGACAGCGCGAAGGCACGCAGGCTCAGCTGCGGCGCGCCCGGCACCGCGAAGGCCGTGCCATCGGGCTCGATGCGCCGGCGGTCGACGCCGCAGTAGTGGCCCAGCACCTTCAGCACCGGGTTGCCGCTTGTGAGGTCTTCATGGACCGGGTCGGTGCACCACAGCGGCAGCGGCGCGCCGCGCTCGCGCAGCATGAAGAGGCCCGTGGCGTGGTCGATCTGGCCGTCCATCAGCACGACGCCGGCGATCGCCGTGTCGCGGATCGCGCGGCCGGGCTGCAGCGTCGGGTTCGAGCGGATCTGCTCGAGGATGTCGGGCGAGGCGTTGAAGAGCACGCCGTCGGCGCCCGCATCGCCCTGCACGAAGATCGACGACTGCGTGCGCGCTTTGGCACGCACGGCGCCGCTGCGGACGCCCGCGCAGTTGCGGCAGTTGCAGTTCCACTGCGGGAAGCCGCCGCCGGCCGACGATCCGAGGATGGTGATGCGCATGGTTCGAAAGACGAAGGCCGCCGCGTGCAGTCACGCGCGGCGGCCCCCGCGTCGCTCGCTCAGCGGGCGGCGACGTACATCGTGATCTCGAAACCGAAGCGGAAATCGGCCGCAGCCGGGGTTTGCCATTGCATGGAACTACTCCTTCGAGGAAACACATGGCGCCGGGTGGTCGCCACGGGGATGATGCGATTCATCCCGCGCTGAATCGTCTCGCCGTGCGCGCCCGGCGCACAGGCCCCGCGCCATGATTCGGGCCTCATGAATATCTGGAATCGGCCTCCGGCTTCTCCCGGGGTCATGGACAGCGGGGCGGCACGGGTGTACCGATACCATCGCCGGATGCCTTCCTCCGCGCTCTTTGCCGACACGCCCGCCTTTGCCTCGCACGCCCTGCCGGTGCCGGGCGGCCATGTGCTGTCGGTGCAGGAGTACGGCTGCGCCGACGGCCCGGCCGCCGTGGTGCTGCACGGCGGGCCGGGCTCGGGCTGCTCGCCGCTGCTGCGGCGCGTGTTCGATCCGGCGCATTGGCGCATCGTCTGCCCCGACCAGCGCGGCGCCGGAGCGAGCCGGCCGCGTGGCGGCACCGCGAACAACGGCACCGCCGAGCTGCTCGACGACCTGGAGCACATCCGCGCGCGGCTCGGCATCACGCGCTGGGTGGTGGTGGGCGGCTCCTGGGGCGCGGCGCTCGCGCTGGCCCACGCCGCGGCCGCGCCGCAGGCGGTGGCGGCGCTGCTGCTGCGCGCCAGCTTCCTGGCGCGGCCGGAAGACATCGCCGCCTTCTTCGGCCCGCTCTCGCTGGAACAACTCGCGCCCGAGCTCGATGCGCCCGACGCGGCGACGCGCGAACGCGCCGCACTCGCCTGGTGGCGCCGCGAGCAGGAACTCGCCGGCACGCACGCCGCCGAGCCGCGGGGCGAGGCGCTCGCGGCGCAGGTCGAGCGCCTGCGCGTGCAGGCCCATTACCTGCACCATGGCTGCTGGCTGCAATCACCCACGCTGCTCGAACGCTGCGAGGCCGTGCCGCGCGTGCCCGTGCACTTGATCCACGCGCGCGACGACCGCGTCTGCCCGCCCGAGGGCGCGACGCTGCTGCAGCGCCGGCTGCGCGGCGCGACCCTGCAATGGCTGGACAACGCCGGCCACGACGCCGCGCACCCGGCGATGGTGGCGGCGATGCGCAGCGCACTGGAGCGCTACGCGCGCGAGGGCCGCTTCGCCGACGGCGGAGAGCACGCATGACCCTGCGCCTGAAGATCAACCTCATCGTCGGCGCGCTGACGCTGCTGTTCCTGCTCTCGGTGCTGGGCCTGCAACTGCGCAGCGTGCGCGATTCGGTGCACGAGGAGGTGCTGGCCGCCAACCGCGTCGCCGCGCAGTTGCTCAACCGCACCGTGTGGCTGTATGCGGCGCAGGGCACGCCGGCGCTGCTGTCCTTCCTGCAAGGCACCGGCCGCATCCGCTCGAACGACATCACGCTGTTCGACAAGGACGGCCAGGCGCTGTACCGCTCGCCGCCGCCCACCTACAAGGCCGGGCGCGACGCGCCGGACTGGTTCGAGGCGCTGATCGCACCGACGCCCACGCTGCAGGCCATCGAGTTTCCCGACGGCAAGCTCGAGGTGCGCTCGAACGCCTCGCGCGCCGCCATCGACGCCTGGGACTACGCGGTCGTGCTGGTGGGCGGCGCGGCAGCGCTGCTGCTGGCGGTGAACCTGCTGGTGTTCTGGCTGGTCGGGCGCACGGTGCGGCCATTCGGGCAGATCGTCGGCGCGCTCGAGGAAGTGCAGCGCGGCCGATTCGACGTCGCGCTGCCGGCGCTGCCCGGCCAGGAGGCCGGCGCCATCGGCGCGGCCTTCAACCGCATGGTCGGCGAGCTGTCGCGCCACATCGAGACCGAGCGCCGCGCGGTACGCGCCGAGACGCAGCTCTCCGACAGCCGCGAGCTGACGCGCTGGATCGACCACCACATCGAGCAGGAGCGCCTGACCATCGCGCGCGAGCTGCACGACGAGCTGGGCCAGTCGGTCACCGCGATGCGCAGCATGGCCACCTCGATCGCGCAGCGCAGCGCTGGCAAGGACGCGCAGGCCGAGCAGGCGGCGCGCCTGATCGCCGACGAATGCTCGCGCCTGTACGACGCAATGCACGGCATCATCCCGCGCCTCACGCCGCTGGTGCTGGACAACTTCGGCCTCGCCGACGCCATCACCGACCTGATCGAGCGCACGCGGCGCGCCCACCCGGCGCTGGCGCTCGATGCCGAGCTCACGCTGGGCAACGCGCGCGTGCCGGCCGATGCCGCGCTGGCGCTGTACCGCGCGGCGCAGGAGGGCATCACCAATGCGCTGCGCCACGGCGAGGCCACGCACCTCACGCTGCGCCTGGCCGGCACGGCCGACGAGGTCGCGCTGCTGCTGCGCGACGACGGCCGCGGCCTGCCCGAAGGCGGGCCGCCGCGCGACGGCCACTACGGCCTGCGCTGGCTGCGCGAGCGCGTCGAGGCGCTGCGCGGCAGCGTGACGCTGGAGAATCTTCCACCCCGGGGCGCGCAACTCGCGGTGCGCCTGCCCCTTGCACCGGAGAGTCCATGATCCGCGTGATGCTCGTCGACGACCATGCGCTGGTGCGCATGGGTTTCCGCATGCTGCTGGCCGATGCGCAGGTGGAGGTGGTGGCCGAACTCGATACCGGCGAGCAGGCCTGCGCCGACTACGCCCGCGTGCAGCCCGACGTGGTGGTGATGGATCTGTCCATGCCCGGCATGGGCGGGCTGGAGGCGGTGCGCCGCATCGTCGCGCAGGATGCCAAGGCGCGCATCCTCGCGCTCTCGGCGCACGAAGACACCGCGCACCCGCAGCGCGTGCTGCGCGCCGGCGCGCTCGGCTACCTCACCAAGCGCAGCGCGCCCGAGGCGCTGATCGCCGCCGTCAGCGCGGTGGCGCGCCACGAGACCTACGTCGACGCGCAGACCGCGCGTGCGCTGGCGATGGCGCAGGTGAAGGGCGAGACCAGCCCGGCGCAGACGCTCTCCGAGCGCGAGTTCTCGGTATTCCTGCAGCTGGCGCGCGGCCAGAGCGTGGCGCAGATCGCCGACAACCTGAAGCTGTCGCCCAGCACCGTGGGCACGCACCTCTACCACGTCAAGCAGAAGCTGGGCGCCAGCAACCAGTCGGAGCTCACGCTGGTGGCGCTGCAGTGGGGCTTGCTGCAGGTGTGACCGCCGGCCCCGCGTCGAACCGCCCCACCCCGACCTCCATCAGCGCATCTCCACGCCGCAGCAGCCACAAGGCCTCCAGCCCCAGAGCCCGTGCCAGGGCCAGGCCCTGCTCGGGGCCCATCACCAGCAGCGCGGTGGCCCAGGCGTCGGCGCTCGTGCAGTCGGGCGCCAGCACCGTCACCGAGGCCACGCCGTTGTGCACCGGCGCTGCGCGCAACGGATCCATGGTGTGGGCGAGGCGCTGCGCGCCCAGCTGCACGAAGTGCCGGTAGTCGCCCGAGGTGGCCACGGCAATGTCGGCCAGTTCGAGCACCCCGTGCGCGGCGCGCCGCTGCGCGTCGGGGCTCTCCAGCGCCACGGCCCAGGGCGTGCCGTCGGCCTGGCTGCCGAGGGCGCGCAGTTCGCCGTCCAGCGCCGCGAGCGCGTGGGCGACGCCGTGGCGGCGCAACACCTGCACCATGCGGTCGACTGCGTAGCCCTTGGCGATGCCGCACAGGTCGATCTGCAGCGCGGCGTGCTTGCGCGCGCGGCCGGTGGCGGGGTCGAGCTCCAGCGTCCGCCAGGCCGGGCGCTGCGCGGCGCGGATGGCGGCCGCGTCGGGCACGTCGCGCGCGGCGCCGAAGCCCCAGGCATCGACCAGCGCGCCCACCGTCGGGTCGAAGGCGCCGCCGCTCTCGCGCGCAACGTCGAGCGCGCGCTCCAGCACGCCCATGATCTCGCGCGGCAGCGCCACCCAGGCATCCACGCTCGCGCGGTTCAGGCGCAGCAGGTCGCTGTCGGGCTTCCAGGGCGACATCTGCCGGTCCACTTCTTCGACGCTCGCGGCCAGCTCGCGCTGCAGCGCCGCCTGATCGAATTCGGGCGGGACATCGCACAGCACCGACCAGCGCGTGCCCATGGTGGGGCCGTGCAGGCGCGCGCGCGTCGTGCGCTCAGAAGGTGTCTTCGGCATAGCGTCCGTGTGCCTTCAGTTGCTGCACGCTCAGGCCCATGCTGCCCAGGATTGCGTCGAGCGCCTGCGCCACGCCGCGCGCCATGGTCTGGCTGCCGCACACGCGCACGATGGCGCCCTTGGAGATCAGGTCGCGCAGGCGCGGCGCGTCGCGCTGCAGGGCCTCCTGCACATAGCCGCCGCCTTGCGGCGTGCGCGAGAAGGTGGTGTTCAGACTGGCCAGGCGCTGCTCCTGCAGCCAGCGCTGCAGGTCGGCTTCGAAGTAGTAGTCGAGCGCCGGATCGCGCGCGCCGTAGTACAAGTGCATGGGCGCGTGCCCCGTATTGCCGCGGATGAAGCCGGCCAGCGGCGCCACGCCGGTGCCGGCGCCGATCAGCATCACCGGCCGGCGCGTGGCTTCCAACGTGAAGGCGGGGTTGGGCCGGATGAAGGCTGCGATGCGCGCGCCCGGCTGCAGGCTGTGCAGATAGCCCGAGCACAGGCCGCCGGCGCGCCGGCGCACGCAGATCTCGACGAAGCCGTCGCGCCAGCCGCTGGCCAGCGAATACAGGCGCGGCACGGCGCTGTCCGGCGCCAGCACGGCGAGCAGGTCGCCGGCCGCGAAGCGCGGCAGCGCGCGGCCGGTGAGGCGATAGCGCCAACTCGCCTTGGGCCACTTGAAGCGCAGGATCGCCGCCGGCTCGCCTGCGCCGCCCGGGTAGTCCTGTCGCGAGACCAGCTCCAGCTCGGTGGTTCGCGGCAGGCGCGGGCGGTAGTCGATCGCCAGCGGCTCGCCGAGCTGCTCGGCCAGTTGCTCGCCCCAGCGGGAAAACTCCTGCGCCGATTGCTGGTGGATGCGCGCCAGCGGCAGCAGGCTCGCCCAGCCGCTCTCGCGCAACGCGGCGTCGAGCGCCTCGGCATAGGCGCAGAAGGCCGCGAACTGGCGGTCGCCGAAACCGAGCACGGCCACGCGCGCCGATGTGAGCGGCGCGTGCGCGATGCGCTCCAGCGCGCGCGCCGCGTGCGCCGGCGCCTGGCCGTCACCATAGGTGGCGGCCAGCAGCACGACCTGCCGGGCACTGGCCGGAACCTGGAAATTCTCCAGGCCGCTCGCATGCACCTTGTGCCCCGCGCGCACCAGCGCCTCATGCAGCGCTTGCGCGAAGCCCCAGGTCGAGCCGTTTTCGCTGGCGACGAAGATGAGCGTATCGGCCTGAGCCGGCGCGCTGTTGTGCGCGATGCGCGGCCGCTGGCTGCGCATCTGCCACCACAGGATCAGGCCGGTGGCCCAGAAGAGCGGAATGGACAGGCCCACCAGCCCCAGCACCAGCGCCCACACCCAGGCGCCCTGGCCGGTATGCAGCAGCACGGCCCATTCGTTGATGCGCTGGGCGGTGCCGGCGTCCTGCCAGGCCAGCGTCTGGCCGCTGTGGCGATCGATCCAGCCCTGGCCGCGCGTCGTCGTGACCTGCCAGGTATCGGCGGGGTCGTCGGCGGCCGGGAAATTGAGCTTGCGCAGCTCGCGCACCGGCAGCTCGCGCAGCAGCGGCAGTTGGGCCGCGGGCAGGTCGGCGGTGGTCGCCGTGCTGGGGGTGAGCTCGGGCTCGGCATCGGCATCCAGGGTGACCAGGCCGAAGGTCGCCGCGCTCATGGTCAGCGCCGTGACGGAGGTCAGCAGCAGCACCGCCAGCACCACGCGCCCGGTGACCACATGCAGGCGCTGCACCAGCGTGCCGCGCACCTGCGCGAACAGCTTCTTCCATCCGCCCAGGCGCCGCGCCAGCAGCATCGCGCCGGTGATGGCAAGCAGCCCCATGGCGAGCGCGACGAGCGCCGCCGCGATGCGCCCCGCATCGCCGAGCAGGAAGCTGCGGTGCAGGTTCTTGAACCAGCGCATCACGGCCGAGGGCTGGTAGTCGCCCAGCAGCCGGCCGCTTTGCGGATCGATGCGGCTGGCGTGCGCCTGCCCCTGGTCGAAGGCGTAGACCACGATGTCGCCCGAGGGCAGGCGGCGGATTTCCTCCGCGCCGGGCGTGCCGGCCATCACCTGCGCGGCCAGTTGCGCCACGCTCATGCTGCCCGGCGCCGGCCGCGCGGCCCAGGCCGACTGCACCGGGTCCCAGGAGAGCACGCTGCCGGTCAGGCCCAGCACCACGGCCACGCTGCCGGCCACCAGGCCCAGCCAGCGGTGTATCTGTCGCCAGATCATCGATCTACTTGACTTGCCAGTTCACGGATTGGATGTACTGCTTGCCGGCCTGCGTCTTGCCCGCGCCCGCCGCGGTCAGCGGCAGGCGCACTTCGGAGGGGCTGTCGCGCATGTCTTCCGCGGCGGCATCGATGTGGATTTCGTAGCCGGCGTCGATCAGCGCATCGGCCAGTTCGGCCGTCACCGTCAGCGTGCGGCCCGCACCCACGCTGGCACCGGTCACGCCCTGCAGGCGCTTGGCATCGCCGGCCGACAGGCGGCTCCAGTCGGACAGGTGCTTGTAGTACTTGGCCTTGCCGCCGGCCACCCACAGGGTGCGCACATAGGCGCCCTTGGCGTCGGTCAGGTAGACGGCCAGGTAGGCGCCGTTGCCGCCGTAGTTCTTCAGCTGCGTCGTCAGCGTGAGTTCGCGGCTTTGGGCCAGCGCGGGCAAGGCCAGCGCGCAGGCGGCGGCCACGGTGGTGAGCAGGGGTTTGGTCATGATCATTCCTTCTTCGGTTCGCTCGCGCGCTCGCGGCGGCGCTCGCGCTCGCGCTCGCGCTCTCGTTCACGTTCACGCTCAGGTTCACGTTCGCCGCGCTTGATGCTGAGCGGCTCCAGCGTTTCGGGGTCGAGCTTGGCCTTGAAGCGGCGCCCCTCGGCGTCGCGGCCGCGGATTTCCCAGCAGCCGTCGTTGATCTTCAGGCGCTCCAGCTCCCAGCCCTTTTGCGCCGCCATCTGCCGCACCGCCTCGCGCGATTGCCAGCGCTGGGTGGGCACGTCGCAGTCGTCGCCGGCCAGCGCCGGCAGCGCCGCCGCGCCCGCGCTCAGGGCCAGCAGGCCCACGGCAATGGATCGACGGGTCTTCATGGCGAGGTTTCCTTCCCGATCAAAGAGGGGTGGCCGAGGGCGCGGGCAGCATGCGCTGCAGCGTGTCGTCGCGCATGAAGTAGTGGTGGAACAGCGCCGCCGCGGCGTGCAGCCCGATCAGCGCATAGCCGATGTTGCCGAGGATCTCGTGGATGCCCTTGATGTTCTTGCCCAGCGCCTTGTCCGGGCCGATCAGCGCGGGCAGCTCCAGCCCGAAGAAGGGGATCGGCTTGCCGCGCGCACTCAGGGCCAGCCAGCCCAGCAACGGCATCACGACCAGCAGGCCGTAGAGCGCCCAGTGCATGGCCGTGCCCATGGCGTGCTGCCACGCGGACGGCGCCGGCGTGATGGGCGGTGTGCGCAGCAGCAGGCGCAGCGGCAGGCGTGCGAGCACCAGAGCGAATACCGCGAGACCCAGCATGAAGTGCCAGGTCTTCATCTCGTCGTACGCGGGCGTGCCCTTGGGAAAGATGCCGCGCAGCTCGATGGTGGCGTAGATGGCGACCATCAGCGCCAGCGTCAGCCAGTGCACGCCGATCAGCAGGGGGTGGTAGTGCTTGCCTTGCGGATTCATGATGACTCCCGGTGGTTGCGGTGGCAGTGCGGCGGCATGCCGACCTTGGGCTGCATTGTCGAAAAGATCGCCTGAACGAATCCTGAAGGCAGCATTCATCTGCCGTTCAGCGCCGCGCCGGTATAACTGCCGCACCATGAATGCCTTGCCCCTGCGCTTGCCACGCCCGCTGCTCCAGGCAGGCCTGCTGGCCTGCGCGCTGGGGCTGGGCGCCGGCGTGCAGGCTGGCGAGGCCGTCGATCACGAACTGGCGCGGCGCGCCCTGGAGAGCGGGCGGGTGCTGCCGCTCGCCACCGTGCTCGACAAGCTGGCGCGCGAGGTGCCCGGCCAGGTGCTCAAGGTCGAGTTCGAGCGCGAGGCGGGTCGCTTCGTCTACGAAATCCGCCTGCTGCAGGACGACGGCCGCATGGCCAAGCTCGAGGTCGATGCGGTCGATGCCCGGGTGCTGTCCATCAAGCGGCGCGAAGCCGGAAAGGTGACGGATGCGCATCCTCGTGGTGGAAGATGAGCCCACCCTGCGCGCGCAGCTGATGCAGGCCATCGGCACGGCGGGCCACACGGTCGAGGGTGCGGCCGACGGGCGCGAGGCGCATCACCTGGGCGATGTGGAGGATTTCGACGCCGTGGTGCTCGACCTGGGCCTGCCGCAGCTCGATGGCCTGTCGGTGCTGCGCCGCTGGCGCGCGGCCGGGCGCAACATGCCCGTGCTGGTGCTGACGGCGCGCGGCAGCTGGCAGGAGAAGGTCGAGGGCATGGACGCCGGCGCCGACGACTATCTCGCCAAGCCCTTCCACATGGAAGAGCTGCTGGCGCGCCTGCGCGCCCTGCTGCGCCGCCGCGGCGAGCACGCCAGCGCGCAGTGGCGCTGCGGCCCGATCCGGCTCGATACGCGCCAGGCGCGCGTGCTGGTCGATGGCCAGCCCCTGGTGCTGACCAGCCACGAATTCAAGCTGCTCTCGCTGCTGATGCAGCGCAAGGGCGAGGTGCTCTCGCGCAGCGAGCTCTCCGAGCACATCTATGCGCAGGACAGCGACCGCGACTCCAACACCATCGAGGTCTTCGTCGGCCGCCTGCGCAAGAAGCTGCCCGAAGGCTGCATCGAGACCGTGCGCGGGCTAGGCTATCGGCTGGTGGATCTGGGCGGCGCGGGCGAATGAGATCAGGCTCCTTGCGTCTGCGCCTGCTCGCCGGCACGCTCGCCTGGGTGCTCGCCAGCATCGCGCTGGCCGGCTGGGGCCTGCGCGCGCTGTTCGTCAGCCACGTCACGCAGCAATTGCAGCAGCAGTTGCTGGTGCAGCTCAACCAGCTCAGCGCCGCGGTCGACTGGAGCGCGCAGGGCAGCGTCGCGGTGGGGGCGATGGCCGCCGATGCGCGCTTCGAGCAGCCGCTGTCGGGCCTGTATTGGCAGATCGACGAGCTGGGCGCCCGGCCGCGCAACGCCGTGGCGCGCTCGCGCTCGCTGTGGGACCAGACCCTCACCCTGCCCCCACCGCCGGCGCAATACCCGGCGGCCGGCTACCGCGTGCTGCGCGTGCAGGACGCGCGCGGCCACGCGCTGCTGGCCGTGGCGCGCCCGCTGCAATTGCCCGACGACGGTGCGCCGCTGCTGCGCGTGGTGGTGGCCGCCGACGAGGCGCTGCTGGCCGAGCCGCTGCAGCGCTTCACGCGGCTGCTGCTGGCGGCGCTGGCCATGCTGGCGCTGGGCCTGGCGGCCGCCGTGGCACTGCAACTGCAACTGGCGCTGAGGCCGCTCAAGCTGCTGCGCCGGCGCCTGGCGGCGGTGCGCAGCGGCGAGGCCGCGCAACTGACGGGTGATTTTCCGCAGGAGCTGCAGCCGCTGGTGGCAGAGTTCAACCATGTGCTGGGGGCCAACGCCGACATGGTGCAGCGCGCGCGCACGCAGGCCGGCAACCTGGCGCACGCGGTGCACACCCCGCTGACCATCCTGGCCAACGCCGCGGAGCAGGACGGGGCGCCGCTCGCGCAACTGGTGCGCGAGCAGGTGGGCCTGGCGCGCCGCCAGGTCGACTGGCACCTGGCGCGCGCACGCGCCGCCGCCGCCGTGCGCGCCACCGGCCTGCGCACGCCGGTGCTGGGCCCGGCGCGCTCGCTGCTGCGCACCATGGCGCGCCTGCACGCCGATCGGGACGTGAGCTTCGAGCTCGCGCCGCTGGCGCGCGATGGCGCCTTTCGCGGCGAGGCACAGGATTTGTACGAACTGCTGGGCAACCTGCTCGACAACGCCGGCAAATGGGCGCACTCGCGCGTGCAGCTGGACGTGCAGCCCGACGATGGGCGCCTGTGCTTCACGGTCGACGACGACGGCCCCGGCATCCCCGAAGCCGAGCGCGAGCGCATGTTCGAGCGCGGCGTGCAGGGCGACGAACAGCGCCCCGGCTCCGGGCTGGGGCTGGACATCGTGCGCACCCTGGCCGAGACCTACGGCGGCAGCGTGCAAGCCCTGGCCTCGCCCCTGGGTGGCCTGCGCATGCGCTTGTGCCTGCCGGCCGCCGAGCCGGCGCCGTGAGCTGCGGGCGGCTCAGCCGCCGACCCGGAACGAGCCCATCGCGGCATTGAGCGCGATGTTCTCGACGGTTTGGCGCACCGAGTGCGCGAGCTGCTGCATCGAGCAGGCCGCCAGCAGCGCGAGCACGCAGCCGGCCGCCGCGATGCCCCAGGCTGAGCTTGCGAATCCAGTCCCTGTCCAGCGTCCCTCATCCACCGCGCGGCCCGACACGGGTCAGACTTCGTCGAGCAGGCGCCAGCCCGCCCTGCGGCAGTGTTCACGCAGCCGCGCATCGGGCCGCACCGCCACCGGATGCGTGACGCGCTGCAGCAAGGCCAGGTCGCTGATCGAATCGCTGTAGAAGAAGGATTGCCCGAAGGCGGCCAGCGGCGGCGCGCCGATGCGCCGCAGCCAGGCGTCGACATGCGCCACCTTGTGTTCGCGGTAGCAGGGCAGGCCGGCGATCTCGCCGCTCGGGCGCCCGTCGATCGTCTCGGCTTCCGTCGCCACCAGGTGTTCGAGCGCCAGCGCCTGCGCAAAGGGCTCGGCGATCAGGCGCTCGGTGGCGGTGACGATCGCGCACAGGTCGCCTTGCGCGCGGTGCGCGGCCACGCGCGCGCGCAGCGCCGGCGAGAAGCGCCCGGCCAGCGTGACCGCGAAGCTCTCGCGCCACTGCCGCAGCTGCGCGGGTTCGACCTCGCGCAGCGGCGCCAGCAGCGCGCGGTGCATGGCGTGGATGTCCAGCGTGCCGGCCACGTACTGCTGGCAGAAGGCGAGGTAGCGCGGCTCCGCCTCGGCGTCGAGCGCGCCCAGCGCGATCAGATGGCGCGTCCACGCCATGCCGCTGTCGAAGGGGATCAGCGTGTGGTCGAGGTCGAAGAGCGCCAGCCTCATCGCACGCTCGCTTCGCTCGACAGCCGCGCCGGCAGCGCGCCGCGCAGTGCGTTGCAGACGAGCAGCGCCTCGGCCGCGGCCAGGTCGGCGCGCGTCAGGCGGCGCTCGCTCGCGCCGAAGCCGGCATCGTCCAGCAGCAGCGTGCGCATCACGCCCGGCAGCGCGCCGTCGGCCAGCGGCGGCGTGAACCAGCGCCCGCCGAGCTTGACGAATACCGAACTGCGCCCGCCTTCCACCAGCCAGCCGCCTGCGCTGAAGAACAGGCTGTCGAAGGCGCCTTCGGCTTCGGCGGCGCGCACGCCGGCGTCGTAGAGCGCACGCCGCGTGGTCTTGTGCGCGGCGAGCGGGTCGGCCTCCGGCACGAGCTCATCGGCGATGCGCAGCCGCAGTTCGCCCTGCGGCAGCGGCGCGAGCGGCGCCTGCGTGAGCGCGAAGCGCCCGCCGTGTGCGAGCGCCAGGCGCAGGCGGCGTGCGCCGGCGGCCGGCTCGCGCGCAGCGGCCACGAGCAAGGCACGCGCCGCGGCGATGTCGCAGGTGAAGCCGAGCGTGGCGGCGCTGCGCGCGAGGCGTTGCAGGTGTCGTTCGAGATGCGGCAGCGCGCCTTCGGCCGTGCACAGCAGGGTCTCGAACAGCTCGAAGCCCGGGTCCAGCCCGGTGAGGAAGCGTGCCTTCCAGCGGCATTCCTCGAACTCGTCGGCGGCCACGCTGTCCTTGACGATGCCGGCGCCCACGCCCAGCGTCAGCGGCCGCGTGCCGCCCTGCTCCGCACCCAGGGTCAGCGTGCGGATCGCCACCGAGAGGCAGAAGTCACCCAGGCGTGCGCCCGCGCGCGGCGCATCGACCCAGCCGATCGCGCCGCAATACAGGCCGCGCGGCGTGCTCTCGAACTGCGCGATCAGCTGCATGGTGTGGTGCTTGGGCGCGCCGGTGATCGAGCCGCAGGGGAATGCCGCGCGCAGCAGCTCGGGCATGCCGACCTCCGGCCGCAGCCGCGCCTGCACGGTGGAGGTCATCTGGAATACCGTCGAATAGGGCTCGATCGAAAACAGCTCGGGCACCTTCACCGAGCCGATCTGCGCGATGCGGCCCAGATCGTTGCGCAGCAGGTCGACGATCATCAGGTTCTCGGCGCGGTTCTTGATGTCCTCCGAGAGCAGGCGCGCCGTCTCGCTGTCGCCCTCAGGCGCCGTGAAACGCGAAGCCGTGCCCTTCATCGGCCGCGCGGTGGCGAGGCCGCCCTCGCAGCGCAGGAACAGCTCCGGCGAGCACGACAGCACGTGCGTGACCGGCCCGCCCGGCGGCAGCACGATCCAGGCGCCGAAGGCCACCGGCTGGCGCGCGCGCAGCGCACGGTACAGCGCCAGCGGCGAGCCGAAGGCGCGGCCGTGCAGTCGGTAGGTGTAGTTGACCTGGTAGGTCTCGCCGGCGGCGATGGCCTCGTGGATCCTGGCGATCGCTTCGCTGAACTCGGCGCGCGCCACGCTGGCGCGCAGATCCATGGTGCCGGCAACGCCTTCGCCCTCGGGCTGCGCCTCCAGCCAACGGGTCGCCTGCTCGCGCGAGAGCTTCTCGCAGCGCTCGAACATCAGCACGCGCAACGCGCCCAGCGACTCCGGCGCGAGCTTCTCGTGCCCGGCCTTCAGCAGCCGCGCGCCCCATTCGTAGTCGGCCAGCAGCAACGCGTGCAGCCCGGCACGCTGGTCGGCCTCGACCGCGGCCCAGCTGGCATCGAGCCGGGCCGGATCGTCAATGCGGTGTTCGCGCACGAAGCCGGTATAGAGCCGGCTCGTGGGGTGTTGCTCGCTCGCGTGCCGGTCGTCGAGCAGTGCGACGACGCTCATGGCTTCACTCGATCACGACCAGTCATCCATGTCGTGCTTGATGGTGTGGCGATTCTTGATGAGCTCGTCGATCGAGGGCTCGTTGTTCAGCGCCCGCTTGATCGCCAGCTTGGTCGCCTCGTAGTTGGTGCGGTACATGTCCTTCTTGTCGAGGTTCGCATCCTTCGCGCAGCGCGGGTCGATCCACACCAGGCTGACGATGCACAGCTCGTTGACCAGCGCCTTGGGGATGATGCCCTCGGCCACGCAGTCGACCACCGCGTCGGCGGTGGCGCTCTGCACCACGCCGCCGAACAGGTCGATGTTGGCCACGTCTTTCAGCGTCACCTTGGGCACCGTGATGGTGGCCGGGCGCACCAGCTGGTTGCAGGCGCGGATCGCGAACATCGCGGTGTGGCCCTTGCTCTGCGCCATCATGTTGGCGAAGGCCTGACCCACGGGCCCATTGGTGCGGCCGATCAGGATCTCGGGCATCGCATCGGTGAACTGGCCCTCGGCGGCCAGCACGGTGGCTTCGCCGGCGTGGAAAACGTAATCGTTGTTCATGGATTCAAGATGAGGGAGAGGGAAAGGATTCAGCGCACGACGATCAGTTCGCCCTTGCCTCCGGCGGCCACGTCGCCGAGATGGCGATCGAAACCGCGCGAGGCCAGCGAGCCGAAGGCGCCGCCGTGCCGCGCCAGATCGCGCGACAGCAGTTGCCAGAATACAGGCGCAGCGGCCACCGCCGGCACGAAGCTGGCAGAAACCTCGGGCGCCGGCCCGGCGAAGACGATGCTGCCGCGGCGCAGCCCCAAGCCCACGTGCGCGCCGGCGCGGCCGGCCAGCGCGATGGTGCCGGCCACCAGGCGCGAGGCGAGGAAGTCGCCCGCATCGCCGAAGATCAGCGCCGTGCCGCGGCGCATGCGGTCACCGAAGCGCGCGCCGGCATTGCCTCGCACGAGCAGCGTGCCGCCGCGCATGCCGTCCATGCTGCCGGGCAAGGCGCTGGCGGCGAAATCACCGACGTCGCCTTCGATGCTCAGCGTGCCGCCGGCCATCTCGCAGGCCGCGAGCTCGGCGGCGCGGCCCTTCACGCTGAGCGTGCCGGCCTTCATCGCGCCGCCGGCGTAGTCGCCCACCGCGCCCTCGGCGATCAGCGTGCCGCCCTCCATCTGCCAGCCGATGAAGTCGCAGCGCGACAGGTCGCCTTGCAGCAGCAGCGTGTCGTCGCTGCGCGCGGCGATGGTGAAGAACTCGGCCAGCGGCACGAACGCATTGCCATGGCCGATCGGCAGCTTGGCGACGTCGGCAACACCGAGCGCAGCGAGCGCATTCGGCGTGAGGCCGCGCAGATCGAGGCGCAGCGCGGGCGCGGCCTTCAGCGTCAAGGTGAAGCCGCTCATGCCGCCGCTCCCATCAGCTTGTGCAGGTGGAAGTGGAAGGGCCCGAGCTTGCCGCCGTAGTTGCCCGCCGAGATGCGCAGCAGGCCCTTCGCCGCACCGAGCGCGATGCCGGCCTCCATGCCCACACGCATCGCCGCGCCCACGTCGGCTTCGGTCAGGCCGTCGATCACGATCTCCATCACGCAGCGCGTCTCGCTGGTCAGCTCGGTCTTCTTCACCAGGCCGACCAGGCTGGGGCAGAAGGCGTCGTTGGTCGAGGCACCGAGCGCCGGGTACTTGCTGCCGACCTTGGAACCCGAGCGCACCACGCCGCCCGGGAAGGGCATGATCACGTTGGGCAGCTTCTTCATCGCCGCCACCGCCGCTTCGGCCGCTGCCAGCGCCGCATCGGTGTCGCGCGCCAGCAGCAGCAGGTTGCCGCCGCCCACGCCCTTGACCACCGCGGTGGTCTCCTCGGCGACGAATTCGCCGTCCATCACCGGCACGCGCCAGTAGCGCTTGCCGCCGATCACCTTGGCGATCTGCCAGCCGTCGCCGAAGAAGCGCAGGTTCTTGCCGAGCGCCACGGCTTCCCCCTCGTCGATGCCCGCATAAACGGCCGTCGTCGGGCAGGTCAGCACGCACTGGCCGACGCGGCGCTCGATCTGCTTGGCGAGCTCCTTGCCCGACATCGCGAAGATCAGCACCGCCACGCCGGGGCGGCCGTCGGGTGTTTCGCTCGCGGGAATCTCACGCTCGATGCCGGCCTCGCAGCCGCAGGCGATCACCGAGGTGGCGAAGCCGGTGGCGGCCACCGCGGCGTGGCGCGCCCACTCGAGGTTGTGCGCGGTGATGAGGATGCGCGTCGCCTTCATGGGGAAGGCTTCGGCGAAGGTCTCGTCGATGGTCACGCCGTTGCGGTTCATGCCTCACCTCCGGTGAAGCATTCGGCCGGCAGCAGGCGCCCGCCGTTGCAGCAGCTGCACAGCTCGTCGTGCGTGATCGCCACGTTGTCGAACGCGATCGCGCCGTGCTCCTTCCAGTGCTTGCGCAAGGTCTTCTCGATGGCTGTGTCGTAGCCGGGTTCGACGAAATGCGTGCCGCCTACCGGCGTGGCGAGCAAGGTACCCTGCTTCGCCACCGGCGTGCCGTCCTTGAACACCCACTCGGGCGTGCGAAACATCGCCTCGCGGTCGGCGTGCTCGCGGTAGATCGTGATGTCGGCCGCCGCGCCGGCGCCGAGCTGGCCGCGCTCCTTCAGGCCGAGCAGCTTCGCCGGGCCGGAGCGCGTCATCACCGCGATCTCCTGCATCGTCAGCTCGCGCGTGATGCCCTTGAGCGCACAGCCGGCCACCACCTCGGGGTGCAGCTTGGCCAGCTGCTCCTCGCGGAAGCTGCGGTCCATCAGCAGGCGGATCAGGTGCGGGTAACTGGTGAACGGGCCGCCGTTGGGGTGGTCGGTCGTCAGCACCACCTGCCAGGGGTTCTTCACCAGCAGAAAGATCTCCAGCCCGATCACCCACTGCAGCGCGTTCACGTAGCTCTGCTCGCGGTAGCGGAACGGCACGACGCCGCAGCCGGCCATCAGCTCGATGTCGGCGCCGACCCATTTGCGCGGGTTGGCGAGATCGGCCTGCGCCACCTGCCGCATGGTGTCGCCCGAGGCCGTGACGGTCTGGCCGAACATGATCTGGCCGATGTCGATGCTGATCTGCGGGTTGGCGTTCACCGCATCGGCAATCTGCTGCGCCGCCGAGGAGAACTTCTTCGGCCCTTCGGTGCCGTAGGCGTGGAACTGGATGTGCGTGAGGTGCGCGGGCAGGCCTTCGAGCGCGGCGATGGTGTCCAGCGTCGAGCGGATGTTGCCCGCCACGCCGAGGTTGCTGCCGTGGATGTGCAGCGGGTGCGGCACGCCGAGCTCCTTGAGCGCGCGCGCCAGCGCATGCACCACCTGGCGCGGCGTCACCTGCCAGCGCACGTGCTGCTCGTCGACGTCGAGCTTGCGTTGGTTGAACTTGAAGGCCGAGATGCCGCCCGGGTTCACCACCTTCACGCCCATCGCCTTGCTGGCGTTGATGGTCCAGGCGGTGTAGTCGCGGATCTGGTCGAAGTTCTTCAGCGTCGGCCCGCCCTGCGCCAGCAGTTCGAGGAACAGCTCGTCGCTGCCCAGCATCACGTAGGCGCCGTGGTCGAGCACCGGCACGTCGCCCATCTCCATGTGGGCGTGGCGCGCGTTGCTCGGCACCATGGCCGGCTCGAAGGCTGCGGTGTAGCCCATCTCCACGTAGCGGTAGCCGGTGGCGAGCGTGCCCGGCGCGCAGCTGCCGCAGGAGGCGAGCTCGATCGCGCTGTCGGGCAAGGCGATCGGGTTGGCGCCGGCGCGGTGGTCTTCGGCCATCAGCAGGCGCGCGAGATTGACCTTGCCGCCGCCGATGTGCGTGTGCATGTCGATGCCGCCGGCCATCACGACGCAGCCGCTGGCGTCGACGCTCTCGTCGTAGTGTTCGCCCGCCACCGGCGCGGCGATGCGGCCGTCGCGGATGACGAGGTCGCGCAGGGCGTCGACGCGGTTCGTCGGATCGACGACGCGGCCGCCGCGGATCAGGATGGCGCTCATGCCGCCCTCCGCGCCGGCAGCTGCGCCAGCAGCCCTTGCATGACCGCAGCCACCGTGGGCAAGGCGTCGGGCCGCGCCGCGTGCAGCGGCATCAGCACCGTGCCGTCGGTGCGGAAGATGTGGCCGGCCGAGCCGATGCCGGGCGTGCTCACCGAGATGAAGACGCAGCCCGGGCGGCGCACCTTCGCGGCCAGCGCCGGGGGCCCCAGCACGATCATGGGCAGATCGTTGGCGGGCGGCACGGCATCGGCGTCGAAGCTCGCCACCCACAGCAGCGCATCGACCGCGCCCTGCGCGATCAGGCGCAGGCTGCCGTAGCGCAAGGGCTCGTGCTCCAGGCCGCGCGGGCCGGCACGCGAGCGCAGCGGCAGGCCCGACAGCCAGGTGAACACCTGGTTGGCGGTGGCCACGCCGTTGCCGCCGGCTATCCAGAGTGCGGCGGCGCGCGTCTTGCGGTTCAGTTCGTTGACGGTTCGGTGCACGGTCTCGACGATCAATGCGCCCTGCGCCGGCAGCAGCGGCGGCGCGCCGACCAGCACGGCGTAGTGCGCGGCGTGCAGGCGATCGGCCAAGGCACGCAGCGCCTCGGGCAGCCGGGCCGTCGCAGCCGCCGGCCGCTTCGCCACCAGCGCATCGAGCAGCGACACGGTATCGAACAGATCGCCGTGCAGCGCAATCGTCTCCACCGTCACGCCCGCGCCGGCCCAGGCGGCGAGCGTGGCCGCGTCGCCCTCGCGGGGCCCAAGCAGCACCACGTGCCGCTGCGGCACTTGCGGGTCGCCGATGCCGAGCCGCTCGCGCAGCAGCGGCGCCACGGCCAGCGGCAGGCCGCCGACGAACACGATCAGGTCGGCGCGCGTGCGCACCTCGGCGAGCGTGGCGGTGAACTGGCCGCGGTCCTGCAGCGCGCGCAGGCCATGCATCAGTGCCTCGCCGGGCGCGGCGTCGCAGATCGCGCCGGTGGCGCAGGCCAGCGGGTAGAGCGCGCGCATGCCGGCCACGTCGGTGCCCAGGCCGGCGAAGAGCGGCTGGCGGCTGGCGGCCAGCCGCTGCGCGGCCGCGGCCACGGCGGCCTCCAGCGCCGCGGCCTGGCCGTCGACTTCGGCCACGATCCCGGCAGGGGCACTGGCGAAGCCGGCCAGCTTGCTGCGGGCCAGGGCGCAGTCGGCGCCCTGCAGTTCGAGCGGCTGCGCGCCGCTGCCTGTGCGCACGCCGGCATGGTCGCAGGCCAGCGGGCAGAAAGGGCAGGTCCAGGTCATGGAGACTCCGTCACGCAAGCGATGTGCCATTGGCAAGCGCGGGGCGCGCCACCGGGTGCGCCACCGCCGCGGCGCAGTCCGCACGGCCAAAACTGCCACACAGTGTTTCGGATTCGTCGGCCCGGAGGGCTCCATACCCCCTCCCCGGCGGTGGCACGAATCGTGAAGGCGAGCGGTCCATGCGTTCCCGTCGGTCTCAGCGGCGCAGCGGCGGCAGCCGCCCGTCGTGCAGCGCGCTCGCCACCAGCCAGGCATGGGCGCCGGCGTCCGCCGCCGCCGCCAGGTCGGCCGCATGGCGGATGCCGCCCGCGCCGACCAACTGGGTCGCCGGCGACCGGGACTGCACCTCGCGCAGCGTGGCCAGGTCGGGGCCGGCATCGGCGCCGACGCGCTCCAGCGTCATCACGATCACGCGGCTCGGCCACAGCTCGGGCGCCTCCCAGCAGCCAGCGGCATCGAGGCGCCGGCCATCGCGCCGGTCCAGCGAGAGCACGCTGGCCTCGCGCTCGGCGCAGCATTCGGCCAGCTGCGCACGCGAGCGCAACGATTCGCTGGCGAAGATGGTGACGATGCGCTCCGCGCCCGGGCCGATGCGCTCGCGCAAGCGCTGCGCGGCGGCGCGGTCGGCAAAACCGGCGTCGACCCAGAACTCCAGCGTGGGCATGGCCTGCAGGATGCGGCGCAGCACCTCCACCTGCGCCTGCCCGCCGGTCAGCGCGTCCAGATCGGCGGCATACAGGCGCGTCGAGTCGCAGTGCTCGCACATCGCGCGCGCCACGCTCACCGGGTCGCTGCCCGCGCACAGCCGGGAGACGACCGGCTTGTACGATGCGCGGTCGCCGCGCACGGCGCGCACCGCCTGGCCGCGCATCAGGTCGATCACGGGAATCAGCAACATGGTGAGGTCGGTTCGGGAAGCGGCGCTTCGATGATGCAGGTGTTCGTCTACGAGTATCTCAGCGGCGGCGGCCTGGTCGACGGCGACGCCGCGGCCACCGAGGCGTTGATGCCGCAGGGCCGGGCGATGCGCGATGCGCTGGTGGCCGACCTGCTGGCCAGCGGCGATTGTGAGGTGCGCGCCGCCACCTGCGCGCGCGCCGGCGCCCTGCCGGCCGGCGCGGCCGCAGTGGAAGCCCGGGCCGGCGAGCCACCCATCGAATTCGCCGCGCGGCTCGCGGCGCAGCACGACGCCGCCTGGATCATCGCGCCCGAGCCTTCTGGCTGCCTGGCCGAATTCGAACGCGCCATCGCCGCGCCGCGCTGGCGCGGCTGCGATGCGCGCAGCATCGCCATCGCGTCGAGCAAGAGCGCCACGCTGCGCCACCTGGCCGCGCACGACATCGCCACGCCCTGGGCTTTCGCCGCCGGCGCGACGCGCTGGGTGGTCAAGCCCGACGACGGCGCCGGCAGCGTGGCCACGCGCGTGCACACCAACCGCCTGGCCGCCGAGGCCGACCTGGGCGCGCGCGCGGCCCGTGGCGAGATCGCCTGCATCGAGCCCTGGGTCGCCGGAGAGGCGCTGAGCCTGTCGTTGCTGTGCGAGGCCGGCCGCGCCGAACTGCTGAGCGTAAACCGCCAGCACATGGCCACGCTGGCCGACGGCACGCTGCGCTACGAGGGCGTGGAGATCGACGTGCTGCCGCGTGCCTCGGCGCGCTGGCCAGCGTTCGCAGCCCTGGCCGCGCGCGTGTACGGCGCCCTGCCCGGCCTGCGCGGCTTCGTGGGCATCGACGTGATTGCGAGCGAAGGCCATGCGCCGGTGCTCATCGAGATCAACCCGCGGCTGACCTGCGCCTACGTCGGCCTGTCGCGGCGCCTCGGCCGCAATCTCGCGCGCGAGATGCTGGGCTTGCATGGCCTGGAGCCCAGCCATGTCTAAGAGCTTGAGAGGCCTTCCAACGTACCCGCGCCGGGGTGGCCAAGGGCGCCGGCGTAGGCGCGTCGCGCAGCCCGGGCTGGCCGCCCGGGCAAGCGGCGCAACACCCGCCGACGCCCTTGGATACCCCGGCCCTTCGGGTTGCCCCTGGGAACTCGCCCACTCCGCGTTGCAAGTGCTCGCCGGGTCCACCAACCCGGCTGTGCTTTGCGCCTCGATTGGGCGAGTTCCCAGGGGCAACGCGGGCACGTTGGAAGGCCTCTCAAGCTCTGCACACGGCGTGATCGGCTGGGACATCGGCGGCGCGCACGTCAAGGCGGCGCGCTGGCAGGGCGGGCGCATTGTCGACGCGGCGCAGTGGCCCTGCCCGCTGTGGCAAGGCATGGACCGGCTCGACGCCGCCCTGGCGCTGGCCCACGCGCGCTGGCCCGACCTGGTCGCGCAGGCCCAGGCCGTGACCATGACCGGCGAGATGGTCGACCTGTTCGAGCACCGCGAGCAAGGCGTGGCGCGCATCGCGGCGCGACTGGCCGAGACGCTGCCGGCGCCGCGCTTCTTCGCCGGCGATGCCGCGTGGGCGACGGCGGCCGAGGCCGGCGCGCAGTGGGAGCGCATCGCCTCGGCCAACTGGCTGGCGACGGCGCGCCACACCGCGCGTGCCCTGCCCGCCGACGAAGGCCTGCTGGTCGACATCGGCAGCACCACCACCGACCTGATCGCCTTCCGCCGCGGCCATGTGATCACCGAGAGCCGCAGCGATGCACACCGCCTCGCCACCGGCGAGCTGGTCTACCAGGGCGTGGTGCGCACGCCGCTGTGCGCGCTGGCGCGGCGCATCGCCTGGAAGGGCGAGCCGCACAACGTGATGAACGAGTTCTTCGCGACCACGGCCGATGTCTATCGCCTGCGCGGCGAGCTGGCCCCGGCGCACGACCAGCATGCCAGCGCCGACAACGCGCCCAAGGATGCGCTTCATACGCGCGCGCGGCTGGCACGCATGATCGGCCTCGACGAGCGCGATGGCAGCGCCGTGCAGTGGGACGCCTTCGCTGCTGCCTGGCGCGAGGCGCAGCTGGCCGAACTGCGCGAGCAGCTCGAGCGCGTGCGTGCCCTGCACGATCTGGGCGCTGACGCCACCCTGGTGGCCGCCGGCTGCGGCGCTTTCCTCGCGCCCGAGCTGCTGCCGGCCGGCTGGCGCCTGGCGAGCTACGCCGCTCAGGTCGCGCGTATCGACGACGCGGCCGGCGCGGCGCTGCGAAGCTGGGTGCAGGTGGGCGCGCCGGCGGTGGCCGTGGCTTCGTTGTATGCCGAGGAGAGCGCCCGATGTGGGTGGTGAAGCTCGGCGGCAGCCTGAACGCCGACCCGCTGCTGCCGCAGTGGCTGGAACTGCTCGCGCAGCTCGGCGGCGGCCGCGTTACGCTGGTGTGCGGCGGCGGCGCCTTCGCCGACGAGGTGCGGCGCGCGCAGACGCGCTGGCAGTTCGACGACCTGCCGGCGCACAACATGGCGGTGCTGGCGATGACGCAATCGGCCTACATGGCCCACGGGCTGCAGCCCGCCCTGCAACTGGCGCGCGACAAGGCCGAGATCCACCAGGTGCTGCGCGGCGGGCAGACCGCGGTGTGGCTGCCCTACGAATGGCTGCGCGACCGCAGCGGCGCCGACACCAGCTGGGACACCAGCTCCGACAGCATCGCGCTCGATCTGGCGCGCCAGCTCAATGCCGAGCGCCTGGTGGTGGTGAAGTCCTGCGCCATCGACCCGACGGCCAGCCTTGCCGAGCTGGGCGAGGCCGGCGTGCTCGACCGCCGCTTCGCGTCCATCGCGGCCGGCGCCAATTTCCCGATCGAGCTGATTCACCGCGCCGAGCTGGCGCGCATGCGTTCGCTGCTGATCGGCGAAGTGCGGCTGGACGCCTGAGCCTCGCGCGCGGCCTGCGCCGCGCGCATCGCCGCCACCAGATCGCGCAAGGCTTGCGCATCCAGCGCGCCGCTGCGCTCGCCCACGCAGACCGCGCTGCGGAAACCGGCGAAATCGGGCGCCAGCGCCACGATGGCCGGTGCATGCCGGCGGCGCAGCGCACCGGCGATGCCGACCTTCACGCCCGCCTCACGCGCCATGGCGAGAAAACGCTCGATGGCCTGCGCGGGCAGCGCGTCGAACAGGCTGCCGGCGCGCTTGTCGGCGGTGTCGAGCATCACGGCTTCGAAGCCGAGCGTGTGCGCGAGCGCCACGGCGCGCTCGTCCAGGCCCTGGTCGGCGATGAACACCGGCACCAGCGGCCGGCCGCAGGCGGCGAGCGCGCGCAGCACGGCCGCGGCGGCGGGGCTGCGTTCGATGCCGACCTTCACGATGTCGACGCCGCATTCGCCGACCGCCTCGACGCGCGCGAGGATTTCGTCCTGCTCGTGCATAGCGACGTCGCCGATGGTCGCGCTGATCGGCAGCGCGCAGCCCTGGCCGCGCAGCGCCTGCACGATGGCGCGGAGGGTCGCCTGCGGCAGCCCGCCCAGCGCGCCCTGCCCCGGCTCTTTGAGGTCGATGAAGTCGGCGCCGCCCGTGGCGACGAGCAGCGCTTCGTCGACGCTGCGCACGCTGACCAGCAACTGCGTCATCGCGGCGCCGCCTTCTTGCGATGCACCGCCACGGCCTCGCGCAGCCAGCCCCAGGCCTCGTGCTCACCGGGTCCGGCGGTCTTGTCGATGGCGATCTGCAGGTAGGCCATCTCGCTGTCGATCTTCTCCAGGGCCAGCATGTGCAGGCGGCTCACCAGCACCGCACCCTCCACCACCGCGGCCTGCGCGCGGTTCAGGCCCAGGAAGTCGGCGTGGCTCGCCTCGTGCACGCGCGCCATGCGCAGCACCGGGCGCTGCGCATCGTCGACAAACTCGTCGAGTTGCAGCTCGACGTGGCGCAGCGCGCAGGCGAGGCGCTGGCCGGCGATCTGCTGCGCCGGCACGAGCGGCCACTCGCGCCGCCCGGTGACGCAGCCGGCGAATACGCGCGTATCGGTGACGAGGTTGAGCACCGCGTAGCGCGTGGCGAGGATGTTGGCCAGCGTGGTCGAGGGCTTGAAGGGCATCAGCACCACGCGCTCGTCCTGGTAGCGCACGCCCATGGGCGCGACATGCGGCACGCCGTCGGGCGACTGCGTGGTGACCACGGTCTCGAAGATCTGCTCGTTCATCCGCTGTTCTTTTCCGGCGCAGGGCGTGTCGTTCCCGGCGCACACCAGGCATCGAGGTTCTCGGCTTCGCGCTCGACCGCGCAGCCCCAGTCCAGCGGCTGGTCCTGCACGTAGCGCTTGCCCAGGCGCCAGGCGAGCTCCGCATGTGCAAGTTCCACGCCCATGTAGAAGGCGTGCGCCGCATCGTTGTCCAGGCCGAGGCGCGGCCACAGCTCGAAGGCCTTGGTGCCCTCGCGCATGCCGTCGCGGTTGTAGACGTGCAGGCCCTGCGCCGACACCTGCACGCGGAAGTTGGGGTCGCGCACCTGCGCGGCGGTGGCCGCGATCTCCTCGGGCGTGTCGGGGAAGGGACGCTTGTCGTGCACCGTCATCAGCGCATCGTTCATGCCCTTGGGCAGCGAGCGCTGCCGCACCGCGGCGTGCATGATGCGCCGCGCCCAGTCGGCCTCGCGCACCGCGCGGCGCGCATGCGCGCTGACCTGCGTGGTCAGCACCGCGGCGACGTTCAGCTCGGCGGCGATGCCGAACAGCAGCGCGTTGATGCCGCTGGTGTCGGCCTCGGTCAGCTCGGTGAGGTTGCCCACGCCCATCATGATCGGCGCCTCGGGGTAGCGCGCGCGCAGCGCGTGGTAGCGCACGATCGAAGCCGCGAAGCCGAACGGGATCGGGTCGAGGATGGGGTCGGCGAGGAAGGCGCGGCCTTTCGCGCTCATCGCATCGATCGCCGCGTGCAGCGAAGCCTCGTCGTGCGGCGACTTCGGAATCAGCACCGGCGTGGACGCCACCTCGTCGGCCAGCCACAGCGTGTCGAGCGTGAGGCTGAGCAGGTAGTCGGCGCCGGCGCGCCCGCCGCGCAGCAACTCCTGCGCATCGACCGAATCGACGCTCACCGCGAAGCCCGCGGCCTTGAGCGCGCCCACGCTGTCTTCCAGGTGCGGGAACGCTGTCTCGGGCAGGCAGCCGAGATCGATGACGTCGGCGCCGTCGCGTTTCAGCTCCTGCGCGCGCGCGACGATGGCATCGACGCTCAGGCGCGGCGCATCGACGATCTCCGCGAAGATCGCCACCTCGACCTCGCTCAGGTCGACCGGCCTGGCGGCGCGGTTGAAGAAGCGCGGCAGATCCTTCAGTTCCTCGGGCCCGCGCTGCACCGGAAGCCCGAAGTGCGCCGACAGCGCCTCGAGGTCGCCGCGGCAGCGGCCCGGCACGATGATGCGATCGGCCCGGACCGGCGCTTCGACGCGGCGGCGGATCATGTCGGCCGTCATCAGCGCCGCCACCTGCAGGCCGATCTCGCGCACCTCGTGCGTGAAGGGTGCGTCGCTGATGCCGGCCAGCACCTTCTCCAGCTGCGGCTGCGCCAGCCGGCCGGTCAGGAAGAGGATGTGTTCCATGCCAGGGCGAGGTCTTGCAGGCGGCGCTGCAGCGCCGCTTCGAGTTCGGCGGGCGAGGTCACCACCTCGCAGAAGTCGATCTCGCGCAGGCGCTCCACGTTGCCCAGTTCGAGCCGCCGCGGCCGCAGCGTCACCCAGTCGTGCGGCGACTTGGTGATCACCACCGGCTCGGTGTCGCACGCGAAGACGATGCCGGGGATGCCCAGCTTGCCGGCCTGCGCGAACATGTTGGTGGGCAGCGTGTCGCTGATGCCGACCACGCATTTGGCCACGGTGTTGCTCGTCGCCGGCGCGATCACCACCGTGTGGTAGATGTCGTCGTAGAGCATGCCCACCGGCACCGCGCTCGCCGTCTTGTCGCGCACGAGGCGAAAGCCCGGCGCGAAGCGCGGCTTCAGTTCGTCGAGCTTGATGCCGTAGATCTGCAGCACTTCCTCGCCGGCGTCGGAGAGGAACAGGTCGACATCCGGCAGGCGCTGCGCGAGCGCCATGGCTTCATCCAGGAAGTGGCCCGAACCGGTGATGCACCACGCAAAGCGCGAGCGCTTCGCGATATCCGGCTCACTCGGGGTGCGAGACCTCGATGTGGAGCTTGTGGAGCTTTCGGTAGAGGGTGTTTCGGCTGACATCGAGCGCCTTGGCGACGTTGCTCACGTTCCAGCGATGCTGTTCGAGCAATTGGAGCAGAACCTGGCGTTCGTTGGCCTGGATGGGGTTGAGCTTGACGGGAAGACCCTCGGCCGCCGCAGCGGCCGTGGCCGCCGGCGCCGCCGCCTTGGGCGCGGCCAGGGCCGGCGCCGGTGCGGAGGCGGCGCCCTGCAGCAGCGAAGGCAGGTGCTCGCGCGTGATCGGCTTGCCGTCGGCCAGCGCGGCCGCGCTGCGCAGCACGTGGCGCAGCTGGCGGATGTTGCCGGGCCAGGCATGTTCCATCAGCAGCCGCTCGGCCTCGGCGCTCAGGCTCGCCGCACCGCCGGCCTCGGAGCTCAGCACGGCCTGGATGAGCTCGCGCCGGTCGCTGCGCTCGCGCAGCGGCGGCAGGTTCAGCTCGATGCCGGCGAGTCGGTAGTAGAGGTCTTCGCGGAACTTGCCTTCGCGCACCAGCGTCGGCAGGTGCTGGTGGCTGGCGCTGACGAGCTGGAAGTCGACCGAATCCGTTTCCTCCGTGCCCAGCGGCGTCACCTGGCGCTCGTCGAGCACGCGCAGCAGACGCGCCTGCAGCTCGAGCGGCATGTCGGCGATCTCGTCGAGGAACAGCGTGCCGCCGTCGGCCTGCAGGATCTTGCCGCGCCGGCCGGTGCGCTGCGCGCCGGTGAAGGCGCCGGCTCGGTAGCCGAACAGTTCGGATTCGATCAGCGTCTCGGGCAGGCTGGCGCAGTTGACCGCCACGAAGGCGCCGCCGGCATGCGGGCTGGCCTCGTGCACCGAGCGCGCGAATACCTCCTTGCCCGAGCCCGTCTCGCCGCACAGCAGCACCGGGGTCTGGCGCGCGATGACGCGGCGCGCGGTATCCAGCGCAGCGACCAGGCGCGTGTCGAGGAAGGTCGCGTTCGGCGCCGGCTTGGGTGATGCCGCACGGGCGGCCGGGCGTGCCGCCACCACCGGCAGCGTCTCGGCCACCGGCACGCCGGGGCCGGCCAGCACCGGCGCCTTGGCATCCGACGCAGGCCGGCGCGCCACCGCGAAGAAGCGCAGGGCGGCATTGGCGCGGTAGGTGACGACCGGGTGGAAGGAGGATGCGTTGCTGCGCTGGAGCATGTCTTCCAGCGAGGTCTGGAAGAAGTCCTCGATGCGGCGCGCGCGCACGTCGTCCATCGACTGCAGGCCGAGCTGGAACAGCGCGCTGCGGTTGGCGGCGAGGATGCGGCCGTCGTCGCCCACGGCCAGCTTGCCCTCGTGCAGCGTGTAGACGAACTCGGGGCGGCTGTGGAAGTGCAGCGGGTGGGCGTTGCGGTAGCGCGTGTCGATCAGGCGGTTCTCGATCATGCGCGCGGTCATGCCCAGCAGCACCAGCAGGTGCTGCTGCATCAGGCCGGAGCGGCTGGTGACGTCGAGCACCGCGGCGATCTCGCCCGAGGGGTCGTACACCGGCACGGCCGAGCAGGTGAGCTGGGTGAACTCGTTGAAGAAGTGATCTTCCTTGCGCACCGACACCGGCGCGCCCGCGGCGATGCAGGTGCCCATGCCGTTGGTGCCCATCGCGGCTTCGCTCCAGGTGCCGCCCACGCGCAGGCCGAGCGGGCCGACCTCGGCGGCGAACTCGGGCGAGGACACCATGTGCACGATCACGCCGTCGGTGTCGGTCAGCACCACCGCCGCCTCGGCGTCGGCGAGCTGCTGGTACAGCGTGGTCATCTCGTAGCGCGCGCAGGCGATCACGTCGGCGCGGCGCGCGCGGCGCTCCTCCAGCTCGACGCGGGCGACGAACGAGGGCTCGCAGGGCCGCGCCGGATCGAGCCGGTATTCGTTGAGGCAGCGGCTCCACGACTGCGCCACCGGGTCGTTGCCCTGCTGCTGGACGCCGCTGCGCACCAGCTCCAGGATCCGGTCGGCATGCCGGTGGGCTTCACGCATGGTCAAGGTCATCGTCGTCTCCAGGCCGGGCCCGGCAAGAATCGGGAACAATTCGCGATTGTGGTGTGGGGCCCAGGAGCCCCGCACCGGGTAAACCACGGTTGCTGTAACGCCGCGTGGGCCTGCAACTTGCTGCCGCTGGCGCACGCCCGCCATTCCATGGAGATTCGATTGAGTTCCCTCAACGCGCAGACCACCCAGAGCACCGGCTTCGCCCCCGCACCGAGCGCGACCCCGGCCGCCGCGAGCCTGGATCTGATCTTCATCGAAGGCTTCACCGGCCAGACGGTGATCGGCATCCACCACACCGAGTTGCACGACCCGCAGCCGCTGGTGATCGACCTGCACGCCGGGCTCGCGCGCTCGCGCGCCTGCGACACCGACCGCATCGGCGACACCATCGACTACGGCGTGGTGCGCGAGCGGCTGCAGCGCCTGCTGGTCGAGCACCGGCTGCAGTTGCTGGAGGCCCTCGCCGAGGCCATCGCCGACATTCTGATAGTCGAGTTCGGCGCGCGCTGGGTGCGCGTCAAGGTGGTCAAGCCGCGCAAGTTCGACGACGTGCAGGCGGTGGGCGTGCAGATCGAGCGCGTGGCACCCGAGCCGGAGGCGCCGCAGCGCAGCGCCGCCGTGCTGCACCTGATCGGCAGCGGCATGGTTCCGCCGCGAAGGTAGGGCCCCCCAGTCGCAAGCTCCTGCCCCCGAGGGGCGCCGTCCGGCTTGGGACGGCCCAGCGCCGGACTTCTTCGCGCCGGCCAACAAAAAGCCGACCGGCGGACCGGTCGGCAATTCTCAACCCTCTCTCTCCAGACGCGCCCTGACGGACGCGTCGCTCTCTTCACTTCGCCTGGAACGGGTGGGCCACCGAGCCCTTCTTGGCCACGACTTCGGCCGCGGTCGGCGAGCCGGCGACGGCGCGCTGGATCGACTCGCGCACGGCGCGGTAGTTGTAGTCCTGGATCTTCTTGTCGTCTTCGGCCAGCCAGTGGATGAAGACGCCGACGCTGATGAACAGGTTGTCGGCTTCGGCAGCGGGGATGGTGCCGTCTTCGACGCTGTCGGCCACGGCCATGGCCACGGCACGCTGCGCCGGGCCGAACATCTGCACGGCCTGCTTGGCGCCCTTGATCGTCACCTTGTTGAACATCACGGTGGCGGGCTTGGTCAGCAGGTTCGGGGCGACCACGGCCAGCAGCGAGGTGAAGCCGTCCTTGTTGTTGGTCAGCGCGTTGGCGAAGGCGGACTCGGCCGCCGAGCCGCGCGGCCCGATGATCAGGTCGATGTGGGCAACCTCGTTGCCGTCACCGACGAGCGACTCGCCCACCATCATGCGATCGATCTTTGCCATGGCGTTTCTATCTCCTGTGAGTGATTCTGGATGCGTCGACACACTGGCACGAGGCGCAGCGCGTGAATCACGCTATCACGATCCATGCCACGCAGATGCGAGCAAACCCCCAAGGAACAGCGTCGCGACGCTGAGGTCCGCGCTGGTGCCGGGGTTGATGCCCTGCGCCTTGAGCTGCTCGTCCCAGCGCGCGAAGCGCTCGTCGTGCGCCGGCGCAGCGTGAGCCGTCCAGCCTTGCGCCGCGCTCATGACAGTGTGTGCCACGGCCTCGCCGTGTTTTCGAACAATGTGTGAATCGGGGAAGGCGGCCAGATAGGCGAGGAAGACGCGCTGAACGGCCACGATCGTGGCTTCGTCCGGCGCCGCGTCGATGGCTGTGTTCCTCAGGGCAAACCCGGGGGGCAGCGTGGCCAGGCCGACATCGAACAGGTCGGAGAAACCGCCGGCGTATTGCGCCGCGATGCGGTCGCGCGTGGCGGCCAGGGCCATCGCGTCGCGCAGGGTCAGCGTGGGCTCGTCGTGCACATCCTGCTCGGGTGCATCGCCCAGCCCGCCTGGATTGGCCTGCGCGATGGCGCGGTAGGCGGCGCGGGCATCGTCCACGTCGAGGCTGTCGAGAACGCCCTGCAGCGCAGCGCGCAGCGCCGCCACGCTCGCGCGCGCACCCTCGCGCTCGGCCGCCGCGGCGAGCGGCGCACACAGCAGCAGGATGCCGAGGTTGGTGTTGCAGCCCACCGCGCGCCAGGTAGCGGCCATCGCGGCCTCGATACGCTCGCCGACGCGTGCGCCGTGCTCGCACAAGGGCACCACGGCCGCGCGCGCGCTGGCGAGAAACTGTTCGGCAAGCATGCGATGGCCCGCCGAGTGGATGCTGACGTTGCCGGGCTTGCGCACCGCCACGTCGAGCCAGCAGGCGCGCAGGAAGCAGTCGGCGATGGACGCGCGGCTCATGCCCGCCGCGCGCCGGCCTGTGCGGCGAGGCGCCGGTCGAGCAGGTCGTCGACGATCGCGCGCGCGATGTTGAAGGGCGTGACGCGCTGCAGGCCCTGCCAGGCCGCCACGCCGTTGACCTCGAGCACGCGCAGCGCCTCCGGCGAGCCCTCGGGCAGGATGTCGACGCCGGCGTAGTCCATCTGCAGCGTGCGCGCGGCGGCCTCGGCGATCTCGGCCAGCGCCGGCGTCAGTTCGCAGGATTCGCAGCGCGCGCCCTGCTTGACGTTGTGCACCCAGTGCGCGCTGACGCGCTTCATCGCCGTCACGGCACGGCCGCCGATCACCAGCACGCGCCAGTCGAAGCCCGGGGTGCTGATCGGCGCGATGAAACGCTGCAGGTAGGCGAGCGAGCCGTAGGCCCCCTTCAGCTCGGGCAAGGGCACATGGGCGCCATCGACGCGACCGACCCGCTGCAGCCCCTTGCCCTGCGAGCCGAACAGCGGCTTGAGCACCAGGGCGCGGCCGGCGGCGCTCTCGCGCATCACCAGGCGCTGCGCCTGCGCGGCCGATTCCATCGCCCAGGTCGGCGGCGTGGCCACGCCGGCGGCGTGCAGCAGCAGGCTGGTCATGCTCTTGTCGACGCTGCGCTCGATGGCACGCGCGTCGTTGTAGACCGGCACGCCCAGCTCGCGCAGCGCGTGCAGCACGCCGAGCCGCTTGGTCACCTGCTCGAAGCTTCCGCCGGCGATGCCGCGCACCAGCACCGCATCGGGCAGCTCGCTGCCGAAGCCGGGAATGACGAGGCCGTGCCAGGAGGCACCCGTGTCGATGCGGCAATCCTCCAGGTCGACGCAGCGGCCCACGGCGCCGCGCTCGCGCAGCGCGGCCTGCAGCTGGCGCGTGTGCCAGCCGACCTCGTCGGTGGCGATGGCGATGCGCGTCATGCCTCTTTCAACCACAGCCCGCGCAGCAGCTCCATGTTGAGCGCGCCGCCGTGGAAGCTGCTGCCGCTGTCGAGGTTGCTGACCCACACTTCGGCCGGCGCGAACAGCGCCGGGTCGATCTTGTAGAAGTCGTACTCGACCGCCTTGAAGATTTCGGCGAAGGAGCGCCCGTAGTCCTTCGAATTGCGCGAGGGCAGCTGGGCGGCGAGCTGGCGCGCCGCCTCGTCGCTGCCGCGCACCGAGAGATGCACGCGCCCGCCGTAGAGGATGGCGTCGTTGGTGCGGCCCATGGCCTCCACGCCGTTGGGGCTGGGCGCGGGCAGCGGCGCCGTCGCCACGCCGTCGACCACATGGTCGAGCCGGAAGCCGAGTTCGTGGGTCTTGTGCAGCGCCACCTCGAGCACGCGCGCCACCACCTGCGTGGTGCCGGCGGCGCTGCTGGTGGGCGTGAGCACGATGGTCAGGCCCTCGGGCGGCAGGCCGCAGTCACGCAGGATCTTCTGCACCACCACCGGCGGCGGCGCGCGGTCGACCTCGAGCACGATCACGCCGCGCTCGGCGCGGTCGCGCCAGCCGAGCTCGGCGTAGAGCTTCTCCTTGGCCGCCAGCGCGCGCGCCGGGCCGGAGCCGAGCGAGAAGAACTTCTTGCCGCCGGTCTCCTCCTTGCTTGCCGCCAGGCTCCAGCCGGCGTACTGGCTCGCCAGGCAGGCCAGCACCGGTTGCGAGCTCGCCACCTCCAACCAGCTCGGCCAGCCGTCGGTGGCCGCGGTCTTGAGCGCCACGCTGCCGAAGCCGCCGAGGCAGATCTCGCCGACCAGCAGCCCCGCCGCGACGCTGCCCGGCGCCGCGATGCCGGCATCGACGATGCGCGCGCCGCTCTCGTCGCGCCGCACCTGCACGCGCAGTGCATCGGCCTCGGCCACGAGGCGGTCGACCCAGGGCTGCACATGGGCGTTCAGGCTCAGGTTGCAGCCGGCCAGGGCCGCGGGATGTTCGCTCATGCTCATGTCTCCAGGAGGGCGCGCACGGCCTCGCGGCGTGCGGCCAGTTGTTCGTCCATTCTCGCTTCGTCGGCGCCTTCGGCGACCACGCTGCACAGCGGGTCGCCCGCCGCGATGCGGGTGCCGGCGCAGGGCAGGTCGCAGGTGCCGGGCAGCGCGGCGAGCGCCTCGGCGCGCGCCGCGTCCATCGTTGTCGCACGCGAGGCGAAGACGATCTCGCTGCCGCGCACGAGGCCGTCGCCGCGCTGTGGCATCGGCAGTTCGTCGCGCTCGCAGGCGCGCAGGTGGGCGGTCAGCGGCCCGCGCTCGGCGACGCGCGGATAGAGCACCAGGCTCGCCGGCGGACGCGGGTTCAGCTCGAGCACCTCGATGCGATCGCCTTCGAGCAGGAAATCCAGGCTCGCCAGCCCGCGCACGCGGAAGACGCCGGTGAGCAAGCGCACGATCGCGGTCAGCTCGCGCCGCACGCCCTCGGCAACCGCCACCGGCCCGGCGATGCGCGTGAAGACGAAGGGCCGGTCACCGAAGGCCTGCGTGCCCTGCCGGTTCACGCCCAGCAGCACCGCATCGCGGCCGTTGCCCACGAAGGTGGCCGACATCGCCGCGCCGCGCCTCTCGCGCTGCCAGTAGCGCCCCGGCGCCGGCGCCTCGGCCGGCGTGGCGCGGCGCACCTGCCAGCCGCCGCAGCCGCCCGCATCTTTGACGAGCCAGCCGGCCGGCGCGGCGGGTGGCTCGAAAGCGAGCGGCGCAAAGCCGATGCCATGCGCCTCGAGCACGCGGAAGAACTCCTGCGGATCGCGCACACGGCGCACGTCGGCGCTGGCCGTGCCCAGCAGCGGCAGCCGCGCCGCGCCCTGCTCGAGCAGATCGGGGCGGCCGTCGAAGCCGCTGCCGGCGACCCAGGCGCGCACCTCGCCGCGCCGCGCCAGCGCGTCGAGCGCGGCGAGGAAACGATCGCCGTCGACGCGCATCGCCTGCGGCGTGCCGATCGGCTGCCAGTCGGCCGCGTGGCGCCGCGTGTCGGCGTCACCGAACACGTCCAGCGCCACCGCGCGCACGCCCTCGCGCGCCGCGGCCTCGGCCAGCGCGCGAGCGGAAAGCGCCGCGAGCGCCAGCACCTGCGATCAGCCGGCCTTGGTTGCCGACTCGGCGATGAACGCACGCGCCGCCGCAAAGGCCTCGGCGAAGCCCAGCACCGACTTCGGCGTCTCGCGCATCTGCACCAGCAGGCGATGCTGGGTCTGGTACTTGACGTTGCCGATCGCCAGCGCGCCGATGCCCACCGCGTTCGTGCCCGGGATCGGCTTGGCATCGTCCATCACGCCCACGCCGGCCACGCCCTCGGGCGGCACGGCATTGACGTCGGCCGCCACGAGCAGCTTCTTGGCGAAGCCCAGGTCTTCGGCCGACACCACCTGCACGCCGGCGGCGGCGCAGGCGAGGATCACCTCGGCATCGGCGATCGAGGTGCGCACCGCCGCGCGGTCGCCGCCGGAGATGCCGTGGATGGTCACGCCGAAGCGCGCGCCTGTGTGCTGCGCGGCCTCCTCGGCCACGTCGATGCCGTTGCGGCTGGACAGCGCCACGTCGGCACCGGCCTGCGCCGCCAGCACGCCGGCGATGCGGCCCACCGGCCCGGTGCCGCCGAGCACGACGATCCGCAGGCCCTTCAAGCCTTGCTCGCGCTGCTTCAGCACGGCGGCCTCGACGCTCGCCACCATCGCCGCGGCGGTGGTGTAGGCGCCGCTCGGGTCGGCCATCAGCGAGACGACGAAGGGCGGCACCATGGCCTTCTTCGCGGTCTCGAGCATGTCGGCCGCCACCACCGCATCGCGCCCGCCGATGAAGATGCCGGTGCGCGCCACGCCCTTGGGGCCGCGCGAGAAGATCGCGTCCTGCGTCAGCGCCGTCACGCTCTTCATGTCGGCCTCGCAGTAGGGCACGATGATCTGGTAGCCGGCGTCGGCGGCCATGTTGATGTCGAACGGGCTCATCTGCTTGCCCGGCGTGATCATGTGCAGGATGTAGGGGCGTTCCATGGCGGTGCTTGTCTCCGAGTTGAATGTCCTGTGTCGTCGGCTGAGCGTGGGTCAACGCGCGTCGAGCGCGCTCACCAGCGCGCCGCGATTGCGCGCGCTGACCACGCGCAGATCGAGCGCGGCGTCGACGGCGCCGGCCGCGCGCGCGGCCTCGATGAGGCCCTCGGCCGCAGCGGCGGAAGGCACGATGGCGAAGCCGGTCGGGCCCCAGGAGCTCTGGCCGAGCGCGGCCGAGGCGCTGGCGTGATCGCCCCAGAAGCTCATCAGCCGGCCGACGGCCGCGCTGGTCCAGGCGCTGCCGCCCTGCGCCGGCGCGAAGTGGTCGCCCAGCAGTTGCTGCACGCGGTTCAGCCCGGCAGCGAAGGCCGCGAAGTCATCGTCGGCCGCGCCGGCCAGCACACGCATCAGCAGCTGGTGAGAGATGTCGGCCGCGGCGGCCTGCGGCAGCGGCGGCAGCTTTGCGATCGCCTCGCGCTCGGCGTCGCCCGACAGGCCGCGCGCGCGCGCATCGAGCACGACGATCACACGCCACGCGGCCGGCAGCTCGATGCGCGACAGCAGCGGTGCGGGGCGGCCGTCGCGGCCCGGGCCGCCATCGAGCAGCAGGCCGCCGGCGTCGAAGCCAGCGATGCCGATGCCCGAGCGCTGGCCGCGGCCCAGCCACTGCGCGATCGTCGGCGTATCGAGCGCGAGGCCGTGGCAGCGCGCGAAGGCGCAGCCGACCGCCAGCGCGAGCTGCGTGCCCGAGCCGAAGCCGGCATGTGGCGGCAGCACGCGGCGCAGGCGCAGCGCGAGCGGCTCGTGCCGGCCGCTGTGTTCACGCAGCAGGCGCAGGTGTTGCGCGGCGCGTTCCAGCTCGGCCTCGGCGGCGCTCGTGTCGGCGCTCAGTGCATCGTGCTCGGCGCGCGCGAGCTCCAGCTCGGTCTCGAAGCCGGCGATCACCAGGCCGATGGAGCCGAAGCGCCGCCCCAGCGAGCCGGAGGGATCGATGAAGCCCAGGTGCAGCCGCCCCGGCGCGCGCACGCTGACGCCGGCGCGGGCCGGGGCGGGCGGCGCGGAGGGGGTGGCGGAGGCCATGGAAGGCGGCAGCGGAGCGTCGATCGGCCTGAGCATACGGCCTCAGGTAGCAAGCCCCGTTCCGCCGCGCCAGGGCGCGCCGCGGCGTGGTCCGCCGCTCGCGTTGTTCCGATTGGGGGACAGTCTGTTGCGCGCCGAGCCCGTCAGTCGTACTTCAAGTACTTGAAGCGCGGGTCGTCGGGCGTGCCCTGCAGCGGGCCGCCCTCTTCCTTGCCCGGCTGCCACATCAGCACCTCCTCGATCTTCTTCGCCAGCGCGAAGTCCTTCTCGGTGATGCCCTTGGCCTCGTGGTTCTGCAGCTTCACCGTGACGAAGGCATAGGAGACCGTCAGGTCGGGGTGGTGCCAGGCCGCCTCGGCGAGGTGGCCGACGGTGTTGACCACCATCAGCGTGGACTTCCAGCCGCTGGTCTTGTACTTGCGGCGGATCCAGCCGTCTTCGAGGTACCACTGCGGCAGTTCGTCCTTCAGCCGCGCCTCGATCTCCTCGCTGCTGAAGACCTCGTTGCCGCCCTTGCGTCGCCATTGCGCCATGGCCTTCTCCGCTTGCGTGTCGAGGTCGCCACGATAGTCACGCCGGCATCACCGCAGCGAGCACATGGCCTTCGCAGCGGCCGAAGCCGATGCGGCGCGCCGGGGCCGAGCGCCATGAAGGGCGCGAGCTCGCCCTCGGCAAGCGGCTCCAGCCAGGCCGAGGCGACGCGGCCCCAGCCGCCCTGCTCGCGCGCCAAGCGCAGATCCAGCACCTGGTCGCCGATGGCCACGCCGATGCGCCAGGGCTGCGCGCTGCCAGCCGGCCGGAAGCGGCCGAAGGGCAGGTTCTGGATCGGGAAGTCGCTGGCCAGGTCGTTGGCGGTTTCGACCCAGCTGCGCCGTGCGGGGTCGTGCGTGGCGTCGAGCGCGATCACGTCGGCGACCCGATGCCGGCGCGTGCGGCCCGCAGCGCCTCGCGCAGCACCTCCAGATCGCCGATGTGATTGGCCAGCAGCAGCACGAGGCGTGCGTTGAGCAGCCGGCTGTCGTCGTCGCCGAGGCCGCGGTGCGTTTCGATCAGCATCTCGTAGAAATCGTCGCCGGGCGTGAAGGCGCGCAGCGGCGTCTGCCCGGGCCGGCCGAAGTTGGGCTGGGTGATGAGGTGGTCCATGCGGTGCCGCTCCTTCAGGCGTTGCAGGTGGCGCGCGCAACGGCCGCGCGCACGGCGGCGGCGTCGAGGCGGCGCCAGCGCGCGGTCACGTGCTGGTCGGGCCGCAACAGGTAGGCGGTGCCGGGCCGCGCATCGAGGCGCTCGGCGGCGAGGCCCTTGGTGTCGACCAGCACGCGGCAGCCGGCCGGCGCCGGAGCGTCCTCGCGCACGACGAGCTTCGTCTGCACCGGGATGGGCGCATCGGCCAGCGCACGCAGCGCGGCCAGCATCGCCGCATCCACGTCGGCCGGCTTCTGCGCGAACAGCAGCAGCATGAAGGCATCGCCGGTGTGCTGCAGCAGCCAGCCCTCGTTCCCCTCGGCGCGCACCGGGGCATCGGCCAGCGGCGCACCGGGCGCCATCGTGCCCGCGAAGGCATCGCCGTCGGGTGTGTTGAGCGCCGAGTCGCTCAGGTGCGAAGGCACCGACAGCCGCCCCGAATTCACCAGGCCTCTTGCGAAGCCGTGCTCGCGCGCCAGCGTCAGCACGGCGTTGCGGAAGTCCCTGGAGACCTGGCTCTTGGGCGTGATGAAGTCGGTCGAGCGCGTCGAGTTCATCAGGTTCTCGTCGGCCGCGGCGACGCGCTCGTCGCTGTAGCTGTCGAGCAGCGCCTCGGGCGCCAGGCCGCGCATCACCAGCAGCAGCTTCCACACCAGGTTGTCGGTGTCCTGGATCCCTGAGTTGGCGCCGCGCGCACCGAAGGGCGAGACCTGGTGCGCGGCATCGCCGACGAACAGCACGCGGCCATGGCGGAAGCGCTGCATGCGCCGGCACTGGAAGGTGTAGACGCTGACCCACTCGAGTTCGAACTCGCGCTCCGGGCCCAGCATGGCGCGGATGCGCGGGATCACGCGCTCGGGCTTCTTCTCCTCCTCGGGGTCGGCGTCCCAGCCGAGCTGGAAGTCGATGCGCCAGACGTTGTCGGCTTCCCGATGCAACAGCACGCTCTGGCCGGGGTGGAACGGCGGGTCGAACCAGAACCAGCGCTCGGCCGGGAAGTCGGCCTTCATCACCACGTCGGCGATCAGGAAGCGGTCCTGGAACACCTTGCCCTCGATGTCCAGGCCCAGCATGCGGCGGATCGGGCTGCGCGCGCCGTCGGCGACGATCAGCCAGTCGGCCTCCAGCGCATACGTGCCGTCGGCCGTCTCGACCTGCAGCCGCGCGCCGTCGCCCTGCGGCGTCACGCCGGTCACCTTGTGCTTCCAGCGCAGCTCCAGATTGGGCAACTGCTCGGCCCGCCGCACCAGAAACTCCTCGAGGTAGTACTGCTGCAGGTTCACCATGCCCGGCCGATGGTGCTCGGCCTCGGGCTGCAGGTTGAAGCGGAATACCTCGTCGCGGCCGAAGAAGGTGCGGCCCACATTCCAGGTGACGCCCTTGTCGACCACGGCATCGCCGCAGCCGATGCGATCGAGGATCTCCAGCGCGCGCTTGGCGTAGCACAGGCCGCGCGAGCCGACGCTGACGGTGTCGTCGTCGTCGAGCAGCAGCACGCGCTGCCCTTGCATGGCGAGGTCGATGGCCGCGGCCAGGCCGATCGGGCCGGCGCCGACGACGACCACCGGATGGCGATCCCCCTTGCCGGCGCGATCGAGCTCGGCCGGGCGGCGGTAGGCAAACTTCGGGTAGGTGTAGGTGCTCAGCATCGGTGCAGGCTCAGCGCTTGAATTCCTTCTCGTGCATCCAGGCGGCGTGCTTGGGTGCGCGGCGCGTCTTCGCCCACTCGTTCAGCATCTCCCACTTCACCGCGTCGAGCTTGGCGTTCATCTCCGGCGTGGCGGTGTCGGCCGCGAGTTCGACGCGGTGGCCGTTCGGATCGAAGAAATAGATCGACTGGAACAGCGTGTGGTCGGTCGGGCCGAGCACCTCGATGCCGGCCGCCTGCAGCTTCGCCTTGGTGGCGAGCAGTTCGTCCATCGAGCCGACCTTGAAGGCGATGTGCTGCACCCATTCCGGCGTGTTCGCATCGCGCCCCATGGGCGGCGAGTTCGGGATCTCGAAGAAGGCGAGGATGTTGCCCGCGCCGGCGTCGAGGAAGACGTGCATGTAGGGGTCGGGCGCCTTGGTGGAGGGCACCTGGTCTTCGGCGATCGCGAGCACGAATTCCATGCCCAGGTGATCGCGGTACCACTCGACGGTCTGCTTGGCGTCGCGGCAGCGGTAGGCGACGTGGTGAATGCGCTGGATGCTCATGACAGCCCCTCGTCCGACGGGTACGTCGGCCGATCCCCCGAGGGGATGCGGGCCGGCTTGGGAGCGGCCCGGCGCTCGGCCCGCACGAAGATTGACGCGGTGAGTTTCATGCTGTCTGTCTCCTCAGGATTCGAGCGCGGCCCACATCTGGCGGTCGCGCTCGGCGGTCCAGATGCGCGGGTCGGGGTATTGCGTGACCTCGTCGTAGCAGCGCGTCACGTCGAAGGGCATGCAATGGTCGAAGATGACCCATTTGCCGTACTTGGGCGCGAGCCTGGCGTAGGTGTCCTTGTAGACGGCATTGAGATCCTTGCCCGCCGCGACGCCGGCCTCGACGGCGGCGCGCACGTCGGCGATGAAGGCGCGCGTGCCGGCCAGCCCGGCCTGGACCTGCTCGGGCGTGGTCAGCGCCGCGCCGCGGCCGGGCACCAGCTTCTCGGGCTTCAGCGCGGCGATGTTGTCGAGTGTGGCCGGCCAGTCCTTGAAATACGCGTCGCCGGCATAGGGCGTGGCGTCGAACTCGACCAGGTCGCCGCTGAACAGGATCTTCTGCTGCGGCAGCCAGGCCACCGTGTCGCCCTTGGTGTGGCCGCGGCCGAGCTGCAGCAGCTGCACTTCCAGCTTGCCCAGCCACAGCGTCATCTTCCCGGTGAAGGTCAGCGTCGGCCAGGTCAGCCCCGCCGGCACGCTCTCGACGTTGCGGAACAGGCGCGGGAAGCGGCCGATCTCGCTGGCCTTGTCCTGCTCGCCGCGTTCGACGATCAGGTCGTAGGTGTCCTGGCTGGCGATGATCTGCTGCGGCTGGTAGGCCGAGGCGCCGAGCACGCGCACCGCGTGGTAGTGCGTCAGCAGCACGTACTTGATCGGCTTGTCGGTCACCTCGCGGATGCGGCGGATCACGTCCTGCGCCATCACCGGCGTGGCCTGGGTGTCGAGCACCAGCACCGCGTCGTCGCCGACGATCACACCGGTGTTGGGGTCGCCCTCGGCAGTGTAGGCGTAGGCGTTGTCGGACAGCTTGGTGAAGCTGACCTTCTTCTCTTCCAGGTCGGCCTGGCTGGCGAATGTCTTCTGGCTCATTCGGGCTCCGTGATGCTTGTTTGCTCTTTGCAAACGCATTCGCACTTTACGGGAGGCATTGTGCTATGTCAAACTCGTTTGCATGGAACAAAGAGTGATGCGCAAGCAGCGCGCGGTGCAATCGGTGGAGGTCGGCGGGCGGCTGCTGATCGCGCTGGCGCAGCAGGCCGCGGCCATGACGCTGAAGGATCTGGCCGCCGCCGCCGGGCTGCCGGCCTCGCGCGCCCACCCCTACCTGGTGAGCTTCGGCCGCCTCGGGCTGATCGAGCAGGATGCGGTGAGCGGGCGTTATGCGCTCGGGCCGGCGGCGCTGCAGCTGGGCCTCGCCTGCCTGCACCAGCTCGATCCGCTCAAGGCCGCGGGGCCGGTGGCGGAAGCGCTGTCGCAGCAGATCGACCAGACGGTGGCGATCGCGCTGTGGGGCAACATGGGCCCGGCGATCGTGCGCGTGATCGAGGGCAGCCAGCCGCTGCACGTGAACATGCGCGCCGGCTCGGTGATGGCGCTGCTGGGCACGGCCACCGGGCGCGCGTTCGCGGCGGTGCTGCCGGCGCGCGTGGTCAAGGAGATGCTCGCCGGGCTGCAGGGCGATGCGCGCCGCGCCGACCGCACGCCGGTGAAGGACGTGGCGCGTGAGCTCGAGGCCATCACCGCCGAGTACCGCCGCCACGGCGTGACACGCGCGGTCGGCCGGCCCATCCCCGGCGTGAACGCCTTCAGCGCCCCGGCCTTCGACCACGAAGGCCGGCCGGCGCTGGTGCTCACCGCGCTCGGCCACGAAGACAACTTCCCGGCCGGCTGGGAGTCGCCGCTGGCCAAGGCGGTGCGCGAGGCCGCGGCCGCGGTGTCGCACCGGCTCGGCCACCGCGGCTGAAGACGCCCCAGAAAGACAAACCCCTCCCGACCGGAGGTGGGAGGGGCGGGCGGCTGACGCCGCCGGGTGGGGCTCCGGAGGGAAAGAGTCCGGGGCTCCTGGCGCGCAGGGACTGCGCCATTGGTTGCGCCTGCTGAGCAGGCCCTTCAAAGCTAGGTCAGGTCGCGCGCGAGTTCAAGCGCCACGGCCGCTCGTGTTTCCTCTTGTCACCCGGCCGGCTTCATGATCTCGGCGATCACGCCGGCCACCCGCTGCTCGACCGCTGCATCCATGCGGATCGAACGCCCCCATTCGCGCGAAGTCTCGCCCGGCCACTTGTTGGTCGCGTCCAGGCCCATCTTGCCGCCCAGGCCGCTGACCGGCGAGGCGAAGTCGAGGTAGTCGATCGGCGTCTGGTCGACCAGCGTGGTGTCGCGCACCGGGTCCATGCGCGTGGTGAGGGCCCAGATCACCTCGTCCCAGCGGCGGATGTCGACGTCGTCGTCGGTCACCACGATGAACTTCGTATACATGAACTGGCGCAGGAAGCTCCACAGCCCGAACATCAGGCGCTTGGCATGGCCCGGGTAGGCCTTGCGGATGCTGATGATCGCCATGCGGTAGCTGCAGCCCTCGGGCGGCAGATAGAAATCGACGATCTCCGGAAACTGCTTCTGCAGGATCGGCACGAACACCTCGTTGAGCGCCACGCCCAGCACCGCCGGCTCGTCGGGCGGCTTGCCGGTGTAGGTGGAGTGGTAGATGGGCTCGCGGCGGTGCGTGAGGCGCGTGATCTCGAATACCGGGAACCAGTCCTGCTCGTTGTAATAGCCGGTGTGGTCGCCGAACGGCCCTTCCAGCGCGTGCAGGTAGCCGTTGATTTCCTTCAAGGCGACGCCGTGCTCGCTGGTGCCCGTCCAGCCGGGCTCGGCCGGCGGGATGTGGCCTTCCAGCACGAACTCGGCGGAAGCCGGCACCTGCAGCATCACGCCGGCATCGCCGACACGCGTGTCGGCCACCTCGGTGCGGCTGCCGCGCAGCAGGCCGGCGAACTGGTATTCGGAGAGCGTGTCGGGCACCGGCGTCACCGCGCCCAGGATGGTGGCCGGATCCGCGCCCAGCGCCACCGCGATCGGGAACGGCTGGCCGGGCCTGGCGAGCGCGAACTCGCGGAAGTCGAGCGCGCCGCCGCGATGCGCCAGCCAGCGCATGATCACCTGATGGCGGGCGATCACCTGCTGGCGGTAGATGCCCAGGTTCTGGCGCGCGCGGGCGTTCGGCCCGCCCTGCGGCCCGCGCGTCACGACCAGACCCCACGTGATCAGGGGGCCCACGTCGCCCGGCCAGCAGGTCTGCACCGGCAACTGGCCCAGATCGACCTCGGCGCCTTCCAGCACCACCTCCTGGCAGGCCGGCGAGCGCACGACGGCCGGCTTCATGTCCCACACCGCCTTGGCCATCTGTAACAAACGACCCGTATCCTTGAGGCCCTTGGGCGGCTCCGGCTCCTTCAGCCGGGCCAGCAGCTGGCCCACCTCGCGCAGCTCGTTCACCTCGGTGGCGCCCATGCCGAGCGCAACCCGGCGCGGCGTGCCGAACAGGTTGGCGAGCACCGGAAACTTGTAACCGACAGGCTGTTCGAAGAAAAGTGCCGGACCGCCCGCGCGCAGCACGAAGTCACTGACCGCTGTCATCTCCAGCCGCGCCGAGACTGGCTCGCGCACGCGCCTGAGCTCGCCGAGCTTCTCCAGCCCGGCCATGAAGTCGCGTAAATCCCGGCACTTCATACGAAATCGTAATTAGAGGCGAAGTTCATAGTCTTGACCGGTTATTAAACGGCTTCCTAGAATTCGCGCCGTTCGCACCGCTTCGGGATAACCCCAGGCCCACGGTGCAGGGATAGAGAAGCAGCGCAGCTGCTGCCAGCATCGGACCGGAGTCCGATGAACCGCCGGGAAGCCGCGCAAGACGGCATCCGAGAACCGGCCCAGGATTATCACCGTCGCCTCCCGGCTCATGCCGGGAGCACGCCCCAGGCGGGGCCGGCGGCCGCGAAGAAAGGAGTGACATGACGACGCTGAAGCGATGCCTCACGCGTGCCCTGCGGGTGCGCGATGCCATCGGCGAGTCGGCCACGGTGTTCCTCAAGGACGTCGGCCAGGGCTTGCTCGAAGTCAGCCACAACATGCTGGCGCTGATCGGCCTGCTGATCGTGGCGGCCGCGCTGTTCGGCTACGGCAAGCCCGAGCTGCGCCACGCCGTCGAGACCGAGGCGCTGGGCTGGCTGCAGGCGCGCCACGAGGCACGCGCCGAGCCCGCCGAGTTGCTGGCCCAGCAGCTGAGCGAGCCGGAGGCGATCGCACGCGCCACCGCCGCCGACCCCAAGGAGCTGAACCGCCAGCAGGCCGCGGTGGCGATGTGGCTCTCGCGCCGCTACCGCGTCGCGCCGGAGCCCATCAGCCGCCTGGTGCAGGAGGCGTGGACCGTCGGCCAGCGCGCCGGGCTGGACCCGACCCTGATCCTCGCCATCATGGCCGTCGAGTCGAGCTTCAACCCGTTCGCCCAGAGCGGCGTGGGCGCCCAGGGTCTGATGCAGGTGATGACCAAGGTCCACGACGACAAGTACGAGGCCTTCGGCGGCAAGCACGCGGCCTTCGACCCGGTGAGCAACCTGCGCGTCGGCGTGCAGGTGCTCAAGGAGTGCATCGCGCGCGCCGGCAGCCTGGAAGCCGGCCTGCGCTACTACGTCGGCGCCGCCAATCTGGAAGACGATGGCGGCTACGTCGGCAAGGTGCTCGCCGAGCAGAACAACCTGCGCCTGGTGGCCTCCGGCAAGACGGTGTCGCACAGCGTCGCGCTGGTGCCGGTGTCGCTGCCGGCCGCGGCCGCCTCGGGTGTGCAGCGCGGCCAGCCGCAGCCGGCCAAGGCCGAGCCCGCGACGGACGAGCGTCCCGAGCAGGTCGCCCTGGCGCACTGAGGCGGGCGGATAGCGGCCCGGGGCGAAGCGCCCCTCCGCTACACTTGCGCCACCGCGCGACTGGCGATGCGGCCCCGCCCTGGGGCCTGAGGTGGTGTACCACCGGGAAGCGCGGTCGGTGCCCGACGCTCGTGGGCATCGGATCCGCCGTTCGCCTGGGCAGCCCTGCGGCCGCGTCACACGCGGCACGCACCGGGACCTTCTGCTGTCAAGGACTGCCGTCACCATGTTCGACCGTACCGCCTCCACCGTCGCCAACGTCGACCCCGAGATCTGGGCCGCCATCCAGCGCGAGAACCAGCGCCAGGAAGACCACATCGAGCTGATCGCCTCGGAGAACTACGCCTCGCCGGCCGTGATGGCCGCGCAGGGCTCGCAGCTCACCAACAAGTACGCCGAGGGCTACCCGGGCAAGCGCTACTACGGCGGCTGCGAATATGTCGACGTGGTGGAGCAGCTCGCCATCGAGCGCGCCAAGCAGATCTTCGGCGCCGAATTCGCCAACGTGCAGCCGAACTCCGGCTCGCAGGCCAACCAGGGCGTGTTCTTCGGCCTGCTGCAGCCGGGCGACACCATCATGGGCATGAGCCTGGCCGAAGGCGGCCACCTCACCCACGGCATGCCGCTGAACATGAGCGGCAAGTGGTTCAAGGTGGTCAGCTACGGCCTGAACGCCAAGGAAGAGATCGACTACGACGCGATGGAGCGCCTGGCGCACGAGCACAAGCCGAAGCTGATCATCGCCGGCGCCTCGGCCTACGCGCTGCGCATCGACTTCGAGCGCTTCGCCAAGGTGGCCAAGGCGATCGGCGCCTGGTTCATGGTCGACATGGCGCACTACGCCGGCCTGATCGCCGCGGGCGTGTACCCGAACCCGGTGCCCTTCGCCGACGTGGTCACGACCACCACGCACAAGACGCTGCGCGGCCCGCGCGGCGGCCTGATCCTGATGCGCGGCGAGGAGGTCGCCAAGAAGATCAACAGCGCGATCTTCCCCGGCATCCAGGGCGGCCCGCTGATGCACGTGATCGCCGCCAAGGCGGTGGCCTTCAAGGAGGCGCTGTCACCCGAGTTCAAGGCCTACCAGCAGCAGGTGGTGAAGAACGCCGCGGCGATGGCGCAGACGCTGGTCTCGCGCGGCCTGCGCATCGTCAGCGGCCGCACCGAGAGCCACGTGATGCTGGTCGACCTGCGCCCCAAGGGCCTGACCGGCAAGGAAGCCGAAGCCATCCTCGGCAGCGCGCACATCACCTGCAACAAGAACGGCATCCCGAACGACCCGCAGAAGCCGATGATCACCAGCGGCATCCGCCTCGGCTCGCCGGCGATGACCACGCGCGGCTTCAAGGAAGCACAGGCCGTGCTGACCGCCAACCTGATCGCCGACGTGCTCGACAAGCCGCACGACGAGGCGAACATCGCGGCGGTGCGCGCCAAGGTCGCGGCGCTCACCAAGGACTTCCCCGTCTACCGCTGAGCCGGGCCGAGGCTGACGCATGCGCTGCCCTTTCTGCGGCCACGTCGACACGCAGGTCGTCGAGACCCGCGAGTCCGACGAGGGCGACCAGATCCGCCGGCGGCGGCGCTGCCAGCAGTGCGACAAGCGCTTCACCACCTACGAGCGCGCCGAGATCGCGCTGCCGTCCGTCGTCAAGAAGGACGGCACGCGCGAGGAGTTCGTGCTTGCCAAGCTGCGTGGCTCGATGTCGCTGGCGCTGCGCAAGCGGCCGGTGAGCGTCGAGCAGATCGACGCGGCGGTCGAGCGCATCCAGGAGAAGCTGCTCAACAGCGGCGCCAAGGAAGTCGCCTCCACCCGGCTGGGGGAGCTGGTGATGCGCGAGCTGAAGCGCATCGACAAGGTCGCCTACGTGCGCTTCGCTTCCGTCTACCGTTCCTTCGAGGACGTGGACGAGTTCCGGCAGCTGATCCGCGACATCTGATGTGAGCCTCCCCCGCCCGGGGGAGCCACCACCCGGTGCCCCGCTGCGGGCCCCGGCCCCTCCGCCCCTCGGCGGGACGCGCGCAGCCGCGTCGATTCCTAGAGTCCGTGCAACGCCTCAGCGGAGCACGACATGGACTCGAACCCCACCTCGCAACAAGGCCTGACGCTGGTCGAGGCGGCCGTCGTGGTCGCCATCGTCGCGATCTCGGTGACGGCCGCGGTGCCCAGCCTGCAGCGCCTGCTCGAACAGCGCCGGCTCGATGCGGCCGCCAGCGAGCTCGCCGCGACGCTGCAGCTGGCCCGCAACGAGAGCATCGCGCGCAACCGCGTGGTGCGCTTCGCCCACGACGAGGCCAACGGCTGCCATCTGCTGCACACCGGCGCGGCCGGCGCCTGCCGCTGCACGCCGCAGGGCGGCGGCGAGTGCGCGAGCGGCGCGACGCTGATCCGCAGCGCCGGCAGCACGGCCGGCATCGCCATCCAGGGCAACGCCGCATCGCTCGCCTTCGACCCGCTGCACGGCACCGTCACGCCCACGGCCACCTGGCGCGTCAGCGCTCGCGACGGCCGCGCGATCCACCACGTGATCAACGTGATGGGCCGCGTGCGCAGCTGCTCGCCCGACGCCGCCGTGCCCGGCTACGCCGCCTGCTGAAGAACCGCATCCACGAGGAGGAAGCACCATGAAGCATCGCACCATCATTTCGCGCCGCGCCGCACGCGGCTTCACGCTGGTCGAGCTGCTCGCCGCGGTGAGCATCGCCGGCGTGCTGTCGAGCATCGCCTGGCCGAGCTTCGAGGGCAGCCTGCAGCGTGCACGCCGCGCCGATGCGACCCTCTCGATGGCGCAACTGCAGATCGTGCAGGAACGCTGGTACGCCAACCGCGGCCGCTACGGCAACCTGGCCGAGCTGCGCCTGCCCGAGCGCAGCAGCGCCGGCCACTACCGGCTCGAGGTGGTGGCGGCCGACGAGCAAGCCTATGTCGCCCACGCCCTGGCCAGCGGCGCACAGGCGCGCGATGCCGCCTGCCGCAGCCTGCGCCTGAGCGTGAGCGGCGGCGTGACGACGCGCGAGTCCGGCGCCGACGAACGCTTCGGCAACGACGCGGCGGCCAACCGGCGCTGCTGGAATCTGTGAGCGCGAGGCCCGCCATGCGCCGCTGCCAGACCGGCCTGTCGCTCGTCGAGCTCATGATCGGCCTCGCGCTCGGCCTCTTCATCAGCGCCGCCGGCTTCGCGGCCTTCGCCGAGCAATGGCGCGAGCATCGCCACGCCACGCTGGCGATGCGCCTGCAGCAGGATCTGCGCAGCGCCGCCGAGCTGGTCGCTCGCGACCTGCGCCGCGCCGGGTACTGGGCCGCGCCGGCAGCGTCGCGCCCCAACCCCTATGCCGCGTTCGCGCCGCAGGCGGCCGCCTCCGACGCCGCCAGCTACGCCTACTCGCGCGACGCGATCGAGAACCACGTTCTCGACGGCACCGAGCAGTTCGGCTTGCGCCTGCGCCGCGGCGTGATCGAGCTGCAGCTCGGCGCGGGCGGCTGGCAGGCGCTCACCGATGCCGGCACCCTGGTCGTCACCGAGTTTCTGCTCGAGCCGCGCCTGCAGCAGCTCTCGCTGCTGGAGCACTGCGCACGCCCCTGCCCGGCGGGCGTGGCCTGCGATGCCCACGTGAACGTGCGCCGCCTCGCGCTGCGCATCACGGCACGCGCTGCGAGCGATGCCTCGCTGGTGCGCCGGATCGACACCCTGGTGCGCCTGCGCAACGACGAGGTCGCGGGCGCCTGCCCCGCCTGAGGAGCCGAACATGAGCAAGCACCCTTCACTGCACGGCCAGCGCGGCGCGGCCACGCTCGCGATCACACTGGCCCTGCTGATCGGAATGCTGGTGACGCTGCTGGCCGCCAACCGCAACCTGCTGATCGAACTGCGCCAGTCGTCCAACCAGGCGCAGGCGGCTGCGGCCTTCGAGGCCGCCGAGGCCGGCCTGGACTGGGCCGTGGCGATGCTCAATGCCGACGCGCGCATCGGCACCGACTGCAAGCCCTCGCCGCTGGCGACGCAGAGCTTCCGCGAGCGCCACCTCGACACGGCGCTGCCGGCCTTCACGCCGCGGGGCGTGCAACCGGCCTGCGTGCGCGGCGACGCAGGCTGGAACTGCGCCTGCCCCGACAGCGGCGTGGCCACGCCGGCGGCCAGCGGCGCCGCGTTCGCACTGCGCTTCGAGGCGGGTGCAAGCGACGGCCGCTTGCGTGTCGTCGCCACCAGCGGCGCGCTGGCCGAGCACAGCGCCTCGATCGCGCTGCAGCCGGCGCTCGCCGCACCGCCGGCCGCCGCGCTCACCGTGCGCCCGGCCGGTCTCGCGGCCGAGCCCTTCTTCGCCGGACTGTTCGGCTTGTCGAAGGCGCAATGGCTGCGCCAGCCGGCGGTGCGACAGATCGACTGCCGCGGCGACTGCGGCGCGGCGATCGCCGTCGCTGCCGGCCAGGGCGCGACCCTGCTCGCGCTGCCCGGCGACCTGACGCTGCGCGGCCCGCTCACGCTCGGCTCGCCGGAGCGCCCGCTGCTGATCGTCGCCGCGGGGGCCTTGCAGTTGCAGGGCGCGGTGCAGTTGCACGGCGTCGCCCATGCCGCGAGCCTCGCCTGGATCGGCCCGGCCGCCACGGTGCGTGGCGCGCTGATCAGCGAGGGCGTCGCAGCCGGCGACGCCTCGCTGGACCTGCAGCGCGACGCCGATGTGCTCGAGGCCCTGCGCACGCGCCAGGGCAGCTTCGTGCGGCTGCCCGGCAGCTGGCGCGACTTCTGATCGTCGAAGGAGCCATTCATGCGCAAGCCCCTGCCCCGCCGCCAGCGCGGCCTGACGCTGATCGAGGCGCTGTTCGCCTTCCTCGCCCTCTCGATCGGCGCGCTCGCGCTGCTGCGCTTCCAGCCCGAGTTGCGCCAGCACGCCGAGTTCGCGCGCCAGCGCGGCGAGGCGGTGCGGCTGGCCCAGCAGGAAATCGAAGGCCTGCGCGGCTTTGCCACGCGCGCAGAGTTCGACGCGATCGCCACGCGTGCCTTCACGATCGAGCCCGACGGCCTGGGCAGTCCGCGCTACGCGCTGCAGCGGCGCGTCGATGCGCTCGCCTGGCCGGGTGCGAAGGCGATCGAGGTGATCGTGGCCTGGACCGACCGGCAGGGCGCGGCGCAGCAGGTGGCGCTGGCCACGCTCGTCGCCGGCGAGGAGCCGGCGCTGGCCGCGGCCAGCCTGCTGCCGCGCTGAGCCGCGGCCTTCGCGCAAAATCCGGTGCATGAGCGCTGCGCCCTTCCCCACGCCCATGCACGAGGCCCTTGCGCTGGCCGAGCAGTCGATCGGCCTGACCGAGCCGAACCCGCGCGTCGGCTGCGTGATCGTGGCACCCGACGGCCGCGTGCTCGGCCGCGGCCGCACGCAGCAGGCCGGCGGGCCGCATGCCGAGGTGATGGCGCTGCGCGACGCCGCGGCGCGCCACGAGATCGTGCACGGCGCCACCGCCTACGTGACGCTGGAACCCTGCGCCCACCACGGCCGCACGCCGCCCTGCTGCGACGCGCTGATCGAGGCCAGGCTGGCCCGCGTGGTGATGGCCCTGGTCGACCCCTTTCCGCAGGTGGCGGGCCAGGGCGCGGCACGGCTGCGAGCGGCTGGCATCACGGTCGAGGAAGGCCTGCTCGCCAAGGAAGCGCGCGAGCTCAATATCGGATTCTTCTCGCGCGTGCAGCGCGGCCGGCCCTGGCTGCGCCTGAAGGCGGCTGTGTCGCTGGACGGCCGCACGGCGCTGGAGAACGGCGTCAGCCAGTGGATCACCGGCGCGGCGGCGCGCACCGACGGCCATGCCTTCCGGCGCCGCGCCGGCGCCGTGCTCACCGGCGTCGGCACCGTGCTCGACGACGACCCGCGCCTGGACGTGCGCCTGGTCGAGACGGCCAAGCAACCGCTGCGCGTGGTGGTCGATTCGCGCCTGGAGACGCCGCCCGCGGCGAAGCTGCTCGCGCCGCCCGGCGCCGTGCTGATCTACGCCGCGCAGCCGCACGCCGAGCGCGAGGCGGCGCTGCGCGCCGCGGGTGCCGAGATCGCCTATCAGCCGGGCGCCGGCGGCAAGGTCGACCTCGCCGCCATGCTGGCCGACCTCGCGAAGCGCGGCATCAACGAGCTGCACGTCGAGGCCGGCCACAAGCTCAACGGCTCGCTGGTGCGTGAAGGCCTGGTCGACGAGTTCCTGGTCTACATGGCGCCGCGCCTGCTGGGCATCGGCCGCGAGCTGGCCGCCTTCGGGCCGCTCACGCGCCTGGAGGACACGCTGGACCTGCGCTGGACGAGCATCGAGCGCATCGGCGAGGATCTGCGCCTGATCGCCCGGGCGCCGGGCCGCGAAGACTTCTGACGCGCAGGCGACGCCGCAGCCTCGGCGCGCCTGCGACAATCACGCCCATGTTCACCGGCATCATCAGCGGCGTCGGCCGCATCGTCGACGCGAAGGCCCTGGGCGCCGACGCCTCGCACGGCCAGCGCCTGACGATCCAGGCGCCCGCGGCTTACCTCGACGACGTCGAACTCGGCGACAGCATCGCGCTGAACGGCGCCTGCATGACGGTCACCTCGTTCGACGCCGCGGCCGCGCGCTTCACGATCGACATCTCGGCCGAGAGCCTGTCGAAGACCGCGGGCCTGGGCGAACCCGGCCCGGTCAACCTCGAGAAGGCGCTGCGCGCCAACGACCGCCTCGGCGGCCACCTGGTGAGCGGCCATGTCGACGGCATCGGCAGCGTGGCCTCGTTCGAGCCGGTGGGTGAATCCTGGGAGCTGCGCGTCGCCGCCCCGCCGGCGCTGGCGCGCTTCCTCGCCTACAAGGGCTCGATCACGGTCAACGGCGTGAGCCTCACGGTCAACCGCGTGGTCGACCACCAGGATCGCTGCGAGTTCAGCATCAACCTGATCCCGCACACCGTCGAGAACACGACGCTGGGCACGCTGCGCGCGGGCAGCCGCGTCAACCTCGAGATCGACCTGATCGCGCGCTACGTCGAGCGCATGCTGGGCGGCTCGCTGCCGCGCCACTGAGAAGCCTTTGCGCGGGGGCGGAACACCCCCGCCACCTACAATCGCGTCATGTCCATTTCACCGATTCCGGAGCTGGTGGCCGAGCTGGCCGCCGGCCGCATGGTCATCCTCGTCGACGAGGAGGACCGCGAGAACGAGGGTGACCTCGTGCTCGCGGCCGACCATGTCACGCCCGAGGCCATCAACTTCATGGCGAAGTTCGGCCGCGGGCTGATCTGCCTGACGCTGACGCGCGAGCGCTGCGAGCGCCTGCAGCTCACGCCGATGGCGGCGCGCAACGGCCAGAAGACCGGCACCGCCTTCACCGTCTCGATCGAGGCGGCCGAAGGCGTCACCACCGGCATCTCGGCGGCCGACCGCGCGCGCACCGTGCAGGCCGCGGTGGCGCGCCAGGCCAAGGCCAGCGACCTGGTGCAGCCCGGCCACATCTTCCCGCTGCAGGCGCAGGATGGCGGCGTGCTCATGCGCGCCGGCCACACCGAAGCCGGCTGCGACCTCTCGGGCATGGCCGGGCTGACTCCTGCCGCGGTGATCTGCGAGATCATGAAAGACGACGGCACCATGGCGCGCCTGCCCGACCTGATCGAGTTCGCGCGCGAGCACCGCCTGAAGATCGGCACCATCGCCGACCTGATCGAATACCGCAGCCGCAACGAATCGCTGATCCAGCGCGCCGGCGAGCGGCGCCTGGCCACCGCGCAGGGCGAATTCCTCTGTACCGCCTACCGCGACCGCACCGGCGGCCTGCACCTCGCGCTGACGCACGGCAGCTGGACGCCGGCCGACGAGGTGCTGGTGCGCGTGCACGAGCCGCTGTCGGTGCTGGACCTGCTGGATGCCGGGGCCTGTGGCCACTCCTGGCCGCTGCCCAAGGCGCTGGCGGCGATCCAGGCCAGCCCGCGCGGCGCCGCACTGCTGCTCAACTGCGGCGAAGGCATCGATGCCCTGCTGCCGCAGCTCGCCGGCACGCGGCCGGCCGAAGCGCCCGCGCGCAACCAGCTGGACCTGCGCACCTACGGCGTCGGCGCGCAGATCCTGCGCGACATCGGCATCACGAAGATGCGCCTGCTCGGCAGCCCGCGCCGCATGCCCAGCATGACCGGCTACGGCCTCGAGGTCACCGGCTTCGTCGCCGCCAACGACGCCGCCGCCCCATGAACTTTCTTCTCCATACCCACCATGCAGGACGCTGACAAGGGCAGCCCCATCGAGCTGAACGGGCAGGACCTGCGCATCGGCATCGTGCAGGCCCGCTTCAACGCCGAGATCACCGCAGCGCTCGCGAAGAGCTGCATCGCCGAACTGGAGGCGCTGGGCGTGAGCGAGCGCCACATCCGCCACGTCACCGTGCCGGGCGCGCTCGAGGTGCCGCTGGCGCTCGACGCGCTGGCCGAGAGCGAGGATTTCGACGCGCTGGTCGCGCTGGGTTGCATCATCCGCGGCGAGACCTACCACTTCGAGCTGGTGGCCAACGAGAGCGGCGCCGGCGTCACGCGCGTCTCGCTCGACCACCACCTGCCGATCGCCAACGCCATCCTCACCGTCGAGAACGAGGCCCAGGCCTGGGCGCGCGCCGAGGAGAAGGGCCGCGACGCCGCGCGCGTTGCCGTCGAGATGGCCAACCTGCTGGAAGACCTGTCGTGAGCGAGACGAGCGCCAACACGCCGGCCAAGAAGAAGCCTCAGCGATCACGTGGCGGCGCCCCCTCGGCACGCCGCCGCTCGCGCGAGGTCGCGCTGCAAGGCCTGTACGAGTGGCTGATCGGCGGTGCCGATGCCGGCGTGATCGACGCCCACATGCGCGAGCAGGACGGCTTCGCCCAGTGCGACGCGGCCCACTTCGACGCGCTGCTGCACGGCTGCATCGCCGAGGCGGCCGACCTCGACGCCGTGCTCACCAAGCACGTCGACCGCAAGACCACCGAGCTCTCGCCCATCGAGCACGGCGTGCTGATGATCGGCGCCTACGAGCTCAAGCACTGCGTCGACGTGCCCTACAAGGTGGCGATCAACGAGGCCGTCGAGCTGGCCAAGAATTTCGGCGGCACCGACGGCCACAAGTACGTCAACGGCGTGCTCGACAAGGCCGCGGCCGACCTGCGCCCGCTGGAGGTGCAGGCGGCGCGCGCCGCACGGCGCTGAGCGGCATGCTGCGCACGGCCTCGCGGCTCGACCACATCGAGCCCTTCTACGTGATGGAGTGCGCCAAGGCGGCGGCCGAGCTGGCGCGCTCGCCGGAGTGCGCCGAGCGGCCGATGATCTTCCTGAACATCGGCGAGCCGGACTTCACCGCCGCGCCGCTGGTGCGCGAAGCCGCCGAGCGCGCGCTGCTCGACGGCCGCACGCAGTACACCGACGCCACCGGCCTCGCGCCGCTGCGCGAGCGCATCTCGCAGTGGTACGCGCAGCGCTTCGGCGTGCAGGTCGACCCGGCGCGCATCGTGGTCACCGCGGGCGCCTCGGCGGCGCTGCAGCTCGCCTGCCTGGCGCTGGTCGAGCGCGGCGACGAGGTGCTGATGCCGGACCCGAGCTACCCCTGCAACCGCCACTTCGTCGCCGCGGCCGACGGCGTGCCGGTGCTGCTGCCGGCCGGGCCCGAGCAGCGCTTCCAGCTCGATGCCGCGGGCGTCGAAGCCGCGTGGGGCGCGCGCACGCGCGGCGTGCTGCTGGCCAGCCCCTCCAACCCCACCGGCACCTCGATCGACCCCGAGGAGATGGGCCGCATCGTGCGTGCGGTGCGCGGGCGCGGCGGCTTCACCATCGTCGACGAGATCTACCTCGGCCTGAGCTACGACGATCGCTACGGCAGCAGCGCACTCGCGCACGGCGAGGACGTGGTCTCGATCAACAGCTTCTCGAAGTACTTCTCGATGACCGGCTGGCGCCTCGGCTGGATGGTGGTGCCGACGTCGTTGGTGCCGGCCATCGAGAAGCTGGCGCAGAACCTCTTCATCTGCGCCTCGACCATCGCGCAGCGCGCCGCGCTGGCCTGCTTCGAGCCGGAGTCCATCGCCGAGTACGAGCGCCGCCGCGCCGAATTCAAGGCGCGCCGCGACGTGGTGGTGCCGGCGCTGAACGCGATGGGCCTGACCGTGCCGGTGATGCCCGACGGCGCCTTCTACGCCTGGGCCGACTGCTCCGCGCACGCGGCCAGCAGCTGGGATTTCGTCTTCGACACCATGCGCCGCGCCCATGTGGCGCTGACCCCGGGGCGCGACTTCGGCCGCCACGGCGCCGAGCGCTGGGTGCGGCTGTCGTATGCCAACTCCTTGGCACAGTTGGAGGAGGCCATGGCGCGCCTCGCGGCGAGCCTCGTCGCGCCCATGTGACGCCCGGCACGCAGCCGCATCAATCTTTGGTGAGGAGCTGTTACGAACCCGGCCCCTGCGGTTGTTATTCACGCTTGGCGGCCGGGGGGCTGGTCTAAGCTGTCGAAGTGACTTCTTCTCGTCCCGTTCCGCGGCCGGACGAGCCGGACAGCGAGCCGACCGATCCCGTGCCGCCCACCCTGCCCCCCACCGCGTCCGACATCCCTCTGTGGAGCGACACGGACATCGGCGCGCCCCCCGGGCCGGCGCCGGTGTTCAGCACCAACGCGCAGCCCAAGACCGACGACCAGATGCCCACCATCGGGCACATCGGCCGCTATGCGCTCAAGTACAAGATCGGCGCCGGCGGCCTGGGCACGGTGTACGCGGCGCACGATCCGCTGCTGTCGCGCCTCATCGCGATCAAGACCCTGAACCTCGAGATCGCGCCGGAAGAGCGCGAGGCCTTCAACGCGCTGTTCCTGAACGAGGCGCGCGCCGCCGGCGGCCTCTCGCACCCGCACATCGTCACGGTGTTCGACGCCGGCGTGAGCGACAGCAGCGCCTACATCGCGATGGAACTGCTCAAGGGCCGCGACCTGCGCCAGCTGCGCCAGGAAGGCTGGCGGCCGACGCCGGCGCAGGCCGCCACCATCGTGCGACGCGTCGCCGATGCGCTGGCCTACGCGCACAGCAAGGGCGTGATCCACCGCGACATCAAGCCGGCCAACATCTTCATGGTCGGGCGCACGCAGCCGCGCGTGCTCGACTTCGGCATCGCGCGCATCACGCACCAGCACGACGGCTCGGGCGACATCGCCGCCGGCTCGCCTTACTACATGGCGCCCGAGCAGGTGCGCCAGCAGCCGGTGGACCGGCGCGCTGATGTCTTCTCGCTCGGCGTGGTGCTCTACGAACTGCTGACCGACAAGAAGCCCTTCACCGGCCGCACGCTGACCGAGATCACCGGCGCGGTGCTCGACCACAAGCCGCCGCGCGCCGACGAGCTCGACGCCGGCGTGCCCGCGGCGCTGGCCGAGATCGTCGCGCGGGCGATGGAGAAGGACCCCGAGCACCGCTTCCGCTCGGCGCGCGCGCTGTCGCGCGAGCTGCGCCACTGGCTGGAAGAGAACGCCAATCCGAACGCGCCGGACGGCCTTGCGGAAGACGCCGGCATGGAAGCCCCGCGCCGCCGCAAGAGCGCGGTGGCGATCGCCGCCGGCCTGGTGATCGGTCTGCTGGCCGGCATGGGCTGGCTGACGCTGCGCGGCGGCCCGGCTGAGCCGGCCGCGCTGGCGGCGAAAGCCCCGGTCGTGACGGCCGCTGCCGCGACGACGACGCCGGCACCGCCGGCCGCGCCGGCCTCCGCGGTCGCAGCGCCGGTCGAAACCGTTGCAGCGGCCGCCAGCGCGCCGGCTCCGCGGCCCGCTGCCGCGCCCAAGCTGGCGGCGGTAGTGGCCAAGCCCTCGCCCAAGGAAACCCGCCCCGCGCGCGAGGCGCAGCCCGCCAAGGCCTCAGGCGGCTCGGGCAGCGTGCGCATCGCCGTCAGCCCCTGGGGCAACGTCGAGGTCAACGGCACGCCGGTGGGCACCACGCCGCCGCTGAACGAGCTGACGCTGCCCGAGGGCAAGCACCAGATCGTCATCCGCAACGCCGACTTCCCGCCCTACAGCGCCACCATCAGCGTGGCCCCGGGCCAGGCGGTCAACCTCAAGCACAAGTTCGGATCATGAGCTCCCGCCCGGCCGCCCTGGCCATCGCCACCCTTCTCGCCCTCCTCACTGCTTGCGCGCAAGCGCCGGTGGCGCCCCCGGCCGTCGGCCTGCTCGACGTGGCCGAGCGCCCGGCCGAGCGCGCCCTGCTGGCCGGCATGCGCGCCTACGAGGACGCGCAGTACCCGCAGGCCGAGAAGCAGCTGCAGGCCGCGCTGCAGGGCAACCTCGTCTCGCCGCGCGACCGCGCCGCCGCGCACAAGCTGCTCGCGTTCATCTTCTGCACCAGCAACCGCATGAGCGATTGCGAGGTGCAGTTCCGCGCCGCACGCGCCGCCGACCCCGGCTTCGCGCTGTCCAAGTCCGAGGCCGGCCACCCGCTGTGGGGCCCGGTGTACCAGCGGGTGCAGCAGCGATAATCCGGGCTTGGCCCGAACCGACACCCCTTCCTCAGCACCCAGCCCGTTCCGCCACACGCTGCGCGTGTACTGGGAAGACACCGACGCCGGCGGCGTGGTGTTCTACGCGAACTACCTGAAGTTCTTCGAGCGTGCGCGCACCGAGTGGCTGCGCGCGCTCGGCTTCTCGCAGGAGCGCTTGCGAACCGATACAGGCGTGCTGTTCGTCGTCGCGGATACTGCCGTCCGTTACGCGAGCCCGGCCCGGCTCGACGACCTGATCGAGGTCAGCGTCGAGCCGCGCGACATCTGCCGTGCCACGATGAGCCTGCACCAGCAGGCCTGGCGCACGGGCCACACCGAGCACGGCGGGCCGCTGCTGCTGGCCGAAGGCCACATCCGCATCGGCTGCGTCGATGCCGGAACTTTCGCCCCCCGCCGCATTCCGACGGCCATCCTTCAAGCGTTGAAATGAATCAGGACTTTTCCATCTTCACCCTCGTCATGCACGCCAGCTGGGTCGTGCAGCTCGTGATGGCCGGCCTGCTGTTCGCCTCGCTGGCCAGTTGGACGGTGATCTTCGGCAAGCTGTTCGGCCTGAAGCGCGTGCGCGGCGACAACGAGGAGTTCGAGCGCGAGTTCTGGGCCGGCCGCAACCTCAACGAGCTCTACGGCGACGCCACCAAGCGCGGCAACGACGGCCGCGGCGCGCCGATGGAGCGCATCTTCGCCTCGGGCATGCGCGAGTTCCTCAAGCTGCGCGAACGCCGCGTCAGCGACCCCGGCGCGTTGCTCGACGGCGCGCGCCGCGCGATGCGCGCGAGCTTCCAGCGCGAGATCGACGCAGCCGAATCCAACCTCAGCTTCCTCGCCTCGGTGGGCTCGGTGAGCCCCTACGTGGGCCTGTTCGGCACGGTGTGGGGGATCATGCATGCCTTCGTCGGCCTGTCGAACATGCAGCAGGTGACACTGGCCACGGTGGCGCCCGGCATCGCCGAGGCGCTGGTGGCCACGGCCATCGGCCTGTTCGCGGCCATCCCCGCGGTGATCGCCTACAACCGCTTCGCGCGCGACATCGACCGCATCGCGATGCAGCAGGAGACCTTCATCGAGGAGTTCTCCAACATCCTGCAGCGCAACGTCGGCGCGCCGCCGCCGCCCGCACCGGCCGGCAGCCACGGCCACAGCGGCTTCCAGCACTCGCGCTGAGGCGGCCCAAGAGATGCCCGCCGTCGCCGCCCGCGGCTCGCGCCGCCGCACCATCAGCGAGATCAACATGGTGCCCTTCATCGACGTGATGCTGGTGCTGCTGATCATCTTCATGGTCACCGCACCGCTCATCACCACCGGCGTGATCGACCTGCCCACCGTGGGCAAGGCGAAGAAGGCGCCCGAGCACGTCATCGAGGTGCAGGTGGTCAGCGACGAGTCGCTCAAGCTGCGCGTCGACGGCAAGGACGAACAGCCCATCGTGCTGAAGAACCTCGCCACGCGCGTCAGGCAGATCCAGGGCGGCAACACCGACACGCCCGTGGTGATCTCGGCCGACAAGGCGGTGAAGTACGAAGCGGTGGTGAAGGTGATGGACACGCTGCAGCGTGCCGGCGTGCAGCGCGTCGGCCTGTCGGTGAAGAGCAGCGGAGGCTGATGCGGCGATGAACGCGGCAACGCTCACCCGCGACGCGCTGATCCCGCGCAACCCCGACAGCGTCGGCCGCGGGCTGGCGATGGCGCTGGCCGTGCACGCGCTGCTGCTGATCGCGATCGCCTTCGGCGTGAGCTGGCGCTCCAGCAACCCCGCGGGCGTCGAGGCCGAGCTGTGGGCGGCGGTGCCGCAGATCGCCGCGCCCCGGCCGATCGAGCCCGAGCCGACGCCGCAGCCGGTCAAGAAGATCGAGCCCCCGCCGCCGCCGCCCAAGGTCGAGACGCCCAAGCAGGACGATGCGCAGATCGCCATCGAGCGCGCGAAGCGCGAGGAACAGAAGCGCAAGGAAGAGCAGCGCCGCGAGGACGAGCTCAAGCGCCAGAAGGAAGAGCAGCAGCGCAAGCTCGCCGAGGCCGAGAAGCTCAAGAAGGAGCAGGCCGAGCAGAAGAAGCGCGAGGCCGCTGCCGAGGCCGCGGCACAGGCGCAGCGGCAGAAGCAGCTCGAACGCATGGCCGCGCTCGCCGGTGACGGCGCCCCCACCTCCACCGGCACGGCCGCGAAGAGCGCCGGCCCCTCGGCCAGCTATGCGGGCCGCATCAAGGCGCGCATCCTGCCCAACATCGTCTTCCCCGATTCGGTGAGCGGCAATCCGCAGGCGACGGTGGAAGTGAAGGCCGGCCCGGACGGCACCATCATCGGCCGTCGCCTGCTCAAGAGCAGCGGCGTGCCGGCCTGGGACGAAGCCGTGCTGCGCGCCATCGACAAGACCGAGGTGCTGCCTCGCGACACCGACGGCCGCGTTCCACCCTCCTTCGAGATCAGCTTCCGGCCCCGCGACTGAAATCGCGACCACCAAGCAAAACGCGGCGCCGAGGCGCCGCGTTCCGTTTCAGCGAGGAGCCGATTAGTTGGTCTCGGCCAGCTGATCGAGGATTGCCGGGTTCTCCAGCGTCGACGTGTCCTGCGTGATGGTCTCGCCCTTGGCGATCGAGCGCAGCAGGCGGCGCATGATCTTGCCGGAGCGGGTCTTGGGCAGGTTGTCGCCGAAGCGGATGTCCTTGGGCTTGGCGATCGGGCCGATCTCCTTGCCGACCCAGTCACGCAGCTCCTTGGCGATGCGCTTGGCTTCGTCGCCGGTGGGGCGCGGACGCTTCAGCACGACGAAGGCGCAGATCGCCTCGCCGGTGGTGTCGTCGGGGCGGCCGACCACGGCGGCTTCGGCCACCAGTTCGGTGTGCGACACCAGCGCCGACTCGATCTCCATCGTGCCCATGCGGTGGCCCGACACGTTCAGCACATCGTCGATGCGGCCGGTGATGGTGAAGTAACCGGTCTTCTCGTCGCGGATCGCACCGTCGCCGGCGAGGTAGTACTTGCCCTTGAAGTCGTCCGGGTAGTAGCTCTTCTTGAAGCGCTCCGGGTCACCCCAGATGGTGCGGATCATCGACGGCCACGGGCGCTTGACGACCAGGATGCCGCCCTGGCCCCAGGGCACTTCCTTGCCGGTCTCGTCGACCACCGCGGCCATGATGCCCGGGAAGGGCAGCGTGCACGAGCCCGGCACCAGCGTGGTGGCGCCCGGCAGCGGCGTGATCATGTGGCCGCCGGTCTCGGTCTGCCAGAAGGTGTCGACGATCGGGCAGCGGCCGCCGCCCACGTGCTGGTGGTACCACTCCCAGGCCGCCGGGTTGATGGGCTCGCCCACCGAACCGAGGATGCGCAGGCTCTTGAGGTCGTAGCTCTTCGGGTGCACGGCCGCGTTGGCCTCGGCCGCCTTGATCAGCGAGCGGATCGCCGTCGGCGCGGTGTAGAAGATCGTGACCTTGTGGTCCTGGATCATCTTCCAGAAGCGGCCGGCATCCGGGTAGGTGGGCACGCCTTCGAAGACGATCTCGGTGCCGCCCAGCGCCAGCGGGCCGTAGCTGATGTAGGTGTGGCCGGTGACCCAGCCGATGTCGGCGGTGCACCAGAAGATGTCGTCGGGCTTGAGGTCGAAGGTCCACTTGGTCGACAGCGCGGCATGCAGCAGGTAGCCGCCGGTGCTGTGCTGCACGCCCTTGGGCTTGCCGGTCGAACCCGAGGTGTAGAGCAGGAACAGCGGGTGCTCGGCGCCGACCCACTCCGGCTCGCAGCTGGCGCTCTGGCCGGCCACCGCCTCGTGCAGCCACTCGTCGCGGCCGGCCGTCCAGGCGATGTTGCCGCCGGTGCGCTTGTAGACGATGACGTTCTTAATCTTGTCGCAGCCGCCCAGCGCCAGCGCCTCGTCGACGATGGCCTTCAGCGGCAGCTGCTTGCCGCCGCGCAGCTGCTCGTCGGCAGTGATCACGGCCACGGCGCCGGCGTCCTCGATGCGGTCGCGCAGCGATTGCGCCGAGAAGCCGCCGAACACCACCGAGTGCGTCGCACCGATGCGCGCGCAGGCCTGCATCGCCACCACGCCCTCGACGCTCATCGACATGTAGATGACGACGCGGTCGCCCTTCTTGATGCCGCGCGCCTTCAGCGCGTTGGCGAGGCGGCAGGTCTGCTCGAGCAGCTGCTTGTAGGAGACCTTGGTCACCTTGCCGTCGTCGGCCTCGAAGATGATGGCGGTCTTGTCGCCCAGGCCGCGCTCGACGTTGCGGTCGAGGCAGTTGTAGGAGACGTTCAGCGTGCCGTCCTCGAACCACTTGAAGAAGGGCGCGCCGCTCTCGTCGAGCACCTTGGTGAAGGGCGTCTTCCAGCTCAGCAGGTCGCGCGCCTGGCGGGCCCAGAAGCCTTCGTAGTCGGCCTCGGCCTCGGCGCACAGCTTGTTGTAGGCCTCGATGCCCGAGATGTAGGCGTTCTTGGCGATGGCCTCGGGCGGCGGATAGAGGTGGCTCGAGCTCATGAGGTCTCCTCGACGGATGGTGGGTTGCTTTGGGCGGCACATTAGGGACTCGCACTTACGAAGGTCTGACGCCCCGCCACGACGGTCATGCTACGCACCTAGAATCCTGCGCCAAACCCGGACCTCCACCTAGCAAATCCCCCATGGCCGCTCCCGACCTGTCGCCCTCGCCCTCGCACCTGCGTCCGCTACCGCGCCTGATCTTCGCCAGCCGTTGGCTGCAGCTGCCGCTGTACCTGGGGTTGATCCTGGCGCAGGCGGTCTACGTGTTCCACTTCTGGGTCGAATTGGTACACCTGATCGAAGCCGCCTTCGGCAACGCCGGCGCGCTCGACAAGCTGGTCGCGAGCATCGGCTACAAGAGCGACGTGGCGCCCGCCGCGCTCAACGAGACCATCATCATGCTCGTGGTGCTGGCGCTGATCGACGTGGTGATGATCAGCAACCTGCTCATCATGGTGATCGTCGGCGGCTACGAGACCTTCGTCTCACGCCTCGACCTCGAAGGCCACCGCGACCAGCCGGAATGGCTGAGCCACGTCAACGCCTCGGTGCTGAAGGTCAAGCTGGCCACGGCGATCATCGGCATCAGCTCGATCCACCTGCTCAAGACCTTCATCAACGCCGCCAACTACACCGACAAGGTGCTGCTGTGGCAGACGGTGATCCACATCGCCTTCCTGTTCTCGGCGCTGGCCATCGCGTTGGCCGACCGGGTGATGGTGCACGCGGTCAAGGACGATCACTGAGCCCCGGCGCGCGGCCCAGCATCAGCGCGGTGCCCAGCAGCGCCGACACCAGCGAGCCGCCCAGCACGCCGAGCTTGAGCTGGATTTCGTAGGCCGCGCCCTGCCCCGCGAAGGCGAGGCCGCCGATGAACAGGCTCATCGTGAAGCCCACGCCGCACAGCAGGCACACGGCGAAGAACTGGCGCAGCGTCGCCCCGGCCGGGAAACTGGCGCCGGCCAGCCTGACGACCAGCCACGCCGCCGCGAACACGCCGATCGCCTTGCCGGCCACCAGGCCGAGCGCGATGCCCAGCGGCACGGCCTGGCCGAAGCTGGCGGGTGTCACACCCTGGAGCGATACACCGGCGTTGGCGAAGGCGAAGACAGGCAGCACGAGGAAGGCCACCCAGGGGTGCAGCGCGTGCTCGGCGTCCTCGGCGAGCGCTCTGCCGTCGGCGCGCCGCATCGGCACCGCGAAGGCCGTGATCACGCCCGCCAGCGTGGCGTGCACGCCCGACTTGAGCACGCACAGCCACACCAGCGCGCCCACCACCACGTAGGGCGCGATCGAGCTCACGCGGGCGCGGTTGAGCGCGAACAGCACGGCAGCACCGACCGCGGCCGCGCCCAGCATGGGCAGCGAGAGTTCGGAGGTGTAGAAGAGCGCGATGACGACGATGGCGCCGAGGTCATCGATGATCGCCACCGCGGTGAGGAACACCTTCAGCGAGGCCGGCACGCGCGAGCCCAGCAGCATCAGGATGCCCAGCGCGAAGGCGATGTCGGTGGCGGTGGGAATGGCCCAGCCGCGCAGCGCGACCGCATCGCCGCGGTTGAGCGCCACGTAGATCAGCGCCGGCACCACCATGCCGCCCAGCGCCGCGCCGGCCGGCAGCAGCGCCTGCTTGAGCGAGGCGAGCTCGCCTTCGAGCAGCTCGCGCTTGATCTCCAGGCCGACGAGGAAGAAGAACACCGCCATCCACAGGTCGTTGACCCACACGACCAGCGGCTTGGCCAGCACCAGCGCATCGCCGCCGATGCGCACTTCGCCGGGCAGCGTGACGAAGGCCTGGTAGGCCGCGGCGAGCGGCGAATTGGCGGCGATCAGCGCGGCCAGCGCGGCCAGGCCCAGCACCACGCCGCCGGCCGATTCGGACTGGATGAAGCGTCGCACTCCCGTCAGCAAGGCGAATCCTCCGTTCAGTAAACTGGGCTGATTGTTCCCGAGGACGCCTGCCATGCCCACCACCATCCGCTACGCCGACCTGGTCGACAGCGTCGCCGCCGCGCTGCAGTACATCAGCTACTACCACCCCGCCGACTACATCGAGCACCTCGCCCGCGCCTACGCCTCCGAGCAGAGCCCGGCCGCGAAGGACGCGATCGCGCAGATCCTCACCAACTCGAAGATGTGCGCCGAGGGCCATCGCCCGCTCTGCCAGGACACCGGCATCGTCAACGTATTCCTCGAGATCGGCATGGACGTGCGCTTCGAGGGCTTTCCGGGCTCGATCGAAGACGCCATCAACGAAGGCGTGCGCCGCGGCTACCTCGACCCCGAGAACAAGCTGCGCGCCTCGGTGCTCTCCGACCCGCTGTTCGAGCGCAAGAACACGAAAGACAACACGCCGGCCGTCATCCACATGCGCCTGGTGCCGGGCAACACGCTGGATCTCACCGTCGCGGCCAAGGGCGGCGGCAGCGAGAACAAGAGCAAGTTCATCATGATGAACCCGAGCGACAACCTGGTCGACTGGGTGCTCAAGACCGTGCCGACCATGGGCGCCGGCTGGTGCCCGCCGGGCATGCTGGGCATCGGCGTCGGCGGCACGGCCGAGAAGGCCATGCTGCTGGCCAAGGAAGTGCTGATGGAGCCGATCGACATGTTCGACCTGCTCAAGCGCGGCCCGAGCAACAAGCTGGAAGAGCTGCGCATCGAGCTGTACGAGAAGGTCAACGCGCTGGGCATCGGCGCGCAGGGCCTGGGTGGCCTGACCACCGTGCTCGACGTGAAGATCGCCACCTACCCGACGCACGCGGCGAGCAAGCCGGTGGCGATGATCCCCAACTGCGCCGCCACGCGCCACGCCCACGTGGTGCTCGACGGCTCCGGCCCGGCCTACATGGATCCGCCCAGCCTCGACCTGTGGCCCGATGTGCACTGGCAGCCCGACTACAAGAAGAGCAAGAAGGTGAACCTCGACACGCTCACGCGCGAAGAGGTGGCGAGCTGGAAGCCGGGCGACACGCTGCTGCTGTCGGGCAAGATGCTCACCGGCCGCGATGCCGCGCACAAGCGCATCCAGGACATGCTGGCCAAGGGCGAGAAGCTGCCCGTCGATTTCACCAACCGCGTCATCTACTACGTCGGCCCGGTCGACCCGGTGCGCGACGAGGTGGTCGGCCCGGCCGGCCCGACGACCGCCACGCGCATGGACAAGTTCACCGAGATGATGCTGGCGCAGACCGGCCTGATCGCGATGATCGGCAAGGCCGAGCGCGGCCCGGTGGCCATCGAGTCGATCAAGAAGCACAAGAGCGCCTACCTGATGGCGGTCGGCGGCGCGGCCTACCTCGTCGCCAAGGCGATCAGGAAGTCTAAGGTGGTGGGCTTCGCCGACCTCGGCATGGAAGCGATCTACGAGTTCGAGATCGCCGACATGCCGGTGACGGTGGCGGTGGATGCGCAGGGCATCAGCGTGCACGACACCGGGCCCAAGGAGTGGCAGGCGAAGATCGGCAAGATTCCGGTCGTGGTGGCTTGACGACCCTTCGACAAGCTCAGGGTGAACGGGGTCCGTTCGGGCTCAGGGTGAACGGGGATCCGTTCGGGCTGAGCCTGTCGAAGCCCCCGCCTCGAGCGCCCGCTGGAGCAGCAGTTCCCGCTCGCGCCCGTTGCGCGCCAGCGCCGCTGCCCGCTCGAACTCGGCGCGCGCTTCGGCGCGCCGGCCGAGCTTGGCGAGCAGGTCGGCACGCACGCTCGGCAGCCACTGGTAGTTCTTCAACGCCGGCTCGTCGGCGAGCGCATCGACCAGCGGCAGCGCCGCCGCCGGCCCGAAGGCCATGCCCACCGCCACCGCGCGGTTGAGCGCCACCACCGGTGAAGGCGCGGCCTGCGCCAGCGCGTCGTAGAGCGCCACGATGCGCGGCCAGTCGGTCGCGTCCGGCGTGCCGGCGCGTGCATGGCAGGCGGCGATGGCCGCCTGCAGCGCATAGGGCCCGAGCGGCTCGCCGTTCGCCGCACACAAGGCCTCCGCCCTGTCCAGCGCCGCGAGGCCGCGGCGGATCAGCAGATGGTCCCAGCGGCCGCGGTTCTGCGCCATCAGCAGCACCGGCCGGCCCTGCGCGTCGGTGCGCGCGGCGCCACGCGAGGCCTGCAGTTCCATCAGCGCGACCAGGCCGTGCACCTCGGCCGCATCGCCCGCCAGCTCGGCCAGCACGCGGCCCAGGCGCAGCGCTTCCTGCACCAGCGCGGGCCGCATCCAGTCGTCGCCCGCGGTGGCGGTGTAGCCCTCGTTGAAGATCAGGTAGATCACCTCCAGCACCGAGGCGAGCCGCTGGCGCAGCGCCTCGCCGCGCGGCACCTCGTAGGGCACGCGCGCCTCGGCCAGCGTGCGCTTGGCGCGCACGATGCGCTGCGCGATGGTCGGCTCGCTGGCGAGGAAGGCGCGCGCGATCTCGGCGGTCGAGAGCCCGCCCAGCAGCTTGAGCGTCAGCGCGAGGCGCGCCTCGGTGGAAAGCACCGGGTGGCAGGCGGTGAAGATCAGGCGCAGCAGGTCGTCGCCGATCTCGTCGGCGCGCTTGGCGTCGAGCGCGTCGACGAAATCTGGCACCACCAGGGCCTCCTGCGCTTCCAGGTCGAGGCCGATGGCTTCCAGCTTGCGCGCGAGGTTCTGGTCGCGGCGCAGGCGGTCGAGTGCGCGGTGTTTCGCGGTGGTCATCAGCCAGGCCCCGGGGTTGTCGGGAACGCCTTCCTGCGGCCAGTGCTCGAGCGCGGCGATGAGCGCGTCCTGCGCCAGTTCCTCGGCGAGCCCGACATCGCGCACCAGGCGCGCCACGCCGGCGACGATGCGCGAGCGCTCGATGCGCCAGACGGCCTCGATGGCACGCTGCGTGGCCGGGTCCGTCAAGCGGCCGCCCTCGTTCAGCGCCCGCCGGGGGCGAAGTCTTCCGGCTCGTAGAGGCGCCGCACCTCGATCTCACAGTCGGTGCCGGCGGGGAACGGGCGCGGGAAGCGCCGCGACCATTCCATCGCCTCCTCCGTCGAGCGCACCTGGATCACGGTGTAGCCGGCGATCAGCTCCTTGGTCTCGGCGAAGGGGCCGTCGGTCAGCACCGGCTTGGTCGCACTCCAGCGGATGCGCCAGCCCTTGGAGCTGGGCTGCAGACCGGCGGCATCGAGCAGCACGCCGGCCTTGGCCAGATCCTCGTGGTAGCTGGCCATGGCGGCCATCAGCGGCGAATCGTCGGGGATGATGCCGGCCTCCGACAGGGGCGTGGCCCGCACGATGATCATGTAGCGCATCAACGGCTCCTTGCGGTTCGCGGCGGAGCCCCTGCCCCGCTCATCGCCACGACGAACGGCACGGCGCGCTTTCGACGGCGGCAGTCCTCAGACGGAATCGTCGAAACAAGGTGCGAGCGCGCGCACCTCGACCGGGCACCACTGCGTCGCCGGGCAGTCGGCGGCGATGGCCAGCGCTTCCTCGCGGCTGGCCACGTCGATCATGAAGAAGCCGCCGATCATCTCCTTGGCCTCGGCGAAGGGGCCGTCGACCACGCTCGTCTTGCCGTTCTGGCGCTGCACGCGCGCCGCCTGGGCGTGCGAGGCGAGCGACTCCACCGCGACCAGCTGCCCGCGTTCACGCAAGCGTTCGCCGAAGGCCCGCATCGCCGCATAGGCAGCTTCACCTTCGGCACGCGTGCGGGTGGCGCGCTGGCCGGGCGGCTCGACGATCAGCAGCATGTATCGCATGGCGCCGAAGGTTAGCGCAAATCAAGCGCGCGGGTGATGCTGCGCGTGCAGCGCCTTGAGCCGCTCGCGCGCCACGTGGGTGTAGATCGTGGTGGTGGAGATGTCGGCGTGGCCGAGCAGCATCTGCACCGCGCGCAGGTCGGCGCCGTGGTTGAGCAGGTGCGTCGCGAAGGCGTGGCGCAGCGTGTGCGGCGAGAGCGGCACCTGCACGCCGCCGCGCAGCGCATGCGCCTTCACCAGCTTCCAGGCCATCTGGCGCGTCATCGGCCCGCCGCGCGCCGTCACGAACAGCGCGTCGCTCGCCTGGCCCTGCAGGATCTCGCCGCGCGCGTCGGCCAGATAGCGCTCCAGCCAGGCGCGCGCCTCCTCGCCGAAGGGCACGAGGCGTTCCTTGGCGCCTTTGCCGGTGATCCGCAGCGCGCCCTCGGTGAGCGAGAGATGCACGCTCTTGAGCGTCACCAGCTCGCTGACGCGCAGGCCGCTGGCGTACATCAGCTCGAGCATGGTGCGGTCGCGCAGGCCCAGCGGCGTGGCCACATCGGGCGCGGCGAGCAGCGCCTCCACCTGCGCCTCGGAGAGCGTCTTGGGCACGCGCAGCGGCGTTTTCGCCGCGCTCAGCTTCAGGGTCGGGTCAGCAGTGGTGAGGTGCTCGCGCAGCGCCCAGCGGAAGAAGCGCTTGAACACCGTCAGGCGCCGGTTGGCGCTGCTCGCCTTGCTGCCGGCGTGCTTGGCCACGGCGTAGGCGAGCAGATCGGCTTCGCTCGTCTCGGTGATCGTGCGGCCCTGCGCCTTGGCCAGCCACTCGGCGTAGAGCGTCAGGTCACGCCGATAGGCGGCCAGCGTGTTGGCGGCCAGGCCGTCCTCGATCCACAGCGCGTCGGCGAAGCGGTCGACGATCTCCGCGCTGGCCGCCGCCGTGCCGCTCACTCCAGCGACAGCTTCTGCTGCGCCACCACCTTCTTGTAGACCTCGAACTCGGCGGCGATCTGCGCGGCAAACTGCTCCGGCGTATTGGCCACGATCAGCGAGCCGGTGCCCTCGATGCGCTGCTTCACCGACGGATCCTCCAGCGTCTTCTTGACCGCCGCGCTGACCTTCTCGACCACCTCCTTGGGCAGGCCCTTGGGCCCGTGGATGCCGTAGTAGGCCATGCGGTTCACCGGCTCCAGGCCCACCTCCTTGAAGGTCGGCACGTTGGGCAGCACGGCCAAGCGCTGCGGCGCGGCGACGACGATGGGCACGAGGCGGCCGTCCTTGATGAAGGGCAGCGCCGAAGGCAGGTTGTCGAAGATGATGGGCACTTGGCCGGCCACCGTGTCGTTCAGCGCCGGGCCGGCGCCGCGGTACGGGATGTGCGTGATGAAGGTGCCCGACAGGTTCTTGAACAGCTCGGTCTGCAGGTGGCCGATGCCGCCCGTGCCCGAGCTCGCGTAGCTGTACTTGCCGGGGTTCTTCTTCAGCTCGGCGATGAAGCCCTTGTAGTCCTTGGCCGGGAAGCTCGGGTGCACCGCGATCACGTTGGGCGTGGCCGCCACGTTGATGATGGGCGTGAAGTCGGTCAGCGGGTTGTACGCGATCTTCGGGTTGATGGCCGGGTTGGCGGCGGTGGTGGAGACGGTGGCCATGCCGATGGTGTAACCGTCGGGCGCCGAGCGGGCGATCTCGGTGGCGCCCACCGAGCCGCCGCCGCCGGCCTTGTTCTCGACCACCATGGTCTGGCCCAGCGCCGCGTTGACCTTCTCGGCCACGACGCGCGCGACGATGTCGGTGGTGCCGCCCGGCGCGAAGGGCACGATCAGGCGCACCGGCTTGGCCGGGTAGGCCTGGGCGAACGCCATCGGCGTGGCGGCCGCGAGGGCGAGCGGAACAGCGGCGAGCAGGGTGCGACGGTGCATGGACTCGTTCTCCTTGGGTGCTTGTGCGGGTTGGGAAAGGGACAGTGTAGGAGCAGCTTTCTCAGGCCTGCCCGAGCAGGCCGGCCTTGAGCTTCTTGTCGACCGGCTGCTCGCCGATGTAGATCTTCAGGATGGCGGCATAGAAGGCCTCGCCGGCGAAGGGCTCGCCCTTGGCCTTGCCGTTGACGCTGAGCACGAAGCCGCGCCCGGGCAGCCAGTCGAGGTCGATCACGTCGCCCTTCTTCAGCACGGCGAGCGCGGCCACGGTGCGGTCGAAGCGCGCGATGCGATCGGCCATCTCGGCGCGCCCGGCGTCGTCGAGGTTGCGCTGCATGCCCTTGTCGAAGGCCTTGACGAATTCCTTGGCCTCGACCTCCACCATCATCTTCATGCGCAGCCGCTTGGGGCCCTTGGCGGCCAGCGCCGCCTCGCTGGTGCCGGCCTTCTGCACGAGGTAGAGGCCGGCGGCGTAGCCCTTGAACCAGGCCACGGCGCGCAGGCCCAGGCCGTTGAGCACGAGTTCGGTGTCGGCCAGGCGGATGCGGTCGTCGAACTGCTGGTCGTCGATGACGGCGGCCTGCGCGGCGACGGCGCCGGCGAGCAGCAGCGGCAGGATCAGGGTGCGGAGGGTCTTCTTCATCGAGGCTTGGTGCGTGTGTCGTGCGCCGAGGTTCCCGGGCGGCCGGCGGCTGGCACACTCGGCGCATGCCCGACGCCTTGCTGTTGCTGCCCGACTTCACCCTCATCGTGATCGGCTGGTTCCTGTGCCGACACACACCGCTCGATCGTAGCGTCTGGGACGGCGTCGAGCGCCTGGTCTACTACCTGCTCTTCCCGGCCCTGCTGTTCAGCGCCATCCTGCGCTACCCGCTGCAGCCGCAGGCCGCCGCCGCACTGGCCGCCTGCGGCATGGGCGTGGTGGTGCTGGGCGTGACGCTGGCCTACGCGCTCAAGCTCTGGCCGGGCGTGGATGCGATGCTGCACGCCTCGGGCGCGCAAGTCGCCTTCCGATTCAACTCCTACGTGGCGCTGGCGCTGGCCGAGCGCCTGGCCGGCATCCAGGGCGTGGCCTGGGTGGCATTGCTGGTGGCGCTGTGCGTGCCGCTGTGCAACATCGCCGCGGTGTGGCCGCTGGCGCGCCATGGCGGCCACGGCTTCTGGCGCGAGCTGGCGAAGAACCCGCTGATCATCAGCACGGCGGCGGGCCTGGTCTGCAACCTGCTCGGCCTGAAGCTGCCCGATCTCGCCACCACCACGCTGGTGCGCATCGGCGCCGCCGCCCTGCCGCTGGGCCTGATGGCGGTGGGCGCGGGCCTGACCTTCGGCGGCCTCAAGCGCGCGCCCTGGCTGGCCACGGCCTTTCTCTCCATCCGCCACGCCGTGCTGCCCGCGGCGGCCATCGCCATGAGCATCGCGCTGGCCATGCCGGCGCCGCAGCAGGCCATCGTGGTGGCCTTCGCCGCGCTGCCCACCGCCTCGAGCGCCTACGTGCTGGCGGCGCGCATGGGCGGGGATGGCAGCTTCGTCGCCGGGCTGGTGACGATGTCGACGCTGGTCGGCATGGTGGGCTTGCCGCTGGCCTTGCTGGTATTGCAGGCCGTGGCTTGATGCCGCGCGGCGATCGCTCACGGCATGCACAGGCTGGAGCGGCAAGGGCCGAGCGGGCCGCCTGCGGCGCTTCGATGAGGAGGTCGGCTGCGCCGACTGCCCTGCGCTGCTCGATCTCACGGCCCCGCCGCGAAACTCCCTCCACTCACTACGTTCGTTGCGGTCGGACAGTCGCGGCGAGCATGAGGACGAAGCGCGCTGGCGCGCGCGGGCCGCGAGCTCTGTGCTGCTCGGCTCCTCATAGGCGCGCCGCAGGCGGCCCGCACGGCCCTTGCTGAACCCGCGGTGGCACGCCACCTGTCCGCGGGCCGCGCCTGCCGCGCCCGCGCCACGGCCACGGTGAATCAGCCCTGCCCCAACGCCCAATCGATGTGCTCGCGCAGCAGCTCGCTCGCACCCTCGCGCGCCGCGACGAGCGCGGCGCGCAAACCGTCGTCCACGCCAGCCCGCAGCGCATTGCCCATCGCCACCGCGAGGTTGCGGCGCCAGCGTGCGTGGCCGATGCGGCGGATGGCGCTGCCTTCGGTGCGATGCAGGAATTCGGCCTCGTCCCAGCGCCACAGCTCGAGCAGCGTGGCCCGGCCCAGCGGCGCGCGCGGGTCGAAGTCGGGCAGCGTGGCGCGGCGCGCGTACTTGTTCCAGGGGCAGACCAGCTGGCAGTCGTCGCAGCCGTAGATGCGGTTGCCGATCGCCGCGCGCAGCTCGACGGGAATCGCGCCGTCGTGCTCGATGGTGAGGTACGAGATACAGCGCCGCGCATCGAGCCGGTAGGGCGCGACGATGGCCTGCGTCGGGCACACCTCGAGGCAGGCGGTGCAGCTGCCGCAATGCGCCTGCGCCGGCGCCGTGACGGGCAGCGGCAGATCGACATAGATCTCGCCGAGGAAGAACATCGAGCCGGCCTCGCGGTGCAGCGTCAAGGTGTGCTTGCCGCGCCAGCCGATGCCGCTTCTGGAGGCCAGCTCCACCTCCAGCACCGGCGCCGAATCGGTGAAGACACGGTGGCCGAAGGGCCCGACCGCGGCGGCGAGCTTGTCGGCGACGTGCTGCAGGCGATTGCGCAGCACCTTGTGATAGTCGCGGCCGCGGGCGTAGATCGACACCGCCGCGTCGGCGGGCCGTGCCAGGCGCTGCCACTCGATCGCCTGCCAGCCCTCGGGCGTGGCGCGCGGCAGGTAGTCCATGCGCGCGGTGATCACGCGCACCGTGCCCGGCACCAGCTCGGCCGGCCGCGCGCGCTTCAGGCCGTGCGCGGCCATGTAGTCCATCGCGCCGTGAAAACCGTTGGAGAGCCAGGCGAGCAGGCCCGCTTCGGCGGAACCGAGATCCACGTCGGCGACTCCGATCTGGGAAAATCCTTCCGCCTCGGCCCAGCCGCGCAATTGCACGAGCAGGGCCGCGCCGTCCAACCCGCTTTTCAGCACCTTCATTTGACGATTCTAGGAAGCCGCACGCAGCACTGGGCCGACGAGGCCGATTGCGAGGCCAGCGCCCGCGCGCTGGCCGCCCGGCCGGCGCTGCGCGACGCCTATGTCGAACTGCACGGACCGCTGGGCGCCGGCAAGACCACCTTCGCGCGCCACCTGCTGCGCGCGCTCGGCGTGGCCGGCCGCGTGAAGAGCCCGACCTACGCGGTGATGGAGCCCTACGAGCTCGAAGGCGGCATGGTCTGGCACTTCGACTTCTACCGTTTCAACGATGCGCAGGAGTGGGAAGACGCAGGCTTTCGCGACGTCTTCGCCAGCCGCGGCCTCAAGCTCGCCGAGTGGCCCGAGAAGGCCGAAGGCCTGCTGCCCTGCCCCGACCTGCGCATCGCCATCGAGCCGCTGGCGAACGAGGCGCGCCGCGTGACGCTCGCCGCGTACACGCCGCGCGGCCTGGAGATCCTCGCTTGAACCCGACCCGCCGCGCCGCGCTGCGCGCCCTGCCCGCCCTCGGCTCGCTGGTGCTGCTGCTCGGCCGCGCCGAGATCGCGCGCGGCGCGAGCATCGTCGCGGTGCGCGTCTGGCCGGCCGACGAATACACGCGCATCACCATCGAATCCGACACGCCGCTCGGCGAGCGCCACTTCCTCGCCGCCAACCCGGATCGCCTCGTGATCGACATCGACGGCCTGGAGCTCAGCCCGGCGCTGCGCGAGATCGTCGGCAAGGTGCAGCCCGACGACCCCTTCATCGCCGGCGTGCGCGTCGGCCAGAACCAGCCGCGCGTGGTGCGCCTGGTGATCGATCTGAAGCAGCCGAGCGCGCCGCAGCTGTTCACGCTGATGCCGGTGGCGGCCTACCAGCACCGCATGGTGTTCGACCTCTACCCGGTGAAGGAGCGCGACCCGCTGCTCGCGCTGATCGAGGACAAGGAGCGCGCCGAGCAGCAGGCCGCCAAGGCCGTGCAGGACGCGCTGGGCGATTTCATCGGCCGCATCGAGCGAGCGCCGCTGGCCAAGGCGCCGGCCTCGGCGCCGCAGCAGACGCCCGCGCCTCAGCCGCTGCCGCAGCTCGCAAAGGACAAGATCGACCGCCTGATCGTGGTCGCGCTCGACCCCGGCCACGGTGGCGAGGATCCGGGCGCCACCGGCCCGAGCGGGCTGCGCGAGAAGGACGTGGTGCTGGCCATCGCGCTGGCCCTGCGCGAGCGCATCAACGCGCGGCCCGGCATGCGCGCGATGCTGACGCGCGACGCCGATTTTTTCGTGCCGCTGGGCGAGCGCGTGCGCAAGGCGCGGCGCGTGCAGGCCGACCTGTTCGTCTCCATCCATGCCGACGCCTTCGTCAACCCGCAGGCGCGCGGCGCCTCGGTATTCGCGCTCAGCGACGGCGGCGCCAGCAGCACGGCGGCGCGCTGGCTGGCCGACAAGGAGAACGCCGCCGACCTGGTGGGCGGCATCAACGTGAAGAACCGCCATGCCGACGTGATGCGCACCCTGCTCGACATGAGCACCACCGCGCAGATCAAGGACAGCCTGCGCATCGGCCGCGAGGTGCTGGGCCGCATCGGCAAGGTCGGCAAGCTGCACAGGGGCCAGGTCGAGCAGGCCGGCTTCGCGGTGCTGAAGGCGCCGGACATCCCCTCCATCCTGGTCGAGACGGCCTTCATCTCCAACCCGGAGGAGGAGCGCAAGCTGCGCGACCGCGAGTACCGGCAGCAGCTCGTCGCAGCGCTGGAAGACGGCATCGCGCGCTACTTCGCGCGGCATCCGCCGCTGGCGCGCAACCGGCAGATCTGACTCACGCGGCGACGGCATGGACACGCCCGTCGTCCTGTTCGGCGCTTTCGATCGGCACAACCTCGGCGACCTGCTGTTCCCGCACATCGCGCAGGCCTTGCTCGGCGCGGTGCCGCTGCGCTTTGCGGGGCTGGCGGCGCGTGACCTGCGCAGCGTTGGTGGCCACCGCGCGGAGGCGATCGACGAGTTGATGGCCGGCTGGAGCGAGGCGCCGGCCCGGCTGCTGCACGTGGGCGGCGAGACGCTCACCTGCAGCGCCTTCGAGGCCGCAGCGATGCTGCTCGATGCCGGCGAACTGCAGCCGACGCTGCGCAGGCTGGAAGCGCATCCGCAGCAGCGCGAGGCCTGGCTGCGGCACATGCTGGGCCGCGTGAGACCGGCGCCCTACGTGATCTCGCGGCGCGACTGGCCGGCGCTGCGGCGTGTCGCGCATGCGGCGGTCGGTGGTGTCGATCTCGAGCGCATCGACGAAGTGCAACGCGATACCGTGTTGGCGCGCCTGCGCGAAGCCGATGCGCTGACCGTGCGCGACCGGCACACGCGCGACACGCTGGCGCGCCACGGCATCGCCGCCGCGCTGATGCCCGACCCGGCGGTACTCGTCGCTGAACTGTTCGGCCCGCGCATCGCCGAGCACGCGAGCCGCGGCGAACCCACGGCATTGCGCGCGGCCTTCCCCACCGGCTACATCGCCGTGCAGTGCAGCGCCGTCTTCGGCGACGACGCCACGCTCGATGCGCTCGCCGCGCAGCTCACCCGCAGCGCGCGCGAGAGCGGCCTGGGCATCGTGCTGCTGCGCGCCGGCGCCGCGCCCTGGCACGACGATCTCGGCGTACTGCAGCGGCTCGCTCAGCGTTTGCCGGTGGGCACGGCGCGCGTCGCCGAATCGCTGGATCTGTGGGACATGTGCGCGCTGTTCGCGGGCAGTGCCGCGGTGATCGCCAGCAGCCTGCACGGCCGCATCGTCGCCAGCGCGTTCGCGCTGCCGCGCATCAGCCTTCAACCCGAAGCGGCAGCACAGCGCATCGTCAAGCTCGATGCCTGGGTGCAGACCTGGGAGCCCGAGCGGGCCGGCTCGGTGGTCACGCCCACCGGGCTGGCGGATGCCCTGGCCGCCGCGCTGCGCGAGCCGCGCGAAGCGCGCGCCGAGAGCGCGCGGCAACTCGCCGCCGCCTGCCGCGCCGGCTATGCCGCCCTGCTCGCCGCGCTGCGCTGATCGGGCATCATCGCCGCACCTCGCGCTGCCACAGCCCCGACCATGCTGCATCCCCAAGCCCGCGCCCTGCTCGCCCTCATCGCCGAACGCGGCGTGCCGCCCACGCACACGCTCAGCCCGCAGGAGGCGCGCGCCGTCTACCGCGACCGGCGCGGCTTCACGCAGCCGGCGCCGCCGCCGGTCGCCTCGGTGCAGTCGCTGCAGGCCGAGGGGCCGCAAGGGCCCATCCCGCTGCGGCTCTACCGCCCGCTGGGCACGATGGCCGATCAGGTGCTGCCAGCGCTGGTCTACTACCACGGCGGCGGCTGGGTGATCGGCGACCTCGATACCCACGACACGCTGTGCCGCGAACTCGCCAACGGCTCGGGCTGTGCGGTGGTCTCGGTGGACTACCGGCTCGCGCCCGAGCACCGCTTCCCGGCCGCGGTGGACGACGCCATCGCCGCGGCGCGCTGGGTGCGGCGCGAGGCCGCGGCGCTGAAGCTGGATGCGGAGCGCATCGCCGTTGGCGGCGACAGCGCCGGCGGCAACCTCGCCGCGGTGGTGGCGATCGCCGCGCGCGACGCCGGCGAGCCGCCCTTCGCCTGGCAGCTGCTCATCTACCCGGCCACCGACCAGCATCGCACGGCGCCCTCGCACGAGCGCAACGGCCAGGGCTACCTGCTGACCCGCGACACGATGGACTACTTCACGGGCCACTACATCCCCGATGCGCGCCTGTATGCCGACTGGCGCGCCTCGCCGCTGCTGCACCCCGACCTCTCGCGCCTGCCGCCCGCGCTGGTGCTCACCGCCGGCTACGACCCGCTGCGCGACGAGGGCCTGGCCTACGCGCAGAAGCTCAGCGAGGCCGGCACGCGCGCCACGCACCTGAGCTTCGAGCGCCAGATCCACGGCTTCATCCTGATGGGCAAGGTGCTGGCCGAGGCCAACGACGCGGTGCGCCTGTGCGCGGCCGCGCTGCGCGACGCGCTGGCCGCCTGAGCTCATGCTCGGCCTGCGCCATGCGCGCCGCCTCGCCGATCGCCTCGGCCCGGGCCTGATCACCGGCGCGGCCGACGACGACCCGAGCGGCCTGGCCACCTACTCGCAGGCGGGCGCGGCCTACGGCGCCGGGCTGCTGTGGTCGCTCGCCTTCACCACGCCGCTGATGATCGCGGTGCAGATGGTCAGCGCGCGCATCGGCTGGGTCACCGGCCGCGGCCTGGCGGCCAACCTTTGCCGCGTGATGCCGAGGGGGCTGGCCCTCGTGCTGGTGGCGCTGCTGGTGCTGGCCAATACGCTGAATATCGCCGCCGACGTGGCCGCGATGGGCGAGGCGCTCCAGCTCGTCGCGGGCGGCCCGTCGCACGGCCATGCGCTGCTGTTCGGCCTGGCCTGCGCGCTGCTGCCGGTGTGGCTCAACTACGAGGCCATGGTGCGCGTGCTGAAGTGGCTGACGCTGGCGCTGCTGGCCTACGTGGCGGTGGTGTTTGCGCTGCACGTGAACTGGGGCCAGGTGCTGACGCATACGCTGGTGCCCACGCTGGCCGGCGGCGGCAGCTACTGGACCATGGTGGTGGCGGTGCTGGGCACCACCATCAGCCCCTACCTGTTCTTCTGGCAGGCGGCGCAGGAGTCGGAGCAGCGCCAGCAGCTCGAGCGCAGCGGCGGCGTGCCGGTGCAATCGCGCGCCTTCATGGCCGAGCACCTCTACCGCATCAAGCTCGACACCGTGTTCGGCATGCTGTTCTCCAACCTGATCGCCTTCTGCGTGATGCTGGCCACCGCAATCACGCTCAACGGCCACGGCATCACCGAGATCCAGACCACGCGCGACGCCGCGCTGGCGCTGCGCCCGATCGCCGGCGACTTCGCCTTCCTGCTCTTCGCGCTGGGCGTGATCGGCACCGGCATGCTGGCCGTGCCGGTGCTGGCCGGCTCGGCGGCCTATGCGGTGGCCGACGTGTTCGAGTGGCGCGCCGGCCTCGATCACTCGGCGGGCGAGGCGCGCGGCTTCTACGCCGTGCTGGTGGCGGCCACGCTGATCGGCACCGCGATCGACTTCACGCCGCTGGATCCGATCAAGGCGCTGCTGTGGAGCGCAGTCGCCAACGGCGTGGTGGCCGTGCCCATCATGGTGGCGATGATGTGGCTGGGCAGCCGGCGCGAGATCCTCGGCGCGCACACGCTGTCGCTGCGGCACCGCGTGCTCGGCTGGATCGCCACCGCGACCATGGCGGCGGCGGTGGCGGCGATGCTGTTCGCGGGGTGATCGTCGGGGTAGTGAACCATCGAAGTCGAGGTGCACGATCGAGCTTGCAACGGCTTGCAGATATGTACCTTTCATGGTACATAATCGCCCCTGCGGGAGGAGCATGGTGCGATCGACACCACAGAAGATTGCGTTGATCTTCTACCGGACTGCGTCGGGCAACGAACCCGTCCGAGAGTGGTTGCTCGCGCTGGCTCAGGAGGAGCGGCATGAGGTCGGTCGTGACCTGATGCGCGTTCAGTGGCGCTGGCCAGTGGGCATGCCGCTGTGCCGGCCGATGGGGCAGGGTCTCTGGGAGGTTCGCACTTCACTCTCGTCCCACAGACTCGCGCGCGTTCTTTTCTGCCTGCACGATGGCGTGCTGGTCGCCCTTCACGGGTTCATCAAGAAGACCCCGAAGACACCGGATGAGGATCTTGCCTTGGCGCGCAGGCGCCAGAAGGAGCTGAGCAAATGACGAAGAGGAGCCGACACCTTGGGTCGAGTCTGGATGCCTTCCTCGAGGACGAAGGCATCTACGAAGAAGCCGAAGGTCAGGCCATCAAGGAAGTCATCGCCTGGCAACTGGCCGAAGCGATGAAGGAGCGGTCGCTGTCCAAGGCGCGCATGGCTGCGCTGCTGAAGACCAGCCGCTCACAAGTCGATCGGCTCCTGGATCCTGAGCGAGACGTGACGCTGTCGACCTTGCAGCGAGCGGCGGCGCTCGTCGGCCGGAAGTTGCAGGTTCAACTGGTCTAGGTCTGCAGGCGCCGCGCTCACGCCGCCGCGCGCCGCGCCTTCCAGGCGCCGAAGATCACGATCAGGCCGGGAATCAGGATCGCCGCCCAGATGATCTTGTCGAGGTGCTGCTTCACCCACGGAATGTTGCCGAACAGGTAGCCGGCCATGGTGACGCCGCCCACCCACAACACGGCGCCGCTGACGTCGTAGAGCGTGAACTTGCTGCGCGTCATGCGCGCCACGCCGGCGACGAAGGGCGCGAAGGTGCGCAGGAAGGGCATGAAGCGCGCCGCGATGATGGTGATGCCGCCGTAGCGCTCGTAGAAGGCATGCGCCTGGTCGAAGGCGTTCTTGTTGAAGAAGCGCGAGTTCTCCCACTGGAACACCTTGGGCCCGAAGTAGTGGCCGATGCTGTAGTTGCTCTGGTTGCCGAGAATGGCCGCGCCGACCAGCAGGCCGATGGACAGCGGCAGGCTCATCAACCCCGCGCCGCACAGCGCGCCGACCACGAACAGCAGCGAGTCGCCCGGCAGGAAGGGCATCACCACCACGCCGGTCTCGATGAAGATGATGAGGAACAGCAGCGCGTAGACCCAGGTGCCGTAGCTGGCGACGAAGTTCGCGAGGTGCACGTCGACGTGCAGGATGAAGTCGATCAGGAAGGCGGCGATGTCCATGGCGGGCGATTATGGTCGGCCCTCCTTCCTACAATGCCGCATGAGCGCCGTCCTCGAGTCCCCACGCCAAAGGCGTCCGATCCGCGAGCTGCCCGACGAGCTGATCAGCCAGATCGCCGCCGGCGAGGTGGTCGAGCGCCCCGCCTCGGTGGTGCGCGAGCTGGTGGACAACGCGCTGGACGCCGGCGCCACCGAGATCGTGGTGCGCCTCGCGGCCGGCGGCATCCGCGCCATCCTGGTCGAGGACGATGGTTGCGGCATCCCCGCCGAGGAGCTGCCGCTCGCGCTGCGGCGCCATGCCACCAGCAAGATCGGCTCGCTCGCCGAGTTGGAGAACGTCGCGACGATGGGCTTCCGCGGCGAGGCGCTGGCGGCCATCGCTTCGGTGGCCGAGCTGAGCATCGCCAGCCGCACGCTCGACGCGCCGCATGCGCAGCGGCTCGAAGCGCGCTCGGGCGAGCTCGCGCCGGCGGCGCGCGCCACCGGCACCAGCGTCGAGGTGCGTGAGCTCTTCTTCGCCACGCCGGCGCGGCGCAAGTTTCTCAAGAGCGAGGCCACCGAGCTGGCGCATTGCATCGAGGCGGTGCGCCGCCATGCGCTGACGCGGCCGGACGTGGCCTTCAGCGTCTGGCACGAGGGCAAGCTGGTGCAGCAGTGGCGCCGCGCCAGCGCCGAGCAGCGCGTGCGCGACGTGCTGCACGACGAGTTTCTCGCCGGCAGCCGCGAGGTGTCGCTCGAGCTCGGCGTGCTGCGCATCCGCGGCCGCGCGGGCTTGCCCGAGGCGGCACGCTCGCGCGCCGACCAGCAGTACGTCTACGTCAACGGCCGCTACGTGCGCGACCGCCTGATCGCCCACGGCGTGCGCTCCGCCTACGAAGACGTGCTGCACGGCGCGAAGCAGCCGAGCTACGTGCTCTTCATCGACATCGCGCCGAGCCTGGTCGACGTCAACGTGCACCCGACCAAGATCGAGGTGCGCTTCCGTGATGCGCGCGAGGTGCACCAGGCGGTGCGGCGCGCAGTGGATGCGGCGCTGGCGGTGTCGCGCGCGGGCGAGGCTGCGGCGCCAGTTCCGGCCGCGGCGAGCGCTGCGCCATCGCCGCTGCCCGCCGCGCGGCCCTGGCCCACGGCCACGCCGCAGCAGGCCTCGCTCGGGCTGCAGCAGGCGGCCGTGCTGTTCGCGCAGGAGGCACCGGCCGCGTGGTCCGCGACGGCAGCAGCCCCTGCGGCTGCAGCCACGCTGCCCGCGGGCGACTGGCCGCTCGGCCGCGCCGTCGCGCAGATCGCCGGCATCTACATCCTGGCCGAGAACGAACAGGGCCTGGTGGTCGTCGACATGCACGCGGCGCACGAGCGCATCGTCTACGAGCGGCTCAAGGCCAGCCTGGCCCAGCGCGCAGATGGCGCCATCGAATCGCAGCCGCTGCTCATCCCGGCCACCTTCGCCGCCACGCCGCAGGAGATCGCCACCGCCGAGCAGCAGACCGATACGCTCAAGCGCCTCGGCCTCGATGTCTCGCCGCTCTCGCCCGGCGTGCTGGCTCTGCGCGCACGGCCCGCCGCGCTGGCCGGCGGCGACGGCGTGGAGCTGGCGCGCAGCGTGCTCGCCGAGCTGGCGCAATACGACGCCAGCAACGTGATCCAGCGCGCACAGCATCAGATCCTCGCCACCATGGCCTGCCACGGCGCGGTGCGCGCCAACCGCCAGCTCACGCTGGAGGAGATGAACGCGCTGCTGCGCGACATGGAGCGCACCGAGCGCGCCGACCAGTGCAACCACGGCCGGCCCACCTGGCGCCAGCTCACGATGAAGGATCTCGACGCCTTGTTCTGGCGCGGCCGCTGAAGCACGAGGCCGCCGTGGTCCAATCCTGCCCATGGCCACGCTCACGCTGAAGAAATCCACCGCTCCCGCCGCCAAGCAGCGCCGCGCCCCGCTGCGCGGCTCGGGCGCGAAGCCGCGGCCCACGCTGGCGCAGGCGCAGGCCGAGCGCGCCGAACGTGCCGAACATGCGGCGCACCGCCGCAGCGACGACGATCGCGCCCCGGCGCGCAAGCCGGCACCCGCGAAGAAGGCCGCCCCCTCCAAGCCGCAGCGGGCGCCGCTGCCGCCGGCGCGCCCGGCCGGCCCCAACACCGCCTTCGGCGCCCGCCCCGCGCGGCCCGTGCCGCCGCCGGTGCCACCCGCGCAGGGCCCGGAGCACGCGCCGGGCAGCGTGCGCCTGTCCAAGCGCATGAGCGAGCTGGGCCTGGCCTCGCGCCGCGAGGCCGACGAGTGGATCGCACGCGGCTGGGTGCGTGTCGACGGCGAGGTCGTCGCCGAACTCGGCGCGCGCGTGCTGCCCGGCCAGCAGGTCAGCATCGACAAGAAGGCGCGCACGCAGCAGGCGCAGCGCGTCACCGTGCTGCTGAACAAGCCGGTCGGCTACGTCAGCGGCCAGGCGGAAGACGGCTACGAACCCGCGCTGGTGCTGGTGAAAGCCGCCACCCAGTGGCGCGAGGATGCGAGCGGCCTGCGCCTGCAGCGCGAGCATCTGCGCCACCTCGTGCCGGCCGGCCGGCTCGACATCGATTCGACCGGCCTGCTGGTGCTGACGCAGGACGGCCGCATCGCCAAGCAGCTGATCGGCGAGACGAGCGAGGTCGAGAAGGAGTATCTGGTGCGCGTGCAGTCGACCAGCGGCGAGCGCCTGTCGGACCAGGGCCTGCGCCTGTTGAACCACGGCCTCGAACTCGACGGCGAGGCGCTGCAGCCGGCGCGCGTCGAGTGGGTCAACGACGACCAGCTGCGCTTCGTGCTGGTGGAGGGCAAGAAGCGCCAGATCCGCCGCATGTGCGAGGCGGTGGGCCTGAAGGTGACGGGCCTGAAGCGCGTGCGCATCGGCCGCGTGATGCTGGGCGACCTGCCGGCCGGCCAGTGGCGCTATCTCGGCGCCGACGAATCCTTCGCCTGAGCCTCGAGCGAAGCGAGCAGCGTGGCGGCGCGTTCCGCCCAGGTCGCATCGCCACTGCCCACCGCGCGGCGCGCCGCGGCCAGCGCCGCATCGCGCTGGCCGAGCTCGGCGCGCGTGCTGGCGAGGTTCATCCAGGCCGGCGCGCTGTCGGGGTGGCGCTGCGCCGCCTCCTCGAAGGCGAGCGCGGCGCTATTCTTGTCACCCGCCGCGTACAGCACGTTGCCCAGGCCCATGCGCAGGCTGAGGCTGTCGGGAAAGCGCTGCAGCGCGCTGCGATAGGCGAGCGTCGCCTGTGCCGCGTGTGTCGGCATGGCACTGCGCTCGAAGCCGACCGCGGCCTCGACCACCGCCTTCTCCTCGGCGGTGACCGGCCATTGCCCCGGCGGCAGCGCGACGAAGGCCCAGCTGCCGGCACGCACCCAGGTGTGCTCCAGCGTGCGCATGCTCATCACCAGGCGCTCGGTGGTGCCGGAGCGCAGCATCACTTCGGCGCGTTCGAGGTCGTAGCCGATCAGCACCGCGTAGTGCCACAGCGGATACCAGCTCAGGCCGAGGTTCTGGAATACCAGCACCGGGTGGCCGGCCTGCAGCTCGCGCAGCAGCGCCTCCAGCGTGCCGGGCAGGCGCGTGGCCACGGCGCCGTGGCGGCGCGCGCCGGCGATCATCTCGATCTGCAGCGTGCCGGTGCGCGCCGGCAGGAAGACCTCTTCGCCGAGACGCTCGGGCGTCGCATCGACCGACAAGCCCGCCAGCACGGTGGCGAGCGCGGCGGGGCCGCAGTGGTACTCGGTCTGGGGAAAGAAGGGCGTGGCCGCCAGCTCGACGCGCGGCCCTAAGCCCGCGGGCGGGGCGCGGCGCAGTGTCTCCGTCTGCGCCGCGCAGCCGCCGAGGGCGGCCGCGGCGGCCAGCAGCAGCGCGAGCGCGGCCCAACGCCACGCACGCGCGATCACGGCGCTCAGCGGATCGAGCGGGTGAACGGGAAGATCTTCGTGAAGCCGAGGATGTCGGTGATCAGCAGCAGCAGGAAGATGAACACGATGGTGCCGAGCACGTCGCTGGCGCCGGCCGGGGCGGTGTCCAGCGTGTGGGCCACGTGCGCCACTTCGTCGTCGGTCAGCGCGGCGACGCGCGCCTGGGCCTGCGCGAGATCGATGCCGCGCTCCTGCAGGGCGGCGGCGACGTCGGCGCGGGTCAGCATCGAATTGACGTAGGCGCGCTGCTCGGCGGCGCTGGTGACGCCTTCGCTGGCCGCCACCTGCTCGGTGCTCACCAGGGTGGCCTGGGCACTGGTCATGAAGCCGGCGAAACTGAGACACACGGCGATCAGGCGGGTCATCCAACGGGTGGAGGTCTTCATGGAATTCGTCCTTTGCGAGCTGCGGCTTGCTGATTCTTGGTCGGCGCATGGGCAAGCCTCCCATGCGCCGCGGATATCGTAACAAGCGAGCGCCACGGCGCGTCACCGATTGCAACGGCGGCGACAGGGTCGCTGCGGAGCGCCTGTTAGGCTCGCGCCATGTCTTCCCCGGTTTCCGAGCGCCACGGCATGCCCCCCGCCGTGGTGGTGCTGCTGACCCTGCTGCTGGGCATCCAGCCGGTCACCACCGATCTGTACCTGCCCGCGCTGCCGACGCTGCAGCGCGATCTGGGCGCGAGCATGGCGGCCACGCAGCTGACGCTCTCGGCGCTGATCATCTGCTTCGGCTCGGCGCAGCTGATCCTCGGCCCCTTGTCCGATCGCTTCGGCCGCCGCCCGGTGCTGCTGGCCGGCCTCGCGGTCTACACGCTCGCCAGCGTGGCGGCCGCGCTGGCGCCCAACGTCGAGCTGCTGGTGGCCTGGCGCGCGCTGCAGGGCGCCGGCATGGCCGCCGGCGTGACTTGCGCGCGCTCCATCGTGCGCGACCTGTTCGCGCCGCACGAGGGCGCGCGCGTGATGTCCAAGGCGCTCAGCGGCCTGGGCCTGATCGCGATGGCCAGCCCGGTGGCGGGCGGCATCGTCGTGCAATGGCTGAACTGGCATGCCGCGCTGCTGGTGCTGGCGCTGTTCGGCGCCGCCACGCTCGCCCTGGTGGCCTGGCGCTACGAGGAGACCGTGCCGCGGCGCGACCCGCGCGCCACGCAGTGGGCGGTGCTCGCGGCCAACTGGCGCGCCGTGCTGGCGCACCCGAGCTTCCGCGCCTGGACGCTGCTGTCGGGCTTTGCCTACGGCGCCCTGTTCTTCCTGCTGGCCGGCACCTCCTTCGTCTACATCGGCGTGCTGGGCACGAGCAAGGTGGGCTACGGGCTGATCATGCTGGCGCAGTCGAGCGCCTATTTCGCCGGCACCTTCTGGTGCCGCCGGCTGCTCGCGCGCCACGGCCTGCGCGGCGCGGTGGCGCGCGGCGCGCTGTTCACGCTGGCCGGCGGCGTCGCCATGGCCGCGCTGGCGCTGGCCGGCGTGCACGCGGTGTGGGCGGTGATGCTGCCCTCCATCCTCTTCTGCATCGGCCACGGCGTGCACCAGCCCTGCGGCCAGGCCGGCGCGGTCGGGCCCTTCCCCGAGAAGGCCGGCACCGCCGCCTCGCTGTCGGGCTTCTGGATGACGGCGATGGCCTTCATGGTCGGCCTCTTCCTCGGCCGCAGCAGCGGCGCCAGCCTCTACCCGATGACGCTGGGCTTCGCGGCACTGGCGCTGGCACAGTGCGTCGTGGCCTGGACGCTGGTGCGCTGGCACGGCGAGCCGCAGGCCGCGCCGCGCGAGGCGCAGGCGAGCCCGGCGTGAACAGAGCCCCTCGTCCGGCGGGTACACCGGCCGATCCCCCGAGGGAATGGCGGGCCGGCTTGGGGCGGCCCGGCGCTCGGCCCGCAGTGCAGTTGCGTTGCCTCTGTGTCGCCGGGCCGACCGCGGCGGGCAAGACCGCGGCCGCGCTGGCGATCGCGCGGGCGCTGCCGGTGGAGATCGTCAGCGTCGACTCGGCGCTGGTCTACCGCGGCATGGACATCGGCACCGCCAAGCCCAGCGCCGCCGAGCGCGCCCAGGTGCCGCACCACCTGATCGACATCCTCGACCCGGCGCAGAGCTACTCGGCGGCGCAGTTTCTCGCCGATGCCACGCGGCTGATCGAAGAGATCCGCGCGCGCGGCCGGCTGCCGCTGCTGGTGGGCGGCACCATGCTGTATTTCAAGGCGCTGTTCGAGGGCCTGGATGCGATGCCGCCGGCCGATGCGGCGATCCGCGCCGCGCTCGATGCCGAAGCCGCGGCGCGCGGCTGGCCGGCGCTGCATGCGGAGCTGGCGCGCGTCGACCCCGTCACCGCGGCGCGCCTGCCCAGCGGCGATGCGCAGCGCATCCAGCGTGCGCTGGAAGTGTTCCGCCTCACGGGGCGGCCGATCTCCTCGTTCCACCGCGAGCGCGCAGAAACGCCGGACACGCCGCCGCTGCTCGCGCTCGAACCCGCCAGCCGCGCCTGGCTGCACGAGCGCATCGCGCAGCGCTTCGCGCAGATGCTCGACGCCGGCCTGGTCGACGAAGTGCGGCGCCTGCGCGCACGCGCCGACCTGCATCCCGGACTGCCTTCGATGCGCTGCGTGGGCTACCGCCAGGCCTGGGAAGCGCTGGATGCCGACAACCTCGCCGCCCTGCCCGAGCGCGGCATCGCCGCCACGCGCCAACTCGCCAAGCGCCAGCTCACCTGGCTGCGCGGCATGCCGCGCCGCGAGACGCTGGCCTGCGACGAAGCCGGCGCGATAGCCCGCGTGGTGGAGCGCGCGATGCGCCACGCCGACGCGCTGCTGAGGTCATGAGCGACGCGATGCTGCGCCTGCAGGGTCTCGCCAAGCACTACGGCGCCACGCCGGTGTTCAGCGGCGTCGATCTCGAACTGCGCGCCGGCGAATTCGTCGCGGTGCTCGGCGAATCGGGTGTGGGCAAGTCCACCCTGCTCAACGGCATCGCCGGGCTCGACACGTTGGATGCCGGCCGCGTGCAACTGGCGGGCCGCGAAGTGACGACGATGAACGACGAGGAGCTTGCGCTGCTGCGCCGGCGCGACATCGGCTTCGTCTTCCAGGCCTTCCACGTGCTGCCGCACCTGACGGTGGCGCAGAACGCGGCCCTGCCCTTGCTGCTGCTGCACAGCCCCGACGACGCCCGCGTGGCGCGCGTGCTCGACGACGTCGGCCTGGCCGGCTTCGGCGAACGCCTGCCGCAGACGCTCTCCGGCGGCCAGCTGCAGCGCGTGGCGATCGCGCGGGCGCTGGTGCACGCGCCCAGGCTGCTGCTCGCCGACGAGCCCACCGGCAACCTCGACCCCGGCAACGCCGAGCGCGTGATGGACACGCTCGCCCTGCAGACGCGCGCACACGGCGCCGCCTGCCTGCTGGTGACGCACTCGCGCTCCGCCGCCGCGCGCGCCGACCGCGTGCTGGTGCTGCGGCCCGACGGACTGCATCGCGCCTGAAGCCCTCAAGTTTCCGGCCGGCGTGCCGATAAGCCGGGCAGATCCCACCGCGCTCGCCCATGCCCCGCATCCTCGTCGTCGAAGACCAGGCCGACATCCGCCGGCTCATCCGCTGGTCGCTGGAAGAACTGCAAGGCGCCGAGATCTTCGAGGCCGCCAACGGCCGCCTCGGGCTGGACGCGGTGCGCGCGCTGCGCCCCGACCTCGTGCTGCTCGACGTGATGATGCCCGGCGATCTCGACGGCTTCCAGGTCTGCGACACGCTGCGCAAGGAGCCGCCGTTCGCCTCGCTGCCCATCGTGATGCTGACCGCGCGCGCGCAAGCCGCTGACCGTGAAGCCGGCGCACGCGCCGGCGCCGACGACTACCTGTTCAAGCCCTTCAGCCCGGCGGTGCTGGTGCAGACCGTGCAGCGCCTGCTCGCGGCCCGCGCGCCACAATCGGCGCGGTGAACGCCGCCGCGCCGAGCACACCTCCGCCCTCCCCGCTGCCCGCCCTGCTGCGCCAGGTCTCCTGGCCCTGGCTGCTGCACCAGCCGCTGCGTCACGCCGTGGCGATGCTGGCGGTGGCCCTGGGCGTGGCGCTGGCCTTCTCGGTGCACCTGATCAACGAATCGGCGCTCGGCGAGTTCAGCGCCGCGGTGCGGCAGGTCAACGGCCAGCCCGACTTCGAGCTGCGCGCGCAGCGCGAAGGCTTCGACGAAGCGCTGTTCGCACGTGTCGCCACGCAGCCCGGCGTGGCGCTGGCCAGCGCCGTGATCGAGCTCGACGCGCAGGCGCTCGACGCCAGCGGGCAGCCGGTGCCGCTGCGCGTGATCGGGCTGGATGCGCTGGCCGCCGCCGCGCTCACGCCGGCGCTGCTGCCGCGGCCCGCCGAGGGCGCCGATCGACTCGCCGTGATCGACCCGGCGGCCGCCTTCCTCAACGCCGCGGCGGCACGCCGGCTCGGCGAGCCCGCCATGCTGCGGCTGCGCGCGGCGCGCGGCAGCACGAGTTTCGCGGTGCGCGGCAGCGTGCTGGCCGACGGCCCGCCGCTCGCGGTGCTCGACCTCGCCGGCGCGCAGCAAGCCTTCGGCTGGACCGGCCGCGTGAGCCGCATCGATGTGCGCCTCGTGCCCGGCACCGACCGCGAGGCGCTGCTGCGCGCGCTGCAGCTGCCGGCGGGCGTGCGCGCCGCGGCGCCGGACGAGTCCGCACAGCGTGTCTCCAACGTCTCGCGCGCCTACCGCGTCAACCTCACGGTGCTGGCGCTGGTGGCGCTGTTCACCGGCGCCTTCCTGGTGTTCTCCATCCTTTCGCTGTCGGTGGCGCGGCGTGCGCCGCAGCTGGCGCTGCTCGGCGTGCTGGGCCTGGGTGCGCGCGATCGGCTCGCCTGGATGCTGGCCGAATCGGCGCTGATCGGGCTGGCCGGCAGCGTGCTCGGCCTGGCGCTCGGCACCGGCCTCGCGGCGCTGGCGCTGCGCCTGCTCGCCGGTGATCTCGGCGGCGCCTACTTCCCCGGCGTCGCGCCGCGCTTGCAGTTCAGCACCACGGCAGCGCTGGTCTACGGCGCGCTCGGCGTGGCCGTCGCGGTGGCGGGCGGCTGGCTGCCGGCGCGCAGCGCGCAGCGCATCGCGCCGGCACAGGCCCTCAAGGGGCTGGGCGAGAGCCACCCGCAGCACAGCCCGGCATGGCTGGGCCCGCTGCTGCTCGCGCTCGGCGTGCTGCTGGCCCAGGTGCCGCCCGTGGCCGGCATCCCGCTGGCTGCCTACGCCTCGGTGGCCTGCCTGCTGCTCGGCGGCATCGCCTGCGTGCCGGCCGCGGTGGCGTTGCTGCTGCGTCGCACGCGTTCGCCACGCCACGCACTCGTGCTGCTGGCAGTGCAGCGCGCGCGCCACGAACGCAGCAGCGCCACCATCGCGGTGTCGGGCGTGGTGGCGAGCCTGGCGCTCGCGGTGGCGCTGACGGTGATGGTCACCAGCTTCCGCGAAGCCGTGACGCAATGGCTGGACGACGTGCTGCCGGCCGACCTCTACGCCCGCGCCGCGGCAGGCGGCGGCAACGACACCGCCTGGGTCGACGACGCGCTGGTCGCGCAGTTGCGCGCCCTGCCCGGCGTGGCGCGCGTCGAGGGCCAGCGTGTCGCCGCCATCCAGCTCGATGCGAGCCGGCCCACGGTGGCGCTGGTGGCCAAGCGCGTCGCCGACGATCCGGCACGGCGCCTGCCGCTGCTAGGCGAACTGCTGCCGGCGCGCGAGGGCCTGCTCTCGGTGTACGTCAGCGAACCCGCCGCCAGCTTGTACGGCCTGCGCGCCGGCGCACGCTTCGAGCTGCCGCTGCCCGACGGACAGCGCGAGCGCGCCTTCGTGCGCGCGGTGTGGCGCGACTACGCCCGCCAGCACGGCGCCGTGACGCTCGATGCGGCCGACTATCGCCGCCTCACCGGCGACCTGCGCCTCAACGATCTGGCGCTCTGGCTCGCGCCCGGCGCCGACGCGGCCGCCGTGCAGGCACAGGTGCGCGCGCTCGCCGGGCCCGACGCGCCGCTCGAATTCGCCACGGTCGGCGAGCTGCGTGCGCTCTCGCTGCGCATCTTCGACCGCAGCTTCGCGGTGACCTACTGGCTGCAGGCGGTGGCCATCGCCATCGGCCTGGCCGGCATCGCCGCGAGCTTCTCGGCGCAGGTGCTGGCGCGCCGGCGCGAGTTCGGCCTGCTCGCCCACCTCGGCCTGACGCGCGCGCAGGTGCTCGCGGTGGTGGCCGGCGAAGGCGCACTGTGGAGCGGCGTCGGCGTGCTGCTGGGCCTGGCGCTGGGCATTGCGGTCAGCGCGGTGCTGGTGCACGTGGTCAACCCGCAGAGCTTCCACTGGACCATGGAGCTGCGCCTGCCCTGGGCACGCCTCGCGCTGCTCGCCGCCGCGATGGCCGCAGCCGGCACGCTGACCGCGTGGTGGGCCGGCCGCGCGGCCGGCGCGAAGCAGGCGGCGCTGGCGGTGAAGGAGGATTGGTGATGCGACGCCGGCCCTTCGTCGGCGTGCTGCTCGCGCTCGGCGCCTTGCCGCTGGCGGCACAGTCGGCCCCGGTGCTACGCGGCCGCGCGCTGCAGTTCCCGCGCGACCACGGCTCGCACCCCGATGCGCGCACCGAGTGGTGGTACGCCACCGGCTGGCTGGCCGCGCCGGGCGAGGCCGAGCCACGCTACGGCTTCCAAGTGACCTTCTTCCGCTCGCGCACCGACGTCGCGGCGAACCACCCGAGCCGCTTCGCCGCCACGCAGCTCGTCTTCGCGCACACGGCGCTCACCGACCTGGCAGCCAAGCGAGCGCGCCACGACCAGCGCATCGCCCGCGCCGGCTTCGGCGTGGCCGAGGCGGCCGAAGACGACACGCGCCTCGTGCTGCGCGGCTGGCGCTTGGCGCGCAGCGGGCCGCCCGAGGCGAGCGTCTACCGCGCGAGCATCGCCAGCGACGCCGCCGGCTTCGCGCTCGAGCTCGAACTCGCCGCCACGCAGCCGCTGCTGCTGCAAGGCGAAGCCGGCTTCTCGCGCAAGGGCCCGCGCCCCGAGCAGGCCAGCCACTACTACAGCCAGCCGCAGCTCGCCGTGCGCGGCACGCTGACACTCGACGGCCGCGCGTTAGCCCTGCAGGGCCGCGCCTGGCTGGATCACGAATGGAGCGAGACGATCCTCGCCGCCGAGGCGGTGGGCTGGGACTGGATCGGCATCAACCTCGCCGACGGCAGCGCCCTCACCGCCTTCCGCCTGCGCCGCGCTGATGGCAGCACGCTGTGGGCCGGCGGCAGCCTGCGCCGGCCGGGCGAAACCGCGCGCGCCTTCGGCCCCGACGAAGTGCGCTTCGAGCCGCTGGCGCGCTGGACCAGCCCGGCCTCGCGCGCCACCTACCCGATCGAGTGGCGCGTGAGCACGCCCGCCGGCACGCAGCGCGTGCGCGCCCTGCTGCACGACCAGGAGCTCGACAGCCGCGCCAGCACGGGCGCGATCTACTGGGAGGGCCTGTCGGAGCTGCTGGCCGAGGACGGCCGGCGCCTCGGCCTGGGTTACTTGGAGATGACGGGTTATGCGACACCCCTGCGGCTCTGACCATATCCGAGCGGCATTGGCCGCTCTGCTCTTGGCCCTCGCGCCCGCCATGGCCGCAACTGCGGCCGATCCTCCGGCTAGCAGCAGTGCCGTCGACGCTGCCGTTCGACAAGGACGCTGGGAGGAACTTCGCCGCAGAGCGCTCGAAGAGGCGGTCCTGCTGGATCCCTCCTCCGCACGGACGATCGGCGCCCTGGCTGCGGCGGGGGCAACCGATGCAGCCCTCGCCGCCGCGCGGCGCAGTGCACCGGCCCTGCGCACGACCCTGTTGCTGTCCGTGGCCGAGCAGGCGACCCAGCTTCCACCGCGACGCCGGCTGGACATCGTCGGCGAAGCCGGGCAGTCGGCCAGTGCAGCCGGCGTGCTGGCGCAGATCGGCGCAGGCAATGCGATCGCGGTGGCACTCGCCTACGCGCATCTGGGCGACGACACCGAGGCGCGCCAGGCGTGGCAGCGTGCGCTGGCCATGGCAGCCGCGACCACACCGCCGGTGGCGGCCTCGCTGGTGCGGCGCATGGCCGAGACCAGCATCGGGGAGACCACGAATGCCACGCCCGAATGGCTACTGGCCGGCCTGAGCCGCGAGGTCACCCTCCTCGCTGCCGGCGCGGACCGAGGCTTCGCTCATCTGGCTCTCGCGCAGGCGTGGAGGCAGCGCGGCGCACAAGCGGAATCGCTCGCGCAGCTCGAGGCAGCCATGAGCGCCGGCTCGAGCGAGACGCGCCGCGCCGATAGGCAACTCGTGCTCAAGGCGGCGGCCCGCATCGCCGTGCAGTGGGACATGCCGGAGATCGCACTGCGCCAGGTCGACGCCGATGCGCTGGCGATCGAGTTCACCGCCTATCACGCACGGCACCGCGACCGCGCGCTCGCCCTGAAGACGCTCGAACGCATCGGCTCCGACGGCTTGTACGTCTCGCATCGCTCCAGCGCCATGGTGGCGGCCGTGCAGGAGACGATCGCGCGCGGCGACGCCGGCGAGGCGGCGTTCTACATCGAGCGCTTCGGCGAGCTGCTGCCGCTCACCCGCGTGGATCTGTGGGTCCGGCTGGCCCGGCTGCAGGCCGAGCAGGGCGCGCGCGACAGCACCGCGCGCACGCTCACCCAGGCGCTGGCGGTGATTCCCGACACACCTGACCCACACGCAAGCAACCGGAGAGACGTCGCCACGCTGCTGCGCCTGACACGCTCGCTGGACGAATTGGGCCGGGCGGCAGAGGCGCGCACCGCCTTCGCCGCCGCCGCGCGGCAGGCCGACTACATCTCGCTGCGCCGCAACGACGAACGCGCCATGAGCCGCATCGCGCTGGCGCGCTTCTGCACGGCGCGCGGCGATCGTCGCCTGGCCGCAGCCCAGCTCCGCCAAGCCTGGCTCGAGTTCCACAGTCCCCTCGCGACGCGGCCGCTGCCCGCCGTCGATCGCGCCGATGTCCTGCTTGCCTTCGCCGAGGCGTCCGGCGAACTGGCGCGCTGAGACGCAGCACGCGCCTTGCAATTCGTCAACGCTGATTGCGTCGTGCCGGCGCAAACTGCACCGCATCACTCGAAAACGGAGACAAGCATGGCGCAGTTCGTCGACAGCATCGAGGCCGCGGTCGACCGCGTGCTGGACACCGTGAAGGGCGACGTCGTGCTGGGCATCCCCCTGGCCATCGGCAAGCCCAACCCCTTCGTCAACGCGCTGTACCGGCGCATGAAGGGCAACCCGGCGCGGCGCCTGCGCATCGTCACCGCGCTGTCGCTGGAGAAGCCGGTCGGCAAGAGCGAGCTCGAAGAACATTTCCTCGGGCCTCTCGTCGAGCGCGTGTTCGAGGACTACCCCGATCTGCTCTACGTGAAGGATCTGCGCGCCGGCACGCTGCCCGCGCACATCGAGGTGCGCGAGTTCTTCATGAAGACCGGCGACTACCTCGGCAACCCGGCCGCGCAGCAGAACTACATCTCGACCAACTACACCTTCGTCGCGCGCGACATGGCCGTGCAGGGCATGAACGTGATCGCGCAGGCGGTGGGCGCCAAGGGCGAGGGCGAGGGAATGCGGTTGTCGCTGTCGAGCAACCCCGACGTGGTGTTCGAGGTGGTGGAGAAGCTGCGCGCCGCCGGCCAGCCGCTGCTCACCGTCGGCGTGGTCAACCGCAAGATGCCCTTCATGCCCAACGGCGCCGAGGTGGCGCCGGAGTTCTTCGACCTGGTGGTCACCGACCCGGCCGGCACGCATGCGGTGTTCTGCCCGCCCAACAACAAGGTCAGCGCGGCCGACTACGCGATCGGCCTGCACGCCTCCGCCCTGGTGGCCGACGGCGGCACGCTGCAGATCGGCATCGGCTCGCTGGGCGACGCGATCGCGCAGGCGCTGATCGTGCGCGACCGGCACGGCGACGAATACCGCCGCATCCTCGAGTCGATCAGCCCCGACGGCATCGAGGGCCGCGAGCTCGGCCGCTTCGACCTGGGCCTGTACGGCTGCTCGGAGATGTTCGTCAACGGCTTCCTCAAGCTGATCGAGGCCGGCATCATCCGCCGCGAGGTATTCGGCGACGTGACGCTGCAGCGCGCGCTCAACGAGGGCGAGATCGACGAGACGGTGACGCCGCGCACGCTCGCCCTGCTGCTGCGCCACGGCCGCATCCATTCGCCGCTGAGCGCCGACGATGTCGCCTACCTGAAGCACTGGGGCGTGCTGCGCGAAGGCGTGCAGCTCGACGGTGACAAGCTCGTGCTCGACGGCACCAAGCTGCCCAACGACCTGATCTCCGAGGCCAACCTCGCGCGCATCGGCGAGACCATGCTCGGCAGCCGACTCTCGCACGGCATCTTCATGACCGGCGGCTTCTTCCTCGGCCCGCGTGACTTCTACGAGCGGCTGCGCACCATGCCGCCGCAGGAGCTGGCGAAGATCGACATGACGCGCATCGACTTCATCAACCAGCTCTACTCCGACAACGACGGCCAGGCGGCGGTCAAGCGCGCGCAGCGCCGTAAGGCGCGCTTCATGAACACGACGATGATCGTGACGCTGCTCGGCGCCGCCTGCAGCGACGCGCTCGAATCGGGCCAGGTGGTCAGCGGCGTCGGCGGCCAGTACAACTTCGTTGCCATGGCGCATGCACTGCCCGACGCGCGGCTGCTGATGATGCTGCGCGCCACCCACGACAACAAGGACGGCCTGAAGAGCAGCATCGTCTGGAGCTACGGCCACGTGACGATTCCGCGCCATCTGCGCGACATCGTCGTCACCGAGTACGGCGCGGCCGATTTGCGCGGCCAGTCCGACAGCGAGGTGGTCAAGCGCCTGATCGCTGTGGCCGATTCACGCTTCCAGGAGGAACTGATCCGCCAGGCCAAGGCGCACGGCAAGCTCGAGTCGAACTACGAGTTGCCCGAGCGCTACCGCCACAACCTGCCCGAGGCGCTGGAAGAGAAGCTGCACCCCTGGGCGCAGGCCGGACTGCTGCCCGACTTCCCCTTCGGCACCGACCTCACCGAGGACGAACTGCACATCGTGCGTGCGCTCAAGCGGCTCAAGCACGCGACGCAGCACCCGGGTGAGCTGCTGACGATGGCGATCAAGAGCCTGTGGGAGAGCAAGGACGCGCCGCTGCCCTACCTCGAGCGCCTCGGCCTGGCGGAGACGCACAGCTTCAAGGATGCGTTCGTCAAGCGGCTGCTGGCGAACAACCTGTAGCGGTCGAGGCAGCAGCTCAGTCCGGCTTGATCTTCGCCCGCGCGATCACCGGCTTCCAGCGCTGCTGTTCGAGTTCGATGAACTTCGCGAACTCGGCCGGCGTGCCGCCGACGGCGATCGCCGCTTCGCCTTCCAGCAGCTTCAGCGCCGCAGGCTCCTTGATGGCCCGAGCCGATGCGGCCGCGAGCTTGTCGATGCTGGCCTTGGCCATGGACGAAGGCGCGAGCAGGCCGTACCACTGCGTCATCTCGAAACCCGGGAAGCCTTGCTCGGCAACGGTCGGCACGTCGGGCAGTTGCGCCAGGCGCTGCGGCGTGCCGGTCGCGATGCAGCGCAGCTTGCCGGTCTTGATGAACTGCATCACCGCCGGTGCGCCCACCGCCGCGGCTTCGAGCCGGCCGCCCATCAGGTCGGTCAGCTGCGGACCGGTGCCGCGGTACGGCACGTGGGTCACGAAGGTGTCGCTCGCCATCTTCAGATACTCGAATGCGAGGTGGCCGGCGCTGCCATTGCCCGCCGAGCCGTAGTTCAGCTGGCCGGGCTTGCTCTTGGCCAGCGCGATGAACTCCTTCAGGTTCTTGACCGGCAGGTCCGGCCGCACGACATAGAGGCTGGGCACCTTGGCGAGCAGCGAGACCGGCGTGAACGCCTTCGGGTCGTAGGGCAGCTTGTCGAAGATGTAGGGGTTCACCGCCAGCGTGCCGATGTGGCCGAGGATGATGGTGTGCTGGTCATCGGCACGCGCCACCTCGCCCATCGCGACGTTGCCCGCGCCGCCGGGCTTGTTGTCGACGTAGACGCTTTGCCCGAGGATCTTCTGCAGTTCGCTCGCGGCCGCGCGCGCGACGATTTCGCTGCTGCCGCCGGGCGCGAAGGGCACGACGAAGCGTATCGCCTTGCTCGGCCAGGCGGCCTGGGCGCGCGCGAAGAGCGGCAGTCCGCCGGCGAAGGCGGATGCGGCGGTGGCGATACGCAGCGCGGTGCGCCGGTTGATCTTCAGTTCGGTCACGGTGGGTCTCCGGAGGGGACTACAGGTAGATGTGCGGCTGTCGATTCCGCAGGGCAACGGCCGCCTCGACACCGAGCGCCTCGACGACGGGCTGCCAGGTTTCGGCATAGGGCGGCATCGCCTCGGGCGCAAAGGTCGTATGGGGCCAGTCCGAGCCCCAGACCATGCGCTCGCCGAACAGGCCGGCGAGGCGGCGGATGCGCGGCACGAGGCTCGCATACGGCGCCTTCGCATCGAGCCGGTACCAGCCCGAGAGCTTGAGCCACGCGCCGCATGCGGCGAGCCGTTCGGCCGCGCGCCATGCCGGGTGATCGTCGGCGACCTGCGCGCCGAGGCCGGCAAGGTGATCGAGCACGCAGGTCACGCTGCCGGCACTATGCAGTTCGGCGATCTGCGGTAATTGCCCCGCGTCGGCGTACCACTGCAGGTGCCAGTTCAGCCGCCGAAGGCGCGGCGCCAGGGCGGCGAAGCGCCGCGCCGAATCGATCGCCTCGCCGACCGGCGACACCAGGTTCAGCCGCACGCCGCGCACGCCGGCGGCGTGCATGGCATCGAGCTCGGCGTCGGCAATGTCGTTGGACACCACCGCTACGCCGCGGTGGCGGCCCGGCTCGAGCGCCAGTGCACGCAGCATCAGCGTGTTGTCGCTGCCGTAGACGCTGGGCTGCACGAGCACGAGATGGCGCACGCGCTGCTCGAGTGCGGTCGCCTCGATCTGCGCCAGCGGACGATCGACGGGGCGGTAGTGCCCGGGGCGCGCCGGGGCTGCCGCGTCGAAGACATGCACGTGGCAGTCCCAGCCGCCTTCGCCCATGCCTTGGGCCAGATCACTCACGCGTGATCCCCCGCTCCTTGACGACGCGCGCCCACAGGGCCTGCTGTGCGGCGAGGAAGCGAGCCGGGTCACCCGTGAAGACGTCGCCGCCGAGCGCGCGGATGCGGCCCAGAACCTCGGCGTCCGCCATCGCACGCGCCACGGCCGCGGCCAGCTTGTCGCGCACCGCCGGAGCCATGCCCGCAGGAGCGAGGATCGGGTTCCACTCCAGCACCTCGTAGCCCGGCACGCCGGCTTGCGCCATGGTCGGCACCTCGGGCAGCGCGCGGCAGCGCGTCGCTGCCGTGACTGCAAGCGCCCGCAGCCGCCCCGTCTGGATCTGCCCCAGGCTCGATGCGACGTTGGCGAAGAACAGCGGAACCTGACCCCCGATCACGTCGTTGAGCGCCGGCCCGCCGCCACGGTAGGGCACGTGCGTGAGCTCGACCTTCGCCAGTTGCTCGAACAGTGCGCCGGCCAGATGCTGCGCCGAGCCGTTCCCCGACGACGCATAGGCGAGGCTTCCGGGCTTCGCGCGCGCCAGCTTCAGCACGTCCGCGACCGTCTTCGCCTCGAAGCCGGGCGTGCAGACCAGCACATTGGGAAACTGCGCCAGCACCGCGATGGGCACGAAGGCCTTGTCGCTGTCGTAGGGCAGCTTCTGGAACAAGGCCGGATTGACGGCGAAAGAGGAAGCGTCCAGCAACAAGGTGGCGCCGTCCGGCGTGGCGCGCGCGACCTGCAGGGCCGCGATCGTGCCGCTGGCGCCGGGCTTGTTGTCCACGATGACCGGCTGCCCGAGCGCCTCGGCCATCTTCGGCGCGATCAGCCTGGCCATCGCGTCCGCGCCGCCGCCGGCCGGGTAGGAGACCACCAGCGTGATCGGCTTGCCGCCGGCGATGTCGCCTGCGGCACGGGCAGGAAGGGCAAGGCCGGCGGCCGATGCCGCCGAGGCGGCGAGAAACTGCCGTCGAGTCGCTGGCGAAAAACGCATGGAAGGTCTCCTAGGTGATCGTGACGCTGTAGTGAAAGGCGAACGCGTCGGCACGCGTGAAGCGCAGCTCGATGCAGCGCCCCGCCAGGTCGTAGGCCTGCCGCGTGACCGTGACGCCGGGGTGGCCGGCCGACAGTTGCAGATGGCGCGCCTGTGCGGCGCTGAGGCTTGCGAAGCCGATCTCGTCGCTCGCGCGCGTGACCGCGACGCCGCAGCGTTCGGCAAACATCGGGTACAGCAGATTGCCCCAGTCGGCCAAGGGCAACGCGAGCAAGGGCTCGAAGGCCGGCAACGGCAGCCAGATCTCCTCGAGCAGGCAGGGTTGCCCGCCCAGCGAGCGCAGCCGATGCAGACGCAGCACGGGGTCGCCAGCCGCCACGCCGAGCCGGCGAGCGACCTCGGCCGGCGCGACGACGGACTGGCGTGCGAGCACGCGCGACTGCGGCACTTCGCCATCGCCGCTGCCGAAGCGGAAGAAGCGCAGCATCGTCGCGCCGGCGAGCCCGCCGCGAACAAAGGTGCCCTTGCCGTGTCGACGTTCGATGAGGCCTTGTTCGGCCAGCAGTTCCAGGGCGCGCCGCAAGGTTCCGAGCGCCACGCTGTGCTCGGCAGCGAGGCTGGTCTCGGCCGGCAGCGGCGTGCCCGGGGGCCACTCGCCGGCGACGATGCGGTGGCGCAGTGCCGCCGCCAGCGCCGCATAGCGGCTCTGCCCGGGTTCGGGCTGGATCAGCGCGAGACGCCTCGATGTCATGCTTGTACTCTACCAGTCCTCTAGAGGACTGAAATACGTAATCGCACGGACACCGCGCATCGCGGCGGCGCCGTCAAGCGTTCGATGACCTCGGCATGGAGGCGATCCACGAGTTCGAGCTGCGGGACTCTCCCGTCAATGCGCCCCGCCCGCGTCCGCCGAGCCGATGCCCGCGGCGCGCCGCGGCCGGGCCAGCCACACCACCGCGATCATCGCGAGGAAGAGGAAGGCCGAGAGGCGGAACAGGTCGGTGGCGGCCATGGTGTAGGCCTGCTGGTCGACCAGCCGGTTCACCGTCGCCGCGGCCTGCTCGGGTGAGAGCCCGGCCGCGCCGAGCTGCGCCAGCGTCTGGCTGGCCGCCAGGCTGCCCGGGTTGACCTGCTCGGCGAGTTGCGCGTGGTGCAGGATGGCGCGGTCTTCCCACACCGTGGTGAAGATCGAGGTGCCCATCGCGCCGGCGGTGATGCGCACGAAGTTCGACAGGCCCGAGGCTGCCGGCAACTGGTCGGGCGTCAGGCCGCTGAACACGATCGCCTGCAGCGGAATGAAGAAGAAGGCCATCGCCACGCCCTGCACCAGCGTCGGCAGCAGCACGGTCGAGAAGGTCGACTGCGGGTTGAACTGCGAACGCATCCACAGCACCAGCGCGAACACCACGAAGGCCACGGTGGCGAGCTTGCGCGGATCGACGCGCGAGACGTTCTTGCCCACCAGCGGCGAGAGCAGGATGGCGAACAGCCCCACCGGCGCCATCGCCAGGCCGGCCCAGGTGGCGGTGTAGCCCATGTACTGCTGCAGCCACAGCGGCAGCAGCACCACGTTGCCGAAGAACAGGCCGTAGGCCAGCGCCAGCGCCGAGGTGCCGAGCACGAAGTTGCGCCGCGCGAACAGGCGCAGGTTGACGATCGGGTGGTGCTCGGTGAGCTCCCAGGCGAGGAAGAAGGCGAAGCCCACCACCGCGACGATGGCCAGCATGACGATCTGCCCGGAGGCGAACCAGTCGAGCTCCTTGCCCTTGTCGATCATGATCTGCAGCGCGCCCACCCACAGCACCAGCAGGCCGAGGCCGACGCTGTCCAGCGGCACCTTGCGCGGCCCGGGGTCGCGCGTGCGGTAGATCGACCAGGCCATCGCAGCGGCGAGCAGGCCCACCGGCACGTTGATGTAGAAGATCCACGGCCAGGAGATGTTGTCGGTGATCCAGCCGCCCAAGAGCGGCCCCATCACCGGCGCCACCAGCGTGGTCATCGCCCACATCGCCATCGCCGTGCCGGCCAGCGCCGGCGGGTAGCTCGCCAGCAGCAGCGTCTGCGACAGCGGGATCATCGGCCCGGCCACCAGGCCCTGCACGACGCGGAAGAAGATCAGCGACTCGATGGTCGGCGCCAGGCCGCACAGCCACGAGGCGATCACGAACAGCAGCACGCTGGCGACGAACAGGCGCACCTGGCCGAAGCGCTGCGTGAGCCAGCCGGTGAGCGGCACGGCGATGGCGTTGGCCACGCCGAAGGAGGTGATCACCCAGGTGCCCTGCGCCGGGCTCACGCCCATGTCGCCGGCGATGGCGGGAATGGACACGTTGGCGATCGACGAATCGAGCACGTTCATGAACGTGGCCAGCGACAGCGCCAGCGTGCCCAGCACGCGCGCGCTGCCTTCCAGCGGCGGAAAGGCCGGACCCTTCACGAGCGCGCCTTGCCCATGTTGGCGGCGATGATGCCGCGCACGATCTTGTCGGCTTCCTCGCCCGGCGCGTCGAGCACCTGCGTGGCGCTGGGGCGCGTCACGGCGGAGGCGAGCAGCGGCGCGCCTTCCTGCTTCGAGATGTCGACATTGGCTTCCATCGACAGGCCGACGCGCAGCGGATGCTCGGCGAGCTGCTTCGCATCGAGCTCGACGCGCACCGGCACGCGCTGCACCACCTTGATCCAGTTGCCGGTGGCGTTCTGCGCCGGCAGCAGCGCGAAGGCCGCGCCGGTGCCGGCGCCCAGGCCGGCGATGCGGCCGTCGTACTCGACCTTGCTGCCGTACAGATCGGCCTTCAGCTTGACCGGCTGGCCGATGCGCATCTGGCGCAGCTGCACTTCCTTGAAGTTGGCCTCGACCCAGACCTGCTCGAGCGGGATCACCGTCATCAGCGGCGTGCCGGCGGCCACGCGCTGGCCGACCTGCACGGTGCGCTTGGCCACCTGCCCGCTCACTGGCGCGGGCAGCTCGGTGCGCTGCAGCGCCAGCCAGGCCTCGCGCACGGCCGCGGCGGCGCGTTGGACGTTGGGATGCTTCTCGACCGCGGTGCCCTCGGTGAGCGCGCGGTTGGAGGCGGCCTGCTCGCGCGCCGCGGCCAGCGCCGATTGCGCGCCGGCGAGCGCGCTCTTGGCCGAGGCCAGCGTGGTCTCGGCGTGCTTCATCTCCTCGCCGCCGACCGCGCCGCTGGCCATCAACGGGCGGCGCCGCGCCACGTCGTCGGCGGCGCGCGCCACCTCGGCGTCGAGGCGCGCGGCCTCGGCCTCGCGGGCGCGCACCGAGGCGGCCAGCGCGGCGTTGTTGACGTAGAGCGTGCGCACCTCGCGCACCGTCTGCGCCAGCTGCGCCTCGGCGCGCTCGAGGGCCAGCCTGGCGTCGCTCGGGTCCAGCTTCACCAGCGGCGTGCCCTGCTTCACCACATCGGTGTCGTCGGCCAGCACGGCCAGCACCGTGCCGCTCACCTGCGGCGTTATCTGCACCACCGGCGCCTGCACGTAGGCGTTGTCGGTGCTCTCGTGCTGGCGCAGCGCCAGCGCCCAGTAGGCGCCGTAGGCACCGGCCACCAGCAGCGTCAGCGCCGCGACGGCCAGCAGCGCCGGCTTGCGGCGCGAGGCGGCGATCGCCGGGGCCGGGGCCGCTGCGGGGCGCGCGGATTCGTTGTTGTCGTTCGTGGTCGTCATGGTCGTGTCTTGCGGATGAGGGGAGTGGCGACGCTCAGGCGTCGCGGTAGCCGCCGCCGAGGGCGCGCGCGAGGCCGATCTCGGCAGCCAGGTGGCGCGCCTTCAGGTCGGAGGCGGCGCGGCGCTGCGCCAGCACGTTGGTCTGCGCGGTCAGCACGACGAGGAAGTTGCCGAGCCCGGCCTGGTAGCGCTGCACGGCGAGCTCGTAGGCGGCATCGGCCGCGGCGGTGGCCTCGGCCTGCGCCTGCTGCGCCCGCTCGATGGCCTGCAGGCTCGTCACCTCGTCGGCCACCTCGCGCAGCGCACGCAGCAGCGTGCCGTTGTAGGCCACGATCGCGGCATCGACGTCGGCGCGGCGCGTCTCGAGCTGGGCGCGCAGGCGGCCGCCGTCGAACAGCGGCAGGTGCAGCGCCGGGCCCACGCCGTAGGTGCGCGAGCCGGCGTCGACGAAGCGGTCCAGCCCCAGGCTGGACAGGCCGACGAAGGCAACCAGGTTGATGTCCGGATAGAACTGCGCCTTGGCCGCATCGACCTGGTTGGTGGCCGCATCGACGCGCCAGCGCTGCGCGACCAGGTCGGCGCGGCGGCCGATCAGGTCGGCCGGCAGCGCGTCGGGCAGCGGCGCCGAGTGCAGCGGTGCGAGCGAGGGCGTGAGCGTGTCATAGGTGTTCGGCCCCTGCCCGGCGAGCTCGGCCAGCGCATGGCGCGTGCGCGCCGCGGCTTCGTCCAGCGCCTCGATCTCGACGCGCGACTGCGCCACCAAGCCCTCGGCCTGGCGCAGTTCGACGCGCGTGTCCAGCCCGGCGGCGATGCGCTGGCGCACCAGCGCGAGGATCTGCTCGCGCTGCGCGCGCGACTCGGCCGCGATGCGCCGCGCTTCGGCGACGCGCGCGAGATCGACGTAAGTCGCCGCCACCTGGCTGGCCAGCAGCACGCGTGCGGCCTGCGCATCGGCCTGCGCGGCGCGCACCTGGCCGATCGCCGCGTCGAGCTCGGCGCGGCGGCGGCCGAACAGATCCAGCTCCCAGCTGGCGCCGATCTGCGCGCTGTTGTTCCACTCGATGCTGCCGGCCAGCGGCGGCGGGATCAGGCCGTGCTCGGTGAAGCGCTGGTCGCTCAGCTCGACCGACAGCCTGCCCTGCGGCTTCTCCACGGCACGCGTGGCCTCGACGGCGATGCGCGCCACGCGCAGCCGCTCCTCGGCGGCCTGCAGGCCGGGCGCGCCGGCGAGCGCCTGGTCGACGATCGCATCCAGCGTCGCATCGCCCCAGGCCGACCACCAGCGTGCCTCGGGCCAGGGCGCGGTCGTGCCGTCGGCGCCCAGTGCGGCGCTCTGCAGCATGGCGCGCGGCGCACCGGCCGGGCCGGGAGTCGCGCAGGCGGCCAGCGCCAGCGCGGCGGCCAGTGCGGCGGCCGGTGCCAGCAAACTCGTGCGGGGCCGGCTCATGCCGCCTCCTCGCTGGCCTGCAGGGCTTGGCCGTTGGCGCTCATGCGCTCGATGAAGCGGCGCAGCTGCTTCCACTCGCGCTCGGAGAAGCCTTGCAGGAAATCGTTGTTCACCGAGGCGAGCACGTGCGGGATGCGCGCCGCGGCGGCCTCGCCGGCCGGCGTGAGGCGCAGGTGCACCACGCGCCGGTCGGTCTCGGAGCGCGCGCGCTCGATCAGGCCCTTGTCTTCGAGGCGGTCGATCATGCGCGTGACCGCGCCGGCATCGACGCAGGCCTCGCGCGCCAGCTCGATCGCGGTGGTGGCGCGGCCGCTCTTGAGCAGCCACAGCGGCTTCCACTGCGCATCGGTCAGGTCGTGGCGCGCCATGCGCAGCTCGACCTCGCGGCGCATCATCTGCACCAGGCTCACCAGGTGGTGGCCGACGCTCTCGGCCACCTCGTAGTTCGCGCCGTCGTAGCGCGGGAAGTCCTTGGTCTCGGTCATGGGGCGTGACTCCCCAACGTTTGCTCGAACAATGATTGCATAGGCAAATTCTGCCGCAGCAAACAATCCCGAGTCGAGCCCGGGGAATTGCCCTGCTCACCTAGACTCGCCCGATGTCGTCGAACCCCAGCGCCGTGGCCGCGCCCCTTGCCCCCGCCGCCGAAGCGGCGCCCGCCTCGCGCAAGGTGCGCTCGCTGTCGGGCCTCGCCCCCTTCCTGCGCCCCTACCGGCGCCAGATCGCGCTGGCCGCGGTCTTTCTCGTGCTGGCGGCGCTGTCCACGCTGGTGCTGCCGGTCGCGCTCAAGTCGCTGATCGACCAAGGCATCGTCGCCGCCGACCCCGGCGAGCGCGTGATGGCGCTGCGCGGGCATTTCTTCGCGCTGTTCGGCGTCGGCGCTGCGCTCGGCCTGTTCTCGGCGGCGCGCTTCTACATGGTCACCTGGCTGGGAGAGCGCGTCACCGCCGATCTGCGCAACGCGGTCTACGCCCACGTGCTGCGCCAGAGCCCCGAGTTCTTCGAGACCACGCAGACCGGCGAGGTGCTCTCGCGCCTGACCACCGACACGACGCTGGTGCAGACGGTGGTGGGCTCCAGCCTGAGCATGGGCCTGCGCAACACGGTGATGGGCATCGGCGCGATGGCGATGCTGATCGTCACCAACCCCTACGTGATGTCGCAGGTGCTGGGCACGCTGGTGCTGGTGGTGCTGCCCAGCCTGTGGCTGGGCCGGCGCGTGCGCAAGCTCAGCCGCGCCAGCCAGGACCGCGTGGCCGATTCCAGCGCCATTGCCGCCGAGGTGCTCAATGCCGTGCCGGTGGTGCAGAGCTACGTGCAGGAGGCGCGCGAGGCGCAGCGCTTCGACGCCGCCACCGAGAGCGCCTTCGAGACGGCGCGGCGCCGCACGCGCGTGCGCTCCTTCCTCGTCGCCTTCATCATCACCGCCACCTTCGGCGCGCTGCTGTGGGGCCTGTACCAGGGCACGCAGGCGGTGCTGGAAGGCAAGATGAGCGCCGGCCACCTGGCGCAGACGGTGGTGTACGTCACCATCCTGGTCAGCTCGGTGGCCGTGCTGTCGGAGGTCTACGGCGACCTGCTGCGCGCCGCCGGCGCCACCGAGCGCCTGATGGAACTGCTCGCCGCGAGCTCGAAGATCGCCTCGCCCGCCGCGCCGCGCGCGCTGCCGCCGACGCGCGGCGGCTCTGCGCTGGCGCTGCGCGGCGTGAGCTTCCGCTACCCCTCGCGGCCGCGCCATGCGGCGCTGGCCGAGGTCGAACTCGTGGTGCAGCCGGGCGAGACGGTGGCGATCGTCGGCCCCAGCGGCGCCGGCAAGAGCACAGTATTCCAGCTGCTGCTGCGCTTCTACGACGCCAGCGAAGGCGTGATCGAGGTCGACGGCGTGCCGGTGCGCGAAGCCTCGCTGGAGGCGCTGCGCCAGCGCATCGGCATCGTTCCGCAGGACAGCGTGATCTTCTCGGCCAACGCGATGGAGAACATCCGCTACGGCCGCCCCGAGGCGAGCGACGACGAGGTGATCGCCGCCGCGAAGGCCGCCTTCGCGCACGACTTCATCAGCGCGCTGCCCGAGGGCTACGCCACCTTCCTGGGCGAGCGCGGCGTGCGCCTGTCGGGCGGACAGAAGCAGCGCATCGCCATCGCCCGCGCGATGCTGAAGAACCCGCCGCTGCTGCTGCTCGACGAGGCCACCAGCGCGCTCGATGCCGAGAGCGAGCGCATGGTGCAGGCGGCGCTCGAGTCGGCGATGAAGGACCGCACCACGCTGGTCATCGCGCACCGCCTGGCCACCGTGCAACGCGCCGACCGCATCGTGGTGATGGAAGCCGGCCGCATCGTCGAGAGCGGCACGCATGCGCAGCTCTCCGACGCCGGCGGCCTGTACGCGCGCCTCGCGGCGCTGCAGTTCGACCAGGATCAAGGTTGAACCAGGTGCTGATACAGGCGGATACGCGCGGCAGTCCGCGCGGCCCGAACTCCGCGCGTTGCTGCAGGTCGAAGGCCTGCGGCGCCAGCCGCGTCAAACCCGAGAAGGAGAACAGCATGAAGAACACTTCGCTTCGCACCCCCACCCTCGCCGCTCTGGCCGCCGCCGCGCTGCTGGCCGGCTGCGCCACCGAGATGAGCGAGCGCCAGAAGGGCACGGCCACCGGCGCGGCCATCGGCGCCGTGGTCGGCGGCGTGCTGAGCTCGGCCACCGGCGGCAAGGCCGGCACCGGCGCGGTGGTGGGCGGCGCGGTCGGCGCGGTGGCCGGCAACCTGTGGTCCAAGCGCATGGAAGAGAAGCGCGCCGCCATGGAGAAGGCCACCCAGGGCACCGGCATCGGCGTCGAGCGCACCGCGCAGAACGAGCTGAAGGTCAACGTGCCGAGCGATTTCTCCTTCGACGTCGGCCGCTCGGCGATCAAGCCCGAGATGCGCCCGGTGCTCGACCAGTTCGCGCAGGGGCTGGATCCGGCCATGCGCGTGCGCATCGTCGGCCACACCGACAGCACCGGCAGCGACGCGATCAACAACCCGCTCTCGCTCGACCGCGCGCACAGCGTGCGCGACTACCTGGCCGGCCGCGGCGTGGCGCCGACGCGCGTCGAGACCGAAGGCCACGGCTCGCGCGAGCCGGTGGCCGACAACGGCAGCGAGGCCGGCCGGGCGCAGAACCGCCGCGTCGAGATCCTGCTGCGCGAGCCGGCACCGGCGCAGAGCTGAGCTGAGGCGGCGCACCTAGAATCCGGGCGATGCAGAACATCGCGACGCCTCGCCCGGCCCGTTCCCAGTACGAGGACTTCATGCGCCATGTCTACGCGCATGGCGTGGCGAAGTCCGACCGCACCGGCACCGGCACGCGCAGCGTATTCGGCCACCAGATGCGCTTCGATTTGCGCGAAGGCTTCCCGCTGGTCACCACCAAGAAGGTGCACCTGAAGTCCATCATCCTGGAACTGCTGTGGTTCCTGCGCGGCGACGGCAACGCGAAGTGGCTGCAGGAGCGCGGCGTGACGATCTGGGACGAATGGGCCAAACCCGACGGCGACCTCGGCCCGGTCTACGGCGTGCAGTGGCGCAGCTGGCCGACGCCCGACGGCGGCCACATCGACCAGATCGCCGAGGTCGTGAAGCAGCTGCAGACCAACCCCGACTCGCGCCGCATCATCGTCAGCGCCTGGAACGTGGCCGATCTGCCGAAGATGGCGCTGATGCCCTGCCACGCGTTCTTCCAGTTCTACGTGGCGGAGGGCAGGCTCTCCTGCCAGCTCTACCAGCGCAGCGCCGATATCTTCCTCGGCGTGCCCTTCAACATCGCCAGCTACGCGCTGCTGACGCACATGCTGGCGCAGCAGTGCGAACTCGAGGTCGGCGACTTCATCTGGACCGGCGGCGACTGCCACATCTACAGCAACCACTTCGAGCAGGTGGAGCAGCAGCTCGCGCGCACGCCCTACCCCTATCCGCTGCTGAACATCAAGCGCCGGCCGGCCTCGATCTTCGACTACGCCTACGAGGATTTCGAGGTGCTCGAGTACCAGCACCATCCGGCCATCAAGGCGCCGGTGGCGGTCTGAGCAGGTTTCACTCGCGCTTGAGCCAGAGGTCGGCGATCACCGGCCGGTGAGCCGAGGCCTCGGCCCCGCCGACGAAACTGTCGCGCACGCCGATCTGCGCGCTGACCATGACATGGTCGATGCGCAGGAACGAGAGGTGCGGGCGCAGCGAGTGGCCGTAGCTGAAGCCGTAGCCCAGCCCGGCCGCCGCGAAGCTGTCGCGCAGGCCGGCCTCGCGCAGGCGTGCGATCACCGGCGACGAATCCGGCGCGTTCAGGTCACCGGCCAGCACCAGCGGGCGCGGGTGCCCGGCGAGATCCTGCGCGAGCCGGCGCGCCTGGATCAGCCGCATCGCGAAGTTCTCGCGCCACTCGGCGAGCCCGCCAAGGCGCTCATGGCGCGTCGCGTTCAGGCCTTCGCGCGGCGAAAGCAGGTGCGCGGTGGCGAGGCCGAACTCGACGCCGTGGGCAGCGATCGTGCAGGTCACGTAGTGGTGGCCCTCGCCGGGGAAGGAGATGTCGCCCGAGCGGCAGTCGCGCATCGGGAAGCGGCTCGCGATGACGTACTGGCCGGAGAGGTACAGCTGCCGCTTGCCCAGCGCCGCCTTGATCGGATCGGGAAGCGATTCCGCTGTGTTGGCGAAGTTGGCGTCCTGCATGGCGATGACGTCCGCGTCGTGCAGGGCGATCTCCCAGGCGAGGCGGCCGAAGCCGTCGGGCTTGTTGTCGGCCTCGTAGGCCTTCACGTTGAAGCTCATCAGGCGCAGCGGCGCACGGCCCGACGCCTCGCCGCGATGCACGTGCAGATCCATGATCGGAACCAGCACGACAGGCAGCATGGCCAGCGCCGCCAGGCGCCAGCGCCAGCCCGAGGGCCAGGCCAGCAGCACGCCCAGCAGCGCCAGCGCGAGAAACACCGGGTACGGCAGGTAGCGCGCGAGTTCGATCCACCAGGTCGATTCGGTGCCGAAGGCGAAGCCCGCCCACGCGAGCACCACCGTGAGCATGCACAGCGCGCTGAGCAGTCTTGCGGCGAGCGTGGCGATTCGCGTCACGGTTCAGCCGTCCACCGGATTCGCCGGCGTGTCCAGCAGCAGCTGGTAGAAGGCCAGGTCCAGCCAGCGGCCGAACTTGAAGCCCACCTGCGGCAGCGTGCCGACGTGCTTGAAGCCCAGGCGCTCGTGCAGCGCGATGCTTCCCGCGTTGGTGGCGTCGATGCCGCCCATCATGGCGTGCACGTCGTTCTGGCGCGCCGCCGCGATGAGCGAGCGCATGACCTGCAGACCGAGGCCGCGGCCACGATGGTCCTTGTGCACGTACACCGAATGTTCGACCGTGTACTTGTACGCCGGCCACGCGCGGAAGCTGCCATAGCTGCCGAAGGCCAGCAGCGTTCCGTCCGGGTCCTCGATGCCGATCACCGGGAAGTTGCCCTTCGTCTTGGCCTCGAACCAGGGCCCCATGCTCTCGGGCGCGCGCGGCTTGTAGTCGTACAGCGCCGTGGAGTTGAGGATCGCCTCGTTGAAGATGTCGAGGATGGCAAGTGCGTGCTTCTCGTGCGTGCAGTGAACCTGGGTCGGCGCGGTCATGGGGTTCTCCTCGAAATGCGCGAAGCGGGCAAAAAAAGAGCCAACCGGGAAAGGTTGGCTCGTTGATTGGTGGAGCTGGGGGGAATCGAACCCCCGTCCGCAAGCCATCGCTGGCCAGTTCTACATGCGTAGCCGTCTGATTTGAGTCTCGCGGGTCAGGTCGCGCAGCGGCACGCTACCTCACCCGCCAGTCACTTGGTCTCGCGCCGCACCGAGTGACCCGGTGCGATGCCAGCCGATGTGAATGACTTCTCAGCCCTTGCGGGCCCGGCCCATCGGCCAACCGTTGAGAAGCTCACCGGTGTTAAGCGGCGAGGGCGAAACGTTCGTCGTTCGCAGTTACTTTGTTCCAGTGGATTTACGAGCGTACTGGTGCTCGGCATGCCCTGAACCAACTCCGCACCCACGTCGAAGCCAGGTCAGCCCCTGAAGCATGTAGTTTAGGGCAGAGCGAGCAGCTTCAAGAGCTCGCCCGGCGATTCGACGACGTGGTGCGCATCCCAGTCCGCGATGGCCTCGCCCTCGCCGAGGTAGCCCCAGGCGGCGGCCACGGTGAGCATGCCCGCGGCGCGGCCGGCCTGCACGTCGCGCAGGTCGTCGCCGACATAGACACACTCCGCCGGCGCTACACCCAGCCGCCGCGCCGCCTCCAGCAGCGGCGCCGGATGCGGCTTCGAATGCGGCGTGGTGTCGCCGCAGATCAGCGTGGCGGCCTCGCCGAGCAGCCCGAGCGCACGCACCAGCGGCTCGGAGAAGCGCGTCGCCTTGTTGGTGACGATGCCCCAGGGTCGGCCCGCGTCGCGCAGCGCGGCCAGCACCGGCCGCATCGCCGCGAAGACCTGCGTCTCGCGCGTCATGCGCGCCTCGTAGCGCTGCAAAAACTCGTCGCGCAGCGCTTCGAAGTCGGGGTGGCCCGGCTGCACCTGCAGCGCGCGGCCGAGCATGCCGCGCGCGCCGGAGCCGACCATGGGCCGGAAATGCGCCAGCGGCAACATCGGCAGGCCGCGCGCGGCGCGCATGTCGTTGCCGGCGCCGGCGAGGTCGGGGGCGGAGTCGATCAGCGTGCCGTCGAGATCGAACAGCACGGCGCGCACGGCCGCGGTCATGCTGCCTTCCGGCAGGCGATCAGGTAGTTGACGCTGGTGTCGGCCGACAAGCCGTAGCGGCGCGTGATCGGGTTGTAGTCGAGGCCGCGCGTCGCGGTGGCATCGAGGCCGGCATCACGGCACCAACCGACCAGTTCGCTCGGGCGGATGAAGCGGGCGTACTCGTGCGTGCCCTTGGGCAGCAGTTGCAGCACGTGCTCGGCGCCGACGATGGCGAACAGGAACGCCTTGGCGTTGCGGTTGATGGTCGAGAAGAACACCCAGCCGCCGGGCTTGACCAGGGTCGAGCAGGCACGCACCACCGACGCCGGATCGGGCACGTGCTCCAGCATCTCCATGCAGGTGACGACGTCGAAGGCCGCCGGCGACTCCGCCGCCAGCGCTTCGGCCGCCACCTCGCGGTAGCGCACCGACGCCGTGCCGGCCTCCATCGCGTGCAGCTGCGCCACCTTGAGCGGCTTGCTCGCCAGGTCGATGCCCAGCACGTTCGCGCCGCGCCGCGCCATCGAGTCGGAGAGGATGCCGCCGCCGCAGCCCACGTCGAGCACCTGCTTGCCGGCCAGCGGCACGAAGCCGGCGATCCAGTCCAGGCGCAGCGGGTTGATCTGGTGCAGCGGTCGGAACTCGCTCTCCGGATCCCACCAGCGGTGGGCCAGCTCGCTGAACTTGGCGAGTTCCTGAGGGTCGGCGTTGGTGGTGGTGGTCGTCGTCGTGGTCATGGCGCGCATCGTAGCGAAGGACCGTCCAGAAACGAGAAACCCCGCCGAAGCGGGGTCTCCTTGACTAGAAGGATCCGAGGATCACTTCTTGGTGCGCGTACCGACGACCTCGATCTCGACGCGGCGGTTCTTCGCCTTGCCTTCCTTGGTCTTGTTGTCGGCGACGGGCTGCTTCTCGCCCTTGCCTTCGGTGTACACGCGGTTCTTCTCGACGCCCTTGCTCGTCAGGTAGTCCTTGACGGCTTCGGCGCGGCGCACCGACAGCTTCTGGTTGTAGGCGTCGGAGCCGTCGCTGTCGGTGTGGCCGACGGCGATGATGACTTCGAGGTTGATGCCGCCCATCTTGCTGGTCAGATCGTCCAGCTTGGCCTTGCCTTCGGGCTTGAGCACCGCCTTGTTGGTGTCGAAGAACGCGTCAGCGGCGAAGGTCACCTTCTCGCTGGTCGGGGCGGCCGGAGCCACCGGGGCGGGCTTCGGAGCCGGGGCCGGAGCGGCCGGGGCGGGCGCCGGGGCCGGGGCGGGCGCCGGGGCGGGCGCGGGCGCCGGAGGAGCCTTCTTGGGCGCGCCGTCGCACTCTTCCTTGGCGGTGGCCGGCGTCCAGTTGGCATCGCGCCAGCAGAGCTCGTTCGTGCCGTTCTTCCAGACGGTGCCGGTGCTGTTGACCCAGTTGTCGACGTTCTGGGCGAACGCGCCAGAAGCCGAAGCAGCCAGGGCGGCGGTTGCGAAGAGCGAGGCCACCGTGTTCAGTTTCTTCATGATTCTCCTCTCGAGGGAATTAGCAGTAGGTCTGCAATGACGTCCGACCCGGGTTCGGATGCTGCTGGCAAACCCTCGTTTCCGAGGGTCAACCACCGCGCGGCATTGTGCCATAGCGGTTTCGGCAGGCAGGATTTTGGCCAGCGTGGCGGCACTCCTGCGGGCCGATGTTGCTCTGCTGCGACAAGCCGCGGGAACTAGAATCGCGTGTTTCGCATGGCGCTGCCGCGCCCTGTGTGTCCCTGCGCTTGACCGAGCCCGCTCGCCTTCCCGCATGACCCAGTTCGCCAAGGAAACCCTGCCCGTCAGCCTCGAAGAGGAGATGCGCCGCTCCTACCTCGACTACGCGATGAGCGTGATCGTGGGGCGCGCACTGCCCGATGCGCGCGACGGCCTGAAGCCGGTGCACCGCCGCGTGCTGTACGCGATGTCGGAGCTCAACAACGACTGGAACCGCCCGTACAAGAAGAGCGCGCGCATCGTCGGCGACGTGATCGGCAAGTACCACCCGCACGGTGACCAGTCGGTGTACGACACCATCGTCCGCATGGCGCAGGATTTCTCCATGCGCCACATGCTGGTCGACGGCCAGGGCAACTTCGGCTCGATCGACGGCGACAACGCCGCGGCGATGCGCTACACGGAAATCCGTCTGGCCAAGATCGCCCACGAGATGCTGACCGATCTCGACAAGGAGACGGTCGACTTCGGTCCCAACTACGACGGCTCGGAGAAGGAGCCGCTGGTGCTGCCGACGCGGCTGCCCAACCTGCTGGTCAACGGCTCGGGCGGCATCGCGGTGGGCATGGCCACCAACATCCCGCCGCACAACCTCAACGAGGTCGTCGACGCCTGCCTGCACCTGCTGAAGAACCCGCAGGCCTCGATCGACGAGCTGATGGAGATCATTCCGGCGCCGGACTTCCCCACCGCCGGGATCATCTACGGCCTGAACGGCGTGCGCGAGGGCTACCGCACCGGCCGCGGCAAGGTGGTGATGCGCGCCAAGTGCCACTTCGAGGACATCGACCGCGGCCAGCGCCAGGCCATCATCGTCGACGAGATTCCCTACCAGGTGAACAAGAAGAACCTGCTCGAGCGCATCGCCGAGCTGGTTCACGAGAAGAAGCTCGAGGGCATCAGCCACATCCAGGACGAGTCCGACAAGTCGGGCATGCGCGTGGTCATCGAGCTCAAGCGCGGCGAAGTGCCCGAGGTGGTGCTGAACAACCTGTACAAGCAGACGCAGCTGCAGGACACCTTCGGCATGAACATGGTGGCGCTGGTCGACAACCAGCCCAAGCTGTGCAACCTGAAGGACCTGGTCGAGATCTTCCTCGAGCACCGCCGCGAGGTGGTGACGCGGCGCACCGTCTACGAGCTGCGCAAGGCGCGCGAGCGCGGCCACGTGCTCGAAGGCCTGGCGGTGGCGCTGGCCAACATCGACGAGTTCATCGAGACCATCAAGAGCTCGCCGACGCCGCCGGTGGCCAAGACGGCGCTGATGAGCAAGAGCTGGGATTCGTCGATGGTGCGCGAGATGCTCGCGCGCGTCGAAGGCAACCGCGACGCCTACCGCCCCGAGGGCCTGCCGCGCCAGTACGGCCTGCAGGCCGACGGCTTGTACCGCCTCTCCGAAGATCAGGCCGGCGAGATCCTGCAGATGCGCCTGCAGCGCCTGACCGGGCTGGAGCAGGACAAGATCATCGGCGAGTACAAGGACGTGATGGCGCAGATCGCCGATCTGCTCGACATCCTGGCCCGGCCGGAGCGCGTCACCGCGATCATCGCCGAGGAGCTCGGCGCGCTGAAGCAGGAGTTCGGCCCGGCCAAGATCGGCGCACGGCGCAGCACCATCGAGCACAACGCGCAGGATCTCGGCACCGAAGACCTGATCACGCCCACCGACATGGTGGTGACGCTCTCGCACACCGGCTACATCAAGAGCCAGCCGCTCGGCGAGTACCGCGCGCAGAAGCGCGGCGGGCGCGGCAAGCAGGCCACGGCGACCAAGGAAGACGACTGGATCGACCAGCTCTTCATCGCCAACACGCACGACTACATCCTGTGCTTCACGACGCGCGGACGCGTCTACTGGCTGAAGGTGTGGGAGGTGCCGCAGGGCTCGCGCAACTCGCGCGGCAAGCCGATCGTCAACATGTTCCCGCTGCAGCCGAACGAGAAGGTCAACGTGGTGCTGCCGCTGACCGGTGAGTTCCGCAGCTTCCCGGCCGACCACTACGTGTTCTTCGCCACCGCGCAGGGCACGGTGAAGAAGACCGCGCTCGACGAGTTCAGCAACCCGCGCAAGGCCGGCATCATCGCCGTCGACCTCGACGCGGGCGACTACCTGATCGGCGCGGCGCTGACCGACGGCAAGCACGACGTGATGCTGTTCTCCGACGGCGGCAAGGCGGTGCGTTTCGACGAGGACGACGTGCGCGCCATGGGCCGTGCCGCCCGCGGCGTGCGCGGCATGATGCTCGACGAGGGCCAGAGCGTGATCGCCATGCTGGTGGCCGAGGACGAGACGCAGAGCGTGCTCACCGCCACCGAGAACGGCTACGGCAAGCGCACCTCGATCGTCGAGTACACGCGCCACGGCCGCGGCACCAAGGGCATGATCGCCATCCAGCAGAGCGAGCGCAATGGCAAGGTCGTCGCCGCCACGCTGGTTCGCGCCGACGACGAGATCATGCTGATCACCGACACCGGCGTGCTGGTGCGCACGCGCGTCTCGGAGATCCGCGAGCTCGGACGCGCCACGCAAGGCGTGACGCTGATCTCGCTGGACGAAGGCGCCAAGCTGATCGGCCTGCAGCGCATCGTCGAGAACGACGCCAACGACAACGGCGAGCCGGCAGGCTCCGAGGAGTCCTGATGCGCAAGTTGATCGTCCTGGCGCTGGTCGCCGGCGCCTCGCTGGCGCATGCGCAGGGCAGTTCGAAGAAGGAACTGGTGGCCCGCCTGCTGCAGCTGCAGCAGCCCAGCATCGAGGCGCTGGCGCGCAACATCGTCGAACGCCCGGCGGTGCAGATGATGCAATCCGCCGGCGCGGCCATGCAGGCGCAGGTGCCGCCGAGCAAGCGCGACGCGGTGGCCAAGTCGGTCGACGCCGACATCCGCAAGTTCGTCGACGAAGCCTCGCCGCTGCTGGCCGAGCGCGCCGTCAAGCTCGCGCCCTCGGTCTACGGCGTGCAGATGGAAGAGCGCTTCAGCGAAGACGAGCTCAAGCAGCTGATCGCCTGGCTCGAATCGCCCGTCAACAAGAAATTCCAGCAGCAGTTGCCCGAGCTGCAGAACGGCTTCGCGCAAAAGCTGATCGGCGAAGCCGGCCCGCTGCTCGAGCCGCGCCTCAAGACGCTGCAAGGCAAGCTGCAGGCCACGCTCAACGCGGCCGCCGCGCCGGCCGCCGCGGCGTCGGCACCGAAGGGAGCACCTTCCCCCGCCAAGGCCGCATCCAAGTGATGCGACAATTTGCGGCACGCCATGGCTGACTCCCCGACCGCGCCCCACCCCGATCTGCTCGCGCTGCGCCACCAGATCGACGCGGTCGACCGTGAACTGCTGGCGCTGCTGAACCGCCGCGCCGCGATCGCCAGCCATGTCGGCGAGCTGAAGAAGAAGGAAGGCTCGGTGGTCTTCCGCCCCGAGCGCGAGGCGCAGGTGATCGACGGGCTGAAGGCCGTCAACCCCGGCCCGCTGCGCTCCGAGAGCGTGGCGCCGATCTGGCGCGAGATCATGTCGGCCTGCCGCGCGCTCGAGACGCCCACGCGCGTGGCCTACCTGGGCCCGGCCGGCACCTTCAGCGAGGAAGCGGCGCTGGGCTTCTTCGGCTCCTCGATCGTCAAGGTGCCCTGCGCCACCTTCGACGAAGTGCTGCACAACACCGTGGCCGGTTCGGCCGACTTCGGCATCGTTCCGGTGGAGAACTCGACCGAAGGCGTGGTGACGCGCTCGCTCGACCTGTTCCTGACCACGCCTCTCTTCATCATCGGCGAGACCAGCCTGCTGGTGCGCCACAACCTGCTGCGCCGCGAGAACTCGCTCGAGGGCATCGCGGCCGTCTGCGCGCATCCGCAGGCGCTGGCGCAATGCCACGGCTGGCTGTCGCTGCACCTGCCGCAGGCCGAGCGCCGCCCGGTGGCGAGCAACGCCGAAGGCGCGCGGCTGGCGGGGAGCGACGCCTCGATCGCCGCCATTGCCAGCGTGCGCGCCGGCGGCGAGTTCGGCCTGCACGTGGTCGCGCCGGCGATCCAGGACGAAGCCCACAACCGCACGCGCTTCGCCATCCTCGCGCACCCCGATCGCCACCCGCGCCCGGCGGCGTCGGGGCACGACTGCACCAGCCTGATCGTCTCGGTGCCGAACCGGCCCGGCGCGGTACACGACATCCTCGTGCCGCTGAAGAACCACGGCGTCTCGATGACGCGCTTCGAGTCGCGCCCGGCGCGCTCGGGCCAGTGGGAGTACTACTTCTACATCGACCTGCAGGGCCATCCCGACCAGCCGAACGTGGCCGCCGCGCTGCAGGAGCTGCGCGGCATGTGCGCCTTCCTCAAGTTGCTGGGGACCTACCCCATCGACGTGCACTGAACCGGTTTCCAGGATGTTCAACCAGCTCGGCGTCATCGGTTGCGGTTTGATGGGCGGCTCCTTCGCCTTGGCGCTCAAGCGCGCCGGCCTCGTCAAGCGCGTCATCGGCTACAGCAAGTCGCCCTCCACCACCGAGCGCGCGCGCCAGCTCGGCGTGATCGACCAGGCCGCCGAATCGGCGCTGCTCGCGGTCTCGGGCTCGGACATCGTGCTGATCGCCGTGCCGGTGTCGGCCACCGAGTCGACCTTCAAGGCGATCCGCCACCTCGTCGAGCCGGGCGTGCTGTTAATGGACGTGGGCTCGACCAAGCGCGACGTGGTCGACGCGGCGCGCCGCGTGCTCAAGGAGCGCGTGCCCTCCTTCGTGCCGGCGCACCCGATCGCCGGCAAGGAAGTGGCCGGCATCGCGCATGCCGACGCGGCGCTCTACAGCGGCCGCCAGGTGATCCTCACGCCGCTGCCGCAGACCACGCCCGAGCTGGTGCAGAAGGCGACCGACTGCTGGGCCGCCATCGGCGCGCAGGTGCTGCGCATGACGCCGGAGAACCACGACGCGGCCTTCGCCGCCGTGAGCCACCTGCCGCACCTGCTCGCCTTCTCCTATTTCAACTCGGTCGCCAACCAGCCGGCGGGGCGTGACTTCCTCTCGCTGGCCGGCCCGGGCTTCCGCGACTTCACGCGCATCGCCGCCAGCGACCCGGCCGTCTGGCGCGACATCCTGATGTCGAACCGCGAAGAGATCCTCAAGCAGTCGCAGCGCTTCCGCCATGCGCTCGACGCCTTCGAGCACGTGATGAAGTCGGGCAACGCCGAGGCGCTCGAAGACCTGATCAACAAGGCCTCCGAGGCGCGCGGCGGCTGGCACATGGGTGCGGGCAAGCCGAACCGCTGACCCTCCGCTGCCCTCGCGCCACGCGCCGCGCCGATGTACACGACCCGCTTCCTCGACCTTCCCCCCTTCGCCCAGGCCGCCGGCACGGTGCGCCTGCCCGGCTCGAAGAGCATCTCCAACCGCGTGCTGCTGCTGGCCGGCCTGAGCGCCGGCACGACCGAGGTGCACGACCTGCTCGACTCCGACGACACGCAGGTGATGCTGGCCGCGCTCGAACAGCTCGGCTGCCGCCTCGAGCGCTCGGGCAGCGTGCTGCGCATCACCGGCCTGGGCGGGCGGCTCGCAGTGCACGAGGCCCAGCTCTTCCTCGGCAATGCCGGCACGGCGATGCGGCCGCTCACGGCCGCGCTGGCGCTGCTGGCCGCCACGCAAGGCGGCGACTTCGCGCTCTCCGGCGTGCCGCGCATGCACGAGCGGCCGATCGGCGATCTGGTCGACGCGCTGCGCCAGCTCGGCTGCGAGGTCGACTGCACCGGCACACCCGGCTACCCGCCGCTGCGCCTGCGCGGACAGCCCGGCGGCAGGCTGCACACGGCGCAGCCGATCCGCGTGCGCGGCGACGTCTCCAGCCAGTTCCTCACCGCGCTGCTGCTGGCGCTGCCGCTGGTGGCGGCCGATGGCGAAATCGTCGTCGAGGTCGAGGGCGAGCTGATCTCCAAGCCCTATGTCGAGATCACGCTCAACCTGCTGGCGCGCTTCGGCATCGCGGTGCGGCGCGAAGGCTGGCAGCGCTTCGTCATTCCCGCCGGCAGCGCCTACCGCTCGCCGGGCCGCGTGCACGTCGAGGGCGATGCCTCCTCGGCCTCGTACTTCGTCGCGCTGGGCGCGATCGCCGGCGTCGACGCGCCGGTGCGCATCGAGGGCGTCGGCACCGATTCGATCCAGGGCGACATCCGCTTCATCGAAGCGGCGCAGGCCATGGGCGCCGAAGTCACGGGTGGCCCCGGCTTCCTCGAGGTGCGCCGCGGCGCCTGGCCGCTCAAAGCCATCACGCTGGACTGCAACCACATCCCCGACGCCGCGATGACGCTGGCGGTGATGGCCTTGTACGCCTGCGGCAGCACGCGGCTGACCAACATCGCCAGCTGGCGCGTCAAGGAAACCGACCGCATCGCCGCCATGGCCGCCGAGTTGCGCAAGCTCGGCGCGGGCGTGCTCGAGGGCGCCGACTTCATCGAGATCACGCCGCCGGCCGCGCTCACGCCGGCGGCGATCCACACCTACGACGACCACCGCGTCGCGATGTGCTTCTCGCTGGCGGCCTTCGCCGGCGTGCCGGTGCGCATCCTCGACCCGAAGTGCGTCGCCAAGACCTTCCCCGACTACTTCGAGGCGCTGTTCGATCTGGTGTGCACCGGCGTCGAGGCCGTGCCCGTGATCACGGTCGACGGCCCGACGGCCTCGGGCAAGGGCACGCTCGCCAGCGCGGTGGCCAAGGCGCTGGGTTACCACTTCCTCGATTCCGGCGCCGTCTACCGCGCCACCGCGCTGACGGCCATGCGCATCGGCGTGGCACCCGACGACGAAGCCTCGCTGGCGCGCATCGCCGCGACGCTGCCGCTGCACTTCATCGGCGGCGATGCCCACCTGGGCGACGAGAACGTGGCCGATGCGCTGCGCGCCGAGGACGTGGGCGCGATGGCGTCGAAGGTCTCCGCCTGGCCCGCCGTGCGCGAGGCGCTGCGCCAGCTGCAGCTGTCGTTCCGGCGCATTCCGGGCCTGGTGGCCGACGGGCGCGACATGGGCACGGTGATCTTCCCCTCCGCCACGCTCAAGGTGTTCCTCACCGCGAGCGCCGCGACGCGTGCGGAGCGGCGCTACAAGCAGTTGATTTCAAAGGGAATTCCGGCTAACATCTCGACCCTTCGCGCCGAGCTTGAAGCGCGCGACGAGCGGGATCGAAACCGCAGCGTCGCACCCTTGAAGCCGGCAGAAGATGCGCTGCTGCTGGACAACTCCGAGCTCACCGTCGAAGCCTCGATGGCACGAGTTCTGGAAGCCTGGGAGCAGCGCAGGCCGTTCGGCTGAGCCGGGCGGATCAAGGTTCGGCGCCTTCCCTCCAGTGCCGCAAGGCACGCCGAGGCGCCGGTTCTTTCAACTCAACCCCGCAGCGGAAGCTGCACCGAGAAACTCCATGTCCCAAACCCAACAAGCCACCAGCGCCGGCGGCGAATCGTTTGCCGCCCTGTTCGAAGAATCGCTCAAGCGCTCGGAGATGCGCAGCGGCGAGGTCATCACGGCCGAAGTCGTCCGTGTCGACTACAACTTCGTGGTGGTGAACGCCGGCCTCAAGTCGGAAGCCTACATTCCCATCGACGAATTCAAGAACGACCAGGGCGAAGTCGAAGTCCAGGTCGGCGATTTCGTCTCGGTGGCCATCGATGCGCTCGAGAACGGCTACGGCGACACCATCCTGTCGCGCGACAAGGCCAAGCGCCTGGCCTCCTGGCTGTCGCTGGAGAAGGCCCTCGAGTCCGGCGAATTCGTCGTCGGCACGGTCAACGGCAAGGTCAAGGGCGGCCTGACGGTTCTCGTCAACGGCATCCGCGCCTTCCTGCCCGGCTCGCTGCTCGACACGCGTCCTGTCAAGGACATGACGCCGTTCGAGGGCAAGACCATGGAGTTCAAGGTCATCAAGCTCGACCGCAAGCGCAACAACGTGGTGCTGTCGCGCCGCGCGGTGGTCGAGGCCTCGATGGGTGAAGAGCGCGCCAAGCTGCTCGAGACGCTGACCGAAGGCGCCATCGTCAACGGCGTGGTCAAGAACATCACCGAGTACGGCGCCTTCGTCGACCTCGGCGGCATCGACGGCCTGCTGCACATCACCGACATGGCCTGGCGCCGTGTGCGGCATCCGAGCGAGGTGGTGCAGGTCGGCCAGGAACTGCAGGCCAAGGTGCTCAAGTTCGACGCCGAGAAAAACCGCGTCTCGCTGGGCATCAAGCAGCTGGGCGACGACCCGTGGCACGGCGTCTCGCGCCGCTACCCGCAGGGCACGCGCCTGTTCGGCAAGGTCACCAACATCGCCGACTACGGCGCCTTCGTCGAGATCGAGCCGGGCATCGAAGGCCTGGTGCACGTCTCCGAGATGGACTGGACCAACAAGAACGTCGCGCCGAGCAAGGTCGTCTCGCTGGGCGACGAGGTCGAGGTGATGGTGCTCGAGATCGACGAGGACAAGCGCCGCATCAGCCTGGGCATGAAGCAGTGCAAGGCCAACCCGTGGGAAGAGTTCGCTGCCAACGTGCAGCGCGGCGACAAGGTCAAGGGCCCCGTCAAGTCGATCACCGACTTCGGCGTGTTCGTCGGCCTGGCCGCGGGCATCGACGGTCTGGTGCACCTGTCCGACCTGTCGTGGAACGAGCCGGGCGAGAGCGCGGTGCGCAACTACAAGAAGGGCCAGGAAGTCGAGGCCGTGGTGCTGGCCGTCGACGTCGACCGCGAGCGCATCTCGCTGGGCATCAAGCAGCTCGACAGCGATCCGTTCACCAGCTACACCTCGGTGAACGACCGCGGCATGACGGTCAACGGCAAGGTCAAGACGGTCGACGCGCGCGGCGCCGAGATCCAGCTCAACGACGACGTGACCGGCTACCTGCGCGCCTCGGAAATCTCGCGCGACCGCGTCGAAGACGCCCGCAACATCCTGAAAGAAGGCGACGAAGTCACCGCCCTGATCATCAACATCGACCGCAAGACGCGCTCGATCCAGTTGTCGATCAAGGCCAAGGACAGCGCCGACCAGCAGGAAGCGATGCAGCGCCTGTCGGCCGCCAACGAGCGCGAGACCGCCGGCACGACCAGCCTGGGCGCCCTGCTGCGCGCCAAGCTGGACAACAAGGGCGAATAAGACCCTGCCTCTGCCGAGCCGCGACACGTCATGACCCGTTCCGATCTCGTGGCGCAGCTGGCCGAACGCTTCGGCCAGCTGACGCACCGCGACACCGAGTTCGCCGTCAAGACCATTCTCGATGCGATGTCCGACGCGCTCGCGCGCGGGCACCGCATCGAGATCCGCGGCTTCGGCAGCTTCTCGATCAATCGCCGGCCGCCGCGCGTGGGCCGCAACCCACGCAGCGGCGAGCAGGTGATCATTCCCGAGAAGCTGGTGCCTCACTTCAAGCCCGGCAAGGCGCTGCGAGAGTCCGTCGACGCGCATGTGCCGGTGATCGATCCCGACGACGGCAGCACGCCTTCCGCCGCCCCCTGAGCCCTCGGCTCCGCTGGCTAGAATCGCCGCCGGAGACCCGATGCGCTTGCTCGTCTGGCTCGTTCGAGCCGCCCTCTTCTTCCTGCTTTTCGCCTTCGCGCTGAACAACCAGCACGAAGCCTCCATCCGCTGGTTCTTCGGCCACGAGTGGCGCACGAACATGGTGTTCGTGGTGCTCGCGGCCTTCGCGCTCGGCTGCGTATTCGGCATCATGGCGATGCTGCCCAGCTGGTGGCGCCAGCGCAGCGTGGCACGGCGGCGCCGCAGTAGCGACGACGGCGACGACAGCTCGCAGCTCGCGCTGCCCACCCTCACCCCGGAACACCCGCCGCGCGATGGAATTTGACCTGCAGTGGCTGCTGCTCGGCCTGCCGGTGGCCTTCGCGCTCGGCTGGCTGGCCTCGCGCTTCGACCTGCGCCAGTGGAAGCGCGAGCAGAAGGAGTCGCCCAAGGCCTACTACCAGGGCCTGAACCTGCTGCTCAACGAGCAGCACGACAAGGCGATCGACGCCTTCATCGAGGCGGTGCAGCACGACCCCGACACCTCCGAGCTCCACTTCGCGCTCGGCAACCTGTTCCGCCGCCGCGGCGAGTACGAGCGTGCCGTGCGCGTGCACGAGCACCTGCTCAAGCGCGCCGACCTCCCCGCCAGCGAGCGCGAGCGCGCCCAGCACGCGCTGGCGCAGGACTTCATGAAGGCCGGCCTGTTCGACCGCGCGCAGCAGGCCTTCGAGGCGCTCGAGGGCACGGTGTTCGACACCGAGGCGCGCCTTGCGCTGCTGGCGCTGCACGAGCGTTCGCGCGAGTGGCGCGCCGCCGCCGAGGTGGCCGCCCGCCTGGAGCGCAGCGGCAGCGGTTCGTTCGCCACGCGCATCGCGCACCACTGGTGCGAGCTCGCCGCCGAGGCCGATGCGCGCCAGCAGCGCAGCGAGGCCGACGAGGCCCTGCAGCGCGCGCGCGAAGCCGCGCCGCAGTCGCCGCGGCCGCTCATCATGGCCGGCCAGCGCGAGCGCGCGCGCGGCGAGCATCGCGCGGCGCTGCTGCACTGGGGCACGCTGATGGCGGCCCACCCGGCCGCGTTCAACCTCGTCGCCGCCGACTATGCCGACAGCGCCAAGGCACTCGGCGAGGCGGAGGCCGCGCTGGAACGCCTGGAGGCGCTCTATCGCCGCCAGCCGAGCAGCGACCTGCTGGCCGCCATCGGCCGCCTCGATGGCGACGCGGCGCGGCAGCGCCAGCGCACCCTCGCCCACCTGCAGCACAACGGCTCGCTGAGCGCGGCGCAGGCCCTGCTCGCCTCGGGCGACGACGAAGCCAAGGCCGTGCGCGACGCCGTCGCGCGCGCCGCGAAACCCTTGCAGCGCTACCGCTGCGCCGCCTGCGCCTTCGAGGCGCAGAACTACTTCTGGCAGTGCCCCGGCTGCCTGGGCTGGGACACCTACCCGCCGCTGCGCCAGGAGGATCTCTGATATGACCACCCCTTCCCGCGAACGACTCGCGCGCGCCCGCGTGCTGGTGGTCGGCGACGCGATGCTCGACCGCTACTGGTTCGGCGCGGTCGACCGCATCTCGCCCGAGGCGCCGGTGCCGGTGGTGCGCGTCAACCGCGAGGAGGAGCGCCTGGGCGGCGCCGCCAACGTGGCGCTCAACGTGAAGACGCTGGGCGCGCAGGCCACGCTGCTGACGGTGGTCGGCGACGACGAGCCGGCGCGCACGCTGAAGAAGCTGCTCGAGCGCCAGGGCGTGACCGCGCTGCTGGGCAGCGACCCGCAGCTCTACACCATCGTCAAGCTGCGCGTGATCGGCCGCTCGCAGCAGCTCATCCGCATCGACTTCGAGAACCAGCCCGACCACGAGGTGCTGGCGGCGATGCTGGACGACTATGAACGCGCCCTGCCCGAACACGACGCGGTGCTGTTCTCCGACTACGGCAAGGGCGGTCTGACGCACATCCCGCGCATGATCGAGCTGGCCCGCGCTGCCGGCAAGCCGGTGCTGATCGACCCCAAGGGCAGCGACTACGGCCGCTACGCCGGCGCCACGGTGATCACGCCGAACCGCGCCGAGCTGGCGCAAGTGATCGGCCCCTGGAGCAGCGAGGCGCAGCTGCACGAACGGGCGCAGAAGCTGCGCGCCGAACACCGCCTCGAAGGCCTGCTGCTGACGCGCAGCGAGGAAGGCATGTCGCTCTTCGACGCCGCCGGCCACGCGCAGGTGCCGGCGCAGGCGCGCGAGGTGTTCGACGTCACCGGCGCCGGCGACACCGTCATCGCCACCCTGGCCGCCATGCTGGCCTGCGGCCATTCGCTGCGCGAAGCCATGCCGGTGGCCAACCGCGCCGGCGGCATCGTGGTCGGCAAGTTCGGCACCGCCAGCGTCTCCTACGAGGAACTCTTCGCATGAAAGTCGTCGTCACCGGCGCGGCCGGCATGATCGGCAGCAACATCGTCCACGGCCTGAACGCGATCGGCATCGACGACGTGATCGCCGTCGACAACCTGACCAACGGCCCCAAGTACCGCAACCTGCTGGGCGCGAAGATCAGCGACTATTTCGACAAGACCGACTTCTACGCGCGCTTCGCGCGGCGCGAGTTCGGCCGCGTCGACGCCGTGCTGCACCAGGGTGCCTGCAGCGACACCATGCAGCACGACGGGCGCTACATGCTCGACACCAACTACCGCTGCTCGAAGGACCTGCTCGACGCCTGCCAGGACCAGGGCACGCGGCTGCTCTACGCCTCCTCGGCCGCCACCTACGGCGGCAGCGCCTCGTTCCGCGAGGAGCCGCAGTTCGAGTTGCCGCTCAATGTCTACGGCTACAGCAAGCTGCTGTTCGACAACGTGGTGCGGCGCATGCTGCCGACGGCGACGTCGCAGGTGGCGGGATTCCGCTACTTCAACGTCTACGGCCCGCGCGAGCAGCACAAGGGGCGCATGGCCTCGGTGGCCTTCCACCACTTCAACCAGTTCCGCGAGCACGGCAAGGTCAAGCTGTTCGGCGAGTATGGCGGCTACGGCCCGGGCATGCAGTCGCGCGACTTCGTCTTCGTCGACGACGTGGTGGCCGTGAACCTGTGGTTCCTGCAGAACCCCGGCCAGAGCGGCATCTTCAACCTCGGCAGCGGCCGCGCCCAGCCCTTCAATGACGTGGCCGTGGCCACCGTCAACGCGGCACGCACCCTGAAGGGGGAAGCGCCGCTGCCGCTGGCCGAGCTGGTGTCGCGCGCTCTGGTCGAGTACATCCCCTTCCCCGAGGCGCTGGTCGGCAAGTACCAGTGCTTCACGCAGGCCGATCTGACGCGGCTGCGCGCCACCGGCTGCGACCATGTCTTCGCCGACGTGGCAACCGGCGTGGGCCGCTACGTGAACTGGCTGGCCGCGCAAGGCTGAGACTTCCGCACGTCCCCCGCCGGGGGGACGGCCGGCCGGGTGGCCCGCGGTGGCGATTCACGCCGCGAGAGCGCGCCGGAACACTGGCTCCCGAGCTCGCAATTCCGCGGCTCGCCAACCACCGAAGGAGCCACATCATGTTCAAGTTTCTCAGCGCCGCCGTCCTCTCGTTCGCCTGCGCCGCGGCCTTCGCCGCCACCGACGTCAACAAGGCCGGCCAGGCCGAGCTGGAAGCCGTCAAGGGCATCGGGCCGAGCATGGCCACGCGCATCCTCGAGGCGCGCAAGAGCGGCAGCTTCAACAACTGGGCCGACCTGCAGGGCCGCGTCAAGGGCGTGGGCGACGGCAACGCGCGCAAGTTCTCCGCCGACGGGCTGACCGTCAACGGCCAGGCCTACACGGCGGCCGCCGCGCCGGCGAAGGTCAAGGGCCAGAAGGCGCCGAAGAAGACCGCCGAATCGAAGGCCAAGTCCTGAGGGATCAGGTCCAGCCGAAGAAGGCGCGCACCTCGTCGCGCCTGACGATCGTGTCGGCCACGCCGAGCGTGACGAGCTCGCGCGTGTAGGGCGACTCGAAGAGCAGGTAGCTCGCCAGCGCCGCGCCGCGCGCGTCCTCGCCGCGGCCCGACACGCCCACCGCGCGCAGCATGCCGCGCACCGGCGCCGGCAGGCTGCCGATGTGCTTGGCGGCGAGGTCGTCGAGGCGCTGGCTGGGCGCGATCACCAGCGTCTCGATCGGCCTGAGCATGGTGTGCGCCAGCGCCTCGGGCGAGAGCAGCTTGAGCGTGGCGTTGATGCGCTGCAGCCGCTCCACGTCCACCGCCAGCGCGTCGAGGAAGATGTTCGACATCGCGTGGCCGGCGATCTGCGCCAGGTTCGGGTATTCCTCGCTGTGGGCGCGCACGCCCGGCGGCTCGTGCATGCGGCCGGCGCCGATGATGAGGATGCGGTTGGCGCCCAGGTGCACCGCCGGCGAGATCGGCGCGGCCTGGCGCATCGAGCCGTCGCCGAAATACTCGGTGCGGTCTTCGATGGGCAGCGGCACGGCCGGGAAGACGAAGGGAATCGCCGACGAGGCCATCAGGTGCTGCACGCCGATGTCGGCGCGCACCGCGATGCGCTGCGAGCGCGTCCAGGGCAGGATCTCCTTGACCGCGTCGTAGAAGGTCACGTGCAGGCCCGAGCCGTAGCTCGAGGCGGTGACCGCGAGCGCCTGCAGGTGGCCCTCGTGCATCGCCTGCTTGATCGCTGTGCTGCCCACCATGCGCTGCAGCAGGTCGGCGGCCGGCGCGTTGTCCAGCAGCGAGCGCGGCCGCGCGCGGCGCCAGCGTGCGATCAGCCAGCCCAGCGAGAACAGCGTCAGCCAGCGCGCGCCGGTGCGGATCACGCCCAGCGAGTCGGCGCGGTAGATCTGGTCGGCGTGGAAGTTCTCCCACACCTCGGCGAGCACGCGCACCGCCTCGTCCATGTTGGCGCTGCGGCAGGCCAGCGCGGCCGCGTTGATCGCGCCGGCCGAGGTGCCGGTGATGACGGGAAACGGATTGCCCGGCGGCGCATTCGACTCGCGGCGGATCTGCATCACCGCCTTGAGCACGCCGACCTGATACGCCGCGCGCGCACCGCCGCCGGTGAGCACGAGGCCGGTGGTCGGCTGCCCGGTCACTCGTACACCACCTCTGCCCTGCCCTGGCTGGCGCTGCTGCGCCAGCGGGCGATGGCTTCGTCGGTCGGGTAGAAGCGCGCCGCGTCGCCGAGGTCGACCTCGCCGCTGGCGCGCTCGCGCTGCAGCGCCAGGCGGATCGTCAGGCCCTGCGGCAGATCGCCGTGTTCGGTCTGCAGCCGGCGCGAGGGGTAGTCGCGCAGCACCTCGGCCACCGGCGGGATGCTGCCGTTGACCTCGACGCGCAGGTATTTGCCGAAGCGGCAGCGCGCCGCCGCCAGATCCCACACCTGCGTGACGTTCAGGCGCAGTCCGCCGGAGAAACGATCCGGCTGCACCTTGCCCTGCACGATGATCAGCTCGTCGTCCTTGAGCAGCTCGCGGTGGGCGTTGAGCAGCTCTTCGTTGGCCACCGCCTCGATGGCCTCGGTCTTGTCGTCGAGCTTGAAGATGGCGACGCGGCCGCGCTGGCCGTTGACCACGCGCAGGTCGCCGACGATGCCGGCCAGCAGCTGCGGCTCGCGGCTGTCGACCACGTCGGCATTGCGGCGCCGCGCGATGCGCCGCACCTCGTCGCCGCTCTGGTCGAACAGGTGGCCGGAGAGGTAGAAGCCGAGCGCCACCTTCTCGAAGCCGAGCCGCTCCTTGATGCTCCAGGGCTCGGCGGCGATCAGCTCGGGCTCCTGCGTGCTCGCGGCATGGGAGTCACCGAAGTCGAACAGCCCGCCCTGGTCGGCGTTCGCCGCCTGCGTGTCGGCGTAGTCGAAGGCCAGGGCGATGCTGGCCACCATCTGCGAGCGCTCGGCGTGCAGCTTGTCGAAGGCGCCGGCCTTGATGAGCGCTTCCACCACGCGCTTGTTGATGCGGCCACGGTCGACGCGATTGCAGAAGTCGAAGATGGACTTGAACGGCCCGCCTTCCTCGCGTGCGGCGATGATCGCCTCGATCGCACCCTGCCCCGTGCCCTTGATCGCGCCCAGGCCGTAGCGCACCGTGTCGTCGGCCACCGGCGCGAAGCGGTAGCCGCCGCTGTTGACGTCAGGCGGCTCGAAGGTGATGCCGAGCGCGACCGCGTCGTCGTGGAAGATCTTGAGCTTGTCGGTATCGTCCAGCGCCACGCTCATGTTGGCGGCGGTGAACTCGGCCAGGTAGTGAACCTTCAGGTAGGCCGTGTGATAGGCCAGCAGCGCGTAGGCGGCCGCGTGCGACTTGTTGAAGCCGTAGCCCGCGAACTTCTCCATCAGGTCGAAGATCTCGTTGGCCTTGGGCTCGGCGATGCCCTTCTTCGCCGCGCCCTCGGCGAAGGTGGCACGGTGCGCCACCATCTCCTCGAGCTTCTTCTTGCCCATCGCGCGGCGCAGCAGGTCGGCGCCGCCCAGCGAGTAGCCGCCGACGATCTGGGCCACCTGCATCACCTGCTCCTGGTAGACCATGATCCCGTAGGTCTCCTCGAGCACCTCGCGCATCAGCGGATGCGGGTACTCGACCTCCTCGCGGCCGTGCTTGCGCGCGCAGAAGGTCGGGATCAGGTCCATCGGGCCCGGGCGGTACAGCGCCACCAGCGCGATCACGTCCTCGAAGACGCTGGGCTTGGCGTCGCGCAGCATGCGCTGCATGCCGGAGGATTCGAGCTGGAATACCGCGACCGTCTTGCCCTCGCTCATCAGCCGGTACGAGGCCTTGTCGTCCAGCGGCAGGGTCTCGAAGGCGAAGACCTCCTGGCCCTTGCGGCGCGCGCGGATGAAATCCTTGGCGAGCTCGAGGATGGTCAGCGTGGCCAGGCCCAGGAAGTCGAACTTCACCAGGCCGATCGCCTCGACGTCGTCCTTGTCGTACTGGCTGACCGCCGAATCGCTGCCCGGCTGCTGGTAGAGCGGGCAGAAGTCGGTGATCTTGCCCGGCGCAATCAGCACGCCGCCGGCATGCATGCCGACGTTGCGCACGATGCCTTCCACACGCTCGGCGAGCGCGAGCAGCTCGGCCACTTCCTCCTCGTTCTTCTCGCGCTCCTCGATCTCCGGCGCCTCCTTGCGCGCGTAGATCACGCCACTGTCGGGCGGCTCGGGCGGGCGGCGCAGCGTCACCGTCTTGCCCGGCGGCGCGGGCACCAGCTTGGCGACGCTGTCGACGTGGCCGTAACCCATGCCCAGCACGCGGCCGACGTCGCGCAGCGCGGCCTTGGCGGCCATGGTGCCGAAGGTGGCGATCTGGCTCACCGCGGCGCGGCCGTATTTGTCCTTGACATAGTCGATGACGCGGTCGCGGTTGCCCTGGCAGAAGTCGATGTCGAAGTCGGGCATCGACACACGATCCGGGTTCAGGAAGCGCTCGAACAGCAGGTTGTAGCGCAGCGGGTCGAGGTCGGTGATCTTCAGCGCATAGGCCACCAGCGAGCCCGCGCCCGAGCCGCGCCCCGGGCCCACCGGGCAGCCGTTGTTCTTGGCCCAGTTGATGAAGTCCGCGACGATCAGGAAGTAGCCGGGGAAGCCCATCTTCAGGATGGTCGCGATCTCGAAGTCGAGCCGCTGCACGTAGCGCGGCCGCTCCTTGTCGCGCTGCGCGGCGTCGGGGTAGAGATGCGCCAGCCGCTCCTCCAGCCCCTGGTGCGAGAGCTGGCCGAAGTAGTCGGCCATGGGCATGGGCTCGCCGCCCACCAGCGGCGTCGGGAAGTTGGGCAACTGCGGCTTGCCCAGCAGCTTGTCGAGGTTGCAGCGCTGCGCGATCTGCACCGAGTTGGCCAGCGCCGAGGGCAGGTCGGCGAACAGCGCCGCCATCTGCGTGCGCGTCTTGAAATACTGCTCGCGGCTGAAGCGCTTGATGCGCTTCGGGTTGGTCAGCGTCTCGCCCTCGGCGACGCAGATGCGCGCCTCGTGGGCCTCGAAGTCTTCCGGCGTGAGGAACTGCACCGGATGCGTGGCCACCACCGGCAGGCCGAGCTCGGCGGCCAGCGGCACGGCGGCGCGCACCTGGGCTTCGTGCGCCGGCATGCCGCCGCGCTGCAGCTCGAGGTAGAAGCGCTGCGGGAACAAGGCCGCGAGGCGCCGCGCGGTGGCCGCGGCGCGCGCCTTGTCGCCCGCCAGCAGCGCCTGGCCGACGGCGCCGAGGTCGGCGCCCGAGAGCGCGATCAGCCCCGCGCCATGCTCGGCCAGCCACTCCCACTTCACCCAGGCCTGGCCGCGCTGCTCGTTGGTGATCCAGGCCTTGGAGAGGATCTCGCAGAGGTTGAGGTAGCCCTCGCGGCTTTGTGCCAGCAGCAGCAGGCGGCTGGCCTGCTTCTCGCCGCTGTCGCTCTCCAGCCAGATGTCGGCGCCGAGGATGGGCTTGACGCCCTTCTTGCGCGCCTGGCTGTAGAACTTCACCGCGCCGAACAGGTTCGACAGATCGGTGATCGCCAGCGCGCCCTGCCCGTCCTTCGCCGCCGCGGCCACCATGTCATCCACCCGCAAGGTGCCATCGACGACGGAGAACTCGGTGTGGCTGCGCAGGTGGATGAAGTCCATGCGCGGCATTCTAGGGAAGCCGCTTCCTGGGATGCGGGACGGGTGTGCGAGGTCGAGTTGTACCAAGCGGAGCGGCAAGGGCCGAGCGGGTCGCCCTTGCTGAACCAACCGTGGCATGCCACCTGTGCGCAGACCCCGCTGGCTCAGCGCGGCAGGCGCGGCCCCGTGGGAGCGACTTGGGAGTCGCCGAGCAGCGCAGTGCCGGGGTCGGCGCGCGTACTCGCGCGCTTCGTAAACCAGCTCGTCGCCGCTGTTCGAGTGCAACGACCGAAGGGAGTGGAACGAGTTCGGCGACGCGACCCCGGTGCGAGCAGCGCAGGGCAGCCGGCGCCAGCCGGCCGACTCCGCAGGAGCCCCCGCGGGGCTGCGCCTGCCGCGCCCGCGCGGCTCACGATCGCAAATCAGGCTCCGGCCTTGAGCACCTTCAGCACCTCGGAGCGAAACTCGCGCCGGTAGAGGATGAAGACGACGCCCACGGTGGCGACCGCGAGGGCCAGCGGCGAGAAGAACCAGCCGATCGCCGCGAAGGCGAAGTAGTAGGCACGCAGCCCGTCGTTGAAGGTCTCGGCGGCGAGCCCGACCACGCGCCCGGCGCGTTCGGCGAAGGCCTCGCGGATCGGCGCGGCCGCATCACCCATCGCCAGCAGGTCGTCGCGCTCGGGCAGCGCGCCGACCAGCAGCGCGCCGAAGGTGTACTGGCGCAGCGACCAGGTGAAGCGGAAGAAGGCGTAGACGAAGATGCCCAGCAGCAGCACGATCTTCAGGTCGAACACCAGCACCGACGTGCGCGCCGCGAAGGGAATCTCGCGCACCAGTTCGCTGGCCTTCTCGGTGGTGCCCAGCACGGCCAGCAGGCCGCCGATGATCAGGATGGTCGTCGAGGCGAAGAACGACGGACTGCTGGACAGGCTCTGGATGACGATGCCGTCGACCACGCGCACCTCGCGGTAGGTCGACTGCAGCATCCAGTGGCGGCGGATGTGGTTGGTGGTGTCCAGCAGCGAAGGCTGCAGGGTGCTGCGCCGCTTGGCGAATACCGCATAGCCGATCCAGCCGAGGAAGAGCACGGCCACCGCCGCCCAGTCGGTCCAGGGCAGCAGGCCCAACACCTTGAATGCCGTCTCCATGACGGCGACTGTAGCAAGGGCCCGCAGGCCGTGAACCGACTCAGCCGGCCGACTTCAGCGCCGTGGCGAGGCGGATCAGCGAGGCCACCACCGCCTCCAGCGCCGCCTGCTGCTTGGCATCCTTCAGCGCGCCGCTCTCGTCGAAGGCCTCGCCGGCCTTCGACAAGGCGAACTGCTGCGGCACCGGCAGCATCGCGATGGTCATGCCCAGGTACTGGCGCGTGAAGTTCAGCGAGCGCAGCGCCCCCATCGGCCCCGGCGATGCGCTGAACAGGCCGAGCGGCTTGCCGCTGCTCGCGGCCAGGCCCGAGGGTGCGTCGCCCTCGGGCTGCAGGCGCGAGAGCCAGTCGAAGCTGTTGAGCAGCAGCGGCGTCGGGAAGCCGTTGTACTCGGGCGCCGAGAGCAGCACGCCGTCGGCCGCGCGCAGCGCGTCGCGCAGGCGGCGCGCGCCCTCGGGCACGCCGCCAGCCTTCTCGAGGTCGGCGTCGTACAGCGGCAGCGCCAGCGAACGCAGGTCGAGCGATTCGACCTGCGCGCCGCGCGCCTGCGCCGCTCTCGCGGCGACATCGACCAGCTTGCGGTTCCACGAGCCGGTGCGCGAGCTACCGGAAATCGCCAGCAGGCGCAGCGTGCTCATGACAACCCCCGCTCAGCCGAAGACCTTGGCGGCGACCTCGGCCACGCGCTTGCCGAAGGCCTGGGCGGTGGCGATGTCGCCCGGCGGAATCTCGTCGGGCGAGGCGTCCGAGGGCGAGACGGTCATCAGGCCCGAGAACGAGCCCACGTAGTTGACGTCGTTGCGCGTCGCCGCCTTGGAGTTGCTGGGCATCAGGCCGGTGCCGACCCACAGCATGCTGTGCTGCTGCGAGAGCGTGAAGAAGTAGTGCAGCGTCGAGAGCTTGTCGCCGTTCATCGTCGCCGAGTTGGTGAAGCCGGCGGCGAGCTTGTCCTTCCACTGCTGGGTGAACCAGGGCTTGGACGAGGCATCGGCGAACTTCTTGAACTGCCAGCTCGCTCCGCCCATGTAGGTCGGCGAGCCGAACACGATCATCTTCGCGGCGGCGAGTTGCTCCCAGCCGCCTTCGGGCAGATTGCCCTCGGCATCGATGGCCAGCAGCGCGGCGCCGGCGCTCGCGGCCACGGCCTCGGCGATCTTCTTGGTGTGGCCGTAGCCGCTGTGGTAGACGATGACGATCTTGGACATCCGGGACTCCAGGGTTGACGAAAGGGAATGAGGAAGGGAGAAGAAGGCGTCAGGCGGCGAGGTCGAACAGCAGCACCTCGGCATCGCGCCCGCCGGCCAGCGCCACGCGCGACTCACCGGCCAGCAGTGCCGCGTCGCCGCCGCGCAGCGTCTCGCCGTTGACGCTCAGCTCGCCGCGCACCAGGTGCACGTAGCTCTTGCGCGCCGGGTCGAGCGCCAGTTCGGCCGACTCGGCGCCGTCGAACAGGCCGGCGTAGAGCGCGGCGTCGGCGTGGATGCGCACCGAGCCTTCGCGGCCGTCGCGGCTGGCGACCAGGCGCAGGCGGCCGCGCTTGTCGGCGCTCTCGAAGCGCTTCTGCTCGTAGCTCGGGTCGACGCCGGCCTGGTCGGGCTCGATCCAGATCTGCAGGAAATGCGTGGTCGCGGCGGCGGCGTGGTTGTATTCGCTGTGGCGCACGCCGCGGCCTGCGCTCATGCGCTGCACGTCGCCGGGGCGGATCACGCCGCTGTTGCCGCCCTCGGTGCCGATGCTGTCGCGGTGCGCCAGCTCGCCTTCGAGCACGTAGCTGATGATCTCCATGTCGCGGTGGCCGTGCGTGCCGAAGCCGGTGCCGGGGGCGACGCGGTCTTCGTTGATCACGCGCAGGTTGCCCCAGCCCATGTGCTTGGGGTCGAAGTAGTCGGCGAACGAGAAGCTGTGGAAGCTCTTCAGCCAGCCGTGGTCGGCATAGCCGCGGTCGCAGGACTTGCGCAGGGTGATCATGGCGTGAGGCTCTCGATGCGAAGGGCGGATCGAAGGTCGATGCAGCCACTGTAGGAGCCGGCCGCCACGGCAGGCGCCGTCCGGCCTTGAAGTTCACGTTCAAATAAGATGAACTCCTCGCCCCGCCCGCCCGCGCCCGCCATGACCGAACGCCGCAACGTGCTCACGCCAGAAGCCCTCGCGATGATGGACACCATCGCGCGCACCGGCAGCTTCGCCGCCGCGGCGCGCGAGCTCGGCAAGGTGCCCTCGGCGCTGACCTACAACGTGCGCCAGCTCGAGGACGCGCTCGACGTGCTGCTGTTCGACCGCAGCTCGCGCCAGGCGCAGCTCACCGCCGCCGGCGAGGAACTGCTCAACGAGGGCCGGCGCCTGCTCGCCGAGATGGACGCGGTGGCCAATCGCGTGCGCCGCGTCGCCACCGGCTGGGAGACGCAGCTCACGGTGGCGGTGGACACCATCATCTCGCAGGTCACCGTGTTCGAGCTGTGCGAGGCCTTCTACTCGCGCTGCAGCGAGCAGGGCGTCGAGCACGGCACGCGGCTGCGCGTGCGCAGCGAGGTGCTGGCCGGCACCTGGGAGGCGCTGCTGTCGGGCCAGGCCGATCTCGCCATCGGCGTGGGCACGCATGCCACGCCGCCGGCGGGCATCGAGTTCGCGCTGCTGGGCGACATCGACTTCGTCTTCGCGGTCGCGCCGCACCATCCGCTGGCGAATCACCAGGGGCCGATCAGCGACGCCGAACTGCTGCGCCACCGCGCGGTGGCAGTGGCCGATTCGGCGCAGCGCATGACGCCGATCACCGTGAACCTGCTGCCCGGCCAGGATGTGCTGACGGTGGCCAGCACGCAGGCCAAGATCGAGGCGCAGATCCGCTGCATGGGTTGCGGCTACATCCCAGAGCCGATGGCGCGGCCGCACGTGGAGGCCGGGCGCTTGGTGGTCAAGGAAGTCGAGCGCGCGCGGCCGCGCGCCCACATGGGCTACGCCTGGCGCTCGGGCACCGGCGGGCGCGGCAAGCGGCAGCCGCTGGGCCTGGCGCTGCAATGGTGGCTGAGTCAGCTGGAGAGCCCGGCCACGCGGCGCGCGCTGCTCGAACGCCACAGCGGCCCCTGGGGAGGCTGAGGCTCGCATGAGCGGCTACGTCGGCCGCTTCGCCCCCTCGCCCACCGGACCGTTGCACGCCGGCTCGCTGGTCGCGGCCCTGGCGTCGTGGCTGGACGCGCGCGCGCACGGCGGGCGCTGGCTGGTGCGCATCGAGGATGTCGACACACCGCGCTGCGTGCCGGGTGCCGACCGGCTCATCCTCGCGCAGCTCGCCGCCTGCGGCCTTGTGCCCGACGAGGAGCCTCTGTGGCAATCGGCGCGCGGCGCGCTCTACCAGGCGGCGCTCGAGCGCCTCGTCGCCGCCGGCTGGGCCTACCCCTGCGCCTGCACGCGCAGCGACATCGAGCGTGCGCTGGCGGCGCAGGGCCAGGCCAAGCCGCGCGGCGGCGAACTGGTCTACCCCGGCACCTGCCGCGATGGCTTGCAGGGCCGCGCGGCGCGCGCGGTGCGCATGCGCACGTCGTTCGTCGCCTGCGCCGACGAGCCCGAGATCCACTGGCACGACCGCCGCCTCGGCGCGCAGCGCCAGCACCTGTGCGAAGCGGTGGGCGACTTCGTCCTGAAGCGCGCCGACGGCCTGTGGGCCTACCAGCTCGCCGTGGTGGTGGACGATGCCGCGCAGGGCATCAGCGACGTCGTGCGCGGCGAGGATCTGGCCGACAACACGCCGCGCCAGATCCTGCTGCAGCGTGCGCTCGGCGTGGCGACGCCGCGCTACCTGCACACGCCGCTGGTGCTGGGCGCCAACGGCGAGAAGCTCTCCAAGCAGAACGGCGCGACGGCGCTGGACCTGCGCGACCCGCTCGCCGCGCTGCGCGACGCGGCCAGCGTGCTGGGGCTGCGCATCGAGGCGACGGATCGGCCGGGCTTTCTGGCCGTCGCCACCGAGGCCTGGCGGCGCACGGTGGCATGATGGCGGCCCCTTTCCACCTCTGTGACGAGACCCCACCATGGCCCTGACCACCACCGCCTCCGGGCTGCAGTACGAAGACACAGCCGTCGGCTCCGGCGCCGAGGCGCGCGCCGGCCAGTACGTCACCGTGCACTACACCGGCTGGCTCTACAACGACGGCGTCAAGGGCGCCAAGTTCGACAGCAGCAAGGACCGCAACGACCCCTTCCAGTTCGGCCTCGGCCAGGGCATGGTGATCCGCGGCTGGGACGAAGGCGTGCAGGGCATGAAGGTCGGCGGCACGCGCGTGCTGGTGATCCCGGCGCAGCTCGGCTACGGCGCACGCGGCGCCGGCGGCGTCATTCCTCCGAACGCCACGCTGATGTTCGAGGTGGAGCTGCTCGGCACCTGAAGCACCTGAACTCGATGACGGTTCGCTACGACATCGTCCACACGACGAGCTATCGCTACCGCGAACCGGTGCGCTTCGGCGAGCACCGCGTGATGTTCCGCCCGCGCGACGGGCATGACCTGCGCGTGCTCGCCACCGACCTGCAGGTCAGCCCCGAGGCTTCGGTGCGGCTGATCCAGGACCCGCACTCCAACTCGATCGCGATCGTGCAGCCGCTGGCCGAAGCGGCCGAGCTGCGCATCACCTGCAGCTTCACGATCGAGCATGCGCACACGCACAACCTCGAGCTGCCGCTCGACCCGGCGGCCGAGCGCTTTCCCTTCGCCTACAGCGTGGAAGACCGCTTCGACCTCGAGCATTACCTGCGGCCGCACCACGACGACCCGAAGGGCGAGCTGACCGCCTGGGCGCGCCAGTTCATCCGCACCGACGGGCCCACCGGCACGCGCGAGCTGCTGGTGGCGATGAACCAGAACATCCGCGAGCGCTTCGCCTACGCGGCGCGCGAGGAGGAAGGCACGCAGACGCCGCTGCAGACGCTCGCGCGCGGCGGCGGCTCGTGCCGTGATTTCGCGCTGCTGATGATGGAAGCGGCGCGCCGGCTCGGCATCGCCACGCGCTTCGTCTCCGGCTACCTCTACGACCCGGCGCTCGACGACGACAGCGCCGAAGCGGCGGGCGGGGAGTCCGGCGTGGTCGGCGCCGGCAGCACGCATGCCTGGCTGCAGGCCTACCTGCCGGGCGCCGGCTGGCTGCCCTTCGATCCGACCAACAACCTGCTCGGCGGCAACACGCTGATCCGCGTCGGCGTGGCGCGCGACCCGCAGCAGGCGCCGCCGATCGCGGGCACCTGGTTCGGCCCGCGCGACGCCTACCTCGGCATGGACGTGCAGATCAGGGTAACGCGCCAGCGCGGCGCGGCCTGATCAGCGTCCGATCAGCGCTGGAACGGGCTGCCGCGCTTGGCCGCGCCGCCACCGCCGAAAGGCTTCTTCCCGAAGGGCTTGTTGCCCCCCGCGCCGAACGGCTTCTTGGCGCCGAAAGGCTTGCCGCCGCCGAAGCTCTTGCGCGCACCGAAGCCGGGGCGTTCGCCCTGACCTTCCGCGCGCTGCGCGAAGATGCGCGGCGCCGGGATGCGCGGCTCGAGGCCGGCCACGGTGGCGACGGGAATGTCCTGCGTGGTGAAGTGCTGGATGCGGCGGATCATGCCCACGTCCATGCGCTCGGCCAGCGTCACCGCCAGGCCGTTGCGGCCGGCGCGGCCGGTGCGGCCGATGCGGTGCACGTAGTCTTCGGCCTTCATCGGCAGGCCGTAGTTGATGACGTGGCTGATGGTCGGCACGTCGATGCCGCGCGCCGCCACGTCGGTGGCGACGAGCACGCGCAGGTGCTTGCTGCGCAGGCCCTGCAGCACGCGGTTGCGCCGGCCTTGCGGCATGCCGCCGTGCAGCGAGGCGACGGCGTGGCCCATGTCGGCGAGGCGATCGGCCAGCCAGTCGGCATCGCGTTGCGTGCTGGTGAAGATCACGGCCTGCTCGAGCTCGGCGCCGGTCAGGATGTGGTCGAGCAGCGCATTCTTGTGCTGGGCGTTGTCGGCCCAGTGCAGGCGCTGCTCGATGTTGGCGTGCGTGTCGGTGTGCGAGGCGACGTCGACGCGCTGCGGCTCGCGCAGCAGGTTGCGCGCCAGGCCGCCGACGTTGCCGGCGAAGGTGGCGCTGTACATCACCGTCTGGCGCGCGGCCGGCACGTGGTCGGCGATCGTCGTGATGTCGTCGATGAAGCCCATGTCGAGCATGCGGTCGGCCTCGTCGAGCACCAGCATCTCGACATGCTCCAGCACGGCCTTGCCGGTCTGCAGGTGATCGAGCAGGCGGCCGGGCGTGGCGATCAGGATGTCCAGCGGGCCGCGCAAAGCCTTGATCTGCGCCGGATACGGCACGCCGCCCACCACCGTGGCCACGCGCAGGCCCTGCACGTGGCGGCCGTAGGTGTCGGCCGCCTTGGCGACCTGCATGGCCAGTTCGCGCGTCGGCGCGAGCACGAGGATGCGCGGGCCGTAGACCACGCCCTTCTCGCGGCGCTTGGCGTTGTCGCCGCGCGCGGCCAGCACGCGCTGCAGCGCCGGCAGGATGAAGGAGGCGGTCTTGCCGCTGCCGGTGCTGGCCGAGACCATCAGGTCACGGCCTTCGAGCGCCGGCGGAATGGCGCGCTGCTGGACGTCGGTGGCGCTGTCGTAGCCGGCATCGGCCACGGCACGCGTGAGGGCCTCGTGCAGGCCCAGGTTCTCGAAACTCATCGTTCTCTTTCGCAAGCAACGGCGCAAAGCACCGCCGGGCCTGCGTTCGCGGCAGGCCCTGATCAGGTCGCGGGGAAACTTCGTCGGAAGGCTCGTAGCGACGGCATCGCCGCCAACCGTGCCCACGCCGTCGCGGCGTGATGTTCCGAACGAGAGAAAGACGGAACGAGGTCGAAGGAGATGAACGGACGACGCGCGGACGAAGCCGCGCGTCGGGGCGCATTGTAGCCGCTCGCGGGAATTCCTGCTGCGCCGCAGCATGGCTCGGCGTGGCATGACCTTGGTCAAGCGGCCGACCCCATGGTGCGTGGCAGACTGCCGCCCCATGCGCGAAAGCCCCGCCCTCGTCGAATCACGCCGCTTCGGCACGCGCCGCGTGCCCGTGCTGCGCCCGCTCGGCTGGCTGGCCGCGGGCTGGCGCGACTTCATGCGCTGCCCGCTGCCCGGCGTGCTGCACGGCCTGGCGCTGGCGCTGTTCGGCGGCACGCTGTTCTGGCTCGCGCGCGACCAGTTCTGGCTGCTCTCCGGCGCCTTCTCCGGCTTCCTGCTGGTGGCGCCGGTGCTGGCCACCGGCCTGTACGCGGTCAGCCGCGCGCTGCAGCGCGAGGGCCGCGCGCGGCTCGCCACCGCGCTGGCCGCCTGGCGGCCGCGCGACAGCCGCCTCGTCGTGTTCGGCGTGCTGCTGGCCGTCGCCGGCACCGGCTGGGTGATGACCTCGGCCGCGCTGATCACCGGCCTCGCGCCCGCGCCGGTGCGCAACCCGGTCGAGTTCCTGCGTGTGGTGGTGCTGGCCGATCAGGGCCACCTGTTCGAGATCTGGCTCGCGCTCGGCGGCGTGCTCGCGGCGCCGGTATTTGCCTCCAGCGTGGTCGCCATCCCGCTGCTGCTCGACCGCGAGGTCGGCGTGCTGGCCGCGGTATTCACGAGCTGGCGCGTGGTGATGGACAACCCGGTGGCGATGGCGCTGTGGGCCGGCCTGCTCATGGGCCTCACGCTGCTGGGCATGGCCAGCCTGATGCTGGGCCTGGCGATCGTGGTGCCCTGGCTCGCGCACGCGAGCTGGCACGCCTACCGCGACCTCGTCGACAGCTCCGGCCTCGTCGCGCGGCCCTGAACGAAGGCAGGGCGCAGCATGTTCGGCTACAGCGAAGACCAGATCGCCTGGTTCGGCCTCACCTTCGGGGTGACGGCCTTCATGCTGTACATGGTGTTCATCATCCTGCAGCTCGCGCGCGAATCGAAGGCGGGCAAGTTCGGCACCTTCGTGCTGCTGCTCGGGCTGGGCGTGGGCCTGGTCGGCTTCGCGGCCAAGGGCCTGATCAAGTTCTTCCTCTCGGGGATCGTCGAGTGAGCGCACAAGCACTGCGCCACGCCTGGTACGACGACGCGCTGGCCTTCGTCACCGGCACGCTGTTCATCACCATCGGCGTGAGCATGTTCACCCACGCCGGGCTGCTCACCGGCGGCACGGCGGGGCTGGCCTTCCTTGCGCACTACGCCACGGGCATCGGCTTCGGGCCGCTGTTCTTCGCCATCAACCTGCCCTTCTATGCGCTCGCCTGGCGAGCCATGGGCCGAGCCTTCACGCTCAAGACCTTCGCCGCGGTGACGCTGCTCTCGACACTCACCAGCGTGATCCCGCGCTGGGCCGGCTTCGCGGTGCTCGACCCCTGGTTCGCCGCCGTCGCCGGCGGGCTGCTGATGGGCACCGGCTTCCTCGTGCTGTTCCGCCACCACGCCAGCCTGGGCGGGCTGAACATCCTGGTGCTGGTGTTGCAGAAGCGCTTCGGCTGGCGCGCCGGCTGGGTGCAGATGGGCATCGACGGCACCATCCTGATCGCCTCGCTGGCGATGATCGAGCCCAAGCGCATCGCGATGTCGATCCTGGGTGCGCTCGCGCTCAACCTCACGCTGGCGCTGAACCACCGGCCGGGGCGCTACGTGGCCTTCTAAGCCGGGCTCGCCCCAGGCCTTGCGCAAGCATGCGCAAGGCCGTGACCGAGGCGAGAGATCGTCCTCAGGACGATCTCTCGTCCGCGGTCACCCCATATGCAGGCCACCGTTGCAGGAGAAGTCCGCGCCGGTCGTGAAGCCCGACTCCTCGCCGGCCAGCCAGCCGACGATGGAGGCGATCTCGTCCGGCGTGCCCAGGCGCTTGACCGGGATGCCGGCGACGATCTTGTCGAGCACGTCCTGACGGATCGCCTTGACCATGTCGGTGCCGATGTAGCCCGGGCTCACGGTATTCACCGTCACGCCCTTGTTGGCCACTTCCTGCGCCAGCGCCATCGTGAAGCCGTGCATGCCGGCCTTGGCGGCCGAGTAGTTGGTCTGGCCGAACTGGCCCTTCTCGCCGTTCACCGAGCTGATGTTGACGATGCGGCCCCAGCCCTTGTCGAGCATGCCGTCGATCACCTGCTTGGTGACGTTGAACAGGCTGGTGAGGTTGGTTTCCATGACCGCATCCCAGTCGGCACGGCTCATCTTGCGGAACACGCTGTCGCGCGTGATGCCGGCGTTGTTGACCAGCACGTCGACCACGCCGTGTTCGGCCTTGATCTTCTCGAAGGCCGCCACGGTCGAATCCCAGTCGCCGACGTTGCCGACCGAGGCGTAGAAGGTATAGCCCAGCGCCTTCTGCTCGCCCAGCCACTTGTTGAAGTCGCGGCTCGGGCCGCAGCCCGCGATCACCTTGAACCCGTCCTTGTGCAGGCGCTGGCACATCGCGGTGCCGATGCCACCCATGCCACCGGTCACGTACGCAAGCTTCTGAGCCATTTGTCTCTCCTGGTTGAAATGATGTTGTTCGTCGTGAACGGTTTCAGCGCTCGACGGTCAGCGCGACGCCCATGCCGCCGCCGATGCACAAGCTGGCGATGCCCTTCTTGGCATTGCGCTTCTGCATTTCGTGCAGCAGCGTGACGAGGATGCGGCAGCCCGACGCGCCAATGGGGTGGCCGATGGCGATGGCGCCACCGTTGACGTTGACCTTGCTGGTGTCCCAGCCCATCTCGCTGTGCACCGCGCAGGCTTGCGCCGCGAAGGCTTCGTTGATCTCCAGCAGGTCGAGATCGGCAGGCTTCCAGCCGGCGCGCTCGAGCGCCCTGCGCGCCGCCGGCACCGGGCCCATGCCCATGATCTTCGGGTCCAGGCCGGCGCTGGCATAGCTGGCGATGCGCGCCAGCGGCGTCAGGCCGAGCTTGTCGGCCGTCTTTGCGCTCATCACCAGCACGCCGGCGGCGCCGTCGTTCAGGCCCGAGGCATTGCCGGCGGTCACGCTGCCGGCCTTGTCGAAGGCCGGGCGCAGCCCGGCCAGGCCTTCGGCGCTGGTCTTGCGGTTGATGAACTCGTCGTTGGCGAACACGATCGGATCGCCCTTCTTCTGCGCGATGCTGAAGGGCACGATCTCGTCCTTGAAGCGGCCGGCATCCTGCGCGGCGGCGGCCTTCTGCTGGCTGGCCAGCGCCAGCGCGTCCTGCGCCTCGCGGCTGACGCCGTACTGCTTGGCCACGTTCTCGGCCGTGATGCCCATGTGGTACTGGTTGTAGACGTCCCACAGGCCGTCGACGATCATCGAGTCGACCAGCTTCCAGTCGCCCATGCGCGCGCCGTTGCGCGAGTTGGGCAGCACGTGCGGCGACAGGCTCATGTTCTCCTGGCCGCCGGCGATGACGATCTCGCTGTCGCCGTCACGGATCGCCTGCGCGGCCAGCATCACCGCCTTCAGGCCCGAGCCGCAGACCTTGTTGATGGTCATCGCCGGCACGGCGTGCGGCAGGCCCGCCTTCACCACCGCCTGGCGCGCCGCGTTCTGGCCCGCGCCCGCCTGCAGCACCTGGCCCAGGATGACCTCGCCGATCTGGCCGCCCTCGAGCTTGGCGCGCTTGAGCAGTTCATTGATGACCGCGGCGCCGAGTTCGGGCGCGGGCGTGGAAGCAAGCGTGCCGCCGAACTTGCCGACCGCGGTGCGGGCGGCGGCGACGATGACGATGTCGGTGCTCATGGGAACGAGTCTCCTGCGATGGAACGGAACGGAAAATGAGGACGGTCAGTGCGGACTGTCGCGCGCCTGCCGCAGTGCAGCAAGCCCCCGACAAACCCGCATCGTGTTTGCTCAGGCCTTCTGCTTGACGTAGCGGCCGGGCGCCGGCTCGATCGCCTTGTGCGTGCGGTTGCCGTAGGTTTTCGGTGCGGCGATCTGCTTGCCGGCATGCGGCTTCAACCAGTCGGCCCAATCGGTCCACCAGCTGCCGGGGTGCTCCTTGGCCTTGGCGAACCAGTCCTGCGCATCGGCGGGCAGCGTGCTGCCGGTGCCGATCCAGTGGCTGCGCTTGCCCTTGGCGGGCGGGTTGATCACGCCGGCGATGTGGCCCGAGGCGCCCATCACGAAGCGCACCCTGCCCTTCGCGCCGCGCAGCACCTGGGTATTCTTGTAGGCCGCGTCCCAGGGCACGATGTGATCCTCGCGCGAGGCGTAGACGTACACCGGCGCCTTGATCACGCCGAGGTCGACCTTCTCGCCGCACACCGTCAGCGCACCCGGCTGCATGAGCTTGTTCTCGTGGTAGGTGTTGCGCAGGTACCAGCAGTACATCGGCCCCGGCAGGTTGGTGCTGTCGCTGTTCCAGTACAGCAGGTCGAAAGGCGGCGGCGTCTCGCCCTTCAGGTAGTTGCCGACGACGTAGTTCCACACCAGATCGTTGGGGCGCAGGAAGCTGAAGGTCGAGGCCAGCTCCTGGCCCTTGAGCAGGCTGCCGCCGCCCGGGCTCTTGGGGCCGAGCGTCATCTCGCGCACCTGCACCATGGTCTCGTCGACGAAGATGTCGAGGATGCCGGTGTTGGAGAAGTCCAGCAGCGTGGTCAGCAGCGTCACGCTGGCGGCCGGGTGCTCGCCGCGCGCCGCCAGCACCGCCAGCGCGGTGGCGAGGATGGTGCCGCCGACGCAGAAGCCCAGCGTGTCGAGCTGCTTGCTGCCGCTGATGTCCTGCACCTCGCGGATGGCGCGGATCGCGGCGTCCTCGATGTACTGGTCCCAGGTCCGGTCGGCGAGGCTCTCGTCGGGGTTGCGCCAGCTGACGACGAAGACGCGATGGCCCTGCTCGACGGTGTACCGGATCAGCGAGTTGTCCGGCTGCAGATCCATGATGTAGTACTTGTTGATGCACGGCGGCACGAACAGCATGGGCCGCTCGAACACCTTGGCCGTCAGCGGCTTGTATTCGATGAGCTGGAACAGCTCGTTCTCGAACACCACCGCGCCCTCGGTGGTGGCGACGTTGCGCCCGACCTCGAAGACGCTCTCGTCGGTCTGCGACAGGTGGCCCTGCTGCACGTCGTTCCACAGGTGCTTGAGGCCCTGGCTGATGCTCTCGCCCTTGGTCTCGAGCGCCTTGCGCTGCGCCTCGGGGTTGAGTGCGAGGTAGTTGCTCGGGCTCGCGGCATCGACCCACTGCTGCACCGCGAAGCGCACGCGCTGCTTCGTCTTCGCATCACCTTCGACGGCCTCGGCCATCTGCATCAGCGTGCGCGCGTTGAGCAGGTACATCTGCGCGATGTAGGCGCTGGCCGGGTTGCCGGCCCAGTCCTGCGCGGAGAAGCGCCGGTCGGAGGGCGCAGCGGGCTTGCCGTCGCCCTTTTGCAGCGTCTGGTTCCACAGCTCGGTGGCCTGCTTCAGGTAGTCGGCCTGCAGCGTGTTGAGCGCCGGCAGCGGCAGGTTGAGGCCCTGCATGGCCTTCCAGATCTCGCCGACGCCGTTGCCGAAGGCCTGCGCGACCTCGGCCGGGTTGGATGTCGCCTTCATGTAAGTCTCCTCGCGGATGCTTCAGCTCGGTGAAGCTGTTCTTGTCCGTGCAGTTTTACCGGCAAAGCTTACCACATAATGACACTGAATTTCATAATTCGGTAAGCACTCATGTATCTCGTCGCGCTCGCCTGGGGCTACGTGGTTCTGATGATGGCCATCGTCGAGGCGACCGCCTCGAACGGCACCTGGCTCGGCGCGGTCTTCACGCTGCTGCTGTACGGCGTGCTGCCGCTGTCCATCGTGCTCTACCTGATGAATACGCCGCATCGCAAGCGTGCGCGGCGCGAGGCCGAGGCGCGTGAGGCGGCAGCCTCAACCGCGGCGCTCGAGCCAGACCGCCGCGACCATGCGGCCGGTGACGCGGTCGCGGCGAAACGAGAAGAAGCGTGAGGCTTCTTCGACCGTGCACCAGCCGCCGCCGGCCAGGCGCGACACGCCGGCCCGCCGCAGGCGCTCGCGCGCCAGGCCGGCGAGATCGGCCAGCCACTTGCCCTGCTCCGGGCGCGCCGTGAAGAAGGGTTGATCGCCGCGCCGCGGGTCGGCGCCGAAGGCCTGCAGCACGTCCGCCCCGACCTCGAACTGGCGCGGCCCGATGCAGGGCCCGAGCCAGGCCTGCAGTTCGCCGGGCGCGCAGGCCGCGGCGTCGCAGAGTGCGGCGATCGTGGCTTCGAGCACGCCACCGGCCAGCCCGCGCCAGCCCGCGTGCGCGCCGCCCACGCCGCGCGGGAATGTTGCACCGGGCGCGGCGAACAGCACCGGCAGGCAGTCGGCCACCTGCACCGTGCAGGCCAGGCCAGGCTCGGTGCAGATGCTCGCATCGGCGGTCGGCAACTGGCCGAGCAGTTCCGGCCCGAGGCGCACCACCGCCGCGCCATGCACCTGGTTCAGCCACACCGGCCGCGCGCCGATCGCGGCCGCGAAGACCGCCTGGTTGTGCGCCACCGCGGCCGGGCTGTCGCCCAGGCCGTCGCGCAGGTTCATGCTCTCGAATGCGCCCTCGCTGATGCCGCCGGCACGCGTCGTCATCAGCGCGCCGACGCCCGGCGCATCCCAGCCCGGGCGCAGCCAGTCGGGATGACCGCCGCCCGGCATCAGGCGGCGTCCGGGCAGGCCGAAGGCTGGGTCTTGGCGAAGGCGTCCAGCGCCATGCAGGCCTCGAACACGCGCATCACGGTCGGCACATGGTCGAGCCGGCACTCGAAGCGCTGCGCGTTGTGGATCTGCGGCACCAGCACCACGTCGGCCAGTGTCGGCGCATCGCCGTGGCAGAAGCGGCCGGTGGCCGGGCTGCCGGCCAGGCGCTGCTCGACCACCTCGAGCCCGGTCTCGACCCAGTGCCGGTACCAGCGGTTCTTGTCGTCCTCGCTCACCTTCATGTCCTTCACGAGGTAGCGCAGCACGCGCAGGTTGTTCAGCGGGTGGATCTCGCAGGCGATGTCCAGCGCCAGTGCACGCACGCGGGCGCGCGCCGCCGCATCCTTGGGCAGCAGCGGCGGCTCGGGGTGCGTCTCTTCCAGGTACTCGACGATCGCCAGCGACTGCGAGACCAGGTTGTCGCCGTCCTCGAGCAGCGGCACCAGGCGCGCCGGCGACAGCGCCGCATACGACTCGGCGAACTGCTCGTTGCGCTGCAAGTGCACCGGGATGTAGTCGTAGTCCAGGCCCTTGAGCGCGAGCGCGATGCGCACGCGGTACGAGGCCGAGGAGCGGAAGTAGTTGTAGAGCTTCATGGCCATGCGCGATGCCCTCGTCAGAGCGCCACCACCTGCACCTGCAGCGAGCCCACGCCGGCCACGCGCGCCGCGAGCGTGTCGCCCGCCACCACCGCGGCCACGCCCTCGGGCGTGCCGGTGAAGATCAGGTCGCCGGGCGCCAGCGTCCAGGCCGCCGAGAGGTGCTCGATGATCTCGGGGATGTTCCAGATCAGCTTGGCGATCGTGCTCTTCTGGCGCGTGGCGCCGTTGACCTCGAGCACGATCTCGGTGTCGGGGCCGACGCCGCACTGCGCGGCCGGGCGAATCGGGCCGATCGGCGCCGATTCCTCGAAGCCCTTGCCGATGCACCACGGGCGGCCCTGCTTCTTGGCCTCGCCCTGCAGGTCGCGGCGCGTCATGTCCAGGCCGATGGCGTAGCCCCATACATGCTTCATCGCATCGGCCGCGGCGATGTTGCGCCCGCCGGTACCGATGGCCACCACCAGCTCGACCTCGTGGTGCAGGTCTTTCGTCAGGCTCGGGTAGTGCATGCGCCCCACCTGGCCCTCGGCCACCGGCAGCACGGCATCGGCCGGCTTCATGAAGAAGAACGGCGGCTCGCGGCCGGTGAAGCCCATCTCCTTGGCGTGCTCGACGTAGTTGCGGCCCACGCAGTAGATGCGGTGCACGGGGAACGAGGCGCCGGGGGCGCCGCCGGCGACGGGCACGGCAGGGGTGGCGGGCGGGGTGAGGACGAAGCTCATGCGAAAGGCTCCACGAAGGCGGTCGGATGCAACGCGAACGATGATGCCACGCCACGGTGGCCACGGCCCTGCGCGATACACTGCCGCCGCCATGTTCAACCCGCGCAGCATCAAGCACTGCCGTGCCTGCGGCGCGCCGGCGCAATACGGCGTGCCCGCCGACGACAACCGCGAGCGCGCCACCTGCACGGTGTGCGGCACCATCCATTACGAGAACCCGCTGAACGTGGTCGGCACCGTGCCCGTCTGGCAAGACCAGGTGCTGCTGTGCCGCCGCAACATCGAGCCGCGCTATGGGCTGTGGACGCTGCCGGCCGGCTTCATGGAGCTCGGCGAGACGCTGCGCGACGGCGCCCTGCGCGAGACCATCGAGGAAGCCGGCGCCCAGGTCGAGATGCAGGAGCTCTACACGATGCTCAACGTGGTGCGCGTCGGCCAGGTGCATTTCTTCTACCGCGCGCAGTTGCTCGACACGCGCTTCGACCCCGGCCCCGAGACCATCGAGGTCAGGCTCTTCCGCGAAGACGAGATCCCCTGGGAGCAGATCGCCTTCCGCACCGTGAAGGAAACCCTGAGGCGCTGGTTCGACGACCGCCGCCAGGGTCAATTCGGCTTCCACACGGTCGATATCGGCTGATCGCTGCAAGCGCGCCCATGAGCCAAGCCACGCCCCAGGACACCGCCCCGGCCACCAAGGCCGCCACGCTGCGCCTGCGCGAAGACCTGATCCACCTGGATCCGCTGCTCGACTGCCTGGTCGAGCTGTGCCGCCTGAACGGCCAGGCCGCCACGCGCGCCTCGCTGTCGGCGGCGCTGCCGCTGCGCGACGGGCGCCTGACCATCGAGCTGGCCGAACGCGCCGCCGCACGCGCCGGCATGACGACGCGGCTGCAGCGAGCGCCGCTGGCCGCCATCGACGCGGCCGCGCTGCCGGCCCTCCTCGTGCTGGCCGACAACAAGGCCTGCGTGCTGCTCGGCTGGGACGACGAGGGCCAGGCACGCGTGCTGCTGCCCGAGACGGGCCAGGGCTCGGCGAGCCTGCCGCGCGACGAGCTCGCCGCGCGCTACAGCGGCGTGGTGCTGTTCGCGCGGCCGCATTTCCGCTTCGACGCGCGCACCGAGAGCGCCGCGGGCAGACCGAAGCCGCTGCCCTCGGCGCACTGGTTCTGGGGCGCCTTCCTCGAGCAGCGCTTCGTCTACCGCGACGTGCTGTGGGCCGCGCTGCTGGTCAACCTGTTCGCGCTCGCCTTCCCGATGTTCTCGATGAACGTCTACGACCGCGTGGTGCCGAACAACGCCGTCGAGACGCTCTGGGCGCTGGCCATCGGCGTGGTGCTGATCCTCGGCGCCGATCTCTTCATGCGGCTGCTGCGCGGCCGCTTCGTCGACGAGGCCAGCGCGCGCATCGACGTGCGCATCTCCGCCACGCTTATGGAGCGCGTGCTGGGCATGCGCCTCGAGCAGCGCCCCGAGTCGGTGGGCTCGTTCGCCTCCAACCTGCGCGGCTTCGAGCAGGTGCGCGACTTCATCGCCTCGGGCACGGTCACCGCGCTGATCGACCTGCCCTTCGCGCTGCTGTTCGTGATCGTCATCGCCTGGATCTCGCCCTGGCTGGTGCTGCCGGTGGTCGTGGCCGCCGTGCTCGTGCTGCTGATGGGCTGGGTGCTGCAGCACCGGCTGCACGAGCTCTCGCAGACCACCTGGCGCGCCGGCGCGCAGCGCAACGCCACGCTGGTGGAGAGCCTGACCGGCATCGAGACCATCAAGGCGCAAGGCGCCGAGAGCGTGGTGCAGGCGCGCTGGGAGCGCGCCAACGCCTTCCTCGCCGCCACCGGCGTGAAGATGCGCGGCGTCTCGTCGACCGCGATGTACCTCACCGGCTTCCTCACGCAGGCGACCACGGTGGCCATCGTCATCATCGGCGTGCACCTGATCGCCGAGCGCCAGCTCACCATGGGTGCGCTGATCGCCGTGTCCATGCTCGCCGGCCGCGCGCTCGCGCCGGCCGGCCAGGTGATCGGCCTCTTGATGCAGTACCAGGGCGCGCGCACCGCGATGACCAGCCTCGAGCAGATCATGGCCAAGCCGGTAGAGCGCCCGGCCGGCGAGACCTTCATCCACCGCCCGCAGCTGCACGGCGAGATCGAGTTCCGCAACGTCCACTTCGCCTACCCGAACCGCAAGGATGCGGCGCTCGAGGGCATCAGCTTCAAGATCGCCGTGGGCGAACGCGTGGCGCTGATCGGCCGCGTGGGCTCGGGCAAGTCGACCATCCAGCGCCTCATCATGGGCCTGTACCAGCCTACCGACGGCGCGGTGCTGCTCGACGGCATCGATGCGCGCCAGCTCGACCCGGCCGACGTGCGCCGCAACCTCGGCTGCGTGTCGCAGGACGTGATGCTGTTCTACGGCTCGCTGCGCGAGAACATCACGCTGGGCCTGCCCTACGCCGACGACTCGGCGGTGCTCGCCGCGGCCGACACCGCCGGGCTGGCCGAGTTCGTGAACCGCCATCCGCGCGGCTTCGACATGCCGGTGGGCGAGCGCGGCGAGTTCCTCTCCGGCGGGCAGCGCCAGGGCGTGGGCTTGGCGCGCGCGCTGCTGCACAACGCGCCCATCCTGCTGCTGGACGAGCCCACCAGCGCGATGGATTTCAGCTCGGAAGCGCAGATCACCCAGCGCCTGAGCACGTTCGCGCAGGACAAGACCGTGGTGCTGGTCACCCACCGCACCTCGCTGCTCGCGCTGGTGACGCGCGTGATCGTGATCGACGGCGGCAAGGTCGTGGCCGACGGCCCGCGCGACCGCATCATGGAGGCGCTGGCCAGCGGCCGCGTCGCGAAGGCCGCATGAACGCACTCGTGCAACGCATCGACGCCTGGACGGCCGCCGTCTCGCGCCGCCTGTTCGGCCCGATCGCGCCGGAGGTCGACGCCGGCCTCGCCAGCTTCGCGGCCGAGGCCGATGCGGTGATGTCGCGCCAGCGCACCCAGCGCGCGCAGGCGATCGTGCGCACCGCCGTCGTCGTCGTGCTGCTGCTGATCGTCTGGGCCGCGCTCGCCCATGTCGACGAGGTCACGCGTGGCGATGCGCGCGTCATCCCCTCGCGCCAGTTGCAGCAGGTGCAGTCCTTCGACGGCGGCGTGGTCTCGGAGATCCTGGTGCAGGAAGGCCAGGTGGTCGAGCGCGACCAGCTGCTGCTCAAGATCGACGAGACACGCGCCACCTCCGGCGTGCGCGAGAGCGCCGCCCAGGGCTTCGCGCTGCGCGCCCGCCAGGCGCGGCTGCGTGCGCTGGCCGAGGGCACAGCCTTCGTGCCGCCCAAGGCGGCCGACGGCGAGGAGACACGCATCGTGACGGAGGAACGGCGCCTCTACGAGACACGCCAGACCGAGCTGGGCACGCTGCTGGCCATCAACCGCCAGCAGTTGCAGCAGCGCGAGCAGGAGCTCTCCGAGATGCGCGCCCGGCGCGGCTCGGCCGAGCGCAGCCTGGACCTGAGCCAGCAGGAGCTCGCGAAGACGCGCCCGCTGCTGGCCAGCGGCGCCGTCTCCGAGGTCGACATCCTGCGCCTGGAGCGCGACGTCGCCCGCGCGCGCGGCGAGACCGAGCAGGCCACGGCGCAGATCGCGCGCGTGCAGGCCGCCATCGGCGAAGCGCAGCGCAAGATCCAGGAGACCGAGCTCACCTTCCGCAACGACTCGCGCAAGGAACTCGCCGATGTCGTCGGCAAGCTCAATACGCTGAACGAGGGCGCGGTCGCGCTGGCCGACAAGGTCGACAAGTCGCAGATCAGGAGCCCGGTGCGCGGCCGCGTGCAGCGCCTGCTGGCCAACACCGTGGGCGGCGTGGTGCAGCCGGGCAAGGACATCGTCGAGATCGTGCCGCTGGACGACGCCCTGGTGCTGGAGGCGCGCATCCAGCCCAAGGACATCGCCTTCATCGCCCCCGGCCAGGCCGCGACGGTGAAGTTCAGCGCCTACGACTTCTCCATCTACGGCGGCATGGACGCCGAGGTCGAGAACATCAGCCCCGACACGGTGGTCGACGAGAAGGGCAACGCCTTCTACCTGATCCGCGTGCGCACCAAGGGCGCGCGCTTCAACGACAAGCTGCCCATCATCCCCGGCATGACCGCCGAGGTCGACATCCTCACCGGCAACAAGTCGGTGCTGGCCTACCTGCTCAAGCCGGTGCTCAAGGCCAAGGCCTACGCGCTGCGCGAACGCTGACAGCGCCGCGGCGCCCGGCCGCGACATTTGCCCTCAAGTTGCACCGCATCGGGCCGAAAGCCGATCACGCGGTGATGTCTGATGCCGTCGGATCGGCTGCCGGCGTTCGTCCTTAGGGCCGCACGCGAGCCGCATTCCGGTGATGTCCGTCACACGGCAGACATCATGAAACGCATTTAGTGCAGGCGTCTCGGTTACCCTCGGTTGCCACTGCAATGCAGCATATGAAACAAGGTCCTTTCATGCCCGTTATCGCGCAATCGCCCGAAGGCAAAGTGATTTCCGTCTGGGGTACCGCCTTGATCCGAGGCGCCGACGGCAAGCTGCGACTGCTCAAGGTCGGGGACATCGTCCGCAAGGGCGACCAGATCCTGACCACGCAGGACGGCATCGTGCAGATCGCCAACGGCGACGGCACCGTGCAGGCGGCCCAGGCCAAGAAGCCTGTGACGACGCCGGCCGGCGACGAGGTCGAGCGCGCGATCGGCGAACTGGACCGCGGCGACCGCGATGCCGCCCCGGCGGCCGGCCTGGCAGGCGGCGGCGACGGCTCGCTGCAGGAAGGCTATCGCGTCGAGCGCATCGGCGAAGCCCTGGGCACGGCCGAGGTGCCGCGCAGCAGCGGCGACGCCGCACTGCGCGTCGACGTCGACAACACCGGCACCGCCAACGCCGACGGCCGCCTCGGCGTGCCGGCGCTGAACGCACCCTCGAGCGCGGTCTCCGCCGTCGAGGAAGGAGCGCCCGCCAATCTCGGCCTCGTCGCCCCGACCGGGCCCGCCGCGAGCGGGACGATCCGGGTCGACCACGTGCCGACCGTGGGCGAGATCCACAAGGCCGACGGCACCCTGGTCACCGCCGGCACGGTGCTGACCCCGGCCGACCTGCCCGGCCTCACCTACGTGCCGCCGGCCGAGTACGACGGCACGGTGCCGGCCGGCAACTTCAGCTACACGCTCACCACCGCCGACGGGCGCAGCAACACCGGCGGCACGAGCATCACGCTCAGCCCGGTGAACGACGCCCCGGTGGCAACGCCGGGCAGCGCCAGCGGCAACGAGGACGGCAGCCTGCCGATCAGCCTCTCGGGCACCGACGTCGACGGCCGCATCGTCGGCGTCACCGTCACCGCCCTGCCCGCGGGCGGCACGCTCTGGCTCGCCGACGGCGTCACGCCGGTCGCGGTCGGCCAGACGATCACGCCCGAGCAGGCCGCGTCGCTGCTCTACCGTCCGGGCGCCGATTTCCACGGCGACCAGACCATCCTCTTCACCGTCACCGACAACGGCGGCGCCACCTCGGCGCCGGCGGCGGTCTCGCTGACCGTTGTGTCCGTCAACGATCTGCCGCAGGCCGCGGGCTCGGGCGGCAGCGGCAACGAGGACACGCCGATCGCCGTGCACCTGGGCGGCGTCGATGTCGACGGCAGCGTGGTCGCGGTGACCGTGACCAGCCTGCCCGCCAACGGCACGCTCTACCTCGCCGACGGCATCACGCCGGTGGCGGCGGGCAGCGCGCTCACGCCGGCCCAGGCCGCGAGCCTGGTGTTCGTGCCCAACCACGACTTCAGCGGCAACGTCACGATCGTCTTCACCCTCACCGACGACCAGGGCGGCACCTCCGCGCCGGCCAGCGCGGTGGTCACGGTGCTGCCGGTCAACGACGCGCCGGTGGCGTTGCCCGACGGCGCCACGCTCGCCGAAGACAGCTTCGCCACCGGCAACGTGCTCGGCAACGACGGCGACGTCGACGGGCCCGCGCTCGCTGTGGCCTCCTTCAGCTTCGGCGGCAACAGCTTCGCGGCCGGCAGCACCGCCATCGTCGGCGGCGTGGGCACGCTCAGCGTGGCCGCGAACGGCAGCTGGACCTTCACGCCCGCGCCCAACTTCAACGGGCCGGTGCCGCCGATCGTCATCACCATCAGCGACGGCAGCCTGAGCTCAACGAGCGCGCTGACGCTCAGCGTCACGCCGGTCAACGACGCGCCGCTGGCGCAGGCCGACCTCGCCTCCACGCCGATCAACACGCCGACCACCATCGCGGTGCTGGCCAACGACAGCGATGCCGAGGGCGAGGCGCTGACCGTCACCGCCGCGACGCTGGCCGATCCGGCGCAAGGCACGGTGGTCATCAATCCGGACGGCACGCTGGGCTTCGTGCCGGCGGCCAACTTCACCGGCACGGTCACCATCAACTACACGGTGAGCGACGCCTCCGGCGCGAGCTCGGTGTCGACGGTCACGGTGAGCGTCGGCACCAACAACGCCCCGAACGGCGCCGACGTGACGCGCAGCCTGGGCGAGGACGGCAGCTACACGCTGCAGCCGGCCGACCTCGGCTTCAGCGACGCCGACGCGGGCCAGACGCTGGCCGGCGTGCGCATCGACAGCCTGCCCGCGGCAGGCACGCTGCTGCTCAACGGCGCGCCGGTGGCGGCCGGCACGGTGGTGACGGTGGCGCAACTCAACGCCGGGGCGCTCAGCTTCGCCCCCGCGGCGGATGGCAACGGCAGCAACTACGCCCACTTCACCTTCAGCGTGCAGGACAGCGCGGGCGCGTTCGACACTACGCCGAACACCTTCCGCTTCGATGTCACGCCGCTCAACGACGCGCCGATCGCGTCGAGCTCGGCGATCACCGTGGCCGAAGAGTCGGTCAACACGCCGCTGGGCCTGGCTGCACCGACGGATGTCGACGGCGACGCACTGACGATCACCGTCACGGGCTTGCCGTCCGTCGGCACGGTCACGCTCGCCGATGGCACACCGGTCACGAACGGCCAGGTGCTCACCGCGGCCCAGTTGGCCGGGCTGCAGTTCGATGCGCCGGCCGATCTTGCTTCGGCCACGAACACCAGCTTCACCTACTCCGTCAACGACGGCAGCGTCACGGTCAATGCCGGCACGATCATCAGCATCACGCCGGTGAACGATGCGCCGGTGGCGTCGAGCTCGACGATCAGCGTCGCCGAGGAATCGATCAACACGCCGCTGGGCCTCACTGCGCCCACCGACGCCGACGGCAATGCGCTGACGATCACGGTCACCGGCCTGCCCGCCGTGGGCACCGTGACGCTCGCCGACGGCACGCCGGTGACGAACGGCCAGGTGCTGACGGCGGCACAGCTCGCCGGGCTGCAGTTCGATGCGCCGGCCGATCAGCTCGCCGCGACGACGACTTCGTTCACCTATTCCGTCAGCGACGGCACGGCCACGGTCAACGCCGGCACGACCATCAGCGTCACGCCGGTGAACGACGCACCGGTTGCTTCGAGCTCGACGATCACGGTCGCCGAGGAATCGACCAACACGCCGCTGGGCCTCACTGCGCCCACCGACGCCGACGGCAATGCGCTGACGATCACGGTCACCGGCCTGCCCGCCGTGGGCACCGTGACGCTCGCCGACGGCACGCCGGTGACGAACGGCCAGGTGCTGACGGCGGCACAGCTCGCCGGGCTGCAGTTCGATGCGCCGGCCGATCAGCTCGCCGCGACGACGACTTCGTTCACCTATTCCGTCAGCGACGGCACGGCCACGGTCAACGCCGGCACGACCATCAGCGTCACGCCGGTGAACGACGCACCGGTTGCTTCGAGCTCGACGATCACGGTCGCCGAGGAATCGATCAACACGCCGCTGGGCCTCGCGGCTCCGACGGATGTCGATGGCGATGCGCTGACCATCACCGTGACGGGCCTGCCGGCCGTGGGCACTGTCACGCTCGCTGACGGCACGCCGGTCACGAACGGGCAGGTGCTGACGGCCGCGCAACTGGCCGGCCTGCAGTTCGACGCCCCGGCGGATCAGTTGGCCGCAACGACCACGACCTTCACGTACGCCGTGTCCGATGGCACGACGACCGTCAACGCCGGCACGGCCATCAGCGTCACGCCGGTGAACGACGCGCCGGCAGCGTCGAGCTCGACGATCACGGTCGCCGAGGAGTCGGTCAACACGCCGCTGGGCCTTGTGGCCCCGACCGATGTCGATGGCAATGCGCTGACGATCACGGTGACGGGCCTGCCGACTGTCGGCACGGTCACGCTGGCGGACGGCACGCCGGTGACGAACGGCCAGGTGCTGACGGCTGCGCAACTCGCCGGCCTGCAGTTCGACGCGCCCGCGGATCAACTCGCCGCGACGACGACCTCGTTCACCTACTCCGTCAGCGACGGCACGACAACCGTCAACGCCGGCACAACGATCAACGTCACGCCGATCAACGACGCGCCGGTCGCGTCGAGCTCGGCGATCACGGTCGCCGAGGAATCGGTCAACACGCCGCTGGGCCTCGTGGCCCCGACGGATGTCGATGGCAATGCGCTGACGATCACCGTGACGGGCCTGCCCGCCGTGGGCACGGTCACGCTGGCGGATGGCACACCGGTCACGAATGGCCAGGTGCTAACGGCCGCCCAACTGGCCGGCCTGCAGTTCGACGCGCCGGCCGATCAACTCGCCGCCACGACGACCTCGTTCAGCTACTCGGTGTCGGACGGCACGGCCACGGTCAACGCCGGGACGACGATCAACGTCACGCCGATCAACGACGCGCCGGTCGCATCGAGCTCGACGATCACCGTCGCCGAAGAGTCCGCGAACACGCCGCTCGGCCTCGCCGCGCCCACCGATGTCGACGGCAACGCGCTGACGATCACGGTCACCGGTCTGCCTGCGGTCGGCACCATCACGCTCGCCGATGGCACGCCGGTGACGAACGGCCAGGTGCTGACGGCCGCCCAGCTCGCCGGCCTGCAGTTCGACGCACCCGCTGATCAACTGGCCGCGACGACGACCACGTTCACCTACTCGGTGTCGGACGGCACGGCCACGGTCAACGCCGGCACGACCATCAACGTCACGCCGATCAACGACGCGCCGGTCGCCTCGAGCTCGACGATCACGGTGGCCGAGGAGTCGGTCAACACGCCGCTCGGCCTCGCCGCACCGACCGATGTCGACGGCAATGCGCTGACCATCACCGTCACGGGCCTGCCCGCCGTGGGTACGGTCACGCTCGCCGACGGCACACCGGTGACGAACGGCCAGGTGCTGACGGCTGCCCAGCTGACCGGTCTGCAGTTCGACGCCCCGGCGGATCAACTCGCAGCGACCACGACCTCGTTCACCTACTCCGTCAGCGACGGCACGGCCACGGTCAACGCCGGGACGACGATCAACGTCACGCCGGTCAACGATGCGCCGGTCGCGACGAGCTCGGCGATCACGGTGGCCGAAGAATCGGTCAACACGCCGCTGGGCCTGACGGCCCCGACGGATGCCGATGGCAATGCGCTGACGATCACCGTCACCGGCCTGCCCGCCGTGGGCACGGTCACGCTCGCCGACGGCACGCCGGTCACCAACGGTCAGGTGCTCACCGCAGCCCAGCTGGCTGGCCTGCAGTTCGACGCGCCGGCCGATCAACTCGCCGCCACGACGACCTCGTTCAGCTACTCGGTGTCGGACGGCACGGTCACGGTGAACGCCGGCACGACGATCAATGTCACGCCGGTGAACGACGCGCCGGTGGCTTCGAGCTCGACGATCACCGTCGCCGAAGAGTCGGTCAACACGCCGCTGGGCCTCGCCGCACCGACCGATGTCGACGGCAACCCGCTCACGATCACGGTCACCGGCCTGCCTGCGCTCGGCACGGTGACGCTCGCCGACGGCACGCCGGTGACCAATGGCCAGGTGCTGACCGCAGCCCAACTCGCGGGCCTGCAGTTCGACGCGCCGGCAGACCTGCTCGCTGCAACGAGCACCTCGTTCACGTACTCGGTCTCGGACGGCACGGCCACGGTCAACGCCGGCACGACGATCAATCTCACACCGGTCAACGACGCGCCGGTGGCATCGAGCAGCACGATCACCGTCGCCGAAGAGTCGGCGAACACACCGCTGGGCCTCGCCGCACCGACCGATGTCGACGGCGACGCGCTGACGATCACCGTGACGGGCCTGCCCGCTGTGGGCACGGTCACGCTGGCTGATGGCACCCCCGTCACCAACGGTCAGGTGCTGACCGCCGCGCAACTGGCCGACCTGCAGTTCGACGCGCCGGCGGATCAGTTGGCTGCGACGACGACCACGTTCACCTACTCGGTGTCGGACGGCACCGCCACGGTCAACGCCGGCACGACCATCAGCGTCACGCCGATCAACGACGCGCCGGTTGCTTCGAGCTCGACGATCACGGTGGCCGAAGAATCGGTCAATACGCCGCTCGGCCTCACCGCGCCCAGCGATGTCGACGGCAATGCACTGACCATCACCGTGACCGGTCTGCCTGCGGTCGGCACCATCACGCTCGCCGATGGCACGCCGATCACCAACGACCAGGTGCTGACCACCGCGCAACTCGCCGGGCTGCAGTTCGATGCACCGGCCGATCAACTGGCCGCGACGACGACCACGTTCACTTACTCCGTCAGTGACGGCACGGCCACGGTCAGTGCCGGCACGACCATCACCGTCACGCCGGTGAACGACGCGCCGGTGGCGTCGAGCAGCACGATCACCGTTGCCGAGGAATCGGCGAATACGCCGCTCGGCCTCGCCGCGCCCACCGATGTCGATGGCGATGCGCTGACCATCACCGTCACGGGCCTGCCCGCCGTGGGCGCAGTCACGCTCGCCGACGGCACGCCGGTGACGAATGGCCAGGTGCTGACCGCCGCGCAGCTCGCCGGCCTGCAGTTCGACGCCCCGGCGGACCAACTCGCCGCCACGACGACCACCTTCACCTACTCGGTGTCGGACGGCAGCGCCACGGTCAACGCGGGCACGACCATCAACGTCACGCCGGTCAACGACGCACCGGTCGCGACCGCCGATCTCGCGTCGACCTCGATCAACATCGCGCTGCCGGCCATCAACGTGCTGGCCAACGACTCGGACGTCGACGGCGATGCGCTCACGGTGACCTCGGCCACGCTGGCCGTGCCGGCGCAGGGCACGGTGTCGGTCAACGCCGACGGCAGCCTGAACTTCGTGCCGGCCAACAACTTCAGCGGCGCGGTGCTGATCAACTACACGATCGCCGACGGCCATGGTGGCACGGCCACCGCGAGCGTCACGGTCAACGTCGGCACCAACACGCCGCCGCAGGGCGCCGACGCCACGGTGAGCGTGGTCGAGGACGGCTCGCGCGTGTTCGCGCCGTCGGACTTCGGCTTCACCGACGCGGATGCCGGCCAGTCGCTGGCCGCCGTGCGCATCGACGCACTGCCCGGCGCGGGCACGCTGCTGCTCAACGGCTCGCCGATCACGGCCAACACGGTCGTGACGCTGGCGCAACTGAACGCCGGTGCGCTGAGCTTCGCGCCGGCGCCGAACGCGAACGGCACGGGCTACGCGAGCTTCGGCTTCAGCGTGCAGGACAACGCCGGCGCGTTCGACGCCAACCCGAACACGATCACGATCAACGTGACGCCGGTGAACGACGCGCCGGTCGCGTCGAGCTCGACGATCACGGTCGCCGAAGAGTCGGTCAACACGCCGCTGGGGCTGGCCGCGCCGTCGGATGTCGACGGTGATGCGCTGACGATCACGGTCACCGGCCTTCCGGCGGTCGGCACGGTCACGCTGGCCGATGGCACGCCGGTGACGAACGGCCAGGTACTGACAGCTGCGCAACTGGCCGGCCTGCAATTCGATGCCCCGGCCGATCTCGCGGCTGCGACGGCGACCTCGTTCACCTACTCCGTCAATGACGGCACGACGACCGTCAACGCCGGCACGACCATCAACGTCACGCCGGTGAACGACGCGCCGGTCGCGTCGAGCTCGACGATCACCGTTGCCGAGGAGTCGGTCAACACGCCGCTGGGGCTGACGGCTCCGACCGACGTCGACGGCAATGCGCTGACGATCACGGTCACCGGCCTGCCCGCCGTGGGCACGGTCACGCTCGCCGACGGCACGCCGGTCACCAACGGCCAGGTGCTGACGGCCGCGCAACTCACCGGTCTGCAGTTCGACGCACCGGCGGATCTGGCGGCCGCGACGACGGCTTCGTTCAGCTATTCCGTGTCCGATGGCACGGTGACCGTCAACGCGGGCACGACCATCAACGTCACGCCGGTCAACGACGTGCCGGTTGCGCAGGCAAGCGCCTTCACGGTCGCCGAGGACGCGGCAGTCGTCAATGGCGTCGTCACGGCCACCGATGCAGACGTGGGTGCGACGTTCACCTTCGCGCTCAACGGTGCCGCTCCGGCCGGCCTGACCTTCAACGCCGACGGTAGCTACAGCTTCAACCCCGCCAACGCGGCCTACCAGTCGCTCGGCGTCGGGCAGCAAACCATCATCACCGTGCCCTACACGGTGACCGACAACGCCGGCGCCACGTCGACCGCCAACCTGGTGATCACCGTCACGGGCACCAACGACGCGCCGGTGGCGAACGCCGACACGGCGGCAGCCAGCGAGGACAACGCGCTGACGATCACGCCGGCCACCCTGCTGGGCAACGACACCGACATCGACAACGGCACCACGCTGAGCATCACCAGCGTGCAAGGTGCGGTCAACGGCAGCGTCGCGCTGGTCGGCGGCAATGTCGTGTTCACGCCGGCGGCGAACTACAACGGCCCGGCTTCGTTCACCTACACCGTCAGCGACGGCAACGGCGGCACCTCTACCGCCACCGTCACGGTCAACGTGGCGGTGGTCAACGATGCACCGGTCGCGCAAGCAGCCGCCTTCACGGTGGCCGAGGACGCGGCCGTGGTCAACGGCGCCGTCACGGCCACCGATGTGGACGCTGGCAGCACGCTGAGCTTCGCGCTGAATGGCGCGGCGCCTGCCGGCCTCACGTTCAACAGCAACGGCAGCTACAGCTTCAACCCGGCCAACGCCGCCTACCAGTCGCTCGGTGTGGGCCAGCAAACCGTCATCACCGTGCCCTACACGGTGACGGACAACACCGGCGCTACCTCGACCGCCAATCTGGTCATCACGGTGACGGGCACCAACGATGCACCTGTCGCCAACGCCAACACTGTCGCCGCGACGGAAGACACCGCGCTGACCATCACCCCGGCCACACTGCTGGGCAACGACACCGACATCGACAGCGGCACCACGCTGAGCATCACCAGCGTGCAGGGTGCGGTCAACGGTACGGTGGCGCTGGTCGGCGGCAACGTGGTCTTCACGCCCGCGGCCAACTACAACGGGCCCGCCTCGTTCACCTACACCGTCTCGGACGGCAACGGCGGCACCTCCACCGCCACCGTCACGGTCAACGTGGCGGCAGTCAACGATGCGCCGGTCGCGCAGGCGGCCAGCTTCACCGTCGCCGAGGACGCTGCCATCGTCAACGGCGCCGTCACGGCCACCGATGCAGATGCGGGGGCGACGTTCACCTTTGCGCTCAACGGCGCGGCCCCTGCTGGCCTCACGTTCAACAGCAACGGCACTTACAGCTTCAACCCCGCCAACGCGGCCTACCAGTCGCTCGGCGTCGGCCAGCAAACCATCATCACCGTGCCCTACACGGTGACCGACAACGCCGGCGCTACCTCGACCGCCAACCTGGTGATCACCGTCACCGGCACCAACGATGCGCCGGTGGCGAACGCCGACACGGCGGCAGCCAGCGAGGACAACGCGCTGACCATCACCCCGGCCACGCTGCTGGGCAACGACACCGACATCGACAACGGCACCACGCTGACCATCACCAGCGTGCAGGGTGCGGTCAACGGCAGCGTCGCGCTCGTGGGCGGCAACGTGGTGTTCACTCCGGCGGCCAACTACAACGGCCCGGCCTCGTTCACCTACACCGTCGCCGACGGCAACGGCGGCACCTCCACTGCCACCGTCACGGTCAACGTGGCCGCGGCCAACGACGCACCGGTCGCGTCGAGCTCGACGATCACCGTCGCCGAAGAGTCCGCGAACACGCCGCTGGGACTGAGCGCTCCGACCGACGTCGACGGCAATCCGCTGACGATCACCGTCACCGGCCTGCCCACCGTGGGCACCGTCACGCTCGCCGACGGCACGCCGGTCACGAACGGTCAGGTGCTGACGGCCGCGCAGCTCACCGGCCTGCAGTTCGACGCGCCGGCGGATCTGGCGGCCGCGACGACGGCTTCGTTCACCTACTCCGTGTCCGATGGCACGACGACCGTCAACGCGGGAACGACCATCAACGTCACGCCGGTCAACGACGTGCCGATTGCGCAGGCAAGCGCCTTCACGGTCGCCGAGGACGCGGCAGTCGTCAATGGCGCCGTCACGGCGACCGATGCAGACGTGGGTGCGACGTTCACCTTCGCGCTCAACGGCGCCGCGCCTGCTGGCCTGACCTTCAACAGCAACGGCAGCTACAGCTTCAACCCGGCCAACGCGGCCTACCAGTCGCTCGGCGTCGGCCAGCAGACCATCATCACCGTGCCCTACACTGTGACCGACAACGCCGGTGCGACTTCCACGGCCAACCTGGTGATCACCGTCACGGGCACCAACGACGCGCCGGTGGCGAACGCCGACACGGCGGCAGCCAGCGAGGACAACGCGCTGACGATCAGCCCGGCCACGCTGCTGGGCAACGACACCGACATCGACAGCGGCACCACGCTGAGCATCACCAGCGTGCAGGGTGCGGTCAACGGCACGGTGGCACTGGTCGGCGGCAATGTGGTCTTCACGCCGGCGGCGAACTACAACGGCCCGGCTTCGTTCACCTACACCGTCAGCGACGGCAACGGCGGCACCTCGACAGCGACGGTCACGGTCAACGTGGCGGCTGTCAACGACGCGCCGGTGGCTCAGGCCGCCAGCTTCACGGTCGCCGAAGATGCAGCCGTCGTCAACGGCACGGTCACGGCCACCGACGTGGACACCGGCAGCACGCTTAGCTTCGCGCTGAATGGCGCGGCGCCTGCCGGCCTCACCTTCAACGCCGACGGCAGCTACAGCTTCAACCCTGCCAACGCCGCCTACCAGTCGCTCGGCGTCGGCCAGCAAACCATCATCACCGTGCCCTACACGGTGACCGACAACGCCGGCGCTACCTCGACCGCCAACCTGGTGATCACCGTCACCGGCACCAACGATGCCCCGGTCGCCAACGCCAACACGGTGGCGGCCACCGAAGACACCGCACTGACCATCACCCCGGCCACGCTGCTGGGCAATGACACCGACATCGACAGCGGCACCACGCTGAGCATCTCCAGCGTGCAGGGTGCAGTCAACGGCACGGTCGCGCTGGTCGGCGGCAACGTCGTGTTCACGCCAGCAGCCAACTACAACGGGCCCGCTTCGTTCACCTACACCGTCTCGGACGGCAACGGCGGTACCTCGACCGCGACGGTCACGGTCAACGTGGCAGCGGTCAACGATGCGCCCGTCGCTCAGGCCGCCAGTTTCACGGTCGCCGAAGATGCCGCCGTGGTGAACGGCGCCGTCACGGCCACCGACGTGGACGCTGGCAGCACGCTGAGCTTCGCACTCAACGGCGCGGCCCCGGCTGGCCTCACGTTCAACGCCGACGGCAGCTACAGCTTCAACCCCGGGAACGCTGCGTACCAGTCGCTTGGTGTGGGTCAGTCCACCGTCATCACCGTGCCCTACACGGTGACCGACAACGCGGGCGCTACCTCGACCGCCAACCTGGTCATCACCGTCACCGGCACGAACGACGCGCCGGTGGCTCAGGCGGCGAGCTTCACCGTCGCCGAGGATGCGGCCGTGGTCAACGGCTCCGTCATCGCGACGGATGTGGACGCCGGCGCGACGCTGAGCTACGTGCTCAACGGTGCTGCGCCCGCCGGCCTCACGTTCAACAGCAACGGCAGCTATAGCTTCAACCCCGCCAACGCGGCTTACCAGTCGCTCGGTGTCGGCCAGCAGACGGTCATCACCGTGCCCTACACGGTGACCGACAACGCCGGCGCGACGTCCACTGCCAACCTGGTCATCACCGTTACCGGCACCAATGACGCGCCGGTGGCCAATGCCAACACGGTTGCTGCAACGGAAGACAACGCGCTGACGATCGCGCCCGCCACGCTGCTGGGCAACGACACCGACATCGACAACGGCACCACGCTGAGCATCACCAGCGTGCAGGGTGCGGTCAACGGCACGGTGGCGCTCGTGGGCGGCAACGTCGTCTTCACGCCGGCCGCGAACTACAACGGCCCGGCGTCCTTCACCTATACCGTCTCCGACGGCAACGGTGGTACGTCCACCGCGACCGTCACGGTCAACGTGGCGGCGGTCAACGATGCGCCGGTCGCGCAGGCGGCCAACTTCACCGTCGCCGAGGATGCAGCGGTGGTCAACGGTGCCGTCACGGCCACCGATGTGGACGCCGGCAGCACGCTGAGCTTTGCGCTCAACGGCGCGGCCCCGGCAGGCCTCACGTTCAACAGCAACGGCAGCTACAGCTTCAACCCCGGGAACGCTGCGTACCAGTCTCTCGGTGTGGGCCAGTCCACCGTCATCACCGTGCCCTACACGGTAACGGACAACGCGGGTGCCACCTCCACCGCCAACCTGGTCATCACCGTGACAGGCACGAACGATGCCCCGGTCGCGCAGGCGGCCAGCTTCACGGTCGCCGAGGATGCGGCCGTGGTCAACGGCTCGGTCATCGCGACGGATGTGGACGCCGGCGCGACGCTGAGCTACGCGCTCAACGGTGCTGCGCCTGCCGGTCTCACGTTCAACAGCAACGGCACTTACAGCTTCAACCCGGCCAATGCGGCCTACCAGTCGCTCGGCGTCGGCCAGCAGACCATCATCACCGTGCCCTACACGGTGACCGATAACGCCGGCGCTACGTCGACCGCCAACCTGGTCATCACGGTGACGGGCACGAACGACGCGCCGGTCGCCAATGCCAACACGGTTGCTGCAACGGAAGACAGTGCGCTGACGATCGCGCCCGCCACACTGCTGGGCAACGACACCGACATCGACAACGGCACCACGCTGACCATCACCAGCGTGCAAGGTGCGGTCAATGGCACGGTGGCCCTGGTCGGCAGCAACGTCGTCTTCACGCCGGCAGCCAACTACAACGGCCCGGCCTCGTTCACCTACACCGTCAGCGATGGCAACGGCGGCACCTCCACCGCCACCGTCACGGTCAACGTGGCGGCGGTCAACGACGCACCGGTCGCGCAGGCGGCCAGCTTCACGGTCGCTGAAGACGCGGCGGTGGTCAACGGCGCGGTCACGGCCACGGACGCGGACGCTGGTGCCACGCTCACCTTCGCACTGAACGGCGCGGCGCCTGCGGGCCTGACCTTCAACAGCAACGGCACTTACAGCTTCAACCCTGCCAACGCTGCCTACCAGTCGCTCGGCGTGGGTCAGTCCACTGTCATCACCGTGCCCTACACGGTGACCGACAACGCCGGGGCGACCTCGACCGCCAACCTGGTCATCACGGTGACGGGCACCAACGATGCGCCCGTCGCACAGGCGGCCAGCTTCACCGTCGCCGAGGATGCGGCGGTGGTCAACGGGACGGTGACTGCCACCGACGTGGACACCGGTACCGCGCTGAGCTACGCGCTCAACGGTGCGGCGCCTGCCGGTCTCACGTTCAACAGCAACGGCACTTACAGCTTCAACCCCGGCAACGCCGCTTACCAGTCGCTCGCCGCGGGTCAGTCCACCGTCATCACCGTGCCCTACACGGTGACCGACAACGCTGGCGCCACCTCGACCGCCAACCTCGTCATCACCGTCACCGGCACCAACGACGCGCCGGTGGCGCAGGCGGCCAGCTTCACCGTCGCCGAGGACGCGGCCGTGGTCAACGGCTCGGTCACGGCAACGGACGCGGACGCTGGTGCCACGCTCAGCTACGCGCTCAACGGCGCGGCCCCGGCCGGCCTCACGTTCAACGCCAACGGCAGCTACAGCTTCGACCCCGCCAACGCGGCCTACCAGTCGCTCGGCGTGGGCCAGCAGACCATCATCACCGTGCCCTACACGGTGACGGACAACGCCGGCGCGACGTCCACAGCCAACCTGGTGATCACGGTGACGGGCACCAACGATGCGCCTGTCGCCAACGCCAACACGGTCGCTGCGACGGAAGACAACGCGCTGACCATCACCCCGGCCACGCTGCTGGGCAATGACACCGACATCGACAGCGGGACCACGCTGAGCATCACCAGCGTGCAGGGTGCGGTCAACGGTACGGTGGCGCTGGTCGGCGGCAACGTGGTCTTCACGCCCGCGGCCAACTACAACGGGCCCGCCTCGTTCACCTACACCGTCTCCGACGGCAACGGCGGCACCTCCACTGCCACCGTCACGGTCAACGTGGCGGCGGTCAACGATACGCCCGTCGCGCAGGCGGCCAGCTTCACCGTCGCCGAGGACGCGGCCATCGTCAACGGCGCCGTCACGGCCACCGATGCAGATGTGGGGGCGACGTTCACCTTTGCGCTCAACGGCGCGGCCCCTGCTGGCCTCACGTTCAACAGCAACGGCACTTACAGCTTCAACCCCGCCAACGCGGCCTACCAGTCGCTCGGCGTCGGCCAGCAGACCATCATCACCGTGCCCTACACGGTGACCGACAACGCCGGCGCTACGTCGACCGCCAACCTGGTCATCACCGTCACCGGCACCAACGACGCGCCGGTCGCCAATGCCAACACGGTCGCTGCGACGGAAGACAACGCGCTGACCATCACCCCGGCCACGCTGCTGGGCAATGACACCGACATCGACAGCGGCACCACGCTGAGCATCACCAGCGTGCAGGGTGCGGTCAACGGTACGGTGGCACTGGTCGGTGGCAACGTGGTCTTCACCCCCACCGCCAACTACAACGGCCCGGCCTCGTTCACCTACACCGTGAGCGACGGCAACGGCGGCACCGCCAACGCCACCGTCACGGTCAACGTGGCGGCGGTCAACGACGCGCCGCTCAACAGCGTGCCGGGCACCCAGGCCATCAACGAGGACACCACGCGCGTGTTCTCCAGCGCCAACGGCAACGCCATCACGGTGGCGGACATCGACAGCGGCTCGCTGACCACCACGCTGAGCGCCGCCAACGGCACGCTGACGCTCGGCTCGACCGCCGGTGTCACGGTGACGGGCAACGGCAGCGGCACGGTGACGATCACCGGCAGCGCCGCCGCGATCAACACCGCGCTGAACGGCACGACCTTCGCGCCGACGGCGAACTACAGCGGCTCGACGACCGTGACGGTGAGCACCAGCGACGGCAGCGCGAGCGACACCGACAGCATCGCGATCAACATCACGCCGGTCGCCGATGCGCCCAGCCTGACGATCGACGTGCGCGGCTCGACGGTCTCGTTCACCAGCAGCGGCGAAACGGCGGCCAACTCGGACAACACCAGCGAGGTGGTGACGACCGTTCCCTTCGAGGGCTGGACGCGCGTCAACACGCCCGACAACAACCCTGGTGGCACCAACGCCGTCGAGGTCTGGACGACGGGCGACACGCAGCAGCGCCAGAACGGCGGCTACAACACCGTGGTCGCCTCGATCGGCAATGGCGACAACTTCATCGAACTGAACGACGCGTCGAGCAACGTGCAGACGATCGGCCTGACGCGCACGGTCTCGACGCAGGCGGGCATGGTCTACGAGCTGTCGCTCGACTATGCCGGCCGGCCCGGCTTCACCGCCGACTACACGCGCATCGGCGTCTACGTCGACGGCGTGCTCGTCCAGCAGTATGCGAGCACCAGCCCGCAGACCTACCTCGACTGGCAGAACCTCAAGTTCGCCTTCGTCGGCGATGGTGCGAACCACGTCATCACGATCCAGACCGACGCGACGCAGTTCAATGCGGCCGGCCGCGGCGCGATGATCGACGACATCCGCCTGACCGGCACGCCGGGCGTGGTGGCGGGCAACGCAGCCTCGGGCACGCTGACCTCGGTGGCGCTGGACACCTTCGTGTCCGGCCCGCTGGTCGACGGCGACGGCAGCGAGACGCTGACGCTCACCTTCTCCGGCCTGCCGAGCGGCGCGGTGATCGTGACCGCCGCCAACCCGGGCGGCTACACGGCCTCGGGCGGAGCCATCACCATCTCCGGCGCCGAGCTGGCGTCGGCGCAGCTGCAGTTCAGCTCCTCGGTGACCGGCCACCTCAGCGTGGGCGTGACCGCCACCGCGACGGAAGGTGCCAACGGATCGACCGCCAGCGCCACCAACACGCTCGAACTCGACGTGCTGCCGAAGTTCGAGAGCAGCGACCTGGGCGGCGACGGGCTGACCAACCGCATCGGCACGACCGGCGACGAAACGCTCAACGGCAACAACGGCGCCGACTACCTGATCGGCCGTGCCGGCACCGACACGCTCAACGGCAGTGGCGGCAACGACTACCTGGACGGCGGCAGCGGCACCGACACGCTCAACGGCGGCGCCGGCGCCGACGTCCTGTACGGTGGCGCGGGCAACGACATACTCAGAGGTGGCACGGCCACGACGGCCGACGGTGCGAGCGACGTGTTCGCCTGGACGCTGTCGGACCGCGGCACGGCAGGCTCGGGGCCGGTCGACACCATCACCGACTTCAGCAATGCGGCGGCGTCGGCCGGCGGCGACGTGCTCGACCTGCGCGACCTGCTGGTCGGCGAGAACACCGGCAACCTGTCGAGCTTCCTGCACTTCAGCTACGACAGCGCGAGCAACACGACGACGATCCAGATCAGCTCGACCGGATCGTTCGCCGCCGGCAACTACGCCGGCGCGACCGACCAGACCATCGTGCTGACGGGCGTCAACCTGCTGAGCGGCGGGCTGACCACCGACCAGCAGGTGATCTCCGACCTGCTCACCAAGGCCAAGCTGCTGGTAGACAACTGAAGAAAGCGCGCAGCGCGGCGGCTCAGCCGCGCTGCGCGCTCACGAACGGCCCGGTCTGCGCATCGACGCCGCACTGCCACAGCGCGTCGGCGTCCTGGGCCTGGGCCACGCCCTCGGCGATCACCTGCACCGACAGGCTGTGCAGCATCGCCACCACGCCGTTGACGAAACCGGCGCGCGCCGCGTCGCGGGCGATGTCGCGCGTGATCGAGGCGTCGAGCTTGACGTAGTCGAGCCCCAGTTCGAACAGGCGCTCGATGCGGCCGATGCGCTCGCCCGCATGCTCGAGGCCGACGCGCGCGCCGGTCGGGCGCAGCTGGCGTGCGAGCTCGCGCACCAGCTCGAACTGGTCGGCCGCCGCGGCCTCGGGAACCTCCAGCCACACCAGGCGCGCCGCACGCGGCGCCTGCAGCAGCTGCGCGCGCACGCGCGCGGCGAAGCCACTGTCGCCGAGCGAGGCGATCGCGAGGTTGACGGCGCGCGGCTGGCCGTCGAGCGTGATCGCCCCCAGCGCCAGCGAGAGCGCGCGCTCGTCGAGCGCTGCGGTGAGGTGGGCGCGGCCGGCCAGCGGCAGCCAGCGCGCCGCGGGCTCGGGCTCACCGCCAGGCTCGAGCTGCACGCGCAGCGGGCACTCGAGGTGCACCAGCTGCCCGCTGCGGCTGCGCACCGGGTACTCGACCAGCGAGGCGCGCCCGGCCGCCAGGGCCTCGTGCAGCCGGCGCCGCCAGCCGCCCTCGCCCAGGCGTGCCAGGGTGGTGCCGGGCTCGCCGGCGGTCTCCACGGCGAAGGCGCCCTTGGCCTCGGCGCGCGCGAGCGCGAGGTCGGCCTGCGCCATCAGCGCGGCCAGGGCCGTGGCGCGCACCGTCTCGACCGCACCGGCGGCCACCGCCGCCTGCTTGCCGAAGGCCGGCAGCACCGCCTGCAGTGCGGCGCAGAGAGCGCGCGCGGTCTCCTCGGCCACGCCGCCCACGGGCAGGCAGATCGCGAAGTCCGAGCCGTTGAGGCGGCCGACGAAGCAGCCGTCGGCGCGCGTCGTGTAGGCCTGCAGCGCCTGGGCGATGGCGGCGATCATGCGGTCGGCGCTGTCGTGGCCGATGCTGCGGTTCAGCTCGGCCAGATCGAGGATGCGCAGCAGCACCAGGCCACCCTCGGCGCTGCCGTCCTCGCGGTGCAGCGCGGCGTCGAGCTGGCCCATGAAGTGGGCGCGGTTGGACAGGCCGGTCAGCGCATCGCAGTTGGCCTGGCGCCGCAGCGTCTCGACCTGCGTGGCCTGGCCCTCGAACACCTGCTCGAGGCGCAGCACCATCGAGTTCATCGCACTCACCAGACGGCGCAGTTCGGGCGTCGGGGGCTCCTCCACCGTCACGTACTCGCCGCGCTCCAGCGAATGCGCCTGCTCGACGGCGCGCTCGAGCGGGCGGCGGATGCGGCCGACCATCAACGCGCCGGCCGCCGCCGCCAGCAGGCCCAGCATCAGCATGGCGGTGGCGCCGCGCTGCACGGCGTGCCACAGCTCGTCGTGCGCGAAGCTGCCCTGGCTCTCGACCTCGACGTGGCCGAGCGCGCGCCAGCCGTCCGACACCTGCGCCACGCCGGGCGCGGCCGCGATCGGCAGCCACTGCGCGAACCAGCGCGGCGCGGCCAGCGGCTGCGGCCGGCCCTCGCGCAGGAAGCGCTGCACGCCGTCGGCGCCGACGAAGCGGATGCGGCGGTAGAAGCCGGTGTCGAACTGCGCGGAGAGCGCCAGCTCCATCAGCGCCTCGTCGCCCTTCTGCTGCGAGAGCACCTGCGCCAGCGCGGTGGCGTTGTCGGCGTTCTTCAGCTGCAGCTGCGTCTGCAGCGTGTCGCGCATCGCGTCGGTGTGCACCACCACGCCGCCCACGAAGGCGAGCACGATGACCACGAAAAGCTTGAGCCAGATCTGGCCGATCAAGGACATGTTTTTCCCCCTGGCTTCATTGGAACCCCTCCGCGCGTGCCTTCGCAATGACTTCGCGCCAACGCGACAGCCGGCTCACCGGATCGCCGGCCGAGGTGCTGCCCGTGCCCTGCCACAGGCCCTCGCTGTTGAAGCTGAAGACCGGCGTCAGGTCCGGCCGCTTCGATGCCGGCCGCACCTCGCCGATCAGGTTGTCGAGGATCAGCGGCTCGGCGAGCGGCTGCGCGTACCAGGCGAGCACCATGTGCGCCTGGCTGACGCCGCCGGGGCCGCCGATGCTCGCGCGCACGTAGACGAGGCGCAGCCTGGCCACCGGCACGCCGGCCGCGAGCAGGCTGAAATACTTGGCGATGGCGTAGTCCTCGCAATCACCCTGGCCCTTCTCGAGGGTCTCCAGCGGGCTGGCCCAGTAGTCGTTCTGCCCCCAGGCCGCGGCGTCGTCGGTGAAGACGATGCGGCGGTTGAAGAACTCGTTCACCTCGGCCAGCAGCGCGGTCTCGTCCTGGCCCGCGCCTTCGGCCAGCATCGGCTGCAGGATCTTCACCGCGGCCACGGCGTGCGGCCCGAGGCGCTGCGCCGCCAGCGCCATGCGGCTGCGATCCCAGGCCTGGCTACCCAGCGAGATGAGCGTCGACGCGGCCAGCACGGCCGTGAGCGCCCGTCGCAGCCAGGTCAGGGCCGGCGAAGGCGTGGCGGCGGCGGCCGGCGGGGCAGACGGGTCAGGGCGCATCGACGTCTTGTTCTCGTCCGTTCGCCCCGGCGCTTGAGCGCGCAAAGCGGCCAGCACGTCACGCCTGCGGTCGCAATCTGTTGCAAAGCGGCCTGATCGTGCGGTTCAGCCGTGAAAAACTGCGGCCAACCCGTCATTGGTGGCGGGCCGCGCGTCAGTCCTCACTACACTCCGTGGCGTTTGAGCACCGACAAGGCACCCCGACCAAGGGCCCCTCGAGCATGCAACTGACTCCCAAAGCGATCTGCGCCGCCGCGGCGCTCCTGTTCATCACCGGCGCGAGCCTCGGCCAGACGGCCGACACCTTGCGCGACGCCGCCCAGAAGGCGGTGCAGACCAACCCCGAGGTGACGGCGCGCTTCAACGCCTACCGCGCCGCCGGCGATGCGGTGCACGTGGCACGCGGCGGCTTCCTGCCGCGCGTCGACCTGAATGCGCTGGCCGGCCGCGACAACGACCGCATCACCGGCCGCCTGCCCGACGAGACGCAGTCGCTCAACCGCAGCCAGGTCGGCCTCTCGCTCACGCAGCTGCTGTGGGACGGACTGGGCACGCGCCGCGAGGTCGATCGCCTCACGCACGAGCGCCTAGCGCGCTATTTCGAGCTGATGGAAGCGACCGAGCAGACCGTGCTCGAAGCCGCGCGCGCTCACTACGACGTGCAGCGCTTCCGCCGCCTCGTGCAGCTGGCCGAAGACAACTACGTGCAGCACCGCTACGCGTTCCTGCAGATCCAGTCGCGCGTGAAGGCCGGCGTCGGCCGCGGCGTCGATCTCGAGCAGGCCGGCGCGCGCCTCGCGCTGGCCGAATCCAACCTCGCCACCGAGCAGGCCAACCTGCACGACGTGACGGTGCGCTACCAGCGCATCGTCGGCGAGCTGCCGCCGGCCAAGCTGCCGGCCCTGGCGATGCTCAAGGACGGCGTGCCCGCCAGCGCGGGCGACGCGGTGACGCAGTCGCTGCGCAACAGCGCGGCAATCAGCGCCAGCATCGAGGGCCTGCGCGCCGCGCGCGAGGCCGCCAGCGGCCGCGACTCGGCCTTCCAGCCGCGCGTCGAGGCGCGCCTGGCCGGCGCCGGCGGCCGCAACGTCGACGGCATCGAAGACCAGAAGCGCAACGCCTCGGCGCACATCGTGCTGAACTGGAACCTCTACAACGGCGGCTCCGACAACGCGCGCGTGAACCAGCAGAAGAACCTGCTGAACCAGGCCGCCGACGCGCGCGACCGCGTCTGCCGCGACACCCGCCAGGTGGCGGCGATCGCCTACAACGACACGCGCAAGCTGACCGAGCAACTCGTCTACCTCGAGCGCAACACGCTGGCCATCGAGAAGGCGCGCGACGCCTACCGCCAGCAATTCGACATCGGCCAGCGCAGCCTGCTGGATCTGCTCAACGCCGAGAACGAGGTCTACACCGCGCGGCGCGCCTACGCGAACGCCGAGCACGACCTCGCGCTGGCCTTCGCGCGCACGCAGGCGGCGACGAACCGCCTCGGCACGGCGCTGGGCATCGCGCGCACCGACCAGGCCGCCGACGAAGCCGCCGGCTGGGCGGCCGGCGACGATGCGCCGGCGCGCTGCCCGGCGACGGTGGCTGAGGTCGGCAACAACACCGACCGCTCGGCCCTCGACGCACGCGCCGAGGGCATGTCGCGCAGCGCACCGGCGCCGCGCTGAGGCTCTACTTGCGCACCGGCGGAAGGTCGGTGCACGCCCCCTCGAAAGCCTCGGCCGCCAGGCCGATGCTCTCGCCCAGCGTCGGGTGCGGGTGGATGGTCTTGGCTATGTCCACTGCGTCCGCGCCCATCTCGATGGCCAGCGCGATCTCGCCGATCATGTCGCCGGCATGCGTGCCGACGATGCCGCCGCCGACGATGCGGTGCGTCTCCTCGTCGAACAGCAGCTTGGTGAAGCCCTCGTCGCGGCCGTTCGCGATGGCGCGGCCCGAGGCCGTCCAGGGGAACAGGCCCTTCTTCACCTTCAGGCCACGCGCCTTGGCTTCGTCTTCGGTCACGCCCACCCAGGCCACTTCCGGATCGGTGTAGGCCACGCTCGGGATCACGCGCGCGTCGAAGGCGGTCTTCTCGCCGGCGGCGACTTCGGCTGCCACGTGCGCCTCGTGCACCGCCTTGTGCGCCAGCATGGGCTGGCCGACGATGTCGCCGATGGCGAAGATGTGCGGCACGTTGGTGCGCATCTGCACGTCCACCGGGATGAAGCCGCGGTCGCCGACGATCACGCCGGCCTTCTCGGCGCCGATCTTCTTGCCGTTGGGCGTGCGGCCGACGGCCTGCAGCACGAGGTCGTAGAGACCTTCGCTCTTGGCGCCGTCCAGGCCCTCGAACATCACGCGGATGCCGTCCTTCGTCGCTTCGGCGCCGACCGTCTTGGTCTTGAGCATCAGCTTGTCGAAGCGGTGCGCGTTCATTTTCTGCCAGACCTTGACGAGGTCGCGGTCGGCGCCCTGCATCAGGCCGTCGAGCATCTCGACGACATCGAGCTTCGCACCCAGCGTCGAATACACCGTGCCCATCTCCAGGCCGATGATGCCGCCGCCGATCACGAGCATCTTCTTGGGCCGCTGGCGCAGTTCGAGCGCGCCGGTGCTGGTGACGATGCGCGGATCGTCCTTGGGCAGAAAGGGCAGCTTCACCGCCTCGGAGCCGGCGGCGATGATGGCCTGCTTGAACTTGATGGTCTGCGTGCTGCCGTCCTTGCTCAGCACGACCTTCAGGTGGAACGGGTCGGCGAACTCGCCCGTGCCCTGCACCACCGTGACCTTGCGCATCCTGGCCATCGCGGCCAAGCCGTGGGTCAGCTTGGAGACGACCTTCTCCTTGTGCGCCTTGAGCTTGCCGAGGTCGACCACGGGTTCGGCGAAGTTCACGCCCAGCGCCTCGAAGTGCTTGACCTCGTCCATCACCGCGGCGACGTGCAGCAGCGCCTTCGAGGGAATGCAGCCGACGTTCAGGCACACGCCACCGAGCGTCGGGAAACGCTCGACCAGCACGGTCTTCAGGCCCAGATCCGCGGCGCGGAAGGCGGCCGAGTAGCCGCCCGGGCCGGCGCCGAGCACGAGCATGTCGCACTCGAGGTCGGCGGTGCCGGTGTGGGTGGCAGCGCGCGGGGCTTCGACAGGCTCAGCCCGAGCGGGGGGCTGGGCATCCGTTCGCACTGAGCTTGTCGAAGTGCTCTTCGCAGCGCTGTCCGCCGCCTCCAGCGTCAGGATCAGCGTGCCTTCGCTGACCTTGTCGCCCAGCGCGACCTTGAGCTCCTTCACCACGCCGGCGTGCGACGAGGGAATCTCCATCGAGGCCTTGTCGCTCTCGACGGTGATCAGGCTCTGCTCAGCCTTGATGGTGTCGCCCGGCTTGACGAGCAGTTCGATGATCGCGACTTCCTTGAAGTCGCCGATGTCCGGAACCTTGATGTCGATGATCGCCATCGTGGCCTCCTTACAGCAGCACCCGGCGGAAATCCGCCAGGATGGCCGCGAAGTAGGCGTTGAAGCGCGCCGCGGCCGCGCCGTCGATGACGCGGTGGTCCCAGCTCAGCGACAGCGGCAGGATCAGGCGCGGCTGGAAGGCCTTGCCGTCCCAGCGCGGCTCGGTGCTGCTCTTGCACACACCCATGATCGAGACCTCGGGCGCGTTGATGATGGGCGTGAAGTAGCGCCCGCCGATGCCGCCGAGCGACGAGATCGAGAAGCAGCCACCGCTCATCTCGGCCGGCGAGAGCTTGCCCTCGCGCGCCTTGGCGGCGAGCTCGCTCATCTCCTTGCTGATCGCGAGCACGCCCTTCTTGTCGGCGTCCTTGATCACCGGGACCATCAGGCCGTTGGGCGTGTCCGCCGCGAAGCCGATGTGGAAGTACTGCTTGAGCACGATCTGCTCGCCGTCCAGCGAGGCGTTGAACTCGGGGAACTTCTTCAGCGCCGCCACCGCGGCCTTGATGAGGAAGGCCAGCATCGTCACCTTGACGCCGCTCTTCTCGTTCTCCTTGTTGAGCTGCACGCGGAAGGCTTCGAGCTCGGTGATGTCGGCATCGTCGTGGTTGGTGACGTGCGGGATCACCACCCAGTTGCGGTGCAGGTTGGCGCCGCTGATCTTCTTGATGCGGCTGAGATCCTTGCGCTCGACCGGGCCGAACTTGGCGAAGTCGACCTGCGGCCAGGGCAGCAGGCCGGGGAAGGCGCCGCCGGCGGCCGCGCCGCCCGCGGGCGCCTTGGCTTTCTGGGCCTGCGTCTGCACGGCGCCACTCATCACGCCCTTGACGAAGCCCTGCACGTCGTCCTGGGTGATGCGGCCCTTGGGGCCGGAGCCCTTCACTTCGTCCAGCGGCACGCCGAGTTCGCGCGCCAGCTTGCGGATGGTCGGCGAGGCGTGCGGCAGCGTGCCCTTGGGTGCGCTCGGCTCGTGCACCGGCAGCGCGGCCGTGGGCACGGGCTTGTGGGCGGGATCCGTTCGCCCTGAGCCTGTCGAAGGGCTGGTCGCGGCACTCGGAGGGGCTTCGACAGGCTCAGCCCGAACGGAGGGTGATGCCGCGCCGCTGGCCTCGACGATCGCCACCAGGCTGCCCTTGCTGACCTTGTCGCCGAGCTTGACCAGCACTTCCTTCACGACGCCGGCATGCGAGGAGGGAATCTCCATCGAGGCCTTGTCGCTCTCGACGGTGATCAGGCTCTGCTCGACCTTGATGCTGTCGCCCGGCTTGACGAAGACCTCGATCACGCCGACCTCGGCGAAGTCGCCGATGTCGGGCACACGAACCTCGACGGCGCCGCCGGCGGCGGCGGGTGCGGGCGCAGCCTCCGTTCGCCCTGAGCCTGTCGAAGGGCCGGGCGTGGCACTCGGCGGGGCTTCGACAGGCTCAGCCCGAGCGGATGACGATGCCCCCGCAGTCTCGAGCAGCAGCACCACCGAGCCTTCGCCGACCTTGTCGCCCAGCGCGACCTTCAGTTCCTTCACCACGCCGGTGTGCGACGAGGGAATCTCCATCGAGGCCTTGTCGCTTTCCACCGTGATCAGCGATTGCTCGGCCTTCACCGCGTCACCGGGCTTGACCAGCAGCTCGATGACGGCCACCTCCTTGAAGTCCCCGATGTCGGGGACCTTCACTTCCACCACTGCCATGAGTCGTCTCCGTCTTCGTCGTTATGCGTACAGCGGGTTGATCTTCTCGGGGTTGATGCCGTACTTCTTGATGGCCTCGGCCACCTTCGCCGCCGGCACGCTGCCCTCGTCGGCCAGCGCCTTGAGCGCGGCCACCACCACGTAGTGGCGGTTGATCTCGAAGTGCTCGCGCAGCTTGTTGCGGAAATCGCTGCGGCCGAAGCCGTCGGTGCCGAGCACCTTGTAGGCGCGGCCCTTGGGGATGTAGGCGCGGATCTGCTCGGCGTAGTTCTTCATGTAGTCGGTCGAAGCCACCACCGGGCCGGCGTGCGGCTCGAGCTGCTGCGTGACGAAGGGCACGCGCGGCTTGTCCGTCGGGTGCAGCAGGTTCCAGCGCTCGCAGTCCTGGCCGTCGCGCGCCAGCTCGTTGAAGCTCGGGCAGCTCCACACGTTGGCGGCCACGCCCCAGTCCTTCTCCAGCAGTTCCTTGGCCGCCATCGATTCGCGCAGGATGGTGCCGCTGCCCAGCAGGTTGACGCGCGGCGTCTTCTTCTTGCCCTCCTCCAGGAGGTACATGCCCTTGATGATCTGCTCCTCGGTGCCGGCCTTCAGGCCCGGCATCGGGTAGTTCTCGTTGAGCAGGGTGATGTAGTAGAAGACGTTGTCCTGCTTCTCCACCATGCGCTTGAGGCCATGGTGCAGGATCACGCCGACCTCGTGCGCGAAGGTCGGGTCGTAGCAGACGCAGTTCGGGATCGTGCCGGCGAGGATGTGGCTGTGGCCGTCCTCGTGCTGCAGGCCCTCGCCGTTCAGCGTGGTGCGGCCCGAGGTGCCGCCGAGCAGGAAGCCGCGCGCCTGCATGTCGCCGGCCGCCCAGGCCAGGTCGCCGACGCGCTGGAAGCCGAACATCGAGTAGTACACGTAGAACGGCACCATGATGCGGTTGTTCGTCGAGTACGAGGTCGCCGCGGCGATCCAGCTCGCCATGCCGCCCGCCTCGTTGATGCCTTCCTGCAGGATCTGGCCGGCCTTGTCCTCGCGGTAGTACATCACCTGGTCCTTGTCGACCGGGGTGTAGTTCTGGCCCATCGGGTTGTAGATGCCGATCTGGCGGAACAGGCCTTCCATGCCGAAGGTGCGCGCCTCGTCGACGAGGATGGGCACGACGCGCTTGCCCAGCGCCTGGTCGCGCAGCAGCTGCGTGAGGAAGCGCACGTAGGCCTGCGTGGTGCTGATCTCGCGGCCCTCGGCGGTGGGCTCGAGCACGGCCTTGAAGGTGTCGAGCGCGGGCACGGTGAAGTGCTCGTCGGCCTTGGTGCGGCGGTGCGGCAGGTAGCCGCCCAGCGCCTTGCGGCGCTCGTGCAGGTAGCGCATCTCCGGCGTGTCGTCGGCCGGCTTGTAGAACGGGATCTCGGCGAGCTGGTCGTCCGGGATCGGCATGTTGAAGCGGTCGCGGAAGGCGCGCACGTCCTCGTCGATCAGCTTCTTGGTCTGGTGCGCGGTGTTCTTGCCCTCGCCGCTCTTGCCCATGCCGAAGCCCTTGACCGTCTTGATCAGCAGCACGGTGGGCTGGCCCTTGTGGTGGGTGGCGCGGTGGAAGGCCGCGTAGACCTTCTGCGGGTCGTGGCCGCCGCGCTGCAGGCGCCAGATGTCCTCGTCGCTCATCTTGGCGACCATCTCCAGCAGCTTGGGATGGCGGCCGAAGAAGTTCTTGCGCACGAAGGCGCCGTCGTTGGCCTTCATCGCCTGGTAGTCGCCGTCGACGACGTCCATCATCACCTTGCGCAGGATGCCTTCCTTGTCGCGCGCCAGCAGCGGATCCCAGTAGCTGCCCCACAGCAGCTTGATGACGTTCCAGCCCGAGCCGCGGAACTCGCCCTCCAGCTCCTGGATGATCTTGCCGTTGCCGCGCACCGGGCCGTCCAGGCGCTGCAGGTTGCAGTTGATGACGAACACCAGGTTGTCGAGCTTCTCGCGCGCCGCCAGGCCGATGGCGCCCAGGCTTTCCGGCTCGTCCATCTCGCCGTCGCCGCAGAACACCCAGACCTTGCGGTTCGCCGTGTCGGCGATGCCGCGCGCATGCAGGTACTTGAGGAAGCGCGCCTGGTAGATCGCCATCAGCGGGCCCAGGCCCATGGAGACGGTCGGGAACTGCCAGAACTCCGGCATCAGCTTGGGGTGCGGGTAGCTCGAGATGCCCTTGCCGTCGACCTCCTGGCGGAAGTTCAGCAGCTGCTCCTCGCTGATGCGCCCTTCCATGTAGGCGCGCGCGTACACGCCCGGCGCGCTGTGGCCCTGGATGTAGAGCAGGTCGCCGCCGTGGCCCTCGCTCTCGGCATGCCAGAAGTGGTTGAAGCCGGTGCCGAACATGGTCGCCACCGAGGCGAAGGAGGAGATGTGGCCGCCCAGGTCGCCGCCGTCGGCGGGGTGCAGGCGGTTGGCCTTGACCACCATCGCCATCGCGTTCCAGCGCATGTAGGTGCGCAGGCGCTCCTCGATCTCGATGTTGCCCGGCGAGCGCTCTTCCTGGTCGGCCGGGATGGTGTTCACGTAGGCGGTGTTGGCCGAGAACGGCACGTCGATGCCGGCCTGGCGCGCATGGTCGATCAGCTGCTCGAGCAGGAAGTGGGCGCGCTCGCCGCCTTCGTTGCCGATCACGGCCGACAGCGCATCGAGCCACTCGCGGGTTTCCTGGCTGTCGGCATCGTTGGCGGCGGCACCGAGGAAGGATTCGGGTACTGCGGACATGCTTGTCTCCTGGGATGGTTCTTGGGTCGGGCGCGAGTGTCGCACAAGCTCCGTCATTTTCCAAATCGCAAGACTGCATCCTGCAATGCGAAATACACAAGCGCCCCACCCCGCCGCTGCGGGAAGGGCCAAGGTTCGCGCGGAACGCGCCCGCCGATAATCCGCAGATGCACGCACCCCACGAACCGGCGCCGCTTCCGCGCGCCCCGAACGGCTGGCCGCAACGCCTGTTCGGCCGCTGGTGGCGGCGCCAGTCTCCCGCCCGCCAGGACCGTTACGCCACGCTCGGCCCGCTGGTGTCGGTGCTGCTCTTCCTGGCGGCGATCATTTCCGCCTTCTGGTACCTGCGCAACGAGGAACTGGAGCGCGAGCAGGCCTCGGTCAAGCGCGATACCGAGATCGCCCAGCAGCAGATCCGCCTGCGCCTGATCGAGAACCAGGAGCAGCTGGTGCGCATCGCGCGCGAGATCGGCACGCGCGCGATCGACCAGGAAGACTTCCTCGGCCAGGCCGCCTCGTTCACGCGCGAGCGGCCCGAGATCACCGCGCTGACCTGGATCGGTGCCAACCGCGCGCGCCGCGCGAGCTACTCGGCCACCACCTTCCTGGCCGAGACCGGCGCGGCGCCCGAGCCCCCCGGAGCGCCGCGGCCGAGCGAGCCGGCGGCCGCCTTCGACGCCGCGCGCGAGCTGCGCCAGCCGGTCTATTCGCGCCCCTTCACCGACGCGGCCGGCAACGCCGTCTTCCAGGTGCACGTGCCGCTGATCGACCGCGCCGCCTTCGCCGGCTCGCTGGTGGCCGAGTACTCGGTCGAGAGCCTGATGCGCTACTTCGTGCCGGCGGAAGTGTCGAACCGCCACGCCATCGCGCTGCTCGACGCGAGCGACCACGTGCTGGCCAGCACCGTCACCACCATGCCGGGGGCCAAGCCGCGCCGCGTGCAGATCGTGCACGACGTGCCGGTGGCGCCGGCGGGCAACGGCCTGTACCTGCGCGGCCAGGGCCAGCGCACCTCGATCGGCCTGATCTCCAACACGCTGTTCTGGATGGTGGCCGCGCTGTCGGTGCTGACGGTGTGGATGCTGCTGGGCACCTGGCGCCACATGCGCCGCCGCCTGCAGATGCAGAACGCGCTGGTCAGCGAGACCAACTTCCGCCGCGCGATGGAGAACTCCATGCTGACCGGCATGCGCGCGATGGACCAGGAAGGCCGCATCACCTACGTCAACCCGGCCTTCTGCGCGATGACCGGCTTCCTCGAGTCGGAGCTGATCGGGCGCCGCCCGCCCTTCCCCTACTGGCCGCCGGATCGCTTCGAGGAGAACAACCGCCTGCTGCAGCAGGAACTGCAGGGCCGCAGCCCGGCCGGCGGCATCGAGGTCCGGGTGATGCGCAAGGACGGCTCGACCTTCGACTCGCGCATGTACGTCTCGCCGCTGATCGACCCGAAGGGCCAGCAGAGCGGCTGGATGACCTCGATGACCAACATCACCGAGGCCAAGCGCATCCGCGACCAGCTCTCGGCCTCGCACGAGCGCTTCACCACCGTGCTGGAGGGGCTGGACGCGGCGGTGTCGGTGCTGTCGGTGCAGCAGGCCGAGCTGCTGTTCGCCAACCGCTCCTACCGGCTCTGGTTCGGCGCCGACGCACGCGGCCACGCGCTGCTGGCCGGCGCCGAGCCCGCGCCCTTCGAGGCCAGCGAGTTCGGCGACACCATCGAGTCGCTCGGCGGCCTGCCGACGGCCGAGCTGACCGAGGCCACTTCCGATTCGCGCGAGGTCTTCATCGAGCCGCTGCAGAAGTGGTTCGACGTGCGCACGCGCTACCTGCAGTGGACCGACGGCCGTCTCGCGCAGATGCTGATCGCCACCGACATCACCGCGCGCCGGCATGCCGAGAACGTGGCCGCGCACCAGGCCGAGAAGGCGCAGGTGACGAGCCGCCTGGTGACCATGGGCGAGATGGCCTCGTCGGTGGCGCACGAGCTGAACCAGCCGCTGACCGCGATCACCAACTACTGCAACGGCATGGTCAGCCGCGTGCGCGGCGACCAGATCGGCAAGGACGACCTGATCGCCGCGCTGGAGAAGACCGCGCGCCAGGCGCAGCGCGCCGGGCAGATCATCCACCGCATCCGCGCCTTCGTGAAACGCAGCGAGCCGCAGCGCCAGCCGGCGCAGGCCAAGGAGATCGTCGAGGACGCGGTCGAGCTCGCCGGCATCGAGCTGCGCCGCCGCAACGTGGCGCTGTCGACCTACGTCGCGCAGCGCCTGCCGACGCTGATGGTCGACCCCATCCTGATCGAGCAGGTGGTGCTCAACCTGGTGAAGAACGCCGCCGAGGCGATCGACAACGCCAACCTGCCGCCCAAGCGCCGCAACATCGAGTTGCGCGTGGTGCCGCGCCACACCCCCGAGGAAGGGGGCGTGATCGAGTTCACGGTGACCGATGCCGGCCCGGGCCTCAAGGAGGAAGTCATCGCGCGCATGTACGAGGCATTCTTCTCGACCAAGACCGATGGCCTGGGCATCGGCCTGTCCTTGTGCCGCTCGATCGTGGAGAGCCACCACGGGCGGATCAAGGCGCAGAACCTCTACAATGCCGACACCGTCGTGGGTTGCCGTTTCTCCTTCACGCTGCCGGTCGACATCACGCGCAGCGACGCCCATCCGACCTCTCATCCGACCGCCGTTTCATGAGCCTCATTCCCAAGAAGGGCACCGTCTACGTCGTCGACGACGACGAGGCCGTGCGCGACTCGCTGCAGTGGCTGCTCGAGGGCAAGGACTACCGCGTCAAGTGCTTCGACTCGGCCGAGTCGTTCCTGTCGCGCTTCGATCCGCGCGAGGTGGCCTGCCTGATCGCCGACATCCGAATGGACGGCATGAGCGGCCTCGAGCTGCAGGATCGCCTGATGGAGCGCAAGAGCCCGCTGCCCATCGTCTTCATCACCGGCCACGGCGACGTGCCGATGGCCGTGACGACGATGAAGAAGGGCGCGATGGACTTCATCGAGAAGCCCTTCAAGGAGGAAGAGCTGCTGTCGCTGGTCGAGCGCATGCTCGAGCAGGCGCGCGCCGCCTTCAGCCAGCACCAGGAAGCCGCCAGCCGCGACGCGCTGCTCTCGCGCCTGACCACGCGCGAGGCGCAGGTGCTCGAGCGCATCGTCGCCGGGCGCCTGAACAAGCAGATCGCCGACGACCTGGGCATCAGCATCAAGACGGTGGAGGCGCACCGCGCCAACATCATGGAAAAGCTCAACGCCAACACCGTGGCCGATCTGCTCAAGATCGCGCTCGGCGCGCAGGCCGCGAAAGCCTGAACGTCACCAACTCACCCGAGGCCGCTGCGAAGCGGCCTTTGTTCTTTCAAGGACCCTCTTTCATGACCGCCCAGCTCATCGACGGTAACGCCCTGGCAAAACAGACCCGCACCGAGGTGGCGCAACGCGTCGCAGCGCTCGTTGCACGAGGCCGGCGCCCCGGCCTCGCGGTGATCCTGGTCGGCGACAACCCGGCCTCGCAGGTGTACGTGAAGCACAAGGTGGCCGACTGCGAGAGCGTGGGCATGCATTCGGTGCTGGATCGCCATCCGGCCGATCTGAGCGAGGCCGAGTTGCTGGCGCGCATCCGCGCGCTCAATGCCGACCCGGCGATCGACGGCATCCTCGTGCAGCTGCCGCTGCCCGCGCACATCGACGCCAACAAGGTCATCGAGACGATCTCGCCGGCGAAAGACGTGGACGGCTTTCACGTCGCCAGCGCCGGCGCGCTGATGATCGGCCGGCCCGGCTTCAAGGCCTGCACGCCCTACGGCTGCATGAAGATGCTCGAGGCCATCGGCTGCAACCCCAAGGGCAAGCACGCCGTGGTGATCGGCCGCAGCAACATCGTCGGCAAGCCGATGGCGATGATGCTGCTGCAGGCCAACGCGACGGTGACCGTCTGCCACAGCGCCACGCCCGACCTCGCCCACCACACGCGCCAGGCCGACATCGTGGTGGCCGCGGTGGGCAAGCGCAACGTCCTGACCGCCGACATGGTCAAGCCCGGCGCGGTGATCATCGACGTCGGCATGAACCGCAACGACGAAGGCAAGCTGTGCGGCGACGTCGATTTTCCCGGCGTGCGCGAGGTGGCCGGCTGGATCACGCCGGTGCCCGGCGGCGTCGGGCCGATGACGCGGGCCATGCTGCTGGTCAACACCATCGAGGCCGCCGAACGCGCGGCCTGAGGCACGCCCATGGACAACAACCCGCTGCTCTCGCTCGACGCCCTGCCCGCCTGGGACCGCATCCGCCCCGAACACGTCGCGCCCGCGGTCGATGCGCTGCTCGCGGAGGCCAACGCGGCGCTCGAGCAGGCGGTGAGCGCGGCTACGCCGGCCGAGTACGACGCGCTCTCGGCCGTGCTCGACGTGGCCACCGAGCGCCTCGGCCGCGCCTGGGGCGCGGTGCGCCATCTCAACGCGGTGATGGACACACCCGAGCTGCGCGCCGCCTACACCGAGAACCTGCCGCGCATCACCGAGTTCCACACCCGCATGGGCGCGGACGAGCGCCTCTACGCCAAATACAAGGCCATCCTCGCGGCGCCCGCGGCCGCTGCCTTGAGCCCGGCGCGGCGCAAGGCGCTCTCCAACGCGGTGCGCGACTTCGTGCTCTCCGGCGCCGAGCTGCAGGGTGACGCCAAGGCGCGCTTCACGCAGATCCAGGAGCGCCAGGCCGAGCTGTCGCGCGGCTTCTCCGAACACGTGCTCGACGCCACCGACGGCTTCGCGCACTACGCGAGCGAGGCCGAGCTCGACGGCGTGCCGGCCGACGTGATCCAGGCCGCCCGCGCCGCGGCGCAGGCCGAAGGCCTGGAAGGCTGCAAGCTCACGCTGCACTTCCCCAGCTACTTCCCGGTGATGCAGTACGCACGCAACCGCGGCCTGCGCGAGAAGCTCTACACGGCCTACGTGACGCGCGCCAGCGAGCTTGGGCCCGCCGCGCTCGACAACGGCCCGCTGATGCGCGAACTGCTCGCGCTGCGCCAGGAGGAAGCGCAGCTGCTTGGCAAGGCCAGCTTCGCCGAGGTGTCGCTGGTGGCCAAGATGGCCGAGTCGCCGCAGCAGGTGATCGCCTTCCTGCGCGACCTCGCGGCGCGCGCGCGGTCCGGCGCCGAGCGCGACCTGGCCGAGCTGCGCGAGTTTGCGCGCGCCGAGCTGGGCATCGACGATCTGCAGGCCTGGGACATGGCCTTCGCAGCCGAGCGCCTGAAGGAGAAGCGCTACGCCTTCAGCGACCAGGAGATCAAGCCTTACTTCGTGCAGGAGCGGGTTCTCGACGGCCTGTTCCGCATCGTCGAGACGCTCTTCGAAGTGCGCATCCGCCCCGACGAGGCGCCGGTGTGGCACCCGAGCGTGCGCTTCTTCCGCATCGAGCGGCCGGCTGCCAGCGGCGACGCCGCACCCGAGCTGATCGGCCAGTTCTACCTCGACCCGCATGCCCGCCCCGGCAAGCGCCCCGGCGCCTGGATGGACGGCACGCGCGAGCGCTGGCTGCGCCCCGGCCGCCAGCTGCAGACGCCGGTGGCGCACCTGGTGTGCAACTTCGCGCCGCCGCTGGACGGCCGCCCCGCACTGCTGACGCACGACGACGTGCAGACGCTGTTCCACGAATTCGGCCACGGCCTGCACCACCTGCTCACGCGCGTCGACGATCTCGGCGTCTCGGGCATCTCCGGTGTCGAGTGGGATGCGGTCGAGCTGCCCAGCCAGTTCATGGAGAACCTGTGCTGGGAGTGGGAGGTGCTGCAGCGCCTGTCGGGCCACGTCGACAGCGGCGAGCCGCTGCCGCGCGCCCTCTTCGATCGCATGCTCGCGGCCAAGAACTTTCACAGCGGCCTGCAGACGCTGCGCCAGGTCGAGTTCGCGCTGATCGACATGCGGCTGCATGCCGAGCCCGGCAACGCGGATCGCATCGCCGAAGTGGCCGCCGAGGTGCGCGCCGAGGTGGCTGTGCTGGCCACGCCGCCCTTCAACCGCTTCCTGCACAGCTTCTCGCACATCTTCGCCGGCGGCTATGCGGCGGGCTACTACAGCTACAAGTGGGCCGAGGTGCTCTCCGCCGACGCCTGGAGCGCCTTCGAGGAAGCCGCCGCCAGCGGCAGCGTGCTGGACGTGCCCACCGGCCGGCGCTACCGCCAGAGCGTGCTCGAAGCCGGCGGCAGCCGCGGCGCGATGGACAGCTTCAAGGCCTTCCGCGGCCGCGAGCCGCGCATCGATGCCTTGTTGCGCCACCAGGGCCTTGCCGACGGCCAGCCGCCCGCGGCGTGAGCAATTGCCCACGCCCGCGCTTGCCGTGGGCGGGCGCAGGGCTACCATTGCCGCAGCCCAGGCAGCGCCGGAGACGCGCATGACGACGAATACCACCCTACCGATCCGCAGGCCGGCGCTTCGCGCCGCCGTGGCCGTCATGGCCGTGCTGACGGCCCTGCCGGCGGCGGCGCTCTACAAGGTCGTCGGGCCTGACGGCAAGGTGACCTACACCGACCGACCGCCAACCCCGGCCTCCGGCCGCATCAGCCCGGTCAACGCCCGCACCGGGGCGGCCGAGCCCGATGCCGTGCTGCCGCTCGAACTGCGCCAGGCGGCCGGCCGCTTCCCCGTCACGCTGTACACCGCGCCCAGCGGCTGCGAACCCTGCGACGACGCCCGTGCGCTGCTGCGCAAGCGCGGCATCCCGCACGTCGAACGGCAGGTGCTCAGCCGCGAGGATTCCGATGCGCTGCAGAAGCTCACCGGCGGGCGCGAGATGCCGGTGCTGGCGATCGGCGGCCAGCAGCTCAAGGGGCTGACCCCCGACACCTGGAACAGCTACCTCGACCTGGCCGGCTATCCGCGCGAATCGCGCCTGCCGGCCGGTTATGCCTTCGCCGCGCCGCAACCGCTGACCGAGCGGCCCGCCGCTGCCGCAGCACCCGCGGCCAAGCCGGCCGAGCCGCCCGCGGCCGAAGCCACGCCGGCGCCGGGTTCGTTCAGGTTCTGAGCGGCACCGCCGCGACGCGGCGCGCCGGCCAGCTGCCGGCGCCGACCGCCACGCCCATCAGCCAGAACAGCGCCGAGGCGCCCAGCATCGCACCGAGTGCGCCGAACAGCAGCGGCATCAGTGCACTGGAGAAGTTGATCGTCATCGAGCGCAGCGCGATCGCCTCGCCGTGGCGCTCGGGTGGCGTCAACTGGTGCAACGTTGTCATGATCATCGGCTGCACCGCGCCGAGCGCCAGGCCCAGCGCGGCGGCCAGCAGGCCCATCGCCCAGGCGGCCGTCGCGAACGGGTAGAGCGCGAATACGCCGGCCGTCCACAGCATGCAGCCGGCCAGCACCTGGCCTTCGCGCAGGTGCTGGGCGATCAGCGGGATGGCCAGCCGCACCGCTGCCACCGCCACCGCGAATACGCCCAGCACCAGACCGATCGCGGAGGCCGAGAAGCCTCGCTCGTGGCCCAGCACGGGCACGAGGAAGGAGTGCACGTCCCAGCTCGACGAGAGCAGCCAGTTCACCGCCAGCAGGCGACGCAGCCCCGGCGTGCGCAGCAGATCCCAGGCGCGCCGCGACGCGGCATCCGCGGCACGCGGCCGCGCCGCCTCCTTCGGCACGCGGCGTGCCCAGACCAACGCGCCCAGCGGCAGCGCCGCCATCACGGCGTAGGCGGCGCGGAAGCCGCCCAGGTCGATCAGTGCGCCGGCCAGCACCGGGCCGATCACGTTGGCCAGCGCCGGCGCCAGGCCCAGCCAGCTGAATACGCGCTTGAGCGCGGTGGGGTCGGTGGCATGCCGGCTGGCCGTGCGCTGGATCGCGATCAGGCCCACGTTGGCACCGCCGCCGACCAGCATCGCCGCCACGCACATCGCCGGGAAGGTGAGGCTCGGCACCCAGGTCACGGCCAGCGCCACCAGCGCGCCGAGCATGGTCAGCAGCACGGCGATGCGCATCGGGTGGTGGTAGCCGCGCCGGTCCGCCAGCCGCCCGGCCTGCAGGGCCAGCACGATGGGCGCGGCGGCGAACAGGCCCATCAGCAGGCCCACCACCCAGGCCGCGTGGCCCTCGCGCAGCGCCTGCAGCGGCGCGGCCATGCGCACGCCGGTCATGCAGGCGTGCAGGCAGATCTGCCCGACGATCAGGGCGACGAGGATGCGGCCGAGCCCGACGTCGAACACCTCAGGCCACGTCCTCGTCGTCGGCCGCGCCGTCCAGCCCCGGCAGCAGCGCCTGCGCGCGCTGCTCGCCCACCGCCTCCACGGTCTTGAGGCGGCGCGCCATCGCGCGGCTGCGCACCTCGGCGGCGTCGATGGTGTTGGAGGCTTCCTCGAGCTTCTTCTTGGTCTTGGCGAGCACCTCGCCGAACTTGGCGAACTCGGTCTTCACCGCGCCCAGCACTTCCCACACCTCGGCGCTGCGCTTCTCCAGCGCCAGCGTGCGGAAGCCCATCTGCAGGCTGTTGAGCGTGGCCAGCAGCGTGGTCGGGCCGGTGAGCATGACGCGGAACTCGCGCTGCAGCGCCTCGGAGAGGCCCGGCCGGCGCAGCGCCTCGGCATAGAGGCCCTCGGTGGGCACGAACAGGATGGCGAACTCGGTGGTGTGCGGCGGCGCGACGTACTTCTCGCGGATGGTCTTGGCCTCCAGGCGCAGGCGCTGCTCGATGGCGCGGCCGGCCGCTTCGGCGCCGGCCGCATCGGCGCGCTCCTGCGCCTCGAGCAGGCGCTCGTAATCCTCGCGCGGAAACTTGGCGTCGATCGGCAGCCACAGCGGCGCGCCGTCGGCGCGCTGGCCCGGCAGCCGGATGGCGAACTCGACGCGCTCGCGGCTGCCCGGCACGGTCTCGACATTGGTGTCGTACTGCTCGGGCGTGAACACCTGCTCGAGCAGCCCGGCGAGCTGCACCTCGCCGAACACGCCGCGCGTCTTCACGTTGGTCAGCACGCGGTTGAGCGAGCCCACGTCCTTGGCCAGGCCCTGCATCTCGCCCAGGCCCTTGTGCACCTGCTCGAGCCGGTCGGCCACCTGCTTGAAGCTCTCGCCGAGGCGCTGCTCCAGCGTGGCGTGCAGCTTCTCGTCGACGGTGGCGCGCATCTGCTCGAGCTTCTTCTCGTTGTCGGCCTGGATGGCCTGCAGGCGCTGCTCGACCGTCGTGCGCACCGTGGCGACCTGCTCGCCGAAGGCATCGGCGAAGCGCTTGAGCGCCGCGTCCTGCGCATCGCGCGCCGCCTGCGACTGCTGCGCGAGCGACTGCGTGGCCTGCTGCAACGACTGCGCCACGAGCTGCTGCATCGCCGCCAGCTGGGTGCGGAAGGAATCGATCTGCTCGTTCTGCGTGCGCGCCACGTCGCCCTGCTGCGTTAGCAGCGTCTGCTGGAACAGCGCCAGCGCCTGGGAGAGCTCCTGACGCGTGCCGCGCGCGCTGTCCTGCACCTCGGCGCGCAGCTCGCGCGATTCGCGCTCGGCGTCGTCGCGCAGCGCTTCGCGCAAGCCCTCGGCGCCCCGCGGCCGCATCAGCAGCAGCACCATCAGCACGAGATTCAGCGCCGCCAGCGCCACCAGCAACCAGGTCATCCATTCGGGCATGGCGCGATTGTGACAGCGCGCCTTCGCGCCGCGCCCTGCAGGAATCGCGACGAAGGAGTATCGTCCCCGCCCTCGGCACAACCACTCCTTCAACGAGACAAGCCATGATCAACCTCACCGTCAACGGCAAGACGAAGAGCGTCGATGCCGATGCAGACACCCCGCTGCTGTGGGTGCTGCGCGAGAACCTGCAGCTCACCGGCACCAAGTTCGGCTGCGGCGTGGCGCTGTGCGGCGCCTGCACCGTGCACCTGGACGGCAAGCCGGTGCGCTCCTGCTCGACGCCGGTGTCGGCGGCCGCGGGCAAGAAGATCACCACCATCGAGGGCGTGGGCGCCACGCGCACCGGCAAGGCGGTGCAGGCGGCCTGGAGCCAGGTCGACGTGCCGCAGTGCGGCTACTGCCAGTCGGGCCAGATCATGAGCGCCTGCGCGCTGCTGGCCGAGAAGAAGGCGCCGAGCGATGCCGACATCGACGCCGCGATGAGCGGCAACATCTGCCGCTGCGGCACCTACAACCAGATCCGCGCGGCCATCCACGACGCGTCGGCCACGCTGACGAAGGGGGCCTGACATGGACGCCACCCTCACCACCTCGCGCCGCGGCTTCCTCAAGAGCGGCGCCGGCGCCGCGCTGACCATCGGCTTCGCGCTGCCGACCACCGGCTGGTCGGCGCGCCTCGAGGCCGCGACGCCGGCCGTCTTCGCCCCCAACGCCTGGCTGCGCCTGACCGGCGACGGCACCGTCACCGTGCTGTGCGGCTCGGCCGAGATGGGCCAGGGCGTGCTCACCGCGATCCCGATGCTGCTGGCCGAGGAGCTCGACGCCAACTGGAAGCGCGTGCGCGTGCAGCAGGCGCCGGTCGACCAGGCCTACAACAACCCGATGTTCGGCATGCAGGCCACCGGCGGCAGCACCACGGTGCGCGCGCACTGGGAGCCCTTGCGCAAGGCCGGCGCCGCCGCGCGCGAGATGCTGGTGGCCGCCGCCGCGGCGCAGTGGAAGGTGCCGGCCAGCGAGTGCCACACCGAAGCCGGCCAGGTGATCCACCAGAGCGGCAAGAAGCTCGCCTACGGCGCGCTGGTGCCGGCGGCGATGAAGCTGGCGGTGCCGGCCGAGCCGACGCTGAAGGACCCGAAGGACTTCCGCATCCTCGGCAAGCGCACGCGGCGCCTGGACACGCCGGCCAAGCTCGACGGCAGCGCCAAGTACGGCATCGACGCGCAACTGCCCGGCCTGCTGGTGGCCGTGATGGCGCGCGCGCCGCAGCCCGGCGCCAAGCCGGCCAAGGTGGACGACAGCAAGGCCAAGGCCGTCAAGGGCGTGCAGCAGATCATCACCATCCCGCACGGCGTGGCGGTGCTGGCCGAGGGCTACTGGGCGGCGAAGAAGGGCCGCGACGCGCTGGCCATCGACTGGGACCTGGGCGCCGCCAAGGATCTCTCGACGGCGAAGGTGAGCGACATGCTCGCCACCGGCGCGAGCCAGGCCGACGCCATCGCGCTGGACGCCGGCAACGTCAAGGACGCGGCCGCCAACAGCGCGAGCACGCTGGACGCCAGCTACGAGGCGCCCTACCTCGCCCACGCCTGCATGGAGCCGATGAACTGCACGGCCTGGGTGCGCGGCGACACGGTGGAGATCTGGGCCGGCACGCAGAGCCAGGGTCCGAACCAGGGCATCCTGAGCCAAGTGGCTTCGGTGACGCCGGCCAAGGTGAAGATCAACACGATGCTGCTCGGCGGCGGCTTCGGGCGCCGCTTCGCGCCCGACTTCACCATCGACGCCACGCTGCTGTCCAAGATCTCGGGCAAGCCGGTCAAGCTGATCTACAGCCGCGAGGACGACATGGCCGCCGGCTTCTACCGCCCGGCCTCGGTGGCGAAGTTCGAGGCCGCGCTCGATGCCAAGGGCCAGCCCACCATGCTCAAGTGCGGCGTGGGCTCACCCTCGATCATGGCCGCCTCGGGCTTCATGAAGATCCCCGAGAACGGCGTCGACAGCTTCGCGATGGAAGGCATCGCCGACCACCCCTACGACATCGCCAACCAGCGCCTCGCCTACGGCCGCACGGAGCCGGGGCCGCAGGTGTGGTTCTGGCGTTCGGTGGGGCACTCGCAGAATATCTTCTTCATCGAGAGCTTCATCGACGAACTGGCGGCCGCGGCCAAGGCCGACCCGTTCGAATACCGCCGCGCGCTGCTGACGAAACAGCCGCGCTACAAGGGCGTGCTCGAGCTCGCGGCGCAGAAAGCCGGCTGGGGCTCGGCGCTGCCCAAGGGCCAGTTCCGCGGCATCGCGGTGGCGCAGAGCTTCGGCAGCTACGTGGCCGAGGTGGCCGAGGTTTCGGTCGCGGCCGACGGCACGCCGCGCGTGCACCGCGTCGTCGCCGCGGTGGACTGCGGCATGACCGTCAACCCGCAGACCATCGAGCGCCAGATCGAGGGCGCCATCGTCTACGGCCTGTCGGCGGCGCTGTACGGCCGCATCGGCTTCAAGGACGGGCGCGTCGAGCAGGGCAACTTCAACGACTACCCGGTGCTGCGCATGAACGAGATGCCCAAGGTCGAGGTGCACATCGTCCAGAGCAGCGAGAAGCCGGGCGGCATCGGCGAGCCGGGCACGCCGCCGATCGCGCCGGCGGTGGCCAATGCGATCTTCGCGGCGACGGGCAAGCGGCTGCGCCACCTGCCCTTCGACACGGCTCAGCTCAAGACGAGCTGACCGCGCCGGCCTCGGCAATGCGCTGGTGCAAGTGCGCCAGCGCCTCGTCGACCTGGTCGACCAGCACCAGGCACAGGTCACCCGGCGCCAGCGCGGCCAGCGCGCGGTCGATGGCGACGAACTCGCCGCGGATCTCCTCCACCTCGCGGGTGCGCGGCGCTCCCTTCAGGCCCTCGCGCAGCAACGCGATGACCTCGCCGTCGGCGCGGCCGCGCTGGGCGGCGTCCTGGTAGAGCAGCACGCTGTCGAAGGCCGCGCCGAGGATCTGCGTCTGCTCGCGGATGTCCTCGTCGCGGCGGTCGCCGGCGGCGCTGATCACCACGCTGCGGCGCTTGGCCGACATGGCCTCGACGGCAGCCACCAGGGCGCGCATCGCGTCCGGGTTGTGGCCGTAGTCGGCGATCACGGTCGCGCCGCGGTAGTCCATCACGTTGAAGCGGCCGGGCGCGTTCTGCGTGTCGTTGACGAAGCTCGCCAGGCCGCTGCGCACCGCATCGAAGTGCAGGCCGCAGCCCCAGGCGGCGGCCACCGCGGCGAGCGTATTCTCGACCTGGAAGGAGATCGCGCCGGCGCGCGTCAGCGGCACCTCGCGCAGGGGCAGGCGCGCGCGCGCCGAGCCTTCCACCGCCACGATGTCGCCGCCTTCGACGAACACCGAGCGGCCGCCCTGCGCGCGGTGCGCCACCAGCGCCGGCAGGTGGCCGTCGACCGCGAACAGGATCACCCCGCCCGGGCAGGCCGAGGCCATCGCCAGCGTGATCGGGTCCGCCGCGTTGAGCACCGCGAAGCCGGTCGGCGCCACGTTCTGCACGATCACGCGCTTGAGCACCGCGAGATCCTCGACGGTGGTGATGTAGTTGAGGCCGAGGTGGTCGCCAGCGCCGATGTTGGTGACCACGCCGACCTGGCAGCGGTCGAAGCCCAGGCCTTCGCGCAGGATGCCGCCGCGCGCCGTCTCGAGCACGGCGGCCTCGGTGTCGGGGTGGGCCAGCACGTTGCGCGCGCTCTTCGGGCCGCTGCAGTCGCCGCTGTCGATCTGGTGCCCGTCGACCCACACGCCGTCGGTGTTGGTCATGCCGACCTTCAGGCCTGCGGCCGAGAACAGGTGCGCGATCAGCCGCGTCACCGTGGTCTTGCCGTTGGTGCCGGTGACGGCGACGACCGGGATGCGGCCATCCTGCCCGGCCGGGTAGAGGCGCTCGATGATGGCGTCGCCCACCGGCCGCGGCTTGCCGAAGCTGGGCGCCAGGTGCATGCGCAGGCCCGGCGCGGCGTTGACCTCGACCACGCCGCCGCGCTGCTGCTCGAGCGGCACGCCGACGCTCTCGCAGACCACGTCGACGCCGCAGATCTCCAGGCCCACCATGCGCGCCGCCGACACCGCGCGCGCCGCCACCTGCGGGTGCACGTCGTCGGTCACGTCGGTGGCGGTGCCGCCGGTGCTGAGGTTGGCGTTGTTGCGCAGCACCACGCGCTGGCCCGTGGGCGGCACCGAGTCGGCCGTCAGTTCCTGCAGCTTGAGGCGCGCCATCGCGATGTCGTCGAGGCGGATGCGCGTCAGCGAGGTGGCGTGGCCGTCGCCGCGGCGCGGATCGGCGTTGACCTTGTCGACCAGCTCGCGCACCGTGTGCACGCCATCGCCGACCACGTAGGGCGGATCGCGCCGCGCCGCGGCGACCAGCTTGTCGCCCACCACCAGCAGGCGGAAATCGTGGCCGGGCAGGAACTGCTCGACCATCACCTCGCCGATCTCGTCGGCGGCGCGGTAGGCGGCGTCGAAATGCTCGCGGTCGACGATGTTGACCGTCACGCCCTTGCCCTGGTTGCCGTCGCGCGGCTTGACCACCACCGGCAGACCGAGCGCCTGCGCGGCGGCCCAGCCGTCTTCCAGGTCCTTCACCGGCCGGCCGCGCGGCACCGGCACGCCGGCGGCGGCGAGCAGGCGCTTGGTGAGGTCCTTGTCCTGCGCGATCGACTCGGCCACCGCACCGGTGGAGTCGACCTCGGCGGCCCAGATGCGGCGCTGCTTCACGCCCCAACCGAACTGCACCAGGCTGCCTTCGGTGAGGCGGCGGTAGGGCACGCCACGCGCCAGCGCGGCGTTGACGATCGAGCCGGTGGAAGGGCCGAGGCGCACGTCCTCGTCGATCTCGCGCAACTCGGCCACGGCCGCATCGGCATCGACGCTTTCGCCGGCCAGCGCGGCGGCGATCAGCTGCTGCGCGCGCTCGAAGGCCAGCTTGCCGACCTTCTCTTCGGTGCACTCGACGGCGATCTGGTAGATGCCCTCCTCCGGTGCCGCCGAGGTGCGCGAGAAGCTCACTTGGCAACCGGCGCGCGCCTGCAGCGCCAGCGCCAGGCGCTCGAGCCAGCGCGCCAGCGGCACGCTCTCGGCATCGCCGGCCGGCCGCACCAGCGCCACTTCGGGCAGCAGCTTGCGCAGGCGCAGTTCGAGCGCGTCGCCGTGGCGGATGGCACGCTCGTGCGGCTCGCAGCGCACGATCGCCTCGATCGCCGTGTGCCGGCTCCACAGGTTGGGGCCGCGCAGCGCGCGGATGCGGTTGACTTCCATGGTGCTCAGTGCGTCTCGGCGCAGGTGTGGACGTCGAAGGTGTCGATGCCGGCGGCCAGCAGGGCCGGCGCCAGCCCGAAGGCCCAGGCGGCGGCCACGGCGGGCAGCAGCTCGTGCAGGTGCAGATGGGTCGATCCGCGCAGCGTCAGCGGCTCCTCGGCCGTGCCTTCGCACAGCACGATGGCGCCTTCGCGCGCCAGCACGGCGCGGCCGCCGGCTTCGCGGTGTGCGGCCAGCGCCGCCCCCTTGGTGGCGTAGAGGATGACGGCGCCGTCGCAGTACTGCGCCAGCTCGGCGATGCGCGCATCGTCGGCGTTGAGCACGCCGCAGCCGTCGGACAGCACCACGTCCATCTGCGTGCGCAGCACGCGCGGCAGGCCGTCGGCATCGCGGATGTCGTGGCGCTCCAGCGCGGCGGCGTTGTCCAGGTCGGTCACCACCCCGATGCGGCAGCGGTCGTACACCAGGCCCTGGTCGAGGATGGTCGCGGCATCGTTCTCGAATACCGCCGCATCGACGTCGCGATTCAGCAGCAGCCGCTCGGCGAGCGCGCCGTCGGTGGCGTCGCGCTCGTCGACGCGCCGTGTGCCGAGGTAGAGGCCTTCGCGGCAGGCCAGGCCGACCTGCCGGCCGGAGAGCTGCAGCAGCCAGGCCACCAGGCGCGCGATGCGGCTGGTGCTGCCGCCGCCGGCGATGCCGACCAGCGGGATGCGGCCGTCGTCGCCGGGCGGGAAGAGGTGGTCGACGATGGCCTTGCCCACCGGCCGCGGCGAGCCGACCGCCGGCTTCAGGTGCGACAGCAAGCCCGGCCCGGCATTGACTTCCACCACGGCCGCCTGCTGCTGCGCGAGCGGCTTGGCGATGTCCTGCGCGACCAGGTCGACGCCGGCGATGTCCAGCCCGATGGTGCGCGCCGCCAGCGAGGCGATGCGCGCGAAATCGGGGTGGACCTCGTCGGTGCAGTCGATCGCCACGTTGCCGTTGCGCTGGATCAGCACGCGCCGGCCGGCCTCGGGCACGGCCTCGGCGTGCAGGCCCTGGCGGCGCAGGTCGGCGACGATGGCACCGTCCTCGCGCACGTCGATGCGGCCGAGCGGATGGTCTTCGGTCTCGCCGCGGCGCGGATCGTTGTTGAGCTGCGCCTCGACCAGCTGCGCCACCGTCTGGCGCCCGTCGGCGTTGACCCAGGCCGCCTCGCCGCGTGCCGCCGCCACCAGCTGGCCGGCCACCACCAGCAGGCGGTGCTCGTCGCCGGGGATGTAGCGCTCGACGATGACCTCGCTGCCCTCCTGCTCGGCCAGCACCCAGGCGGCCTCGACCTGCTCGCGCGTGGTCAGGTCCAGCGTCACGCCGCGGCCGTGGTTGCCGTCGCTGGGCTTGACGGCCACCGGCACGCCGATGGCCTCGGCGGCCTCCCAGGCCGCGGCGGCGCTGTCGGCGATGCGGCCCTCGGGCACCGGCACGCCGACGGCGGTGATCAGGCGCTTGGTCAGGTCCTTGTCGCGCGCGATGCCCTCGGCGATCGCGCTGGTGCGGTCGGTCTCGGCGGTCCAGATGCGGTGCTGGCGCTTGCCGTGGCCGAGCTGCACGAGGTTGCCCTCGTTCAGGCGCAGGTGCGGGATGCGCCGGTCGGTGGCCGAGGCGACGATGTGCGCCGTGCTGGGGCCCAGGTAGGCGCGGTCGATGGCCTCGCGCACGGCCTGCACGGCGGCGCTCACGTCGACCGCCAGCCCGTTGATCACGCCCATCAGCACGCGGTGGCCGTGTTCCAGCGCACAGCGCGCCACCGCCTCGTCGCGGGCGCGGAACACCATTCGATACACACCCGGCTTGGAGGTGCTGCGCGTCTGGCCGAAGCCGGTGGGCATGCCGGCGAGGTTGAGCAACTCGATCACCACGTGCTCCAGCACGTGGCCCATCCAGGTGCCTTCGACCAGGCGCTGCAGGAAGCCGCCACGCTCGCCGACGCCGCAGTGGTGTTCTTCCAGCGCCGGCAGCGCCGCGGTGAGCCGCGCCACGAAGCCGGGCAGCTTGTCGGAGGGGTGCTTTTCAAGCTCGCCCAGATCGAGCCAGACCTCCAGGGCGGAGCGGTAGGTCCAGAGGTTGGGGCCGCGCAGATAGGTCACGCGCAGCAGGCGGATGTCGTCGAAGATGGTCATCGGTTCGGGGCGGTCGCGGCCGCATCGGCGGAGGATGGCGCAGACGGGATTATTTGCGCCCTTCGGTCGTCGTGCCGGCCGACCGCCGCGTTACGCGACAATCGCGCGCTCACGCCGCCCCGACCCATGCCTTCATCCGACTCGTCTCCTGCTCTCGATCCGGCGCGGGTTGCACCGCTCGAGCCCGGAGAGAACGCACTGGCCAGCCTGGACGTTGACCTGGACAGTGCCGACCGTTTCGCCGCCGGCCGCCTGATGCTCACCGACCGCCGCCTGCTGGCGCACGCGCCCGGCGCCGCCGGCTGGCAGGCCTGGCCGCTCGCCGGCGGGCTGAACCTGCAGCACACCGACCACGGCGGCATCGGCCAGCTCTCGCTGCACAACGAACGCGCCCGCCTGGCGGTGTGGCGCTACACGCTGGGCGCCGACCCGGCCGCGCTCAAGCTGCTGGGCCTGTTCGAGCGCCAGCGCCAGCGCCTGATCCACGGCATCACCGAGGCCGACGAGCCGGTCGAGGCCGAGGAGACCGACTTCGCCGCCGAGTCGCCCACGCCGCCCTCCACCTGGGTACTGCTGCGCCTGTCGCGCTTCGCGCGGCCCTACCGCTGGCAGCTGCTGCTGGGCTTCGCGCTGATGCTGATCTCGACGGCGGCCTCGCTGGTGCCGCCCTACCTCACCATCCCGCTGATGGACGAGGTGCTGATCCCCTACCAGAACGGCAAGCAGATCGACACCGGCCTGGTCTGGATGCTGCTGGCCGGCCTGTTCGGCGCCGCGCTGGTGGCCTGGGCGCTGGGCTGGTGGCGCACCTGGCTGCTGGCCCTGGTCAGCGAGCGCATCGGCGCCGACCTGCGCACCGCCACCTTCGACCACCTGCTGCAGCTGAGCCTCGACTATTTCGGCAGCAAGCGCACCGGCGATCTGATGTCGCGCATCGGCAGCGAGTCCGACCGCATCTGCGTATTCCTCTCCCTGCACGCGCTGGATTTCGCCACCGACGTGCTGATGATCGGCATGACGGCGGTGATCCTGTTCAACATCAACCCCTCGCTGGCGCTGGTGACGCTGCTGCCGCTGCCCTTCATCGCCTGGATGATCCACCTCGTGCGCGACCGCCTGCGCACCGGCTTCGAGAAGATCGACCGCGTCTGGGGCGAGGTCACCAGCGTGCTGGCCGACACCATTCCCGGCATCCGCGTCGTCAAGGCCTTCGCGCAGGAGAAGCGCGAGGCCGAGCGCTTCCGCCGCGCGAACCGCCACAACCTCGAGGTGAACGACCGGCTCAACAAGACCTGGAGCCTGTTCTCGCCCACCGTCTCGCTGCTCACCGAGATCGGCCTGCTGGTGGTGTGGGCCTTCGGCATCTGGCTGGTGAGCCGCAACAGCATCACGGTCGGCGTGCTGACCGCCTTCATCGCCTACATCGGCCGCTTCTACGGCCGGCTCGATTCGATGAGCCGCATCGTCTCGGTGACGCAGAAGGCCGCCGCCGGCGCCAAGCGCATCTTCGACATCCTCGACCACGTCAGCAACGTGCCCGAGCCGGCGCAGCCGGTGCCGATCACCCGCCTGGAAGGCAGCCTCTCGCTGCAGGGCGTGGGCTTCCGCTACGGCAGCCGCGCGGTGATCCGCGGGCTCGATCTCGACATCCGCCCCGGCGAGATGATCGGCCTGGTGGGCCACAGCGGCTCGGGCAAGAGCACGCTGGTCAACCTGATCTGCCGCTTCTACGACGTGACCGACGGCGCCATCAAGGTCGACGGCGTCGACCTGCGCCGCCTCGGCGTGGCCGACTACCGGCGCCACATCGGCCTGGTGCTGCAGGAGCCCTTCCTCTTCTTCGGCACGGTGGCCGAGAACATCGCCTACGGCAAGCCCGGCGCGACGCGCGAGGAGATCGTCGCCGCGGCGCGCGCCGCGCACGCGCACGAGTTCATCCTGCGCCTGCCGCACGGCTACGACTCGATGGTCGGCGAGCGCGGCCAGGGCCTCTCCGGCGGCGAGCGCCAGCGCCTGTCGATCGCGCGCGCGCTGCTGATCGACCCGCGCATCCTGATCCTCGACGAAGCCACCTCCTCGGTCGACACCGAGACCGAGAAGGAGATCCAGAAGGCGCTCGACAACCTGGTGCAGGGCCGCACCACCATCGCCATCGCGCACCGCCTCTCGACGCTGCGCCGCGCCGACCGCCTGGTGGTGATGGACCGCGGCCGCGTGGTGGAAGTCGGCACGCACGACGAACTGCTGGCGCGCCAGGGCGCCTACTGGCGGCTCTACGAGGCGCAGGCGCGCCAGGTCGACGAGGAAGACGCGGCGCCGGCGGCTACCCTGCCCGCGGCGGTGGCACGCGAGGAGGCACTGCGATGAACCTGAGCCGCGATTCCCACGGCCGCCTGGTGCTGCAAGAGGCCGACGGCACGGCGCACGCCGGCGTGGTGCCGGTGCGCGCCTTTCCGCTGACGGACCCCGACGGTGCGATCTCGCTGGTGGGCTCCGATGGCCGCGAGCGGCTGTGGGTCGCCGACCCGGCTGCGCTGCCCGAGACGGCCCGCGCGCTGCTCGCCGAAGAGCTGGCGCGGCGCGAGTTCGCGCCGGTGATCGAGCGGCTGCTCGACGTGTCGACCTTCTCGACGCCGAGCACCTGGAGCGTGCGTACCGACCGCGGTGACGCGCAACTGGTGCTCAAGGGCGAGGAAGACATCCGCCGCCTCGCCGGCACGGCGCTGCTGATCACCGACAGCCACGGCGTCGGCTACCGCATCGCCGATGCGCGCGCACTCGACAAGCGCTCGCGGCGCCTGCTCGAACGCTTCCTCTGATCAAATCTTCAACGGCAACACCTGCGGGTTGATCGGCGTCGGCGGCGTGCCGCCGGTCAGCGCGGCGATCAGGTTGTCGGCCGCCAGCGAGGCCATCGCACGGCGCGTCGCCACCGTCGCGCTCGCGATGTGCGGCGTCAGCACGACGTTGGGCACGGTCAGCAGATCCGGGTGCACCTTGGGCTCGCCCTCGAACACGTCCAGCCCGGCCGCCGCGATGCGGCGCTCGCGCAGCGCCGCGGCCAGCGCGGCATCGTCGACCACGCCGCCGCGCGCGATGTTGGTGAGCGTCGCGCTCGGCTTCATCAGCGCCAGCTCGGCCGCGGCGATCGCATGGTGGCTGGCCGGCGAATACGGCACCACGATCACGAGGTGGTCGCACTCGCGCAGCAGCTCTTCCTTGCTCACGTAGCGCGCGCCCAGCGGCGCTTCGAGTTCGGGTGCGAGGCGGCTGCGGTTGTGATAGATCACCTTCATGCCGAAGCCGAGCGCGCCGCGCTTGGCCACCGCCTGGCCGATGCGGCCCATGCCCAGGATGCCCAGCGTCGCGCCGTGCACGTCGCTGCCGGCGAACATGTCGTAGGCCCACTTGGTCCACTCGCCGCGGCGCAGGAAATGTTCGCTCTCGGCGATGCGCCGCGCCGTGGCCATCATCAGCGCGAAGCCGAAGTCGGCGGTGGTCTCGGTCAGCACGTCGGGCGTGTTGGTGGCCAGCACGCCGCGCGCGTTGCAGGCTTCGATGTCGATGTTGTTGTAGCCCACCGCCATGTTGCACACCGCGCGCAGCTGCGGGTGCGCGGCCAGCAGCTCGGCATCGATGCGCTCGCTGCCGGTGATGAAGCAGCCGGCCTTGCCGGCCAGCTTCGCACTCAGTTCGGCCTTGCCGAAGATCTGGTCGGCCGGGTTGTCCTCGACGTCGAAGTGCGCGCGCAGCTTCGCGATCGTTTCGGGGAAGACGGCTCGGGCGACGAGCACGGCGGGTCGGGTCATGTCTCTGTCTCTTTCTTTCAGCGGAACCAGACGAAGGTCATCACGACGAACAGCGGGATCAGGATGCCGCACGACCAGGCCATGTAGCCGAAGAAGCTCGGCATGCGGATGCCGCGGTCCTCGGCGATCGCCTTGACCATGAAGTTCGGCGCGTTGCCGATGTAGGTGTTGGCGCCCATGAACACCGAGCCGGCCGACACCGCGGCCAGCGTCGAGGCCAGCGTGGTCATCAGCACCTGCGGGTCGCCGCCGGCGAGGTTGAAGAACACCAGGTAGGTCGGCGCGTTGTCGAGGAAGGAACTGAGCAGGCCGCTGAACCAGAAGTAGGCCCAGGGCAGCGGCTGGCCGTCGGCGCCGGTGACCGCGCGCGTGACGGCGGCGAAGGCACCGGCCTCGCCGGCCTTGAGCATGGCCAGCACCGGGATCATGGTCAGGAAGATGCCGATGAACAGCTTGGCCACCTCCTGCATCGGTGCCCACGAGAACTCGTTGTCGTCGCGCACGCGCTTCGGCGTGATCGCCAGCGAGACCAGCGTCACCACGATCAGCCCGGCGTCGCGCGCGAGCTGCTGCAGCTCCACCGGCGTGCCGAAGACGTCGAACACGATGCCCGGCTTCCAGGTGCCGCTCATCAGCACCAGCGCCACCACCGCCAGCAAGGGCAGGAAGTTGATGCCGCCGTCGATGCCGAACTTGCGGGTGTCGGGGGTCGGGTCCTGCGGCAGCACGCCTTCCTTGCGGTACCAGTAGCTGTCGATGGCGAAGAACAGCGCGAGCAGCGTGCCGACCAGGAACAGCGTCTCCGGGAAGATGTGCTGCACCGTCCAGAAGAAGTCCACGCCCTTGAGGAAGCCGAGGAACAGCGGCGGGTCGCCCAGCGGCGTCAGCGAGCCGCCGGCATTGCTGACGATGAAGATGAAGAACACCACCACATGGACCACGTGCTTGCGGTTGTCGTTGGCGCGGATCAGCGGGCGGATCAGCAGCATCGAGGCCCCGGTGGTGCCCATCAGGCTGGCCAGCACGGCGCCGATGGCCATCAGGCCGGTGTTCAGCACCGGGCTGCCATGCAGGTTGCCGCGGATGTAGATGCCGCCGGCGGCGGTGAACAAGGCCGTCAGCAGGATGATGAACGGGAGGTACTCGGCCACCAGCGCATGCACGAGCGCCCCGCCCGCCGCCCCGGCGCCGAACGCCAGCGCATAGGGCACCATGAAGGCCAGCGCCCAGCCCGCGGCGATCTTGCCGTAGTGGTGGTGCCAGACCTTGGGCGCCAGCAGCGGCATCAGCGCGATGGACAGCAGCATGCCGGCGAAGGGCACGCCCCACCAGGCGGCGAGCGCGGCGCCGTCGACCTCCGCGGCGGCGGCGGAGCCGCTGACCAGCAGCATCGCGGCCAGCGCGGCGAAGCGGCGGGCGTTCATTCGTGGAAGGTCGTGAAGCCCGCCACCGGCTCGCGCTCGGTGACCAGCGTGTTCTCGATCGCATCCGGGTCGGCGTGGCCGAGCGACATGCCGCACACCACCATCTCGTCGGGCCCGAGGCCCAGCTGCGCCTCGATGATGCGGTGGAACTGCGTGAAGGCGGCCTGCGGGCAGGTGTCGAGGCCGCGCGCACGGGCGGCCACCATGATGTTCTGCAGGAACATGCCGTAGTCGAGCCAGCTGCCCTGCTGCATCACGCGGTCGATGGTGAAGATCAGGCCGACCGGCGCGTCGAAGAAGGCGTAGTTGCGGCCGTGCTGTGCGTGCATGCGCGCCCTGTCGGTCTTGGCGATGCCCAGCAGGCCGTACAGATCCCAGCCGATCTTGCGGCGCCGGTCGATGTAGGGCGAGCGCCATTCGGTCGGGTAGTAGTCGTATTCCTCGCGGTGCGCCGCGCGCTCGGCCGGGTCGTCGTAGGCCGCCTTGATCGCGGCGCTGAGCTTCTCCTTGGCCGCGCCGGTGAGCACATGCACCTTCCAGGGCTGGGTGTTGGTGCCCGAGGGCGCGCGCGTGGCGACGCGCAGGATCTCGACGATGGTCTCCTTCGCCACCGGCGTGGGCAGGAAGGCGCGGATCGCGCGGCGCGAGGTGATGGCCGCGTCGACGGCGTGGATGGCGGCGGGGTCGGTCATGCGCAGACGCTCAGGGGTTGCAGGGCGGCGCGCAGCGCCTCGGGCAGTTCCACCGGCCGGCGCGTCTGCCGGTCGACGTAGACGTGGATGAAGTGGCCGGCCGCGGCCGCCTCGGGCGCGTCGTGGGCGAACAGGCCGACCTCGTAGCGCACCGAGCTGCGGCCCATGTGCGCGACGCGCAGCCCGGCCTCGAGCTGCTGCGGGAAGGCCAGCGAGGCGAAGTAGTTGCAGCGCGTCTCGATCACCAGGCCGATGGTCGCGCCGGCGTGGATGTCCAGCGCGCCGGCCTCGATCAGGTAGCCGTTCACCGCGGTGTCGAACCAGGCGTAGTAGACGACGTTGTTGACGTGGCCGTAGGCGTCGTTGTCGGCCCAGCGCGTCTGGATGGGGCGGAAATGCCGGTAGGCGCTGCGCGGCTCGGGATGGGGGCGGTGCGTCATGGCCGCCGATTGTTCCATTGCTTCCAGCTCGCCAGCGCCTCGAGCAGCGTGCGGCGCTGGATCTCGACGGTGACGCCGATGTCGCGCCCGTAGCCGCCGGCCATGGCGAGCGCCACCGGGATGCGGCGCTCGCGGCAGGCGGCGAGCACGCGCCGGTCGCGCTCGGCCAGGCCCTCGGCCGTGAGCTTGAGGCGGCCGAGGCGGTCGTTCTCGTGCGGGTCGGCGCCGGCCAGGTAGAACACGAGGCCCGGCAGCGCCGTGCCGTGGCGCGCCCACAGCTGCGCCAGCGCCGCATCGAGCGCGGCCAGGTAGGGCGCATCGCTGCAGCCGTCGGGCAGCTCGACGTCGAGATCGCTGGCCTCCTTGCGGAACGGGAAATTCTTGGCGCCGTGCAGCGAGAGCGTGAATACCGTCGGGTCGTCGCGGAAGATCGCCGCCGTGCCGTTGCCCTGGTGCACGTCGAGGTCGATCACCGCCACGCGCAGCCCCGGCACGGCGCTGCCATGACGGCGGTGCCACTCGGCCTGCATCAACCGTGCGGCCACCGCCACGTCGTTGAAGACGCAGTAGCCGCCGCCCTTGTCGGCCTGGGCATGGTGGGTGCCGCCGGCGAGGTTGGCGGCCACGCCCTCGGCAAGCGCCGCGCGGGCGGCGGCGATGCTCGCGCCCACCGAGCGGCGCGAACGCTCCACCATGCGCTCGCTCCACGGGAAGCCGATCTCGCGCTGCAGCGCGGCGGGCAGCGTGCCCTCGAACACCGCGCTGATGTAGGCCGGCTCGTGGGCCAGCGCCAGTTCGCCCTCGCTGGCCGGCGGCGCCTCACGCAGCCGGATGCCCGGCTCGCCCTCGATGCGCTCGCGCAGCAGCCGGTATTTCGGCATCGGAAAGCGGTGCCCGGCGGGCAGCGGCAGCACGAAGTGGTCGGAGCTGAAGGCTTGCATGGGGCGGGCGGATTCTGCCGCGCCGGCTCCGGCCCGGGGCTTCTAGGAAATCCTCTCCAATCTTGATGCGGTGCAGCAAAAGTTCTTGAATCCCGGCCGTCTGCGCATATACTTCGCTCATGCTGCACTGCAACAAAGATGCAGCAACCAGTTCCACCCCCTCAATGGAGAGCTCCATGTCCTTCCTGACCGCTGAACAAGTCATCGCCGCCAACAAGGCCAACGTCGAAACCCTGTTCGGCCTGACGAACAAGGCCTTCGAAGGCGTCGAGAAGCTGATCGACCTGAACCTGCAGGTCGCCAAGGCCGCGCTGGCCGAGAGCGCCGACGCGACCAAGGCCGCCCTGTCGGTGAAGGACGCCCAGGAGCTCTTCGCGCTGCAGGCCGGCCTGCTGCAACCGGCCGCCGAGAAGGCCGCCGCCTACAGCCGTCACCTGTACGACATCGCCGCGGCCACCAACGCCGAAGTGGGCAAGGTCGCCGAGGAAACCGCTGCCGACGCGCAGAAGAAGTTCATGGCCGTGGTCGACACGGCGGTCAAGAACGCCCCGGCCGGCACCGAGAACGCCGTCGCCCTGGTGAAGTCGGCCGTCGCCGCCGCCAACAACGCCTACGAGAGCGTGCACAAGGCCGCCAAGCAGGCTGCCGAAGTCGCCGAAGCCAACTTCCAGGCCGTGACCACCACCGCCGTGAAGGCCACGCAAGCCACCGCCAAGGGCAAGCGCGCCGCCTGAAGCCGCTGGCGCGCGAGTGCCGGGCCAGATTGCAAAGATTTGTGCCCGGCTTGAACTCCGCGCAGCGCACCCGATCTACGGATGGCCGCAAGCGCTGCTTGCGGTCTCCCTGAAAGGTTGTCTCCTCGGTACCACCAGGTACCCTTCCAAGGCCCGGTTTCCGGGCCTTTCTTTTGGCGCGATCAGGCCGACCGGCCGATGTCGCCGATGTGCACGACGAGATCGCTGTAGCGCGCCAGCGCCTCGTCGGCCGTCACGAGCCGCAGCGGTTCGGCCAGCGCCTGCGCCACCAGCAGGCGGTCGAACGGGTCGCCGTGATGGGCATCGAGTCGCGCAACGCCGGCGGCATGCAGTGCCGTCACCGGAAGCTCGGCGAAGCCGCTCGCAGCGATGGCCGCCGCCAGCGCATGCGGGTCCGCATCGATCTTGCCCAGCCGCGCCTTGATGGCGATTTCCCAGATCGATGCGGCCGAGACGTAGACCTCGTCGGCATCCTCGATGAAGCGGCGCACCGCCGGCTTCAGCTGCGCCGCCCCCGCCACCGCCCACAGAAAGATGTGGGTGTCGAGCAACAAGCGCATCAGCGGCCTTCGAAGCCAGCCAGCACGTCGTCGCCCAGCGGTTCGTCGAAGTTCGCCGGAACCGACAGCTTGCCCGCCAGCACGCCGAAGGTGACGTGCCGCTTGGGCACTTCGAGCCGCGTGATGCGCACCAGCGGCTTGCCGTTGCGGCTCACCACCACGTCCTCGCCTGCGGCGGCCTTGTCGACCAGCTGGGACAGACGGGTCTTGGCTTCGTAGATGTTGACGGCGTCCATTGCACTCTTTCGCAAGTTGACCAAGTCTAGTCTGCCTTGGTCGAGCAACGCAAGCCGTCAATGCATGTGCGCCGCCACCTTGGCGCGCAGATCCGGCAGCGCGGCCAGGGCCGCCTCGCGGCCGGCCTGGATGATGCGCTTGCGCGCCGCGAAGTCGGCGCCCGAGACGCCCGGCAGCCGCGGGCGCAGCACCACATCGGCCTCGCGCAGCTCGAACTGGTTGATGCTGCGGCCCATGATGGCGAAGGTCTGCAGCAGCATGCGCAGCGGGTCGCCGGTGGCGTTGCCCTCCGGCACGGCCGAGATGTCGACCGCGATCACCACTTCGGCACCCATCTGGCGCGCGAAGCGCACCGGCACCGGCGACACCAGCCCGCCGTCGACGTATTCGCGCGTGCCGATCTTCACCGGCTGGAACACCGCCGGCACCGCGCTGGAGGCGCGCACCGCCAGGCCCGCATCGCCGCGCTGGAACAGGATGGGCGCGCCCGAATCGAGGTCGGTGGCGACGATGCCCAGCGGCAGCGCCATCTGCTCGATGTTGCGACCGCCGGTGTGCTCGCGCACGAACTTCGCCAGCGCCTCGCCGCGGATCAGCCCGCGCCCCGGGAAGGCCCAGTCGGTGATCGAGGCCTCGTCCATGGCGTCGGCCAGGCGGATCAGCTCGGGCGAGTGCAGGCCGGAGGCGTAGAGCGCCGCCACCAGGCTGCCGGCCGAGGTGCCGACCACCAAGTCGGGCCGGATGCCGCTGTCTTCCAGCGCCTGGATCACGCCGATGTGGGCGAAGCCGCGCGCCGCGCCGCCGCCCAGGGCCAGGCCGATGCGCGGCGGCTTGGGCGGCGGCGGGGGTGCGGCCGGCGGCGGGGCCGGCTCGGCTGGCGGCGGCGGCGCGACGGGCGCGGTCTGGCAGCCCGCCAGGCCCGCCGCGGCGCCAGCCAGGGCCCAGCCCAGCCAACGCCGTCGGGACAGCGCTTCGGCGTCTTTATTCTCCAATGGCATAAACAACAAACGATAAAGTTCTTCTCATATATATAAGCGCTACCTACAGTCCCGCCATCGGCTGCCCCTCGGTAGCCGTTTCAACTTTCGGCAGCGCATGGACTGGATTGCGATTCTCAGCGGCTTCGGCGTCGGCGCCATCGTCGGCATGACCGGCGTGGGCGGCGGCTCGCTGATGACGCCGCTGCTGCTGTCGGTATTCAAGCTGAACCCGGCGGTGGCGATCGGCACCGACCTGTGGTTCGCCGCGCTCACCAAGACGGCCGGCTCGGTCTCGCACCACAGCGCCGGGCACGTGCAGTGGCGCATCACCGCGCTGCTGCTGGCCGGCAGCATTCCGGCCTCGCTGGCCACGGTGGCGCTGATGCACGCCACCGGCATCACCAAGGCCTGGGCCAGCACGCTGACGCTGGCGCTGGGCATCGCGCTGCTGCTCACCGCCGTGGTGGTGGCCTACCGCAGCGCCTGGCACGCCGTCGGCCTGCGCCTGGAGCGCTGGCTGCCGGCCAACGCCAAGCCGGCGCTGACGGTGCTGTGCGGCCTGCTGCTCGGCGTGCTGGTGTCGCTCAGCTCGATCGGCGCCGGCGCCATCGGCGCGACGCTGATCATGCTGATCTACCCGCGCCTCGAGTCGCATCGCGTAGTCGGCACCGACATCGCCCACGCCGTGCCGCTGACGCTGGTGGCCGGCATCGGCCACGCCACGCTCGGCCATGTCGACTGGGCGCTGCTCGGTGCGCTGCTGATCGGCAGCGTGCCCGGCATCTGGATCGGCGCGCAGCTGACCCGAAAGATGCCCGAGAAGGTGGTGCGCGGGCTGCTGTGCGCGGCCCTCGTGACCGCCGGCCTGAAGGTGATCCACTGAACCCCGAGTCACGACGATGTACCGCTACACCGAGTTCGACCGCCTGTTCGTCCATCAACGCGCCGCGCAGTTCCGCGACCAGCTGGAGCGCAACATCGCCGGCAAGCTGAGCGACGACGAGTTCCGCCCGCTGCGCCTGCAGAACGGCTGGTACATCCAGCGCCACGCGCCGATGACGCGCATCGCCGTGCCCTACGGCGCGCTGGCGGCGCGGCAGCTGCGCCGCCTGGCGCGCATCGCGCGCGAGTTCGACCGCGGCTACGCCCACTTCACGACGCGGCAGAACTGCCAGTTCAACTGGATCGAGCTGGTCAGGGGCGCCGACGTGATGGACCTGCTGGCCGAGGTCGACATGCACGGCATCCAGACCAGCGGCAACTGCATCCGCAACATCACCAGCGACGGCCTGGCCGGCGTGGCGAGCGACGAGATCGTCGACCCGCGCCCCTACTGCGAGGTGATGCGCCAGTGGAGCACGCTGCACCCCGAGTTCGCCTTCCTGCCGCGCAAGTTCAAGATCGCCGTCAGCGGCGCGCGGGAAGACCGCGCCGCCATCGCCTGGCACGACATCGGCCTGCAGATCGTCAAGAACGGGCGCGGCGAGATCGGCTTCACGGTGCTGGCCGGCGGCGGCATGGGCCGCACGCCGGTGGTGGCCACGCAGATCCGCGACTTCCTGCCCTGGCAGGAGATCCTGCTCTACATCGAGGCGATCGTGCGCGTCTACAACCGCTACGGCCGCCGCGACAACGCCTTCAAGGCGCGCATCAAGATCCTCGTCAAGGCCGAGGGGCAGAAGTTCATAGCCGCGGTGGAGGAGGAGTTCCGCCACATCCTCGCCGACGACGTCGACGGCACGGCGCACCGCATCCCCGAGGCCGAGCTCGAGCGCGTCAAGGCCAGCTTCGTGCTGCCCGAGGGCGTGAGCGAACAAGGCGCGGCGCCGGCCTTCCCGCACGGCGCGAGCGGCGCCTTCGCGCGCTGGCTGCAGCGCAACGTGCACGCGCACCGGCTCCCCGGCTACCGCGCCGTGACGCTCTCGCTCAAGCGCGCCGGCCAGGCGCCCGGCGACATCACCGCCGACCAGATGGAGGCCGCCGCCGCACTGGCGGAGCGCTACAGCCACGCCGAGCTGCGCGTCACGCACGAGCAGAACCTGCTGCTGCCCTGGGTGCTCGAGAGCGATCTCGAAGCCGTGTGGCGCGAGGCCAAGGCGGGCGGCTTCGCCACGCCCAACATCGGCCTGATCACCGACATGATCGCCTGCCCCGGCGGCGACGTCTGCGCGCTGGCCAACGCGCGCTCGATCCCGATCGCCGCCGAGATCACCGAGCGCTTCGCCGATCTCGACGAAGCCGAGGACATCGGCGACATCGACCTGCACATCAGCGGCTGCATCAACTCCTGCGGCCACCACCACAGCGGCCACATCGGCATCCTCGGCGTCGACAAGGACGGCAGCGAGTGGTACCAGCTCACGCTCGGCGGCGCCGACGGCTCGACGCTGTCCGGCCCGGCCGTGCCCGGGCGGGTGATCGGCCCGTCCTTCGCCGCCGACGAGGTGGCCGACGCGCTGGAAGCCGTGATCGAGACCTACAAGGCGCAGCGCACCAGCGGCGAGCGCTTCATCGACACGCTGCGCCGCATCGGCATCGAACCCTTCAAGGCGCCGGCCAATGCGGTGCGCCGCAGCACGGCGATCGCCGCCTGAGCCCGAGGCAACACCATGCGATTCATCGACATCCACAAGGACCGCTGGCACACCCTCGGCGGCGAGGACGGCCCGCCGGTCAGCATCAACCCTGCGGCGAACCTGCTGCTCGACCTGGCGCAGTGGCACGCCGTGCGCGCCCAGTGGCCGGCGAGCCTGCCGGTGGGCCTGAAGCTCGCCAACGACCAGGACGTGGAAGACATCGCCGCCGATCTGCCGCATGCGAGCCTGGTCGTGCTGCACTTCCCGAAGTGGGTCGACGGCCGCGCCTACAGCCAGGCGCGCCTGCTGCGCTCGCGCTATCGCTTCGCGGGCGAGATCCGCGCCACCGGCGAGGTGCTGGTCGACATGCTGCCGCTGCTGGCGCGCACCGGCTTCGATGCCGCCGTGCTGCGCCACGACCAGTCGATCGAGGCGGCCGAGCGTGCGCTCTCGTTCTTCCCGGCCCACTACCAGGGCGACACCGGCGACAACCGTCCGCTGTTCGCCAAGCCCGATGCGGCGCAGAAGGCGGTGGCGAAGGCGGCCGAGTTCGTCAACGCGGGAGCCTCGATATGAGCGCCATCGCGCTGTACGCAAAGAAGACCGCGGGCTTCGACGAGCGCGTCGCGCATGCGGTCGCGGTGCTGCAGAGCGCCGCCGCCGAACACGCCGGCCGCATCGTGCAGGCCACCAGCCTGGGCGCCGAGGACATGGTGATCACCGACCTGATCGCCCGCCACGCCCTGCCGATCGCAGTGGCTACGCTGGAGACGGGTCAGCTGCACGCGCAGACCGTGGCGCTGATTCCGCGCATCGAGCAGCGCTACGGCCTCGCGGTCGAGGTGTTCAAGCCGGCGCAGGAGTCGGTGCTGCACTTCGTGAGGGCGCACGGCGAGCGCGCGATGTACGAAAGCCTCGATCTGCGCAAGCAGTGCTGCGCCATCCGCAAGCTCGAGCCGCTGACGCGCATGCTGGCCGGCGCGAGCGCCTGGATCACCGGGCTGCGCCGCGAGCAGTCGGACAACCGCGGCGGCGTACCCTTCAGCGAGGCGGACGACAAGGGCCGCACCAAGTTCAATCCGCTGGCCGACTGGGGCTGGGCCGACGTGTGGCACTACATCGCCACACACGAGGTGCCCTTCAACCCGCTGCACGACGAGTTCATGCCCAGCATCGGCTGCGCGCCCTGCACGCGCGCCATCGCCGTCGGCGAGCCCTTCCGCGCCGGCCGTTGGTGGTGGGAAGACGAGAAGGCCAAGGAATGCGGCCTGCATGTGAAGGACGCGCCGCCCGTGTCCGCCCCCGCCCCGCAGATTTCGGAGATTGGAGCCCCGCGATGAACGCGCGTACGTCTGTCGAGCAACTGCTGCCGCAACTCGATCACACCCACCTCGACTGGCTCGAGGAAGAGGCCATCTTCATCCTGCGCGAGACCGTCGCCGCCTTCGAGCGTCCGGCGCTGCTGTTCTCCGGCGGCAAGGATTCCTGCGTGGTGCTGCGCCTGGCCGAGAAGGCCTTCAAGGCGAGGCAGCCCGATGGCACCTACAAGGGCAAGCTGCCCTTCCCGCTGCTGCACGTCGACACCGGCCACAACTTCTCGGAAGTGATCGAGTTTCGCGACCGCCGCGTCGCCGAGATGGGCGAGCGCCTCGTCGTCGGCCATCTCGAAGACTCCATCCGGCGCGGCACGGTGCGCCTTTCGCACCCGCTCGAATCGCGCAACGGCCACCAGACCGTGACGCTGCTCGAAGCCATCGAGGAGCACCGCTTCGACGTGCTGCTCGGCGGCGCTCGGCGCGACGAGGAGAAGGCGCGCGCCAAGGAGCGCATCTTCAGCCACCGCGACAGCTTCGGCCAGTGGCAACCCAAGGAGCAGCGCCCCGAGCTGTGGACGCTGTTCAACACGCGCATCCGCCCCGGCGAGCACATGCGCGCCTTCCCGATCAGCAACTGGACCGAGCTCGACGTGTGGCTCTACATCGCGCGCGAGAACATCCCGCTGCCGAACCTGTACTACGCGCACGAGCGCCAGGTGATCCGCCGCAAGGGCCTGCTGGTGCCGCTGACCGAGGTGACGCCGCCCGAGGCCGGCGAGAGCGTCGAGACCGCGCAGGTGCGCTTCCGCACCGTGGGCGACATGACCTGCACCTGCCCGGTGGAGAGCAATGCCGACAGCGCCGCCGACATCGTCGGCGAGACGCTGAAGGTGACCGTCAGCGAACGCGGCGCCACGCGCATGGACGACCGCACCTCGGATGCCTCGATGGAGCGCCGCAAGAAGGAAGGGTATTTCTGATGTTCACCGCCACGCCCGCGCAAGACCACCGCGCCCTGCGCTTCCTCACCGCCGGCAGCGTCGACGACGGCAAGAGCACGCTGATCGGCCGCCTGCTGTACGACAGCCGCGCCATCCTCGCCGACCAGCTCGACACGCTGGAGAAGAAGGCGGCCGGCGCACCGATCGACCTGAGCCTCTTGACCGACGGCCTGGAGGCCGAGCGCGAGCAGGGCATCACCATCGACGTGGCCTACCGCTACTTCGCCACCAAGACGCGCAAGTTCATCATCGCCGACGCGCCGGGCCACGAGCAGTACACGCGCAACATGGTCACCGCCGCCGCCGGCAGCGATGCGGCCGTGGTGCTGGTCGACATCACCAAGCTCGACACCTCGGTGCGGCCGGTGTCGCTGCTGCCGCAGACGCGCCGCCACGCCCTGCTCGCGCACCTGCTGCGCGTGCCGAGCATCGTATTCGCGGTCAACAAGCTCGATGCGGTCGGCCACCCCGAGCGCGCCTACACCACCGTGCGCGACGCGCTGCTCGGCTTCGCCGAAGCCGCCGGCATCCGCGTCGCCGGCATCGTGCCGGTGTCGGCGCTGCGCGGCGACAACGTCACCCAGCCGATGGCCGCGAGCTGGTACGACGGCCCCTCGCTGCTGCAGCTGCTCGAGAGCCTGCCCACCGCGCAGGAGCGCAAGGACGGCGAGCTGCTGCTGCCGGTGCAGTACGTGGCACGCGAAGGCGAAGGCACGGGCAACCAGCCGCGCACGCTGTGGGGGCGCATCGCCCATGGCCGCGTGAAGGCGGGCGATCGGGTGCAGCTGTTCCCGAGCGGCCAGCTCGCCACGGTGGCCGAGGTGCGCCTGGCCGGCGCGGTGGTCGGCGTCGTCGAGGCCGGGCAGTCGGCCGGCATCGTGCTGGATCGCCAGCTCGACGTCTCGCGCGGCGACTGGATCGCCACGCCGCAGGGCATCCACGCCGCGCAGCGCTTCAGCGCCACGCTCGCCTGGCTGGACAGCGAGCCGGCCGTGATCGGCCGCAAATACTGGGTGCGCCACGGCAACCGCTGGGTGCAGGCGCGCATCAGCGCGATCGACCACCGCCTCGACATCCACACGCTGGAAGAGACCGACGCGCACGAGCTCGCCGTCAACGACATCGGCCACGTGACGGTGGAGCTGCAGCAGCCGCTGCCGGTGGAGAGCTACGAAACCAACCGCATCGGCGGCGCGCTGATCGTCGTCGACCCGGCCAGCAACCGCACCAGCGGCGCGCTGCTGGTGCGCGCCGCGGCCTGAGCGCGAGGCACATGGGCCGCGTCGTCTTCATCGGTGCCGGGCCGGGCGCGGCCGACCTGATCACGCTGCGCGGCGCGCGCGTGCTCGCGCAGGCCGAGGTGGTGCTGTTCGACGCCCTCACCGACCCGGCGCTGCGCGAGTTCGCGCCGAACGCGAACTGGGTGCATGTCGGCAAGCGCGGCTTCGCCGACAGCACCGGCCAGGCGACCATCAACGCGCTGCTGGTGCGCCATGCGCGCGAGGCGGGCCTGGTCGTGCGCCTCAAGGGCGGCGACCCGAGCATCTTCGGCCGCCTCGAGGAAGAGCTCGAGGCGCTGGCGGCTGCCGGCATCGCCTGCGAGGTGGTGCCCGGCGTCACGGCGGCGCTGGCCGCCGCGGCCGAGACCCGGCGGCCGCTGACGCGCCGCGGCACGGGCCGCAGCGTGACGCTCGCCACCGCGATGACGCGCGAAGGCGCGCTGCAGGTCGGCACCAAGGGCCGCCACGCCGACACCGAAGTCTTCTACATGGCCGGCCGGCAGCTCGCCGCCCTCGCCCAGCGCCTGCACAAGGCGGGCTGGGCGGCCGACACGCCGGTCAGCGTGGTCTCGCGCGCCGGCTGGCCGGATGCGCTGGCCAGCGCGCACAGCATCGCGACGCTGGGCCAGGCCACGGTGCTGCACAGCGGCCGGCCGACGGTGGTGACGGTGGGCGCAGGCGCCGCCGCTGTGTCGCGCACGCGCAGCGAATCCCCGCTTCTTGAGGCCGGTCAAGAGCCAGAGGAAACCCTGAGCGCCTAAAATTGCGGGCTTTCCCGGCGTCAGGCCGCATCCCCAACCTCGAAGAGTTCCCCCATGACCCACGTCGTCCTCGAAGCCTGCATCCGCTGCAAGTACACCGATTGTGTGGACGTGTGTCCGGTCGACTGCTTCCGCGAAGGCCCGAACTTCCTCTCCATCGACCCGGACGAGTGCATCGACTGCGCCGTCTGCATCCCCGAATGCCCGGTGAACGCCATCGTTCCCGAGGAAGACGTGCCCGGCAACCAGCAGCACATGACCAAGCTGAACGCCGAGCTTTCCAAGAAGTGGCCGAGCATCACCAAGCGCAAGGGTGCGCTTGCCGATGCCGAGGAGTGGAAAGACCGCACCGGCAAGCTCGACCAGTTGATCAAGTGAACATGGAACCGAAGTTGAACGACGAAGTGGCGCGCACCGCCGGTGCACACGAAGGCCCGATCGAGACCGATGCGGTGATCGTCGGCGCAGGCCCGGTGGGCCTGTTCCAGGTCTTCGAGCTCGGCCTCCTCGAGATCAAGGCGCACATCATCGACTCGCTGCCCTACCCCGGCGGCCAGTGCATCGAGCTCTACCCCGACAAGCCGATCTACGACATCCCGGCCGTGCCCGTGTGCACCGGCAAGGAACTGACCGACAACCTGCTCAAGCAGATCGAGCCCTTCGGCGCCACGCACCACTACGGCCAGGAGGTCACGGTGGTGCAGAAACAGGACGACGGCCGCTTCTACGTCGAGACGAGCAAGGGCACGCGCTTCCTCAGCAAGACCATCTTCATCGCCGGCGGCGTGGGCTCGTTCCAGCCGCGCATGCTCAAGGTCGACGGCATCGAGGCCTACGACGACAAGCAGGTCTTCTACCGCGTCAAGAACCCGGCGCAGTTCGCCGGCAAGAACCTGGTGATCGTCGGCGGCGGCGACTCCGCGCTCGACTGGACGCTGAACTTCGTGCAGGACGGCCCGAACAAGGCCGAGAGCGTCATCCTCATCCACCGCCGCGACGGCTTCCGCGCCGCGCCGGCCAGCGTGGCGAAGATGAAGGAGCTGTGCGACGCCTACGACATGCAGTTCATCATCGGCCAGATCACCGGCATCGAGGAGCGCGACGGCCGCATGAGCGGCGTGAAGGTCACCGGCGGCGACGGCGTCACGCGCGTGGTGCCGTTGGACATGCTGCTGGTGTTCTTCGGCCTCAGCCCGAAGCTCGGCCCGATCGCCGAGTGGGGCCTGAACATCGAGCGCAAGCAGATCGTCGTCGACACCGAGAAGTTCGAGACCAGCGTGCCGGGCATCTTCGCGGTGGGCGACGTCAACACCTACCCGGGCAAGAAGAAGCTGATCCTGTCGGGTTTCCACGAGGCGGCGCTGGCGGCCTTCGCGGCCGCGCCCTACATCTTCCCGGAGAAGCGCATCCACCTGCAGTACACCACCACCAGCCCGAAGCTGCACAAGGTGCTGGGCGTGGAGACGCCGAACTTCGATTAGAACGCCTATCGGCATGACGGATGGCGGGGCCGCATTCGCGGCCCCTTCTCTTTTTCTGACCGATAATCGTGCTCGCGGTGCATTCGTGCGCCGCATCCGCTAGGGGTGTTGGCCGCTTCGTTAGAGGTGGCCGACTGAGACAGTCCCTTCGAACCTGATTGAGGTAATCCTCGCGCAGGGAAGCATGGCCGAATCACCGCCGCGTACTGCGACGAGCCGGCCCGCCGACCTGCCATCGACCATTCAAGGAAGCACGATGGCACGCCTTCACCGCCACACCCGCCATTTCATCGCCCGAACGCCGCTCGCCCTCGCGATCGCGCTCGCCTTCACACAAGCCCAGGCCCAGCAGGCCACCGCGCCGGTCGAGACGCAGCTCGCGCCCGTCGTCGTGCAGGGCCGCGCCGCGCCGAGCGCCAGCGTTTCCGGCTGGGGCGATGTGCCGCTCTCGCTCACGCCCATGCAGGCCAGCGTGTTCGGCACCGAGCAGGCCAAGGACCGCGGCGCCCAGCGCCTGTCGGAACTCGCCGGATTCGACGCCGCCATCAGCGACGCCTACAACACCGAGGGCTACTGGGACTACCTGACGGTGCGCGGCTTCGTCATCGACAACCGCTTCAACTACCGGCGCGACGGCCTGCCCATCAACGCCGAGACCTCGATCGCGCTGGACAACAAGGCGCAGATCGAGGTGCTCAAGGGCACCAGCGGCATGCAGGCCGGCACCAGCGCGCCCGGCGGGCTGGTGAACTTCGTCGTCAAGCGGCCCACCGACGCGCCGCTGCGCCGCGCCTCGCTCGAGTGGCGCGAGACGGGCAGCGTGACCGGCGCCGTCGACCTGAGCCAGCGCTTCGGTGACGGCGAGGCCTTCGGCGTGCGCGTCAACGCCGCGGCCGCGCACCTCGATCCGAAGGTGCGCGACGCGAGCGGCAGCCGGCATCTCCTGGCCGTGGCCGGCGACTGGCGCATCGGCCCCGACACGCTGCTCGAGGCCGAGATCGAGACCAGCCACCGCTCGCAACCCAGCGTGCCGGGCTTCAGCCTGCTCGGCAACAGCGTGCCGGCGCCGGTCGACCCGCGCATCAACCTCAACAACCAGGCCTGGTCGCAACCCGTGGTGCTGGACGGCACGACCGCCTCGCTGCGCTGGCAGCGCAAGCTCGCCGGCGGCTGGAAGTTCGTGGCGCATGCGGCCACGCAGCAGCTCACGAGCAACGACCGCATCGCGTTCCCCTTCGGACTGGATTGCAACGAGACCAGCAGCTTCACAGGCGACTTCTACTGCGACCGATTCGGTCCCGACGGTCGATTCGACCTCTACGACTTCCGCAGCGAGAACGAGCGCCGGCGCAGCGACGCGCTGGACCTGAACCTCTCGGGCAAGCTGCACACCGGCGCGGTCGAGCACGCCGTCTCGGCGGGCATCCTGAGCAGCCGCGTGAAGAACCGCTTCGGGCGGCAGACCTTCGCCTTCAGCGGCACCGGCAACGTGGACGGCAGCATCACCGACCTGCCGGCCAACCCGGCGCCGAACGACTTCAACACGAATCGCGACGAACGCTCGACCGAGCTCAGCCTGCGCGACGCGATGCGCTTCGACGAACGCAGCACGCTGTGGCTGGGCCTGCGCCACACACGGCTGCAGCGCGCCAGCGAGCGCAACGACCCGAGCGACCCGCGCGCCACCGACTACGCCCAGTCGTTCACCACGCCCTTCGCCGCCGCCAGCCATGCCTGGGCGCCGGGCCAACTGGTCTATGCCAGCTGGGGCCGCGGCGTCGAATCGGACGTGGCGCCGAACCGCGCGCGCTACGCCAACGCCGGCGAGACCTTCACGCAGACGAGCCGGCAGATCGAATTCGGCCTGCGGGGCGGCACGGATGCGGTGGAGTGGAACGCTGCGCTGTTCGACATCCGGCGGCCGCGCTTGGGCGACTTCGGCAGCTGCGACATCGACGCATCCTGCGTGCGCCGCCCCGACGGCGAGCAACGCCACCGCGGGCTCGAGGCCGGCGCCTCGCTGAGCCTGGACGCCTGGACGCTGCGCGCCGGCGCCCAGTGGCTGCGCGCCCGCGTGCAGGGCTCGTCCGACCCGGCGGTCGACGGCAAGCAACCCACCAACGTGCCGGCGCGCACCCTCAAGCTGCAGGCCGACCACCGCCTCGCCGCCCTGCCCGGCCTGACGCTGCAGGGCGCCTTCGTGGCCGAGAGCCATCGCCAGGTGCTGCCCGACAACAGCGCGCAGATCCCCGGCTGGGCGCGCGTCGACCTGGGCGCACGCCTCGACACCCGCTGGGCCGGCAGCGCCGTCACCTGGCGCGCCGGCGTGGACAACGTGGCCGACCGCCGCGCCTGGCGCGAATCGCCCTACCAGTTCGGCCATGCGTACTTGTTCCCGCTGGCGCCGCGCACGTTCCGCGTGTCGGTACAGGCCGACCTGTGAGCCCGGCCGAATCCTGGCTATAATGCGAGGCTCTGTTCCTCGATAGCTCAGTCGGTAGAGCGCCGGACTGTTAATCCGTAGGTCCCTGGTTCGAGCCCAGGTCGGGGAGCCAATAAAATCAAGGGGTTAGCTTCATTTGGAGCTAACCCCTTTGGCTTTGGTGTGACGGATTTGTGCCGTGGATTGCCGCGGCACGAGTGCAGGCATCAGTCGTACCCGTGTTGGCGTGCCGCGTGGCGATCAGCTGTCGGTCGCGGACATCACGTCGCTGAGCGAACGGGCTACCAAATACCGCGCCGGGTTGTCGCCGACGGCCAGCGCCTTGAAGTGCGCCTTGCCGCACTCGATCTTGGCGCTCTCCTTGTTGCGCAGGTCATCTGTGAACAGGCTGCTCTTGGTCTCGACCACGAAGTACAGGCGCCGGGTGCCATCCTTGTTCACTAGCACGGCCCAGTCGGGGTTGTAGTTGCCCAGCGGGGTGGGCACCTTGAACCAGCCGGGCAGCTTGGCGTACAGCACCACGTCGTCGTCCTTCTCCAGGGCGTCGGCGAAATCGCGCTCGGTGGCCGAGTCGTAGATCACGTGCTCGTAGATCGAGCGCTTGGTGTCGCGCAGCATGTTGGTCAGGTAGCCGGTCAGCTCCTCGGTCTCGAACAGCTCCTGGGCCCAGACCGCGTCGTCGCCCAGGCGTTGGTAGCGGATGCCATCCACCAGGGCCATGCGCTTGCAGCGGTTGATGATTTCGGCCGCTTGCTCGATGAACTGCTGCGGGTTGCGCTTGAAGTCGTCCAGCCGCTCGCACTCGGTCAGGATCTTGACCAGGGTGCGCCGCGTCAGCTGCGTGCGGTCTTGCAGGTCGGTCAGCAGGTCGGGCAGCTCGATGTCGGCCTCGTCCAGCGTCACGGTGTAGGCGCCTTCCTTCTCGCGCGCCTCCACCCCGGCCTTGCCGATGCCGATCTCCGCCTTGCGCCACTGCAGCCGGGCACGGGCGATGTGCAGGTCACGGGTCAGCGCGGCCGTGCAGTCGCGGATGAGCTTGTCGTTGTCGAACTGCACGCGGTACGTGGTCTTGTGCTTGATGCGGTCCCACAGCGCCTTGAAGTCCTCGCTCAGCGTCACCGCCTTGCCATCGGCGCCCTTGCGCAGCGGCACGGTCTCGCGGTCGTCGCGGTTCTTCACCTCCACGCGGCCGGTCACCTTGCGCAGCAGCTCGGCCACCTGGCCCCGGTAGGGCTCGAAGGCCTCGGGCAAGGCCAGCTTGCCGTCCTTCAGGGCGACCTTCAGCGAGTCCTGCACCTTGCCCTTGGCGTCGATGTGTCCGGCAGCGCGCAGGTGGTCCCACAAGGCCTTGGACTGGTCCACGCCCAGCGGGGCCACCTTGCCGTCGGGCGTGGTGATGGCGATGGTGGCGAACTGGTGCTGCTCGACGATGCCGAAGCGGATGCCCGTGTCGGCCTCGATTTCCTTCTGCAGCTGGTCGGCGAACTCCTGGTACGACTCGGTGGCAATCACCGTCAGCCGGTTCACGTCATGCCCGTAAACGCGCTGCCCATCCTGGTTGACGCACAGGCGCAGGCCTCGGCCCAGAGTCTGGCGGCGTTCGCGCTCGCTGCCCATCTCGCGCAGGGCGCAAATCTGGAAGACGTTGGGGTTGTCCCAGCCTTCCTTCAGGGCCGAGTGGGAGAAGATGAACTTCAGCGGCGTGCCGAAGCTGAGCAGCTTCTCCTTCTCTTTCATGATGAGGTTGTAGCCGCGCTCGGCGTCGGCGCGGCTGGTCTCGTTCTTCAGGCCGCCTTCCTTGTCAAGCTCGGGGTCGGCCCAGCGGCCCTTCTTGTCGATGGAGAAGTAGCCGTCGTGCACAGCGGCGGCTTCCTGGGCCAGATCCACCTCGCCGAACAGGCTCTGGAAGGCCGGCAGCTTGGCCGCGCGCCGGTACTCTTCCTCGAAGATGCGGGCGTAGTCGCCCTTCACCGGGTTGCCGTCCTTGTCGTACTGACGGTAGCGCGCCACCGACTCGATGAAGAACAGCGATAGCACCTTGATGCCCTTGGGCCGCAGCAGCTTCTCCTTCTCCAGGTGCTCCTTGATGGTCCGCCGAATCATCTCGCGCTGCACGGCCAGGGCGTCGACCTCGCCGTGGGCCTGCCCCAGGGCCAGGTAAACCTCGCCGCCCGGGTAGCGCAGCTCCATGAACTCCTCGCCCTTGGCGGTGTTGATCTCGCCCACGCGGAAGTCGGCATACACCGCCCGCTTGGCCAGCTGCTGCAGGTCGTCTCTGTCGTTGACGGTCAGCACCTGCGGCTTGGCGCCGGTGCCCGTCTGCACGTGCAGCTCCACCTTGGCCGAGATGCCCTTCTTGTTGCTCACCTCCAGCAGCCGCACGTAGGGCTTGTTGAAGGCGTCCTCGATGGTGGCCGCTGCCACCTCGATCTGCTTGACCAGCTTGCGCTCGTAGGCGTCCACCGCATCGAGCCGGTACACCATGTGGTGCTTGTTGGCGTGGGTGGCCGAGTAGCGCAGGGTGCACAGCGGGTTCATCGCGTCCAGCGCGGCCTTGCCGGCGCCGCTGAGGCCGCCGTCCACGCTCTGCGGCTCGTCCACGATGACGATGGGCCGAGTGGCGCGGATGAGGTCGATGGGCTTCTCGCCGCCGGTCTTCTCGCTGTCCTTGTAGAGGTTGTTCACCTCCTTCTTGTTGATGGCGCCCACCGTGACCACCATGATCTGGATGGTGGCGCTGGTGGCGAAGTTGCGCACCTGGCCCAGCTTGCTGGAGTCGTACAGGAAGAAGTCCACCGGCACGCCGGCATACATGCTCTTGAAGTGCTCCTCGGTGATCTGCAGCGACTTGTAGACGCCTTCCTTGATGGCCACCGACGGCACCACGATGACGAACTTGGTGAAGCCGTAGCGCTTGTTCAACTCGAAGATCGTGCGCAGGTAGACGTAGGTCTTGCCGGTGCCGGTCTCCATCTCCACCGTGAAGTCGCCCGATGCCAGCGTGCTCGACGGCGCCAGGCCGTTGCGCAGCTGCACGCTGCGCAGGTTGTCCAGCAGCTGGTCGTCCACCAGGGTCAGGCGGTTGCCCAGGCCTTTGTCGGTGTCGGCCACGCCCAGCGTCAGCTGCTGGTCGGGCAGCTTCATGGTGACGGTGAACTCGGTCCGGCAGATCTCCTGCCCTCGGAACAGGTCGCAGACCGACTCGATGGCCTGGAGCTGGTAGTCCAGGTTGGGCTCGAAGTGAAGCTTCATCGCATCGGCCTCACAGACTGCGCACGTTGGCGATGCCGTTCTGTTCCAGTATCGCGGCCATGTTGGTTTTGGCAACGTCGTCAGCGAAGGCGCTGTCACGGAACACGCAAGTGGTGTCGCCGACCGGCGCCAGTTCCTTGTGCCAGGCAATGATGCCCTGAGCTAGCGACTCAACTTCCTGTAGTTGAACCTGGCGATCCAGGCAGGCAATCAGCACGCCACCTGCGATGCTGCGCAGCTGCTTGCCAACGACACTTCTGGTCTGTGTCGGAACACAAAGGTCCAGTCCGAGCTTCAGCATCAGTTCGGTCAGCAGGTCGTCGTCGGTCCGGTCAGACAGCAGGTGCTCGGCGTGGTTGAAGAGCGTCTCCTTCATCGCTTCCGATGTCGGATTCCATGCGCGGATATTGGACGAGTCGAGCTTGAGAACCCGGAAGCCGCAATCACCGCCAAACAGCGGGTTGTCCGCCCCTATCGCACCGGCAGCGCGTCGAACGCGCTCTTTGGTCAACTCGGCGATGTTCCGAGGCTTCCCAAGCTTGTCACAGTACGCAGCTGCATCACGTTGCTCACTGGAACTCGGGTCAAGTGGTTCAGGCAGTTGCACAAGGACGAATCTGCGTTGACCGCTGTCGGTTGCGTTCTGCAACAGCACAGCATGCGCAGTAGTTCCTGAGCCAGCGAAGAAGTCCATCACGATGCAGTCGTGATCGTCCTTGCTGGTGGCCATCTCGACGAACTTCTGCAGAACCAGTTCGTCCTTTGGGAAGTCGAAGACCTCCTGTCCCATCAGCTTTGACAGTCGCTCAGAGGCAGATCGGGCGGGCTGATAGAACACGCTCGGCGGCGTCATCGAATCCGTCTCATGCAGGTAGAGCCTGAGCATGATGCTGGTATCCGTGACGAAGGTGATTCGGCCTTCTTCAACTAGCTTGTTGAACTGGTCTTGATCGAACGCCCAGCCTCGACCCTCACGCAGACGAATCTTGTTCCCGTTTCTTGGGTCGATGAGCTGGAACTTTCGGCCGCCGGGTGCGGTCGGGTTCTCTTCCTTGTAGACGCCGCGAGCGTCGATGAAGCGGTAGCGCCTATGCGCGAACGACTCAGTGGCCTTCATCGCACGGAACCAGCCCGCTAGCGCTTCAGAAGCTGCGTCGAAGTCGCTGCCGTGAATCTCGCGCAGACGCTTGGCCTCTTTGAGCACGGGCTCGACTCCGTCCTTCTTGAGTCCCCACACTCGCGGCACAGCATCCCGATTTCGCGCGTAGACCAGGACGTACTCGTGACATGTGCCGATCTGCTTCGCATCGTTCTTGTTGGCGCCTTCCCAAACCATCTGGGCGACTAGGTTCTCGGCTCCAAACACCTCATCGCAGAGGCAACGCAGGTTGGCCACCTCCTTGTCATCGATGCTAATGAACACGGTGCCGTCCGCCCTGAGCAGGTCTCTCGCCAGCTTCAAGCGAGGGAACATCATGTTCAGCCAATCCGTGTGGAACCGGCCGCTGGTCTCGCTATTGCTTGAGATCCTTGCCCCGCCTTCCCTTTGGCCAGTCAACTCCAGATAGTTGGTGATGCTGTCCTGAAACCGGTCTGGATACACGAAGTCTTTGCCCGTGTTGTATGGGGGGTCGATGTAGATCAGCTTCACCTTGCCGGCGTAGCTCTTCTGCAGCAGCTTCAGCACTTCGAGGTTGTCGCCCTCGATCATCAGGTTCTTGGTGGTGTCCCAGTCCACGCTTTCGTCCGGGCATGGGCGCAGCGTGCCGGTGCTGGGCGTCAAGGCCAATTGCCGCGCAGCGCGCTTGCCGTGCCAGTTCAGGCCGTACTTCTCTTCGGCGTCGGTCACCGTGGCGTCGCCCACCAGTGCCTTCAGTACGTCCAGGTTGACCGCCGGGCCGTTCGGCCCCTCGGACACCAGTTCCGGGAACAGGGCCTTCAACTGGGCCACGTTGTCGGCCACCAGATTGGCGGACTGCGCCTCCGGGCTGGCCGCTTCGATCTTCTGCATCGTCATGTGTTCCTCCCCGCAAGCGCAGGCAATCAGTCTTTCAGGTGCACGAGTCGCGAGACGAGTTCGTGCATCGCTGTGTAGGGTTGGGTGCCATCAAAGGCGTTGGTGAGCGCAGCCAGGTGATTCGCACGCGCCGTGGCATCGTCCAAGCGGGCCTGCGTGGCGTGCCAATGGCCGCCGCCGCCCTTCTCGTAGCCGGGCAGATGGACTTTCAGCCGCTCCAGCGCCTCATGTCGGTGCAATGGGGCGTGCACGTCTTCGAAGTGCAGTAGCAGCCAAAGCTCGAAGCACGGCACCGAGGCCACGGCCTCCACTGGCACCGCTACCCCGTTGTCATTGCGAAGCTTGCCGCTCTGCGCGGCAGCCTGTGCAAGCGCTGCGTGGTAGCTCTTGTGCTCGTCGCGGTCGAAGACCACGATGATCCGGTCAAATTCCCGGGGGTGGAGGCCACGCTCCCGGTCGCCGTTCTTGAAGACGGTCAGGGCGTACTCCAGCACCTGCTGCGGCTCGGTCCCGAACTGGCTGTGAAGCACTTGAACATGCGCCGTTGCCAGCCGGTAGGCACGCTGAATCTCACACAGATACTGCGGTTCGGTCTTCTCGCCTTCGCAGACGATCAGCAGCCGCTCATAGGGCTGCCGCACGGCTGCACGCCGCTTCAGGTCTCGCGCGGCCTGCCGGTGTTTGGGCTGGTTGTCCTTCCCCATCGCTTCAATGCACCCCAGCCTTGGCTGGCGCAGGCCAATCGCTGAAGAAGGGCACGGCGCCGTAGCGGCCGGCCAGGTAGCCGCGCTCCCAGGCCTCTTGCTTGCGTGGGCTAAAGTCGGTCAGCGGGTACAGGCGAGTGGCTTGGTCGGCATCCTTTTCGGTAAACCAGATCTGGTCTCGCCGGAAGAGGGTGTGGTCCAGCAGCGAGGTGTCATGGGTGCTGAAGATCAGCTGCGCGCCGTTGGGATTGAGCTCGGGCGTCTGGAACATGGTGACGAGACGCCGCACCAGCAGGGTGTGCAAGCTGCTGTCCAGTTCATCCACCACCAGCACGCGTCCATCACGCAGGCAATCCAGTACCGGCGCGATCAGGCCATACAGGCGCTGCGTGCCTTCGGACTCATCATGCAACTCGAACTTGGCGGAGCCCTTGGGCGTGCTGTGTTCGAACACGGGCATCAAGAACTCACGCTCCTCCTGGCTGGCTTGTAGGCCGCTGGCGCTCATCACCCACTGGGCCTGCATGCCCTTGCGGGGCACTGCCTGAACGTCGGCGATCGAGATGTCGGCGGCGGACAGGAACTCGCGGATCGAGGCCCGTCCTTGCTCCGTCGCCAGCAGCGCCGTGGTGAAGTCAGGCAGCACAGTGGCACCGGCCGGCAGGAACGTGATGTTGCGGACGATCCAGTTGAACACCGGGCTGAGCTGTTCGCTGTTGAGCTGTGCGGCCATGGACAAGAACAGCGCGTTGGGGCGCGTGCTCTCCTGCCACAGCTTGCGAGGGCCAGTCAGGTAGGTGCTGAACTCGTAGTCGTACCCGTCGCCATCGATGTGTTGCCGGCTGAACAGTTGGGTGGGCTTGCTGCTTCGATAAACCAGCAGCGACTCGCTGACGATGCGCTGTGGCGTCATCGCGAACGCGTACTGGTGCCGCACGCCCGACAGCAGGAAGGTGATCTCGAACTCGGTGGGCTGGTGGGCCGTGGCCGGGTCCAGCTTGAAGGGCTGCACGTTGTAGGTTTGGCCCGGCTGGATGACCGTGGCTGACTCGGCCACCACGGCGCGCATGTAGTCCAACGCGCGCAGCAAGCTGGACTTGCCACTGGCGTTGGGCCCGTAGACCACCACAGTGCGCAAGGCATGGGGCGCTGACTTCAGCCCGGTGGATGCCAGGTGCGTTGCAGCCAGTTCCTTGTCGCCAGACGCAATCAGGTTCAGGGCCTGCTCGTCGCGGATTGAACGGAAGTTCCGAACCCGAAATTCAAGCAACATGACCCATCTCCTTATGAGCAATAGATGCATTCTTGCAGAAAATGTTCAGGACAGGCGTCAATATTCGGTGAAGAATTGTGGATGTTCCCCCTAGCAACACTACGGATCCAACCCTGAGTCCGCGCCATCGCGGTGCGTTCATAGCTGCGCACGGGCCGCTCTCAGGCGGGCATCCAGCCGTTGTAGTTCCAGATTCAGGTCCACCTGCTTGGCGATCTGTCGTTCCTTGGCGGCCTGGCTGCGCAGGCGCGCCGCTTCTTGTTCTAGACGTTGGCAGGCGCGCAGCGCTTCGCGCCGGGCGGCGGCTGCGGTCGTGCCGTTGGGCAGGCGAAAGTTGCCGGTCAGGCGGGCGGCTTCCGCAGCGGTGAGGCAGTCCATCCAGCCCTGGTACAGGGCCATCAGGTCTTGATGCGGCTGGCGGTCCAGCGCCATGGCCTCCAGAAGCGGGCCCACCACGGACGCGGCGCCGGAGTCTGGGCCAATCAGCTCGGAGCGGACCAGCTCACCGTCGAGCACCGTCTTGCCCGCCTCGTTCTGTGCAGCGCGCTTGTGGGCCAGGCTGAGGGCGAGCTGCGCCGGGGGCCTTGGCGGTCCGTCACCGGGCGTTGCTGTGTCACTCAGCACCAGCGTCTGGATCAGCAGCACAGGGTAGGGCACTGCCCGGTGCACCAGCTCGGCCAGTCGTAACCACTGCGATGCCTTGCCATGCGTGGCACGCACCTGCACGCTGAGCACGGCCACTTCCAGGTACTCGCGCCCGTCGGCACGGTGCTCCGGGATGGCCACGGTGCCGGGCTTCAGCGCAGCGATCCACTGCAGCTCCTCGATGCCGTCGGTCAGCAAGCGCCGGTCGGCCGCCGTCGGCGCGCCGTGCTCGGCCAGCATCTTCTTGGGCACGCGCTGGTCCACCCGTGCGCGCTCGGGCAAGGCCAGCGCCTTGACCACGTCGTCGGCGGTGAGGTGGTGCGTTGCCGTCATGGGGTCAGCGCAGCTCCGAAGGCCTTGACGGTGTCCTCGCTGTCGCGGCCCGACACGGTCTTGCCGGTGGCAGCTTCGATGAGCGCCAGCAATGCGCCAGCGCGCAGGCGGATGAAGGCGTCAAAGTCGTCTGCGCGCAGGGCGGCCACGGGGATGACGTGCGAGGTCAGGAACTCGTCCAGACTGCTCGGCGGCACCTGCTTGGCTTTCTGGATTCGGCCCAGGTAGACGCTGGGGGCGTCACCGCTGATGAAGCGGTTGGTTCCGGCGGCCAGCGGCGCCTTGTTGATCACGCTGTTCCACTTGTCTTTGGGCAGCTTCTGCTTCTCGCACCACACACGCGGAAAGATGTGGTGGATGTCAATGGCGTTGTTGAAGTAGGTGTTCAGGTCGATGGGCGTGCCGCTGACGAAGTCGCGCCCACCATGCTTCATCAGCAGGGCGGCCAGGCCCTTGTAGGCCGCCGCCAGGCGGCTTTGCAGCGACAGCAGGCGGGTAGGCGCGAAGTTGGCGTCGCGCACCGTGCGCGGTTCGGTGCCGCCATCTACCCAAGCCACCACGTCTTGCATGTCCATCGCGAAGCGCGTCTCGTTGGCGCCGCCGTACAGCTCGCCCAGCACGCCGCTCCAGTACCAACGCAACAGGCTCTGCTTGATGCCGTGCAGGGTCGTCCGTTCGCCCAGGTGGGCGCAGATCGCGGCCAGCGGTATCAGCTGCGTGGCATAGGGCAGGCTGCGCTCGTCGAAGATCTTCTCCTCGGCCAGCAGCTCGGCCGCGCGCTTGAAGCCCAGCTCCAGGGCCGCCTCCAGCGCTTTGAAGTCGGCCAGATCCAGCTTCAGCACGTCGGCACGCTTGCAGCTCACCGCCGTCTTCTGAGCCAGGTGCCGCCGGTAGCTGGCCAGCAGCGTGACGGCAGTGAGGAAGCTCGTGCCGTCCACGGCCTCCAGCACGTCGTGCTTAGCGGTCAGCCGTTCGCGCCGGGCGTCCCAGTCATCGCGCAGGTTGAACTCGTCCGCTGCAAAGGTGGCGGTCATCAGCTCGAACACGGTCAGCGTCACGCCGCCGGTGTTGACCTTCTCGAAGACCTGGCACACCGCCTCACGCGGCGTGTCCTGGGTTAGCTCGATGGCTGGCACCTTGAACTGCTGGAAGCGCAGCCAGATCTCGTGGCGGAACTTCTGCATGAACTGCATGGCTTCCGCGCCGAACTGGTGGTGGGCACTGAAGCCGCTCTCCCAGGTCATGAAGCCCTGGATGTCGAACAGCAGCGCCACCGGGAATAAGCGCTGGGCGTACTGCAGCTCAGGCGTGCTCACGTCGAGGTCGACCTTGCGGCCGAAGTCCGAGGTGACCTGCAGCGACTCGGGGACCGAGATGACGGCTTCCTCGCGGTCGGCGTCCGGGTCCAGGCACTTGGCCATGTCCAGGAAGTAGAGCCGGCGGATGTCGGCACCCTTCTCGGTGCGCGTGGGCACGGGTTGGCCGCTGCGCAACGATAGGTACATCGAGGTCAGGCGTTGCTGGCCGTCCAGCACCAGGGTCTTGGGCTTCGGCGCGGGCTGCAGTTGCACGCCAGCGAACAGCCGGGGCTTGAACGGCACGCCACCGGCCTCCAGGAACATCACGGCGCCAATGGGGTACGACAGGGACAGACTCGCGATCAGCGACCGGATGTGGTTGTCATCCCAGACCCAGCCGCGCTGGAAGTCGGGCAGCTGAATCTGACCGGCAGCGATGCCGTCGAGAACGTCCTTCAGGGCGGGTTCTGCGGTGCGGAAGCTCATAGCGTCTGCCTGGCCATCACGACTGTTCGGACTGGGCGGTGTCCCAGGTCGCACCGAAGTGCTTGCGCAGAGGCTCCAGCGCGAGCGGCAAGGCAGCGCTGCAGGTCACGCCCAGGTACTGGGCAGCGCGAGTGGCGCCGACATACAGGAACTTGTCGAACAACTCCGGGCGGGCAGCGGCCAGTTGGTCGATGCCCACGAAGAAGACGGCCTCGAACTCCAGGCCCTTGATGTGCTGAACATCAAAGACCCGGACGTTGCGGCTCTATGCCGTTTCGTGTGGAACGCAACAGCACAACCTGCCACTGCCTTAGAGCGTTAGCGATACATTGCCTGCCACGGTCTTATCGCGTTAGCGATGCATGGCTGGCACGAACGGCGAGGG
>JAGOAS010000041.1 GCA_017983795.1 Piscinibacter sp.
CTCGACGCCGTCGAAGCCGTGCTCACCACCGGCATCGCGTCTCTCGAAGCCAACCCACCCCGAACCCAGTCAATGACCGGGTTCAAGTGGATAACTTCTATATCATTGAACGCGACTTAGTATCAGAGCGGAGCGGGCCGAGCGCCGGGCCGCTCCCAAGCCGGCCCGCGTCCCCTCGGGGGACCGTCCGGCGTACCCGCCGGACGAGGGGCTCACATCAAAGCGCGCCCCAGGCCGTGAGGCCGGTGCCGCGCTCTTCGTCGAAAACGGTGTTGCCGCTGCGCAGTTCACCCCAGGCGGTGTCGAGCTCGATGCGCTTGATCTCCTCGACCGCGCCCTCTTCCGCACCGCCGGCCTTGCGCGCCTGGGCGCGCGCGAGGCGTTCCATCAGGCGCAGGTCGCGCGTGGTGAGCGTCAAGGCCGTTTCGGCCCACAGATCCACGGCCTCGACCAGCGACTCATAGGTGATCGGCGCCGCCATGCGCTGGGCGCGCAGCGCGGCCAGCGTGCCGCGCAGCTTCGGGTCGACGCTGCGCACGATCTCGAGCATGGCCTCCTCGCCGGTACCGTCGTCGACCACCGCATCGACCAGGCTGCGGCGCAGCAGCTGTTCGGCGGTGTAGAGGCGGCCGCTCAGGATCATGTCGTTGGCCACCGCGAAGCCGGCCTTGCGGATCGTGAACTGCCAGGCGCCCATGCCCGGAAAGAGGTTGAACAGCACCTCGGGGAAGCCGGCCTGCGCGCTGCGCTCGAACACGACCTTGTGGAAAGGCAGCACCGATTCCAGCCCGCCGCCCAGCGTGTCGCCCTGCACCAGCACGGTGGTGTGCACGCCGCGCAGCGCCGCCGTCTCCATCCACCACACCAGGTCGATGCAGCGGCGCCCGTACATCTTCAGCGAGTCGATGTCCTTCGCGCGCACCAGCAGCACGAACAGCGCCAGATCGCCGCCGAAGTTGAACACGCCGGTGACGTCCGAGCTGAGCACGAAGTGGCGCACCAGGCCGGGGTTCGCGGCGATGTCGTCGAGCATGCGCTGCAGCTCGGTCATGCCGGCCAGGCTGTAGCACTGGATCGGCTTGACGCAGGTGCGCACGCGCAGCATGCCGAGCTCGCCGGTCCACTCCAGGCGCAGGTACTTGTAGGGCCGCGACAGCATCGCCGGCAGCCCGCCACTCTCGGTGGTGAGCGCCGTCGTCATACCTGCTCGATGATGCGGGTGAAGTGATGGAAATTGAGCAGCGCGGCGTCGACGATCGCGTCCTGCGCCGGCGCGTCGTTCACGGTGACGAGGATCTTGCGCAGGTCGGCCATGTGCGCGGCGTCCATGGTGGCGTGCGAGTTGATGAAGGACACGCCGCGCTCGCCCTCGAGCAGCAGCGATTCCTTGATCGCCGAGGCGAACGGGCCGCCGTACACCGAGGCGATCACCTCCAGCGTGTAGAGCATGCCCAGCACCGAGCACGGGTGGGCGCGGTCGGCGGCCCAGTAGTTGTAGCCCACCAGGGCCTGCGTGAAGGCCGAGGGCTTGTAGCCCGCGGTGTCGGAGGCCGGCACGCCGACCGCCTCGAGGTCGTTGCGCACCCACTCCTCGTGGCCCGACTCCTCCAGCATGTGCTGGTAGAGGAAGTAGCGCACCGCCTTGTGGCTGTCGCCGATGCGGCTGGCCGCGGCCGCGCTTACCGGGTTGAAGTGCCACACCACGTGGTACAGCTCGAGCAGCAACGTGCGATAGCGCTGCAGCGGCATGCCCTTGGCCACGGCATCCAGCACGACCGGGTGGGTTTCGAAGGCACGGCGTGCCTCATCGGTACGGATCACGAGATCCGCGAAGAACTGGCTCATTCGGGTCACTCCAACGGCTGCTGCGGTCCATCACCGTCGCGAGGCAGTCCTCCCGGCCGCGCGAACCGCTGCACGACCCATCGCCTCGCGACACTCTTGTGCGCGGCATTCTGTGCGCTGGCCGCACCCGGCGCCACTCCTCAACCTTGACAGGGTATCGACAGGGGCGTCACGCCTCCCGCCGGCCTGATCGGCCTGATCGGCCTGATCGACCTCAAACCCGCGCGACGCTGTCCTGCCAGCATCGCGGCATGGCTCAATCCCCGCTCAACATCGACAGTCGCCAGCGCTGGAACCTCGGCTACTGGATGATCGCCCTGCTGCTGCTCATGCTCGTGCAGAGCGTGTGGCAAGGCAGCTCACGCGTCGAGGCCGTGCCCTACAGCGCCTTCGAGAAGGCGCTGGCCGAAGGCCGCATCACCGAGGTGACGATCGCCGAGCAGACCGTCACCGGCAAGCTCAAGGCGCCCGAGAACGGCAAGACCACGCTGGTGGCTACGCGCGTCGAACCCGATCTCGCCGCGCGTCTCGAGAAATACGGCGTGCCTTACGCGCGCACCATCGAGAGCCCGCTGCTGCGCGACCTGCTCTCCTGGATCGTGCCGGCGCTGGTGTTCTTCGGCCTGTGGTACTTCGTGATCCGCCGCATGGCCGAGCGCTCCGGCGGCGGCGGGCTGGGCGGCTTCATGGCGATCGGCAAGAGCCGCGCCAAGGTCTACGTCGAGACCGACACCGGCGTGAGCTTCGCCGACGTGGCCGGCGTCGACGAGGCCAAGGAAGACCTCAAGGAAGTGGTCGACTTCCTCAAGCACCCGCAGGAGTACGGCCGGCTCGGCGCGCACATCCCCAAGGGCGTGCTGCTGGTCGGCCCGCCGGGCACCGGCAAGACGCTGCTGGCCAAGGCAGTGGCCGGCGAGGCCGGCGTGCCCTTCTTCTCGATCTCGGGCAGCGAATTCGTCGAGATGTTCGTCGGCGTCGGCGCGGCGCGCGTGCGCGACCTCTTCGAGCAGGCGCGCGCCAAGGCGCCGGCGATCATCTTCATCGACGAGCTCGACGCGCTCGGCCGCGCCCGCGGCGCCTTCCCCGGCCTGGGCGGGCACGACGAGAAGGAGCAGACGCTCAACCAGCTGCTGGTCGAGATGGACGGCTTCGACACCTCCTCGGGCCTGATCATCCTGGCCGCCACCAACCGGCCGGAGATCCTCGACACCGCGCTCTTGCGCGCCGGGCGCTTCGACCGCCAGGTGCTGGTCGACCGGCCGGATCGCAAGGGCCGGCTCGAGATCCTGACGGTGCATGCGCGCAAGGTGAAGCTGGCCGCGGACGCGAAGCTCGACGAGGTGGCCGGCCTGACCGCCGGCTTCAGCGGCGCCGACCTCGCCAACCTCGTCAACGAGGCGGCCATCGCGGCGACGCGCCGCCACGCGCAGGAGGTGACGCTGGCCGACTTCAGCGCCGCGGTGGAGCGCATCGTCGCCGGCCTGGAGCGGCGCAGCCGCGTGCTCAACGCCGGCGAGCGCCGCGCCGTGGCCTTGCACGAGATGGGCCATGCGCTGGTGGCGCTGGCGCAGCCGGGCAGCGACCCGGTGCACAAGGTGTCCATCATCCCGCGCGGCATCGGCGCGCTCGGCTACACCTTGCAGCGCCCCACCGAAGACCGCTACCTGATGACGCGCACCGAACTGCAGCGCAAGCTGGCCGTGCTGCTGGGCGGCCGCGCCGCCGAGATGCTGGTGCTGGGCGAACTCTCCACCGGCGCCGCCGACGATCTCGCCAAGGCCACCGACATCGCGCGCGAGATGGTCACGCGCTACGGCATGGACGCGGGCCTGGGCCACGTCGCCTACGAGCCGCCGCGCAGCGCCACGCCGGAGCTGGCGATGCTGGGCGGCCAGGGCGCACGCACGCTCTCGGAGGCGACGCTGCAGCGCATCGACGCCGCGGTGTCCGCCCTGGTGGCCGAGGGCTTCGCCGGCGCCACGCAGTTGCTGACGCGGCATCGTGCGCTGCTGGAGCGCGGCGCCGCGCTGCTGCTCGAACGCGAGACGCTGGCCGAAGACGAGCTGCGCGAACTCGCCGCGCCGCTGCGCGAGGGCGGCGATCAGATGGCGTAGGCGCCATCGGTCATCAAACTCCGTTCGCCCTGAGCTTGTCGTAGGGCCCCGCGCTGCACCTTGGCGAGGCTTCGACAGGCTCAGCCCGAACGGGATCTCTCAGCCCACCCAGCGCCGCGCGTTGCGGAACATGCGCATCCACGGGCTGAGCTGACTTGCGTCGCCGCTGGTCCAGCTCATCTGCACGTTGCGGAAGACGCGCTCCGGGTGCGGCATCAGCACGGTGAAGCGGCCGTCGGCGGTGGTCACCGCGGTCAGGCCCTCGGGGCTGCCGTTCGGGTTGGCTGGGTAGGCCTCGGTCGGCTTGCCATGGTGATCGACGAAGCGCATCGCGCGCTGCACGGCTTGCGCGTCGCCGCGCTGCGAGAAGTCGGCGAAGCCTTCGCCATGCGCCACCGCGATCGGGATGCGGCTGCCTTCCATGCCGGTGAAGAAGATAGCCGGGCTCGGCAGCACTTCGACCAGCGACAGCCGCGCCTCGAACTGCTCGCTCCGGTTGCGCGTGAACTTCGGCCAGGCCTGCGCGCCGGGGATGATGGGCGCGAGCGCGGCCATCATCTGGCAGCCGTTGCACACGCCCAGCGCGAAGGTGTCGCTGCGGCCGAAGAAGGCGGCGAACTGCTCGGCCAGCCTGGGGTTGAACATCACCGAGCGCGCCCAGCCTTCGCCGGCGCCCAGCGTGTCGCCATAGCTGAAGCCGCCGCAGGCGACGAAACCCTGGAACATGTCCAGGCGCGCGCGGCCGGCCTGCAGGTCGCTCATGTGCACGTCGTAGGTCTCGAAGCCCGCGTGGTGCATCGCGTAGCTCATCTCGACGTGCGAGTTGACGCCCTGTTCGCGCAGGATGGCCAGCTTGGGCCGCGCCTTGGCGATGAAGGGCGCGGCCACGTCCTCGGCCGGGTCGAAGGTCAGGTGCAGGTGCAGGCCGGGGTCGTCGGCCACGCCGGCCGCCGCATGCTCGGCATCGGCGCAGGCCGGGTTGTCGCGCAGCGCGGCGATGCGCCAGCTCACCTCGTCCCAGGCCTGGTGCAAGTCGCGCAGGCTGGCGCTGAACACTGGCTTGGTGTCGCGCCACACCTCGACCACGCCGCGCTGGTTGGTCTTGCCGATGAAGTGGCTGTGTTTCGACAGGCCGTGCGCGCGCAGCGTCTGCATCACCTCGTTGCGCACGTCGGTGGGCACCTGCAGCACCACGCCGAGTTCCTCGTTGAAGAGTGCTTCGAGCGTGAGCTGCTGGCGCCGCGCACTCACCTGGCCGGCCCAGTTCTTCGAGTCGCCATACTCGGCGCGGCTGTCGGCGATGCCGTCGCCCTCGGTGACCAGCAGGTCGACGTTCAGATCGACGCCGAGGTGGCCGGCGAAGGCCATCTCGCAGACCGTGGCCCACAGGCCGCCGTCGCTGCGGTCGTGGTAGGCGAGGATGCGGCCCTGGCCGCGCAGCTCGTTCACCGCGGCCACCAGGGCCTTGATCAGCGCCGGATCGTCGAGGTCGGGCACGCGCTCGCCGAACTGGTTCAGCACCTGGGCCAGCATCGAGCCGGCCATGCGGCGCTTGCCTTGCCCCAGGTCGATCAGCACCAGCGTGGTGTCGCCGGCCTGGAGCTGCGGCGTCAGCGTGGGCCGCACGTCGCCGATGCTGGCGAAGGCCGAGACGATCAGGCTCACCGGCGCGGTGACCTGCCTCGCCGCTCCATCCTGGTTCCAGCGCGTGCGCATCGACAATGAATCCTTGCCCACAGGCACGCTGATGCCCAGCGCCGGGCACAGCTCCATGCCCACGGCCTTCACCGTGTCGTAGAGCGCGGCGTCTTCGCCGGCTTCGCCGCAGGCCGCCATCCAGTTGCAGCTGAGCTTCACACGCGGCAGTTCGATCGGCGCCGCGAGCAGGTTGGTGAGGGCCTCGCCCACCGCCATGCGGCCGGCGGCCGGCGCATCGAGCGCAGCCAGCGGCGTGCGCTCGCCCATGCTCATCGCCTCGCCGGCGAAACCGGCGTAGTCGGCCAGCGTCACCGCGCAATCGGCCACCGGCACCTGCCAGGGGCCGACCATCTGGTCGCGGTGATCGAGACCGCCCACGGTGCGGTCGCCGATGCTGATGAGGAAACGCTTGCTGGCCACGGTCGGGTGGCGCAGCACGTCGAAGGCGACCTTCTCCAGCGCGACGTCGTCGAGCTGCAGCGGCGCGGCCGAACGCGCCACGCGCCTGACGTCACGCTGCATGCGCGGCGGCTTGCCGAGCAGCACTTCCATCGGCATGTCGATCGCGACATCCCGTTCGGGCTGAGCTTGTCGAAGCCCTTCGACAGGCTCAGGGCGAACGGAGTTGTCCTCCAGCACGAGCTGTTTCTCGTCCGTCGCCACGCCGACGATCGCGAACGGGCAGCGCTCGCGCTCGGCCATCGCCTGGAACAGCGGCAGCGCTTCGGCGCGCACCGCCATCACATAGCGCTCCTGGCTCTCGTTGCACCAGATTTCCTTCGGTGCGAGGCCGGATTCCTCCAGCGGCACCTTGGAGAGATCGAAGCGCGCGCCCTTGCCCGCACCGTCCACCAGTTCCGGGAACGCATTGCTGATGCCGCCCGCGCCCACGTCGTGGATGGCCAGGATGGGGTTGGCCTCGCCCAGCGCCCAGCAGTGGTTGATGACCTCCTGCGCGCGGCGCTGGATTTCCGGGTTGCCGCGCTGCACCGAGTCGAAATCGAGCTCGGCGGCATTCGCGCCGGCGGCCATCGAACTGGCCGCGCCACCGCCCATGCCGATGCGCATGCCCGGGCCGCCCAGCTGCACCAGCAGCGTGCCGGCGGGGAACTCGATCTTGCTCGTCTGCGAGGCCGAGATCGTGCCCAGGCCGCCGGCGATCATGATGGGCTTGTGGTAGCCGCGGCGCACGCCCGCCACCGTCTGCTCGTAGACGCGGAAGTAGCCGAGCAGGTTGGGCCGGCCGAACTCGTTGTTGAAGGCCGCGCCGCCGATCGGCCCGTCGATCATGATCTGCAGCGCGCTGGCGATGTGCTCGGGCTTGCCGCAGGGATCGCGCTCCCAGGACTCGCTCGTTCCCGGCAGGTGCAGGTTCGACACCGAGAAGCCGGTCAGGCCCGCCTTGGGCCTGGAGCCGCGGCCGGTGGCGCCCTCGTCGCGGATCTCGCCGCCGGCGCCGGTGGCCGCGCCCGGGAAGGGCGAGATCGCCGTCGGGTGGTTGTGCGTCTCCACCTTCATCAGCACGTGGGCCAGGTCGCGGCGCGGGCCGTAGACCGGCGCGTTGGTGTAGCCCTGCGGCAGCCAGCGTTCGACCTCGTGGCCCTCCATCACGCTGGCGTTGTCGCTGTAGGCGATCACCGTGTGCTGCGGCGCCAGCTGGTGGGTGTTGCGGATCATGCCGAACATCGACTTCTCTTGCGCCACGCCGTCGATCGTGAACTGGGCGTTGAAGATCTTGTGGCGGCAGTGCTCGGAGTTCGCCTGCGCGAACATCATCAGCTCGACGTCGGTGGGGTTGCGCTTCAGGCCGGTGAAGGCGGCCACCAGGTAGTCGATCTCGTCGTCCGACAGCGCCAGGCCGAAGTCCTTGTTGGCCGCTTCCAGCGCGGCCTTGCCGCGGCCCAGCACGTCGACATGCTCCATCGGCTTGCCGGGCTGCTCGTCGAACAGGTGCTTCGCATCCTCACGCGAGCGCAGCACGCTCTCGGTCATGCGGTCGTGCAGCAGCGCGGCGCAGGCCTGCAGTTCGTCGTCGGACAGCGCCTTGGCGCCGCCGAGCAGGCCGCGCTCGAGCGTCAGGCGGAACTCGGTGACGCGCTCGACGCGGCGGATGGCCAGCCCGCAGTTGTGCGCGATGTCGGTGGCCTTGGACGCCCAGGGCGACAGCGTGCCCAGGCGCGGCGCCACCACCAGCAGCGCGCCGTCGGCCGGGCCGGCGTAGGGATCACCGTAGCGCAGCAGCGCCTCCAGCTTGTCGTGCTCGGCGCGGGCCAGCGGGTGGTCGCTCCACACCCAGTGCACGTGGCGCGCATGCACCGCGCTGATGCGCGGCTGCACCGCTTGCAGGCGCGGCAGAAGCGCCTGGGCGCGGAAGGCGGACAGCGCATTGCCGCCCTCGAAGTGGAACAGGTGCTGGGGGCTGGAGCTCACGCGTCGCTGTCCGGGTGGAAGGGGGTGGAAGGCCGGCCTCGGGGCAGGGGCGCCCCGGGGGAAACCCGCGATTTTACGTGGCCGATGAGATAATCCGCGCCCATGACGATCACGATCAAGACCGCAGCCGAGATCGAAGGCATGCGGCTCGCCGGCCGGCTGGCCTCCGAGGTGCTGGACATGCTGACCCCGCACGTCAAACCCGGCGCCACCACCGAGCACCTCGACAAGCTCGCCCACGACCACATCGTGAACGTCCAGGGCGCCGTGCCCGCGCCGCTGAACTACGCGCCGCCCGGCTACACGCCCTACCCCAAGTCGATCTGCACCTCGATCAACCATCAGGTCTGCCACGGCATCCCGAACGACCGGCCGCTGAAGAACGGCGACATCGTCAACATCGACGTCACCGTCATCAAGGACGGCTGGCATGGCGACACCAGCCGCATGTTCGTGGTCGGCGAGGGCTCGATCGCCGCCAGGCGCCTGTGCCAGATGACCTACGAGGCGATGTGGAAGGGCATCACCAAGGTGAAGCCGGGCGCGCGCCTGGGCGACATCGGCCACACCATCCAGACCTTCGCCGAGAGCAACGGCTTCTCGGTGGTGCGCGAGTTCTGCGGCCACGGCATCGGACGCAAGTTCCACGAGGAGCCGCAGGTGCTGCACTACGGCCGCCCCGGCACGCTGGAGGAACTGGTGCCGGGCATGACCTTCACCATCGAGCCGATGATCAACGCGGGCAAGCGCGACATCCGCGAGATGGGCGACGGCTGGACCATCGTCACGAAAGACCGCTCGCTGTCGGCGCAGTGGGAGCACACCGTGCTCGTCACCGACAGCGGCTACGAGGTGCTGACGCTGTCGGCTGGCAGCCCGCCGCCGCCGGCCTTCGTCACCGCCTGAGGCGGACATGGCCGCCGCCGTTCCCGGACGCGCGGACGCCGCCGAGGCGTCGCCCGGCATCGCCGAGTTGCGCACGCGCTTCCGCGCCGGCAAGAGCGAGCTGATCGAGCACTTCAAGGCCGCGCGCGCCAGCGCGCCGGCGGCGACGCGGCTGCTCAAGGCGCTGGCGAAGCATGTCGATGCCACGCTGCTGGCGCTGTGGCAGCACTGCGAGATGCCCGCGGGCGCCGCGCTGCTCGCGGTGGGCGGCTACGGGCGCGGCGAGCTGTTCCCGCACTCCGACGTCGACGTGCTGGTGCTGCTGCCGCCGGCGGCGGTGCGCTGCAGCGATGCGGACGCGGCGGCGACACAGTCGGCGATCGAGCGCTTCATCACCGCGTGCTGGGACATCGGCCTGGAGATCGGCTCCTCGGTGCGCACGGTCGACGAATGCATCGCCGAGGCGGAGCGCGACGTCACCGTGCAGACCTCGCTGCTGGAAAGCCGCTACCTGTGCGGCTCGCGGCGCGTCTTCACCACCTTCCGCCACGCCAACACGCGGGCGATGGACGCACGCGCCTTCCTGCGCGCCAAGACGCTGGAGATGCGCCAGCGCCACACCAAGTTCGAGGACACGCCCTACGCGCTCGAGCCCAACTGCAAGGAGAGCCCGGGCGGCCTGCGCGACCTGCAGCTGGTGATCTGGGTGGCGCGCGCCGCCGGCCTGGGCAAGAACTGGAACGAGCTGGCCGCCAAGGGCCTGATCACGCCCTTCGAGGTCAAGCAGCTGCAGCGCAACGAAGGCCTGCTCAAGCTGATCCGCGCACGGCTGCACGTCATCGCCGGCCGGCGCGAAGACCGCCTCGTCTTCGACCTGCAGACCGCGGTGGCCGAGAGCTTCGGCTACCAGTCGACGCCGGGCCAGCGCGCCTCCGAGGTGCTGATGCGGCGCTACTACTGGGCGGCCAAGGCGGTGGCGCAGCTCAACCAGATCCTGATGCTCAACATCGAGGAGCGCGTGGCCGGCTCGCAGGACGCGCCGATGCGCCCCATCGGCGAGCACTTCCTCGAGCGCGGCGGCATGCTCGAGGTGGCCAGCGACGATCTCTACCAGCGCCACCCGCACGCCATCCTGCAGACCTTCCTCGCCTACCAGCAGACGGTGGGCATCAAGGGCCTGTCGGCGCGCACGCTGCGCGCGCTCTACAACGCCCGCGAGGTGATGGGCGCCGAGTTCCGCAGCGACCCGGTGAACCGCGCCACCTTCATGCAGATCCTGCGCGAGCGCGAGGGCCAGACGCACGCCTTCCGCCTGATGAACCAGACCTCGGTGCTGGGGCGCTACCTGTGGGTGTTCCGCCGCATCGTCGGGCAGATGCAGCACGACCTGTTCCACGTCTACACCGTGGACCAGCACATCCTGATGGTGCTGCGCAACGTGCGCCGCTTCTTCATCCCCGAGCACGCGCACGAGTACCCGTTCTGCAGCCAGCTCGCGCTCACCTGGGACAAGCCCTGGATCCTCTACGTCGCGGCGCTCTTCCACGACGTCGCCAAGGGCCGCGGCGGCGACCACTCCGAGCTCGGCGCGGTGGAAGTGCGGCGCTTCTGCCGCGACCACACCATCGCGCGCGAGGACGCCGCGCTGATCGAGTTCCTGGTGCGCGAGCACCTGCGCATGTCGCGCATCGCGCAGAAGGAGGATCTCTCCGACCCCGAGGTGATCCAGGAATTCGCCAGGCGCGTCGGCACGCCGCGGGCGCTGGCCGGCCTGTACCTGCTGACCGTGGCCGACATCCGCGGCACCAGCCCCAAGGTGTGGAACGCCTGGAAGGGCAAGCTGCTCGAAGACCTGTACCGCTCGACGCTGCGCGCGCTCGGTGGCGCGCAGCCCAACCTCGACGCCGAGATCGAGGCGCGCAAGGAAGAGGCGCGCCACCTGCTCAACCTGCACTCCATGCTGCCCGACACCGAAGGGCCGCTGTGGAAGACGCTGGAGGTGAGCTACTTCGTGCGCCACGACGCGCCCGACATCGCCTGGCACGCACGCTCGCTGTTCCGCCACATCGAGACGAAGGAGCCGGTGGTCAAGGCGCGCCCCTCCTCGGTCGGCGAGGGCCTGCAGGTGCTGGTCTATTCGCCCGACCGGCCCGACCTGTTCGCGCGCATCTGCGGCTATTTCGATTCGGCCGCCTTCAACATCCTCGACGCCAAGGTGCACACCACGCGCGCCGGCTATGCGCTCGACACCTTCCAGGTCACCAGCCCGCGGATCGAGGGCCAGGATCCGGCGCACTACCGCGACCTGATCTCGCTGGTCGAGACGCAGCTCGCGAGCGCCGTCGCCGCCAGCGGGCCGCTGCCCGAGCCGAGCCGCGGCCGGCTGTCGCGCCGCGTCAAGAGCTTCCCGGTGACGCCGCGCATCACGCTGCGGCCCGACGAGCGTGCGCAGCGCTGGCTGCTGGGCGTCTCCACCAGCGACCGCTCCGGCCTGCTCTACGCCATCGCGCGCGTGCTGGCGCGCCACCACGTCAACCTGCAGCTCGCCAAGATCACCACGCTGGGCGAGCGCGTCGAGGACACCTTCCTGATCGACGGCTCGGCGCTGCAGCAGAACAAGCAGCAGCTCGAGATCGAGAGCGAACTGCTCGACGCGATCAGCCCCTGATGCCCATCGTCAAGCTCCCTGCCGACGAGGCGCTGGCCCGGCTCGCCGAGTTCGACGCGCTGATCGACGCGCGCTCGCCCGCCGAGTACGCGCTCGACCGCCTGCCCGGCGCGCTCAACTGGCCGAGCCTGAACGACGAGGAGCGCGCCCTCGTGGGCACCGAGTACAAGCAGGTCTCGCCCTTCGCGGCGCGCAAGCGCGGCGCGGTGCTGGTGGCGCGCAACATCGCCGCGCACGTCGAGCGCGAGGCGATGGACAAGCCCAAGGACTGGAAGCCGCTGGTCTACTGCTGGCGCGGCGGCCAGCGCAGCGGCGCGCTGGCCACCGTGCTGGCGGCGATCGGCTGGCGCGTGCACCTGCTCGAAGGCGGCTACCAGGCCTTCCGCCGCGCGGTGATCGCCGCGCTGGAGGAACTGCCGGCGCGCTTCACGTACCGCGTGGTGTGCGGCGTCACCGGCTCGGGCAAGAGCCGGCTGCTGCAGCTTCTGGCGGCGCAGGGCGCGCAGGTGCTCGATCTGGAGGCGCTGGCCAACCACCGCGGCTCGGTGCTCGGCCTGGTGCCGGGCAGCCCGCAGCCGACGCAGAAGCAGTTCGAGACGCGCGTCTGGGACGCGCTGCGCCGCTTCGATCCAGCGCGGCCGGTGATCGTCGAGAGCGAGAGCAAGAAGGTCGGCGACCTGCGCGTGCCCGAGGCGCTGGTCGAGCGCATGCGCGCCGCGCCCTGCATCCGCCTCGATCTGCCGCTGGAAGCGCGCGTCGAGCTGCTGATGCAGGACTACGACTTCTTCGTGCGCGACACCGCCGCCTTCTGCGCCCGCCTCGACGCGCTGCGCGTGCTGCGCGGCCACGAGATCGTCAACGGCTGGCAGGCGCGCTCGCGCGCCGGGGCGACGCGCGAGGTGGTGCGCGACCTGCTGGTGAGCCACTACGACCCGATCTACCGCCAGTCGATGCAGCGCAACTTCGCCGGACTCGACAAGCCGCTCGCGGTGGTCGAGTGGGACGGCAGCGAGGCGGCGCTGGAAGCGGCGGCGCGGCGTATTGCTGTGCTCTGACGCCGGCGTTGGGGGGGAGCGGCGCGGCAGGCGCGGCCCCGCGCGGGCTTGTATGGTTCGAGACGCTGGGGTGGAGAGACGCCCTTGGGGGCATCGGCCGCCAAGACGGACCGACGGAATGAGAACTCTCCCACCCCGCCTTCCAGCGTCGATGAGG
>JAGOAS010000028.1 GCA_017983795.1 Piscinibacter sp.
CCCAAGGTCGTCATCACTGCATGCATGCGCAAGCTATTGATCGTGATGAACACGGTGCTCAAGACCGGCCACGCCTGGAACGACTCGCCCGTCGTCCAAGCTTGACTTTGAGCACGGTTGCTCAGGCGCCGGCCAGCATCCGCCAGGCCAGCCCCGCCGCGGCGCTGGCGGCGATCACCGGAATCACGCCCGCCTTGAGGCGGAACAGCGCGAAGCCGGCCGCCGCTCCGATGAGGGCCGAGGGCCATTCGAAGCGGCCGCCCCAGCCTTGCGGCCACAGCACGTGCCAGGCGAAGAACACCGCGAGGTTGACGATGACGCCGACCACGGCCGCGGTGATGCCGGTCAGCGGCGCGGTGAATTTCAGATTGCCGTGGGTCGACTCGATGAAGGGCGCGCCGAGCAGGATGAAGAAGAACGAGGGTAGGAAGGTGAAGAAGGTGACCACCGTCGCCGCCGCGGCGCCGGAGAGGAAGAGCGCGTCGCTGCCGAATACGGCCTTGGTCCAGCCGCCGACGAAGCCGACGAAGGCCACCACCATGATGAGCGGGCCGGGCGTCGTCTCGCCCAGCGCGAGGCCGTCGATCATCTGCGCCGCATCCAGCCACTGGTGGTGCTCGACGGCGCCCTGGTACACGTAGGGCAGCACCGCATAGGCGCCGCCGAAGGTGAGCAGCGCGGCCTTGGTGAAGAACCAGCCCATCTGCGTCAGCACGCCCTGCCAGCCGAACAGCGCCGCCAGCGCGCCCAGCGCCAGCGCCCACAGCGCGAGGCAGACCAGCAGCACGGTGCGCAGGCGCGCCCAGCTGAAGCGTGCATGCGCGGGCACCGGCGTGTGATCGTCGATCAGGGCCGGGCCGTAGGCCTTGTGCGCCTGGCCGTGCGCGCCGCCGACGCGAAACTTGTCGGGCGCGAGCCGACCGCCGGCGTGGCCGATCAGCCCGGCCGCGAGCACGATCAGCGGGAAGGGCAGATCGAGCGCGAAGATGGCCACGAAGGCACCCGCGGCGATGGCCCACAGCCAGGCGTTCTTGAGCGCGCGCGAGCCGACGCGCCAGGCCGCATGCACCACCAGCGCGGTGACGGCCGGCTTGATGCCGTAGAACAGGCCGGCGATCACGGGCAGGTTGCCGTAGGCCATGTAGACCCAGGACAGCGCGACCAGGATGAACAGCGAAGGCAGCACGAACAGCCCGCCGGCGACGATGCCGCCCCAGCTGCGGTGCATCAGCCAGCCGATGTAGGTGGCGAGCTGCTGGGCTTCCGGCCCGGGCAGCACCATGCAGTAGTTGAGCGCGTGGAGGAAGCGGCGCTCCGAGATCCAGCGGCGCCGCTCGACCAGCTCCTCGTGCATGATCGCGATCTGCCCGGCCGGCCCGCCGAAGCTGATGAAGCCGAGCCGCAGCCAGTAGCGCAGCGCCTCGGCGCGCGTCGGCATGGCGGGGGGTTCGCGGCTTTCGACGGCGGGCTCAGGACTCATCGGGCACCCTCGGGGCGCCGCAGTGTAGCCGCCGGCCCTGCGCCGCGTGCCGCGTGAGTGCTCAGCTCACGACAGCTTCGTCGCTGCGGCTGTCGCCCTTGTTGTCCTTCCAGCTGATCGCGACCTTGTCGCCGGCCTTGGCGCCCTTGATGACGAACTGCAGGAAGGGGTTCTTCGCCACCGAGGGGCCCCATTGCGCGGTCATCACGGTCTTGCCGTTGTGCGCGGCGCTGACTTCCTGGATGAACCACGCCGGCACGGTCTTGCCGGCGCTGTCCTTGCGCTGGCCGGTTTCCATCTCGTGGCTCATCAGCACGCGCACGGTGGTCTTGTCGCCCTGCGCCTGAGCGCGGATGCGCATCGGGTCTGCCATGTCGTCTCTCCTCGCCTTCAGCCGCCACAACCCCCGAGGGTCACCTTGATCTCCTTGACGGCGTAGAGCACCTTGTTGTCGGCCGTGATCGCCACCGCAAAGACGTTGGACGACTGGCCCATCTTCACGCGCGTGGAGATGTTGGGCTCGACGGCATCGCTCAGGTCGAACGCCGCGGCCAGCATGGCGGGGTTCTTTTCCACCAGCAGCAGCAGGCGCTTCGCGCCGGCCAGCGTGGTGGCCGCGCCCACCGGCACCACGGCGCCGTTCTCGGCGATGTCCGGGCCGGTGATGCTGACGTCCTTGCTCTCGGCCGGGCCGGAGGTACCGAGCGCCTTCATCAGGTCACTCATGGTCTTGGCCTCGAAGGCCGCCTGCGACCAGGCCGCCTGCGCGGCCTGCGGCAGCAGGCCCAGGCCGGCCAGCGCGGCGGCGAGCGACGCACCCTGCGCCAACACTTCCCTGCGTGTGCTCATGAGCTCGCGCCTCCCCTGGTGAACGCACTTGCGGCCTGCGCGCATCGTGGGCCGGGCGGGCGCGAAACCCCATTACCCAAATGGGCTATCGAGGCTCACCCATCGCGGTAATAGACGGTGCAAGCCCCGCGCCGCGCTAATAGGCGCGTTTGAGCTGGAGACATGCATGAACTTCGACAAGGAATTCGACGCCTCGGGCCTCGCCTGCCCGCTGCCCATCGTCAAGACGAAGAAGTCGCTCGCCGACATGGCCCCGGGCCAGGTGCTGCGCGTCGTCGCCACCGACCCCGGCTCGGTCTGCGACATGGCGGCCTTCGCCGAGCAGACCGGCCACGCGCTGCTGCACTCGGGCAGCGAGGGCGGCAAGTACGTGTTCTTCCTGAAGAAAGCCTGAGCCCATGACCGCCAAGAAGATGGCGATCATCGCCACCAAGGGCGCGCTGGACATGGCCTACCCGCCGCTCATCCTCGCCTCCACGGCGGCGGCGCTGGGCTGGGAGGTGCAGGTGTTCTTCACCTTCTACGGCCTGCAACTGCTGCGCAAGGATCTGAGCGGCATCGCCATCAGCCCGCTGGCCAACCCGGCCATGCCCATGCCCGTGCCCATGCCGGTGATCGTCTCGGTGCTGCCGGGCATGCAGGCCATGGCCACCTCGATGATGAAGGCCAAGATGAAGAAGAAGGGCGTGGCCTCGCTCACCGAACTGCGCGACCTGTGCCAGGAAGCCGAGGTGAAGTTCATCGCCTGCCAGATGACGGTCGACCTGTTCGAGTTCGACAAGAACGACTTCATCGACGGCATCGAGTACGGCGGCGCGGCGACCTTCATGAAGTTCGCCGGCGAGACCGACGTCTGCCTGTTCATCTGAGGCCGTGAAGAAGCTGCTCGCGGCGCTCGCCGCCCTGCTGCTCGCCCCGGCCTGCCTGGCGGTCGGGCCCTACCTCGCCGGCAGCAGCATGCCGGCCGGCGAACTGCCGGCGCTGATGGGCCGCGTCGAGCAGAAGCTGCGCGACGACGGCTTCGCCGTGGTCGGCCGCCACCTGCCGCCGGGCCTGCCCCAGCACGGCAGCGTGATCGTCACCGACCCCGCGCTCAACCAGGCCGCACGCAAGGCCGGCGGCACGGCCGTGCTGGCCACGGCCCTGCGCATCGGCGTGAAGAGCGACGGCAGCATCTCCTACATGAACCCCGACTACTGGGGCCGCGCCTATCTGCGCGAAGGCTTCGCCGGCGCCGAGCCGGCGCTGCGCTCGGTGCGCGCGCGCCTCGCCCATGCGCTCGGCGAAGGCGCGGCTTTCGGCGGCGACGTGCCCGAGGCCGATCTGCCCAGCTACCGCTACATGATCGGCATGGAGCGCATCGACTCGCTGCGCAACGAGTTGGCCAGCTTCGCGAGCTTCGGCGAGGCGCTCAAGACCGTGCGCGCCAACCTCGCCAAGGGCGTGGGCGGCACTTCGGCGGTCTACGAGGTGGTGCTGCCGGAAGCCAAGCTGGCGGTGATCGGCGTGGCGATGAACGACCCCGAAACCGGCGAGGGCTGGTGGGCCGGCAAGATCGGCCCCGACCACGTGGCCGCCCTGCCCTACGAGATCTACCTCATCGACGGCAAGGCCTACGCGCTCTACGGCCGCTACCGCATCGCGCTGTCGTGGCCGGCGCTGGGCATGGGGCAGTTCATGCGCATCGCACGCGCGCCCGACCTGATCCACGAGACCCTCGCGCGCGTCGCCGGCGCCGCAGCGCGCTGACGCAACGGAACACTCGACATGGACGCCGCCGCCAACCCCGCCAGCGTGGTCGTGTGGGGCGGCTTCGTGCTCGCCTTCCTGTTCGGCGCGATCGCCGCCAAGGCCAACTTCTGCACCATGGGCGCGGTGTCCGACGTGGTCAACATGGGCCACTGGGGGCGCATGCGCATGTGGCTGCTGGCCATCGCGGTGGCCATCGTCGGCGCCACCGCGCTCGCGCAGGCCGGGCTGGTGGACATCGGCAAGAGCATCTACCAGCGCAGCACGCTGAACTGGCTCTCGCTGGTGGTGGGCGGCGCGCTGTTCGGCGTGGGCATGTCGCTGGCCGGCGGCTGCGCCAACAAGAACCTGATCCGCCTCGGCGGCGGCAGCCTGCGCTCGCTGGTGGTGCTGTGCTTCCTCGCCATCTCGGCCTACATGACGCTCAAGGGCCTGTTCGGCCAGTGGCGTGCCACCTGGCTGGACCCGGTGGCGATCGACCTGGCGCGCTTCGGCTGGAAAGACCAGGGCCTGCCCACGCTGCTGGCCTCGGTGGGCATCGCACCGCAAACGGCGCGCTGGCTCGCGGCGGGCGCGGTGGCGCTGCTGCTGCTCGGCTTCGTCTTCGCCGACAGGCGCTTCCGCGCCAACCCCGCGCAATGGCTGGCCGGCCTCGCGCTCGGCGCGCTGGTGGTGGGCGGCTGGTACGTCAGCGGGCACCTCGGCTTCGGCGAGAACCCCGAAACGCTCGAGACCGGCTACTTCGGCACCAACACGCGCACGCTCGAATCGCTCAGCTTCGTCGCGCCGCTGGCCTACGGGCTGGAGTTGCTGATGCTGTGGACCGACAAGTCGCTGCACCTGAGCTTCGGCATCGCCAGCGCGCTGGGCGTCGCGCTCGGCTCGGCCGCCTGGGCATTGGCCACGCGCAGCTTCCGCTGGGAAGGCTTCGCCTCGCTGGCCGATTTGCGCAGCCAGCTGATCGGCGCGGTGCTGATGGGCTTCGGCGGCGTCACCGCGATGGGCTGCACCGTGGGCCAGGGCCTCACGGGCGTGTCGACGCTGGCGCTCGGTTCCTTCCTCGCGCTCGCGTCCATCCTCGCCGGCTCTGCCGCGACCTTGAAGTACATCACCTGGCGCGCCGAGCGCGAGGCCTAGAGTGATGGGCTTCACGACGATGGGAGCGGATTCGATGATCAAGCATTCACTGGCCCTGCTGCTGGCCGCAGCGGCGACGCACGCCGGCGCGCAAGATGCCTGGGTGGCCGAGGCGCGCCAGGTCGCGAGCTCGGTGCCGCCCAAGCTGCTTGCCGTGCTGACCGCCGAGATCGAGCGCAGCGGGCCGGCCGGCGCCATCACCAGCTGCCGCGACGAAGCGCCCAAGCTGGCTCGCGCCGCCTCGCAGGACAGCGGCTGGGCCGTGCGCCGCGTCTCGCTGCGCGAGCGCAACCCCAAGGCCGTGCCCGACGATTGGGAACGCGCCGCGCTGGAAGACTTCGACCGCCGCGCCGCGGCCGGCGAGAAGCCCGCCACGCTGGAGCGCGCCGAAGTCGTGCAGCAGCAGGGCCGCGCGGTGATGCGCTACATGCGCGCCCTGCCGGTGATCGAGCTGTGCACCGGCTGCCACGGCACGGCCGATCGCATCAGCCCGGCCGTCAAGGAACGCCTCGCCGAGCTCTACCCGCAGGACAAGGCCACCGGCTACAGCCTCGGCCAGATCCGCGGCGCGATGACGATCAGCAAGCCGCTGCCCTGAGCAGCGCGTCGATCGGCCGGGCCGCGCCCGCGCCGTGCTCGCGCCACAGGCCCAGTGCCTGCTCGGCCACCTCGGCGAAGTGGCGCTCGCCTGCAGTGCAGGCGCGTGCCAGCGCCGCCGTGCCCAGGCCATCGCACCAGGCGCGATACGCGTCGGCGAGGCCGGGGAAGAGCTGGCGCCGCACGCCGTCGTAGCCGGCGAACCAGAAGTGCAGCGAGACCGCCTCGTCGCGTTCCAGCAGCGCGGGCAGCGTAGTGCCCAGGTCGGCCAGGTGATCGCGCACGGCGCGCAGCAGCAGCTCGGTGCGGCGATCGTCCAGCGCCAGCAGCATCTCGCCCCAGGCGGGGCCGAGACGGCGGCCGGCGCGGTGCTCGCCGATCTCGTGCAGGATCAGCGTCTCGGCCTGCTCGTCGAGCATGCGCGGCAGGCCGGCGAGAAAGTCGCGCTCCAGGTCGTAGGCCTGCGCCACCGCCTTGAAGGGGCCGTCGGCGCGCTTCAGGCCGAAGACCTCGAATTTCTCCCACAGCCAGCGCGCCATCGCTTCGCGGCGCAGCACGATGGTGTCGCCGGCCAGCACCGCCGGCGGCGCGAACAGGCCGCGCGCCCATTCGCGGCCGCACAGCTGCACGCGCAGGCCCTCGGCTTCGATGGCGCGCAACTCGATCAGCTCGGCGAGAAAGAAGCCAGGCCGCCGCGCCCCGGCCCAGCCGGCGCCGTAGACCAGGCCTTGCGCCTGCAGCTGCGCGTTGAGCGGCGCAGTCTCGAAGGGCTCGCCGCCCGCGTCGTCGACACCTTCGAGCGGCAGGCGCAGGAATTCGCGCGCTTCCAGCTCCGCCCACAGCGCCTCGCGCTGCGCGATCCAGGCGCCGACCTCGGCGCGCTGCAGCGGCGCATTCAGCGGCAGGCCGCGCTCCCAGCGGTGGAACTCGCGCATCTGCAGCAGGAAGGTGCACAGGCTCAGGTCCTGCGCATGGCGTGCATCGGCGATGTGGCAGTTGGTCTGCACCGCCTCCAGCAGTGCGCCGCTCGGGCGCGTCACGGCCCGGGCCCCCGGTAGCGGCGGCGCGGCTGCCAGGCCGCCATCGCCAGCACCATGGGCTGCCAGGGCAGATCCATCAGGCTGCCGTGGCGCTCCTGCGCCAGGCCGACCAGCGCATGCACGTCGGCCTGCGGCTGCGCCTGCAGCTGCACGCGCAGCGCCGCGAGGCCGCCGCATTGCAGCTGCAGCGCCTTGGCATGCACCAGCGGTGCCGGCGGCCGCGGCAGGCGCAGCGCGAAGGCGGCGCGCTCGCGCATCAGTGCGGCCAGCGTGCCGCAGTTGACGCGCGCCACCGGCGAGGCGCACACCAGCGCATCACCCTCGCCGACCGACTGCCGCTGCGCCAGCTCGCAGCGCGCTGCGTGCGCCAGCAGCGCCTTGGTGAAGACGCAGGCCGCCGCACCGTGGCAGCACGAGCTTGCGCAGGCACCGGGGTCGTCCATCGTGTCGAACTCAATCGTCGCCCGAAGGGCCGGCCTCGCGCACCTGGCTCAGCAGGTCTTCGGCCTGCAGCTCGTTCTCGGCGAACATCACCTTGACCTTGCCGGGCGTGCCCGGCGCATCGGCGGCGCGCAGCGCCTTGGCCTGCGCCGACGCCTCGGCGAAGCGCTCGAACTGGTCGAGCTTCTTCAGCACGCCCAGCGGCTGGATGCGGTAGAGGTAGTAGGGCATGCGAACCTCAGAGGTAGCTCTTGGAAGCGCGCCGGCGACCCGGGCGCGATTTCTGGATCACCACGCCGCGCACCGCGGCGAGATCGGGCAGCGGCCGCGATGCGAACGCCGGGTTGAGCGCATGCAGCGCCCAGCGCTCGCCCTCGCGGCGCAGTTGGCGGAAGATCCACTCGCCGTCGAGCTGCGCGAGCACGAAGCTGCCGTCACGCAGCGCGCCCTCGGGCTCGATGACGATGATCTCGCCCTCCTCGAACTCGGGCGCCATGCTCTGCCCGAGCACCTGCAAGGCGAACACCTCGGCGCCAGCGCAATCACTCATGCGACCACCTCCGCGTGGATCTGCCCGGCCGGCACGCCACCCGCGCGCAGTTCGTCGTGGAGCGCTTGCACGAAGGCCTGCGGCCCGGCGAGGTAGAAGTCGCAGGCGATGTCGAACAGGTCGGCGCGCATCGCCTGCGCCATCTGGCGCGCGCCGGCGGCCGGGTCGCTGTGGTAGGCGAGCTGGTGCTCGAAGCTGTCCAGCGCGGCCGACCACGCGCGGCACTGGTTGGCCATGAAGTGGCCGTCGGGCCGCGTCGCCAGCCAGAACAGCGACAGCGAGGGCGCCTCGTCGCGCGCCAGCGCATGCTCGATCAGGCTCTTCACCGGCGCGAAGCCGAGGTCGCAGGCGGCGAAGACCAGCGGCCGCTCGCTGCTCTCGAGCACGAAGTCGCCCTGCGGGCCCCACAGGTCGACGGCATCGCCGGGGCGCAGGGCGCCGGCGAAGACCTGGCACGCGAAGGCGTCGTTCTCGTCGCGGCCGACGATGAAGTGCAGGTTGCGGTCGTCGCAGGGGCAGCTGGCCACCGGCAGCGTGCGGTGCAGGTCGTCGCCTTCCTCGCGGCCGCTCAGGGCCAGCGTCACCGACTGGCCGGCGAGGAAGCGCAGGCGGTGGCTGCGCGGCGTCTGCAGGTGCAGCGCGCGCGTGTCGGGCGCCAGCTCGCGCACCTGGCGCAGCGTGGTGACGATCTGCTGCGGCGCGATGTCCTGCGGGCCGCTCGCCTCCAGCGTCTCCAGCGTGAGCTCGCTGCTCGCCGCCGTGTGGGCGCACAGCAGCGTGTAGCCCTGCGCCTTCTCGGCTTCGGAGAGCGGGTAGTCGGTGTGCTGCACGCGCGCCACCGCGCCATCGATCACGCGCACCTTGCACATGCCGCAGCTGCCGTTGCCGCAGCCGTAGTTGAGCTTGAGGCCGGCGCGCAGCCCGGCCTGCAGCAGCGTGTCGTGGCCCTCCACGACGAACTGGTGGCCGCTCGGGCGCACCGTCACCTGCGCACTCATCACCTTGAGCATGTCGTCCATGATGTCCAGCGGATCGACGGCCTCGGTGGCCAGCACGCGCGCCAGGCCCGTCGTCGCCTGGCCCGCCAGCCGCTGCAGGCCGACGTCGTCGGGCGCGGCCTGCGATTGCGCGCGCGCCGCGTCGCGCAGCTCCAGCACCAGCGCGTGGTAGCGCTGCAGGTGGCGGCGCAACTCGGCGAGCTCCTGGCTCTGGCGGAAGAGGCGCTGCGCCAGCACCTCCTGGCTGGGCAAGAGGCGCTCACGCACGCGCCGCGCGAAGGCCTGTTCCTTGATCGCCGCGACCTGCTCGCTGGCGCCGCCCTCGGGCTCCAGCTGCGCCTGCGGGTACAGGCGCAGCAGCGCCTCGGTGGACACCAGCCCGTCGCTGATGGGCAGCTCGCCGCTGCGCACGCGCTGCTGCAGCACGCCGCGCGACACGCCGACCAGATGGGCGGCGCGCCAGACGGTGAGCCATTGCGACACGCGGCCTACTCCGAAGCGATGCGGTCGAGGAAGCGCGCGCGATACAGCAGGCGCGGCGCGGCGGGGTCGTCGGTGAAGCCTTCGCGGTCGTGCAGCACGTTGTTGCACACCAGGCCCATGCCGGCTTCGAGCCGGCCCTGCAGAACGAAGGGCGAGGTGGCGAGCACGCCGCGCAGCGCCGCCACCGCGGCCTGCGTCGCCGCATCGTCCTTCCACGCGATGCTGCGCGTGCGCGCGGTGTAGCGCATGTGCAGCCGGCCCTCGGCGTCGAGGCTGAAGACCGGCCCGCCCTGCTCGGGACGCGCCACGCCGTCGTCGTCGGTGCGCGCAGGGATGCTCATCGCATCGGGGGCGGCGAGCGCCTGCACGTGAACCGGGGCCAGATCACGCAGCGCGATCCAGGCGAGCTCGTGGTCGAGCAGGCGATTCGCGCCACCGAGCGCGGCCGGCCGCACGCAGTGCAGCACCATGGCGCGGATGCGGCGTTCGGCCGGGTGGTAGTAGCCGTCGGTGTGCCACTGGATGGCGCGGTTGGTGTAGGGGATGAAGGCCGCGGCCGGGCCGGCGCCGGCGCGCACGGTGATCGGCGAGATGCCGTCTTCGTCGGCCAGCCAGTTGGCATCCAGCCGCTCGAGGCCGAGCTGGCGGCCGAGCGCGCGCGGCAGCGACGGATCGGCGCCGCCCGGCGTGGTGCGGTAGATCGCCATGTTGAAGCGCGCGCAGCGTTGCAGCAGCGCCTTGCGCTCGTGCTCGCTGAGCGCGAACGGGTCGCGCACGTCCACCACCAGCGCGGCGAGGCTGAGTGGCGCATCGGCCAGCTTGGCCTCGCGCCAGGCGCGGTAGGCACGTTCATCGTCGAGGTCGAAAGGGCCGCCGCTCGAGCCAAGCGGACGCCGCGGAACCGGCTTCGCCGGGCCGCTGGCGGCGCCCCCCTGGGGGGGAGCGCCGAAGGCGCTACGGGGGGGGGTCATCTCACTCTCCGCTCATCGATTCGCGCCGCGCACGCCGCGGCTCGCTGGAGAACACGCCGTCCATCGAGCGCTGCAGCATGCCCACCGCCTCGGGCACCTCGACGGCCATCACCTGGTCGAGCACCCAGCGCCTGTCTTTCTCCGGCAGCAGCGGCTCGAGGCGGTGGCCGAGGTAGCGCACGAAGGCGAAGTCGGGGCCCTCGGCCTCGCTCCAGCCGAACTCGGCGTAGTGACCCGACAGCAGGTTGAACTGCTCGAGAAAACGCTCGGCGTAGCTCGCGCCCCCTTCCAGCGCACCGAGCAGGTCGGATTCGTTCTCGTCGAGGATCTCGGCGGCGCGCAGCACCAGCGCGCGCGTGAAGGGCGTGCGGCCTTCGCCACCGAGCCGCGCATAGGCGATGCGGTCGGCGCCGGCGAGCAGGAATACCAGCAGCTCGCGCAGCACGCCGAAGTAGGCCGGCCCGGCGTCGATGTCGAAGCCCGCCTCGCGCAAGCGCTTGATCACGTGGCTGCCCACGCGCCAGGCGATGAAGGCGATCGCGCTGCCGGTCTGCGCCGGGTTCCTGGCCTGCTCGGGCTTGAACCAGTGGGCCTTGAGGCGCGGGGGCGTGGCCATGCGAAGGCTCAATATCCGCCCTTGCCGAGCGGCTGCGGCAGGCCGGCGACCTTGCACGCCTGCTTGGCCGGGCCGACCGGGAAGAGGTCGTAGAGCGATTTGCTGTCGCAGCCGGGCAGGATGTCGGCCAGGCCCTTGAGCATGTTGCGAAAGTTGGGCGTGTGGCCGTGCTCGCGGTACTCGTCGCGCAGGTAGCGCACGACCTTCCAGTGGTCTTCGCTCAGCGTGATGTTCTCGGCGGCGGCGATCACGGGCACGACGGCGTCGTCGAAATCCGCTTCGAGCAGATAGCCCTGGTCGTCGGTTTCGAGTTCGCGGCCATTGACGGTGTAGCTCATCGTTGCTGTCTCTCCTGTCGTCTCACTCGATCTCGCCGACCGCGGCGGCCGACTTGTGCGGCACGAAGACGCCGCAGCCCATCAGGCGGTGCGCGCCCAGGCCGTGCTCGAGCACGCGCAGCGCCGCCGCCTCGCGCAGCCCGTGCAGCATCAGGCTGTAGCCGTGCAGCGTGCGCAGCGGGCCGCGCACGTGTCGTTCGCGGCCGCAGATGCGCTGGCAGCGCACTTCCAGCTGCGCCAGCTCGGCGCCCATCGCTTCGAGAAAGCCGGCCTCGTCAGCCTCGCCCGCGTCGACGAAATGGGCATACAGGGTGCCGTGCGGCAGCAGCTCGCGCGCCTGCGGCTGGCCGAGCTGCAGCTCGTGGCCGGCCACCACCAGCGTGCGCCCGGCCAGCGCGCGGGCCGCGTCGCCCGACTCGCGCGACACGCGCAGCACCAGCCGCGAGCGCGCCGAGAGCAGCGCCGGCTCGCCCGAACCGTGCACCAGCTTGACCGGGTGCACCGCCGCGAGCGCATCCTCGGCCAGCGCCGGCAGCGCCGCGCTCAAGGCCTGCGCCAGCGCCCAGTGGTGGTCGCGCGGCAGCGCGCGGCCTTGCAGCGGGAAGGCCAGGTCGAGCATCGTGGCCGCGTCAGCCATCACGAAGCGCCTCCTGCGCTTCCGCCCAGCGCAACAAGGCCCGCCCCCACTCGGCGGCGGTCTGCGCATCGACCTCGAACACGGTGAAGCGACTCTTCTCGCGGATGCGCGTACGCAGCAGGCTCATGCCGCCGCCTTCGTAGTCGATCTGCTGCAGCTCGATCTCCTGCCCGCCCAGGGGCACGCGCAGCTTGTCCAGCGGGGTCACGCGGGTCATCCACTTCTCCTGATCACCGGCATTGGGCGCGGCCGCGGCGCGGGGGTCTATCACCGCGGTGGGTGAGCGCCGGATAACCCATTCGGGTAGTGCCCGCGCACCCATCCGGAGTGATGGCGCGCGCACCGGGCGCTACCTAGGATGCATCCACCTCGAAGGAGACCTGCGCATGGCCAAGAAGATGCACCCGACGCCGATGCTCGACGAGCTCGAGAGCGGCCCCTGGCCCAGCTTCGTGACCGGCCTGAAGCGGCTGGCCGGCGAGAAGGACTACATGGTCGACCTGCTCGGCCAGCTCGAGACTTCCTACAAGACCAAGAAGGGCTACTGGAAGGGCGGCACGGTGGGCGTGTTCGGCTACGGCGGTGGCGTGATCCCGCGCTTCACCGAGCTGAAGGACGAGAACGACAAGCCGATGTTCCCCGACGCGGCCGAGTTCCACACCCTGCGCGTGCAGCCGCCGGCCGGCATGCACTACACCACCGAGGTGCTGCGCAAGATGTGCGACATCTGGGAGAAGCACGGCTCGGGCCTGATCGCCTTCCACGGCCAGAGCGGCGACATCATGTTCCAGGGCGCCACCACCGCCAAGGTGCAGGACGCCTTCGACGAGATCAACGAGCTGGGCTTCGACCTCGGCGGCGCCGGCCCCGCGGTGCGCACCTCGATGAGCTGCGTTGGCGCGGCGCGCTGCGAGCAGAGCTGCTACGACGAGGCCAAGGCGCACCGCCAGGTGATCAACACCTTCCTCGACGACATCCACCGCCCGGCCCTGCCCTACAAGTTCAAGTTCAAGTTCAGCGGCTGCCCGAACGACTGCATGAACTCCATCCAGCGCTCGGACATGGCCGTGATCGGCACTTGGCGCGACAACATGCGCACCGACGAGGGCCTGGCGCGCAAGTGGTTCGATGCGCACGGCATGAACGAGCTGGTCAACAACGTCATCGCGCGCTGCCCGACCAAGACCATCATGCTGAAGGAGATCAAGGACGTTGCCCGGGGCGACAAGATCTCCAGCGTGAAGATCAGCGACACCCACGCGCTGGAGATCGACAACGCCAACTGCGTGCGCTGCATGCACTGCATCAACGTGATGACCGGCGCGCTGGCCAAGGGCACCGACACCGGCGCCACCATCCTGATCGGCGGCAAGCGCACGCTCAAGATCGGCGACCTGATGGGCACCGTCGTCGTGCCCTTCCTGCCGCTCAAGACCGACGAGGACTATGACGCGCTGGTCGAGCTGGGCCAGAAGGTGATCGACTTCTTCGCCGAGAACGCGCTCGAGCACGAGCGCACCGGCGAGATGATCGAGCGCATCGGCCTCGTCAACTTCCTCGAGGGCGTGGGCATCGAGATCGACCCGAACATGGTCGCGACGCCACGCACCAACCCCTACGTTCGCACCGACGGCTGGGAAGACGAAGTCGCCCGCATCGCCGCCAAGAAATCCGCCTGAGGAGAGCCGAGAACATGGCCACGATGCGCACCCCCGTCGAGAGCGGCGTTCCGGACAACCGCCAATTCCTGCACCCGGCGCTGCTGAAGAACTACGGCAACTGGCGCTACCACGACCGGCCGCGGCCCGGCGTGCTGCACCACGTCGCGCATGGCGGCGACGAGGTGTGGAGCGTGCGCGCCGGCACGCAGCGGCAGATGGACGTGCACACCATCCGCAAGCTGTGCGACATCGCCGACCGCTACGCCGAAGGCCATGTGCGCTTCACCATCCGCAGCAACATCGAGTTCATGGTCAGCGACCCGGCCAAGGTCGAGCCGCTGATCGCCGCGCTGACGCAGGCCGGCTTCCCGGTGGGCGGCACCGGCAACTCGGTGTCGATGATCTCGCACACGCAGGGCTGGCTGCACTGCGACATCCCCGGCACCGACGCCTCGGGCGCGGTGAAGGCGCTGATGGACGAGCTCTACAGCGAGTTCGTGCGCGAGGACATGCCCAACCGCGTGCACATGTCGACGAGTTGCTGCGAGATCAACTGCGGCGGCCAGGCCGACATCGCGATCATCGTGCAGCACACCAAGCCGCCCAAGATCAACCACGACCTGGTGGCCAACGTCTGCGAGCGCCCGGCGGTGGTGGCGCGCTGCCCGGTGGCGGCGATCCGGCCGGCGCTGGTCAACGGCAAGCCTTCGCTGGAAGTCGACGAGAAGAAATGCATCTGCTGCGGCGCCTGCTACCCCCCGTGCCCGCCGATGCAGATCAACGACCCGGAGCATTCCAAGCTGGCCATCTGGGTGGGCGGCAAGAACTCCAACGCGCGCGGCAAGCCGACCTTCATGAAGATGGTCGCCAGCGGCCTGCCCAACAACCCGCCGCGCTGGCCCGAGGTGTCGGAGATCGTCAAGAAGATCCTCTACACCTACAAGGAAGACGCACGTTCCTGGGAGCGCGTGTCCGACTGGGTGGAGCGCATCGGCTGGCCGCGCTTCTTCGAGAAGTGCGACCTGCCCTTCACCAAATACCTGATCGACGACTGGCGCGGTTCGCGGGCGAACCTCAATGCCTCCACCCACATCAGGTTCTGAGATGAAGTTCGGCATCCTCGTCAGCGAAGGGCCTTATACGCACCAGGCGAGCGACAGCGCCTGGCAGTTCTGCCAGGCCGCCATCGCCCGTGGCCACGAGATCCACCGCGTCTTCTTCTATCACGACGGGGTCTACAACGCGACCCGGCTCACCGAGCCGCCGCAGGACGACCGCCACATCGTCAACCGCTGGTCGGCGCTGAAGGAGCAGCACGGCGTGGATCTGGTGGTGTGCGTCGCCGCCGCGCTGCGCCGCGGCATCAAGGACGAGGTGCTGGCGCCGGGCTTTCGCATCAGCGGCCTCGGCCAGCTGGTGGATTCGGGCATCAAGGCCGATCGCATGGTGACCTTTGGAGACTGAGCCATGAAGAAATTCATGTTCGTCAACCGCAAGGCGCCCTACGGCACGATCTACGCGCTCGAGAGCCTGGAGGTGGTGCTGATCGCCGCCACCTTCGACCAGGACGTGAGCCTCGTCTTCCTCGACGACGGCGTCTACGAGCTGGCCAAGGGCCAGGACACCGCCGGCATCGGCATCAAGAACCACTCCAAGACCTACCGCGCGCTCGACGGCTACGACGTCGAGAAGCTCTACGTCGAACGCGAGTCGATGGAGGCGCGCGGCCTCTCCGAAGACGACCTGATCGTCGACGTCGAGGTGCTCTCGAGCGCCGAGATGGCGGCGCTGATGGCCGAGCAGGACGTGGTCCTCAGCTTCTGACCGGGAGACAGCCTTGCTGCACATCGTCAACAAGTCGCACCGCCAGACCAGCTCGCTCGCAAGCTGCCTGCGCCTGGCCGGCGACGGCCACGCGCTGCTGCTCATCGAGGACGGCGTCTACGCCGCCACGCGCTCCGGCGCCGCATCCGCCGGGCTGGCCGAGGCCATGAAGCGCCTCAAGGTCTACGCCCTGCAGCCCGACCTCGCCGCGCGCGGCGTGGCGGCAACGCTTGCCGACGGCGTCACCGCCGTCGACTACGCCGGATTCGTCGACCTCGTCGCCGATCACCCCAACAACCAGACCTGGCTCTGATTCCCAAGGAGAAGACCATGCCCATCGAAGCCGCCGGCAAGACCTACGAGACCGACGAGGAAGGCTACCTGATCAACCTCGCCGAGTGGAACGAGGACGTGGCCAACGTCATCGCCAAGAGCGAGAACGTGGAGATGACGCCCAACCACTGGGAGGTCGTCAACTTCCTGCGCGACTACTACAACGAGTACCAGATCGCCCCGGCCGTGCGCGTGCTGACCAAGGCGATCGGCAAGCAGCTCGGGCCGGACAAGGGCAACAGCAAGTACCTCTACGAGCTGTTCCCCTACGGCCCGGCCAAGCAGGCCTGCAAGATCGCCGGCCTGCCCAAGCCCACCGGCTGCGTCTGAGCAGGCGGCACGGCGCGCGCGCGAGGCGGTTTCCATGTCGGCTCTCACCATCGCCTACGCGCTGCTGTTCTATGCGGCCACGGGGATGCTGGTCGTCGGGCTGGCGCTGCGCATCCGCCTCTACCTGCGCGCCCCCGCGCCGCTGAAGATCCCGACCACGCCGGCGCCCACCACGGGCAGCGGCGTGGCGCTGCGCATGGCGCGCGAGGTGCTCTGGTTCGAGAGCCTGTTCAAGTCGAACAAGTGGACCTGGGGCCTGGGCTGGCTGTTCCACGCGGCGCTGCTGCTGGTGCTGCTGCGCCATGTGCGCTACTTCCAGGAACCGGTGTGGACGCCCATCGTGCTGGTGCAGTTTCTCGGCACCTACGCCGGCTTCGCCATGGCCGCGGGCCTGGCCGGGCTGTGGGCGCGCCGCGTGCTGGTCGACCGCGTGCGCTACATCTCCACGCCGTCCGACCACCTGCACCTGGCGCTGCTGCTGGCCATCGCGGGCTCGGGCCTGGCGATGCGCTTCGTCGCCCACACCGACATCGTTGCGCTCAAGGCCTTCGTGCTCGGGCTGATGCGTTTCGACTGGCAGCCGCTGCCCGCCGATCCGCTGCTGCTGCTGCACCTGTCGCTGGTGATGCTGCTGATGATCGTATTCCCGATCAGCAAGCTGCTGCACGCGCCGGGGCTGTTCTTCAGCCCGACGCGCTACCAGGTCGACAACCCGCGCGAGGCGCGCCACGTGGCCGCCTGGGCCGCGGCTCTGGACAAGTAAGCGCATGGCCACCGCCGCCTTCGAAACGCCCACGCTCAAGCCCTACCCGGTGATCCCGCTGGTCGCCGAAGGGGCGATGGCGCACAGCAAGCCCTTCGTCGCCAGCGCCGCGATCCAGGGCAACATCGGCTTTCCCGGCGAGCTGGCCGAGGGCTGGGAGCAGCGCGCCATCGCCAAGATGGGCGAGCTGCTCGGCAAATACCGCAGCCTGCAGGTCTACATGGATGCCTGCGTGCACTGCGGCGCCTGCTCCGACAAGTGCCACTATTTCCTCGGCACCGGCGACCCGAAGAACATGCCGGTGGCGCGCCAGGACCTGATGCGCGCGGTCTACCGCCGCTACTTCACCTTCGCGGGCAAGCACTTCCCGAAGCTGGTGGGCGCGGTCGACCTCACGAAGGAAGTGCTGGACGACTGGTACGCCTACTACCACCAGTGCTCCGAGTGCCGGCGCTGCTCGGTGTTCTGCCCCTACGGCATCGACACCGCCGAGATCACCATGGCCGCGCGCGAGATCATGGATTCGGTGGGCCTGGGCCAGAAGTACAGCAACGAGATCATCGGCAAGGTCCACCGCATCGGCAACAACCTCGGCCTGCCCGGCCCGGCGCTGGAAGACACGCTGCTGGGCCTGGAAGAAGACGTCAAGGAAGACACCGGCGTCGACGTGCGCTACCCGCTCGACGTGCAGGGCGCCGAGGTGCTGCTCATCACGCCCAGCGCCGATTTCTTCGCCGAGCCGCATGTCGAGAGCCTGATCGGCTACGGCAAGGTCTTCCATGCCGCCGGCATCAGCTGGACGCTCTCCAGCAAGGCCAGCGAAGCCGGCAACTTCGGCATGTTCATCGGCAACTACGAGCAGCTGCGCAAGATCGCGCTGCGCATTCGCGAGGCGGCCCTCGAGCTGGGCGTCAAGCGCATCGTGGTCGGCGAATGCGGCCACGCCTGGCGCGTGGCCTACAGCTTCTGGAACACGCTGGTGGGCATCGGCGCCGGCGGCACCGACCCGTTCGCCATCCAGCTGCAGAGCCAGCTCGACGGTCGCTACCGCCAGCCCATGCACATCTGCGAGCTGACCTGGGACCTGATCGAACGCGGCGCGCTGAAGTTCGACAAGGAGAAGAACGACGATCGCATCGTCACCTTCCACGACTCGTGCAACGTGGCGCGCGCCTCGCGCATGGGCGACCTGCCCGGCGGCCAGTTCGCCATCCCGCGCAACATCATCAAGGCGGTGGCCAACAACTTCCACGACATGGCCCCCGGCACCACGCACGAAGCCACCTTCTGCTGCGGTGGCGGCGGCGGCCTGCTCACCGACGACCTGATCGAGCTGCGCGTCAAGGGCGCGCTGCCGCGCATGGAGGCGCTGCAGCAGGTGGTCGACCGCCACGGCGTGAACTTCATGGCGACGATCTGCGCCATCTGCAAGGCGCAGTTCAGCAAGGTGCTGCCCTACTACGGCTTCGACATGAGCATGGTCGGCGGCGTGCATCAGCTCGTCAGCAAGGCGATCCGGCTCGGCGAGCCGCACTGAACACATTCCGAGGAGACAAGCCCATGTCCGCGCCCGCTGATTCGGTGAAGGCCCAGCCGCTCACCTTCCGACGCTTCAAGGACGGCGACGCCAAGGTCAAGCGCTGGCAGGACGAGATCTTCGACGGCGACCACTCGCACAAGTGCCCGACCTACATCCAGAGCACGCCGCCCTGCCAGGGCTCGTGCCCCTCGGGCGAAGACATCCGCGGCTACCTCAACATCGTGCGCGGCATCGAGAAGCCGCCGGCCGGCGTGCCCTGGCAGGAATACGCCTGGCGGCGCCTCACCGAAGCGAACCCGCTGCCTTCGGTGATGGGCCGCGTCTGCCCGGCGCCCTGCGAATCGGGCTGCAACCGCAACGAGGTGGAAGACTTCGTCGGCATCAACTCGGTCGAGCATTTCCTCGGCGAGTACGCCATTGCCAACAAGCTGGGCTTCCCCAAGCCCGCGACGCTCAGCGGCAAGAAGGTGGCGGTGATCGGCGGCGGCCCGGCGGGCCTCTCGGCCGCCTACCAGTTGGCGCGCAAGGGCCACGCCGTGACCATCTTCGACGAGCGCGCCGAACTCGGCGGCATGATGCGCTACGGCATCCCGGGCTTCCGCACGCCGCGCCCCGTGCTCGACGCCGAGATCCAGCGCATCCTCGACCTCGGCGTGACGGCGCGCATGGGCACGCGCATCGGCACCGACATCACGCTGGAGCAGATCCGCGCCGAGTTCGACGCGGTCTTCCTCGGCCTCGGCGCGCAGGCCGGCCGGCCGCTGCCGGTGGAAGGCTCGGAGGCGCCCAACGTCGTCACCGCCACCGCCTTCCTCAAGGCCTTCAACGACGGGCGCATGCGCCACGTCGGCAAGCGCGTCGTCGTGGTCGGCGGCGGCGACACCTCGATCGACGTGGCCACGGTGGCGCGCCGCCTCGGCCACATCGAGAAGATCAACGAGAGCGACCGGCCGGAGAACGCCATCGCCGGCGTGATCGCGCACGACGTGGCCGCGGTGTCGGCGCGCCAGGGCGCCGAGGTGACGCTGACCTCGATCTTCGCGATCGACAAGATGCAGGCCAGCCGCCACGAGGTGGAGCATGCGCTGGCCGAAGGCATCGCCATCCGCGGCGGCTGGGCGCCGGTGCAGGTGATCCGTGACGCTTCGGGCCGCGCCACCGCGCTGCGCGTGATCCGCTGCGAGGCGAAGATCGTCGGCGGCCGGCTGGAGATCAAGAATATCGAAGGCACCGAGGAGAACATCGAGGCCGACCTGATCGTCTCGGCCATCGGCCAGGCGGTCGACTTCACCGGGCTCGAGGCGCTCAACAACGGCAAGGGCGGCATCGCCGCCGACAAGAACTACCAGGTGCAGGGCCAGGCCGGCATGTTCGTCGGCGGCGACGTGGTGCGCCCGCACCTGCTCACCACCGCGATCGGCCACGGCGCCATCGCCGCCGACGGCATCGCCCGCTTCCTCGCCGGCGAGCCGCTCGACAAGCGCCCCAAGATCGACGTGCACACCTGGGACATGAAGCGCAAGCTGGTCGAGAAGGGGCTGACGCTGTCGGAGGTGCACGAGCCGATCCGCGGCACCGACGGCAGCACGGCGGCGATCCACAACTTCGACAACCGCTCCGACCGCTACGTGATCCCGCACGAGGAGCTGTTCCTCGGCCACTTCCAGCACACGCTGCGCCACAAGCGCAAGGTGGTGACGCTCAACGCCGAGCAGGCGCTCAACAACTTCGAGGAGCGCGTGCTGCCGCTCAGCGAAGCCGAGGCGCAGGCCGAGGCCAAGCGCTGCATGAGCTGCGGCCTGTGCTTCGAGTGCGACAACTGCGTCGTCTACTGCCCGCAGACGGCGGTGTTCAAGGTGCCCAAGTCGAAGTCGACCACCGGGCGCTATGTCGACACCGACTACAGCAAATGCGTCGGCTGCCACATCTGCAAGGACGTGTGCCCGACCGGCTACATCCAGATGGGCCTCGGGGAGTAGCACGGTGCTGCGAAGCGTGCTGCGATGGCTGCTGGTGTCGGCTCTGGCGGCACTGGGTGTCGTCTGGGCGGCCGGCCCGGTGATCGAGCGCGCCCAGCCCGGCACGCAGTGCGTGGCCGCGCCCGACGTGATGCGCCGCCAGCACCCGCAGCTGCTCAAGCACCAGCGTGATGCGACCGTGCACCGCGGCGTGCGCCAGGGCCGCGACAGCCTGCAGGGCTGCGTGAGCTGCCACGCCAGCGCCGCCAGCGGCAGCGTGGCGCAGGCAAAGACGGATTTCTGCGTCAGCTGCCACGCCTACGCCGCCGTGCAGATCGATTGCTTCGAATGCCACGCCAGCCGGCCGGCACAGGCCGTGGCCGCCCGACCATGAGCAGCGGATCCACCGAGGCCCTCGCCGGCCGCCGCAAATTCCTCGGCCTGGCCGCGGCCGGCGCCGGCGGCGTGCTGCTCGCGCCGGGCATCCACCTGATCGAGGTGGCGCAGGCCGCCACGCCCGAGGTGACGTCGAAAGTGCGCTGGGGCCTGCTGATCGACACCACCAAATGCAGCAGCGGCTGCACCGACTGCATCTCCGCCTGCAACGCCGAGAACGGGCTCGACCCGACGCCCTCGCCGACCTCGGCGCAGTGGATCCGCAAGGTCGAGATCAAGGAGATCAAGACCGGCCGCCAGGCCTCGCTGCCGGTGATGTGCCAGCACTGCGCCGAGCCGCCCTGCGTGGACGTGTGCCCGACCGGCGCCTCCTTCAAGCGCGCCGACGGCATCGTGCTGGTCGATCGCCACGCCTGCATCGGCTGCCGCTACTGCGTGATGGCCTGCCCCTACAAGGCGCGCAGCTTCGTGCACGAACCGCTCGCGAACCAGAAGCCCGAGGTGCCGCGCGGCAAGGGCTGCGTGGAAGGCTGCACGCTGTGCGTGCAGCGCATCGACCGCGGCGGCACGCCGGCCTGCGTCGAGGCCTGCGACAAGGCCGGGCACCACGCGATGCTGTTCGGCAACCTCAACGACCCGGACAGCGCGATTTCGAAGCGCGTGCGCGAGCTGGCGACGCGCCAGCTGCGCGCCGACCTCAAGCTCGATCCGGGCGTGCGCTACCTGGGCCTGTAGGAAGCGTTCGACCATGGCACGCATAGACCACGGCTTCTACTCGCTCGAAGAGCGCATCTTCTACGTGCTGCTGCTGCTCGGCGGCGGCATCACGGCGGCCGGGCTCTACGCGGCGCACAGCATGGAGACGCACGGCCACGCCATCACCGGCATGACCAATCAGGTGGTGTGGGGCCTGCCGCACGTCTTCGCGATCTTCCTCATCGTGGCCGCCTCGGGCGTGCTCAACGTCGCCTCGATCGGCTCGGTATTCGGCCAGGCGCTCTACAAGCCGCGCGCGCCGCTGTCGGGCCTGCTCTCGCTGGCCATGCTCGCCGGCGGCCTCACGGTGCTGATGCTGGATCTGGGGCGGCCCGATCGGGTGATCGTCGCCGCCACGCACTACAACGCCAGCTCGGTATTCGCCTGGAACGTGCTGCTGTACTCGGGCATGGCGGCCATCGTGGCGCTCTATCTGTGGACGCTGCTGGAGCGGCGCATGAACCGCTACGCCAAGGCGGCTGGCGTCGCGGCGCTGATCTGGCGCTTCGCGCTGACCACCGGCACCGGCTCGATCTTCGCCTTCCTCGTGGCGCGCCAGGCGTATCAATCGGCGGTGCTGGCGCCGCTGTTCATCGTGCTCTCCTTCGCCTGGGGGCTGGCGGTATTCCTGATCGTGCAGGCCGCCATGTACGCCTGGAACGGCCAGGCGCTGCCCGAGGCCGTGCGCGCGCGCATGGCGCGGCTGCTGGGCGTCTTCGTGGCCGCGGCGCTGTACCTCGTCGCCGTCTACCACCTCACCAACCTCTACTTCGCCAAGCAGGCCGCCTTCGAGGCCTTCATCCTGCTCGGCCGCGGCGACCCCTCGGGCCTCTTCGCGCCGCTCTTCTGGTTCGGCTACGTGGGGCTGGGCGCGCTGCTGCCCATGCTGCTGCTGTGGCTGCCGCAGGCGGCCGGCCCACGCTCGCTGCTGGCCGCCTGCGCGCTGGTGTTGCTGGGCGCCTTCGCGTTGCTGTTCGTCTTCATCATCGGCGGCCAGGCCTTCCCGCTGGAAATCTTCCCCGGCTACACGGCCACGAGCAGCTTCGCCGACGGCACGGCCGAGATCTACAGCCCGCGCTGGCCGGAATGGCTGCTCGGCTTCGGCGGGCTGGGCGTGGCCTTCCTGCTCACCACCATCGGCGTGCGGGCGCTGGACTTCCTGCCGCAGGACGATTTTGTCGGGCGTGCGGAGTGAAGCCATGAGCCACCCCGCCCTGCTCGTCTCCGCCGCGCACAAGTCTTCCGGCAAGACCACCGTCACGCTGGCGCTCGCGGCGGCGCTGGCGGCGCGCGGCCACGCCGTGCAGCCGTTCAAGAAGGGCCCCGACTACATCGACCCGATGTGGCTCACGCTGGCCGCCGGCCGCCCTTGCATCAACCTCGACCCGCAGCTGATGGGTTGGGACGAGATCACGCAGGTCTTCGCGCAGCGCATGCGTGGTGCCGGCATCGGCCTGGTGGAAGGCAACAAGGGCCTGCACGACGGCCTGGCGCTGGACGGCAGCAACAGCAACGCCGCGCTCGCCGCCCAGCTCGGCCTGCCGGTGCTGCTGGTGCTGGACACGCGCGGCATGACGCGCGGCATCGCGCCGCTGATCCTGGGCTACCAGGCTTTCGACCCCAGCATCCGCATAGCCGGCGTGATCCTCAACCACGTCGGCGGGCCGCGCCACGAGGGCAAGCTGCGCGCCGTCATCGAGCACTACACCGACGTGCCGGTGCTGGGCGCCGTGCCCAAGGATGCGCGCCTCGCTCTGGCCGAGCGCCACCTGGGGCTGATGCCCGATCACGAACTCGGCGACGCGCCCGAGCGCGTGCGTGCGATGGGCGAGCTGATCGCCGGCTGCGTCGATCTCGATCGCGTGCGCGCGCTGGCGGCTTCGCGCCGCCATGAGGACGTCGCCGCCCCCATCGCCGACGCCACCTTGCGAGCGGCCAACGCACCGCTGCGCATCGGCATCGCGCGCGACAAGGCCTTCGGCTTCTACTACCCCGACGACCTCGAGGCGCTGGCCGCCGAGGGCGCCGAGCTGGTGCCCTTCGACACGCTCACCGACCGCGCCCTGCCGCCGGCGCTCGACGGCCTGTTCATCGGCGGCGGCTTCCCCGAGCTCTTCATGGCCGAGCTGGAAGCCAACGTGTCGCTGCGCAGCGCGCTGCAGCGCGCCATCGCCGCCGGCCTGCCGACCTATGCCGAATGCGGCGGGCTGATGTACCTGGCGCGCTCGATCACCTGGAAGGAGCAGCGCGCGCAGATGGTCGGCGCCATTCCCGGCGATGTGGTGATGCATGCGCGGCCGGTGGGGCGCGGTTACGTGCGCGTCGAGGAGACGGGCGAGTTCCCCTGGCAGGACGACGGCCACGAACCCGAGCTGCGCCTCGGCCACGAGTTCCACCACTCCAGCCTGCAGAACCTCGACCCCGCGGTGCAGTTCGCCTACCGCGTGCAGCGCGGCCACGGCATCGACGGCCTGCACGACGGCGTGATGGTGAACAACCTGCTCGCCAGCTACACCCATTTGCGCCACAGCGGCGGCAACGACTGGCCGCGCCGCTTCATCGCCTTCGTGCGGCGCGTGCGCGAGGACGCGGCGGCCGCGGCACCACTTCGCGTCGGAGGAAGCACATGGTCCACACGCTGAAGGGCACGGTGCGCGTCGGCGACCGCCTCATCGAGGTCGACTCCGAGGGCTATCTGCGCCACCTGGGCGACTGGTCGGAAGACTTCGCCCGCGCACTCGCCGAGCGCGAAGGGCTGGAGCTGACCGACGCGCACTGGGAGCTGATCCACTTCCTGCGCGCGTACTGGACCGAGCACGGCGTGCAGCCGCAGGTGCGCGTGATGATCCGCCACTTCACCGCGCGCTGGGGCGCGCAGCGCGGCAGCAACCACCACCTGCACGAGATGTTCCCGCGTGGCGGCCCGCAGAAGCAGGGCAACCGGCTGGCGGGGCTGCTGCGCACCAAGGGCGAACACTGAAGGAGTAACGACGATGTTCTCTCTGACCACCAACGCCGCCACGCGCATCCGCCAGGCCGCCGTCGAAGGCGGCATGGAGGAACTGGCGCTGCGCGTCGCCGCACGCCGCGAGGCCGATGGCTCGATCACCTACGGCATGGGCTTCGACGAGGCACACGACGGCGAACACCCGGCGCTGCTGTCCGACGGCGTGACCGTGCTGATCGCCACCGCCTCGCAGCCGCTGCTGCAGGACACCGAGCTCGATTTCGTCGAACTCGAGCCGGGCCAGTACGGCTTCGTCTTCGTGCCCCAGGCCGTACAGGCAACGGCGCCCACAACGCGCCGCGGCGGCTGCGGCGGTTGCGGCGGCGGCAGTTGCGGCACCGGCAGCAGCTGCTGAGATGCGCGGGAGCACGAGCATGAACAAGGGCAAGGTCTACCTCGTCGGCGCCGGCCCGGGCGACCCCGATCTGCTCACCCTGAAGGCCGCGCGCTTGCTGCGCAGCGCCGAGGTGGTGGTGATCGACCAGCTCGTCTCGCCGGGCGTGCTGGCCCTGATCGGCCCGGGAGCGCGGCGCATCCACGCCGGCAAGCAGCGCAACCACCACACGCTGCAGCAGCACGAGATCAACGAGCTGCTCGTCTCGCTGGCGCGCCAGGGCAAGCAGGTGGTGCGGCTCAAGGGTGGCGACCCCTTCGTGTTCGGCCGCGGCGGCGAGGAGGCACAGGAGCTGGCCGCCGCCGGCATCGCCTTCGAGGTGGTGCCGGGCGTCACCGCGGCCTGCGGCGTATCGGCCTATGCCGGCATCCCGCTCACGCACCGCGACTTTGCGCAGAGCTGCACCTTCGTCACCGGCCACCTGAAGGACGGCGGCGCCGAGCTCGACTGGGCCGGCCTCGCCCGGCCGCACCAGACGGTGGTGATCTACATGGGCCTGACGGCGCTGGCGCAGATCTGCGCGAAGCTGATCGCCCACGGCCTGCCGCCGACGCAGCCTGCAGCGGTGGTGCAGCAGGGCACGACCGCATCGCAGCGCGTGGTCACCGGCACGCTGGCCGATCTGGCGCAGCGCGTCGCGGCGGCCGGGCTGTCGTCACCCGCGCTGACCATCGTCGGCGAGGTGGTGCGGCTGCGCGAAGCGCTCGACTGGTACGCCGCCCAGCCAGTGGCCGCAGCGCCGCGCGAGCTCAGCGTGGCGTTCGCCTAGCGCCTTCGACCAGGCTGGCGCCGCCCGGCGGCGCCGCGCGCTGCTCGACCGCGAACACCGCCGCCTCGACGCGCGAGTTGAGGTTGAGCTTGGTGAGGATGTGCCGCACGTGCAGCTTCACGGTGTCGTGGCTGATGTCCAGCGCCCGCGCGATGGTCTTGTTGCTCTCGCCGCGCGCCAGGTGCTCGAGGATCTGGCGCTCGCGCTCGGTCAACGAGGCCAGCAGATCGCGCCGCTCGGGCTCGCCGCTGCCGGCCTGCAGCATGTTGGCGAGCTTGAGCGTGAGCGCCGGCGCCACCGCCAGTTCGCCACGCGCCGCGCGGCCGATGGAGGCGATCACGTCCTCGGGCTCCATGTCCTTGAGCAGGTAGCCCTTCACGCCGGCGCGCAGCGCGGCGGCGAGGTCGTCCTGCGAATCGCTCATGGTGAGGATCACTGCCGGCGTGTCCACGCCCTCGGCGCGGATGTGGCGCAAGAGGCTCAGGCCGTCGGTGGTGGGCATGCGCAGATCGAGCACCACCAGGTCGGGCCGGTGCTCGCGCAGCAGGTCGACCACGCGCGTCGGGTCGCCGGTGGCGGCCGCCACCTGCATGCCGCCGCGGTGCTGCAGCAAGTCGGTCAGGCCGTTGCGACACAGCGAGTGGTCGTCGACCAGGATCACCTTGAGGAGCCGATCGTTCACGACGCGGCTCCCGCTGCGTTCCAGGCCAGGCGCACGCGCGTGCCGCCGCCGGGCCGTGCGCCGACGCTGAACTCGCCGCGCAGGCGCTGGGCGCGCTCGCTCATGATGCCGATGCCGAAGTGCGAGCCTTCGTCGCACTGCTCGTCGGCCGGGCGCGCTCCGATGCCGTCGTCGTCGACGCGCAGCTCGAAGCCCAGCGGCCCGCCTTCGATGCTCAGCCAGGCATGGCGCGCCTGCGAGTGGCGCTCGATGTTGGCCAGCGCCTCCTGCACGATGTGGAAGACCTCGGTCTGCACTTCGTCCGACAGGCTCAGCGGCAAGCCGGTGTTCGCGTAGGCCAGCACGATGGTGTTGCGCTCGCGGAAGCGCGCCACCAGCGCCTCCAGCGCATGGGCGAGGCCGCGCGGGTCGATGCGCGTGCGGAAGTGCGTGACGATCTCGCGCAGGCTGCCGTGCGCGTCGCCCACCGCCTGGCGCACGTCGGACAGGTAGGCGAGCGAGCGAGCCTCGTCGCCCTCGGCCACCGCGTCCTGCAGCAGCGGCAGGCGCATCTTCACGAAGGTCAGGGTCTGGGCGATCGAGTCGTGGATCTCGGCGGCCATGGCCTGGCGCTCCTGCATCACCGAGGCACGCACGCTCTGCGCTTCCAGGCGGGCGTTGTCCAGCGCCAGGCCAAGCAACTCGCCCACCGAGCGCAGCAGCGCCATCACCTGCGGCGAGGGCTCGGCCTCGTCGGCGAAGAACAGGTTGTAGACGCCCAGCACGCGGCCGCGGCGCTGCAGCGGCACGGCCACCATGCGGCTGCAGGTACGGCCGAAGAAGTCGTCGCCGCCACGCTCGGCGCAGACGCGCAGATCGGACGACCAGACGATGCGCCGCGCGCCGGCGGCGTCGCCGCAGATGCCGCAGCCGCGGTCGACCGTGGCTTCGCAGCGGTGCACGGCGTTGGGCAGGCCGATGTCGCTGACCAGCTGCAGCCGCTCGCCCGATTCGCTGAGCAGGCGCACCGCGCCCGAGTGCGCGCCGGCCAGCGCCACCACCGGCTCGAGCAGGCGGTCGAGCAGGCCGCGCAGGTCGCGCCCCTCGGCCAGGCCGGCGGCGAGCTGCACGAACAGGTCCGCGCCACCCGCATGCGGCGGCGCCGCGCTGGCGTCGGGGCGAGTCCTCTCCATGGCGTGTGCATCCATCCGGCTGCGATTGAAGCGCGCCGGGGCGGCCCTGTCATCGGCAACAACCCCATACCCATGGCCGTATGCGCATCGGGCTTGCGCAAACTCAAGGGAAAGCGTCGCCGCGCGAGGGATCGGCGCACATCACCCAGATGGGTAGGTGGTCATTACCCGTCCCGGCTATAGACGCTGCACGGCCGGCTTGCGCTAATGAAGCAGCAGTCCAGACCGGCGCACCTGTGTGGGCCGCAGCACCAATACCCATGCCGGCCACACCGCTCCACGACCCCACCGCCGCGCCCGTGCCGGACGCGTGCACCGAGGTGCGCAACACCACCTGCTACATGTGCGCCTGCCGCTGCGGCATCCGCGTGCACCTGCGCAACGGCGAGGTGCGCTACATCGAGGGCAACCCGGATCACCCGCTGAACCGCGGCGTGATCTGCGCCAAGGGCTCCTCGGGGATCATGAAGCAGTACTCGCCGGCACGCCTGACCGTGCCGCTGCGCCGCAAGCCCGGCAGCGAGCGCGGCGCCGGCGAGTTCGAGGAGATCAGCTGGGACGAGGCCTTCGCGACGCTGGAGGAGCGGCTGCGCCACCTGCGCGCCACCGACCCCAAGCAGTTCGCGCTCTTCACCGGGCGCGACCAGATGCAGGCGCTCACCGGCCTGTTCGCGCGCCAGTTCGGCACGCCCAACTATGCGGCGCACGGCGGCTTCTGCTCGGTGAACATGGCCGCCGGCATGATCTACACGATCGGCGGCTCGTTCTGGGAGTTCGGCGGGCCGGATCTCGATCGCGCCAAGCTGTTCGTGATGATCGGCACCGCCGAGGATCACCACAGCAACCCGATGAAGGTGGCCCTGGCGAAGTTCAAGCGCCAGGGCGGCAAGTTCATCGCCATCAACCCGATACGCACCGGCTACGCGGCCATCGCCGACGAGTGGGTGCCGATCAAGCCGGGCACCGACGGCGCGCTGCTGCTCGCGCTCATCCACGAGATCATCGCGCTGGGCCTGTACGACCGCGAGTTCCTGGCGCGCTACACCAACGCCGGCCAGCTGGTGAACCAGGACGCCGAGAGCGACGACTTCGGCCTGATGCTGCGCAACGTCGAGGGCGACGTCGTCAACCCGCTGCGGCCGCACAACTTCTGGTGGTGGGACCGGCTCACGCACAAGCCGGTGGCCGACCACACCGAGGGCACCGACCCGGCGCTGCTCGGGCGCTACAAGATGCCGGACGGCACTGCCGCCGTGCCCGCCTTCCAGCTGCTCGAGGAGCGCGTGCGCGAGTACACGCCCGAGTGGGCGGCGGGCATCACCGGCATTCCGGCCGCGACCATCCGCCGCCTCGCCCACGAGATGGGCATCACCGCGCGCGACCAGAAGATCGAACTGCCGATCGCCTGGACCGACTGCTGGGGCAAGCGCCACGACACGGTGACCGGCAACCCGGTGGCCTTCCACGCCATGCGCGGCCTGGCGGCGCACAGCAACGGCTTTCACACCATCCGCGCGCTGGCGATCCTGATGAGCCTGCTGGGCACCATCGACCGCCCCGGTGGCTTCCGCCACAAGGCGCCCTACCCGCGCGCCGTGCCGCCCAACGCGCGGCCGCCCAAGGGGCCGGAGGCGGTCAAGCCCGATACGCCGCTCAATGGCGCGCCGCTGGGCTGGCCGGAGAGCCCGCAGGATCTGTTCGTCGACGCGGCCGGCGAGCCGGTGCGCATCGACAAGGGCTTCAGCTGGGAGCATCCGCTGTCGGCGCACGGGCTGATGCACAACGTCATCACCAATGCCTGGCGCGGCGACCCGTACCGCATCGACACGCTGCTGATCTTCATGGCCAACATGGCCTGGAACTCGACGATGAATACGTCCGAGGTCCGCAAGATGCTCAACGACAAGGGCGAGGACGGGCAGTACAAGATCCCCTTCCTGGTCGTCTGCGATGCCTTCCACTCGGAGATGACGGCCTTCGCCGACCTGCTGCTGCCCGACACCACCTACCTCGAGCGGCACGATTGCATGTCCATGCTGGATCGGCCGATCAGCGAGTTCGACGGGCCCGTCGATTCGGTGCGCATCCCGGTGCTGCCGCCCACCGGCCAGTGCAAGCCCTTCCAGGAGGTGCTGGTCGAACTGGCCTCGCGATTGAAGTTTCCCGCCTTCGTCAACGCCGACGGCTCGCGCAAGTACCGCGACTACCCCGACTTCGTCGTCAACTACGAGACGGCGCCCGGCTCGGGCATCGGCTTCCTGGCCGGCTGGCGCGGCAAGGGCGGCGAGAAGGCCATGCGCGGCGAGCCGAATCCGCGCCAGTGGGAGATGTACGCGAAGAACAACTGCGTGTTCCAGCACCATCTGCCACCGGCCATCCAGTACATGCGCAACTGGAACCAGGGCTACATGGACTGGGCGCAGCGCTCCGGCCTGCGGCGCGACCGCGACCCGATCGTCATCCACCTCTACTCGGAATTCCTGCAGCGCTTCCGCCTCGCGGCGCAGGGCAAGCAGCCCGGCAAGCAGCCGCCCGAGCGCTTGAAGAAGCGCGTGGCGACCTACTTCGACCCGCTGCCCTTCTTCTACGCGCCGCTCGAGCAGCAGGCCACCGACACGCAGAAATACCCGCTCAACGCGGTGACGCAGCGGCCGATGGCGATGTACCACTCCTGGGATTCGCAGAACGCCTGGCTGCGCCAGATCCACACGCACAACTTCCTGTTCGTCAACACACGCACCGCGCGGGCCGCGGGCATCGCCGACGGCGCCTGGATGTGGGTCGAGTCGCCCTGGGGCAAGGTGCGCTGCCTGTGCCGCCACAGCGAGGCCGTCGAGCCCGGCACGGTGTGGACCTGGAATGCCATCGGCAAGCAGAGCGGCGCCTGGCACCTGGACGCCGGCGCCAACGAATCGCGCCGCGGCTTCCTGCTCAACCACCTGATCCGCGAGGAGCTGCCGGCCGGGCCGGACGGCGCCACGCTCTCCAACTCCGACCCCGTCACCGGCCAGGCCGCGTGGTACGACGTACGCGTGCGCATCACCCCGGCCGAGCCCGACGAGCCGGCCGAGAGCTGGCCGCAGTTCGAGGCCATGAAGCCGGTGCCGGGCATGCCGGCCAAGCCGCAGCGGCGCGGCTGGATGGCGGGGCGCAAGAAGGTGTCGTCATGACCCAGCTGGCCTTGGTCATCGACCTCAACGTCTGCGTCGGCTGCCACGCCTGCGTGACGAGCTGCAAGCAGTGGAACACCTCCGGCTCGGCCGGCCCGCTGACCGACGACAGGCCCTACGGCGAAGACCCGAGCGGCAGCTTCTTCAACCGCGTGCAGACCTTCGAGGTCGGGCAGTTTCCGAATACGCAGACGGTGCACTTCCCGAAGAGTTGCCTGCATTGCGAGGATCCGCCCTGCGTGCCGGTGTGCCCCACGGGCGCGAGCTACAAGCGCGCCGAGGACGGCATCGTGCTGGTCGACTACGACAAGTGCATCGGCTGCAAATACTGCAGCTGGGCCTGCCCCTACGGCGCGCGCGAGTTCGACGAGGACCGCAAGGTGATGACCAAGTGCACGCTGTGCGTGGACCGCATCACCGACAAGAGCCTGCCCGAGGCGCAGCGCAAGCCGGCCTGCGTGCTGGCCTGCCCGGCCGGCGCACGGCTGTTCGGCGACATCCACGATCCGGCCTCGGCCGTGTCGGTGGCGATCAACGAACGCGCCGGCTACCCGCTCATGCCCGAGTGGGGCACGCGGCCCTCCAACCACTACCTGCCGCGCCGGCGCACACAGATCACGCTGCACGCCGAGGATCTGCAGCGCCGCGACAACCCGCTCAAGCTCGACGGCAAAGAGCCGGAAGCCGCGCACCTCGAACCGGGGCGCGAGGACTACGCCACATGAATCCCGCCCTCTCCGTCGTCTTCCTCACCGTGCTGATCGGCGCCGGCCAGGGGCTGTTTCTCGCGCTCTACGGCTGCGAGCTGGCCGGCTTCGGCGCCACTCCGCAAGAGCGCGACACGCTCGGCCTCGGCGCGGCGCTGGCGCTGGTATTCACCGGCCTGGGCCTGCTCGCCTCCTTCTTCCACCTCGGCCACCCCGAGCGCGCCTGGCGCGCCGCGGCGATGTGGCGCAGCTCGTGGCTGTCGCGCGAGGTGATCGCCCTGCCCGCCTTCATGGCGGCCTGCGCGGCCTGGGGCGGCGCGCAATGGCTGGCGCTGCCCGGCACGCGCGCGCTCGGCGCGATCGCCGCGCTGGCCTGCCTGGCGCTGTTCGTCTGCACCGGCATGGTCTACGCGTCGATCCGCTTCCTGCAGGAGTGGGCCAGCCCGCTCACGCTCGTCAACTACCTGCTGATCGGCTGCGCTTCGGGCGCCACGCTGGCGGCGCTGCTGGCGAGCCTGCGCGCGCCGGCGCTGGCCCCCGTGCTGGCGCTGGCCGCGCTCGCGCTGACGCTGGCGGCGCTGATCGGCCGCGCCGCTGCGCTGGCGCGCAACGCACGTCTGCGGCCGCGCTCGACGCTGCAGAGCGCCATCGGCGTCAAGCACCCGATGATCCGCCAGCGCGCGCAGGGCTTCATGGGCGGCTCGTTCAACACGCGCGAGTTCTTCCACGGCCGCAGCGCCGCGGCGCTGCGCACGCTGAAGTGGTTCTTCCTCGCTGCCGGCTTCGCCGTGCCGGCGGCGCTGCTGGCGCTCGCCCCGGCGTCGCCCGCGCCGCTGCTGCTGGCCGTGGCGGTGCAACTGGCGGGCCTGCTGGCCGAGCGCTGGTTCTTCTTCGCGCAGGCCAATCACCCGCAGAACCTCTACTACCAGGCCATCTCGTGAAGCGCCTGCCCCTCGCCGCCGCCGCGTTGCTGCTCCTGCTGGCCCTGCCCGCGCATGCCTCCGGCGGCGCGGCCTCGGCCATGCCCTGGTGGGGCTGGCCGCTGGCGCTCTTTCTCGCCTGCTTCGTGATGGGCATCGTCGCCGTGCCGGCGGGCATCGGCGGCGGCACGCTGTTCGTGCCCATCGTCGGCGGCTTCTTCCCCTTCCACCTCGACTTCGTGCGCGGCGCCGGCCTGCTCGTCGCCCTGGCCAGCGCGCTGGCCGCCGCGCCCATGCTGTTGCGCAGCGGCCTGGCCAGCCTGCGCCTGGCGCTGCCGCTGGCGCTGCTCGCCTCGGCCAGCTCGATCGCCGGCGCGCTGCTCGGCCTGGCCCTGCCCGTCTCGGTGGTGCAGACGGCGCTGGGGCTGATCGTGCTGTCCATCGTGCTGCTGATGGCGGTGGCCAGGAAGTCGGAGTTCCCCATCGTCGCCGCGCCGGATCGCCTCTCCAGCGCGCTGGCGCTGCACGGCGTATTCGTCGACGGCGCCACGCGCCAGCGCATCGACTGGCAGGTGCACCGCACGGCCAGCGGGCTGGTGGTCTTCCTCGGCATCGGCGTGCTGGCCGGCATGTTCGGCATCGGCGCCGGCTGGGCCAACGTGCCGGCGCTCAACCTGCTGATGGGCGCGCCGCTCAAGGTGTCGGCCGGCACCTCGGGGCTGGTGCTGTCGCTGGTCGATTCGTCGGCGGCCTGGGTCTATGTCAACAGGGGCGCGGTGCTGCCGATGATCGCCGTGCCCTCGGTGGTGGGCATGATGCTGGGCGCCAAGATCGGCGCGCGCTTGCTCAACGTGCTCAAGGGCACGGTGATCCGCCGCATGGTGATCGCCGTGCTGCTGTTCGCCGGCCTGCGCGCCCTGCTCAAGGGCACGGGGGTGTGGGCATGAAGCCGGTCGAGCCCGGCGCGCTGAGCATCGCGCCCGAGAGCGTGGTGCAGCCGCCCGAACAGCTGCGCTACGCACGCTGGCTGGAGTGGGGCACGCGTGTCGGGCTGGTCGCGCTGATCCTCATCTTCCTCGCCTACGGCATCGGCCTGGTCGAGCCGCACGTGCCGCATTCGCGCCTGCCCGAGGTGTGGAACCTGCCGGTCTCGCAGTTTCTCGCCGCCACCGGGCTGCCCACCGGCTGGGGCTGGCTGGCTTTCGCGCACCGCGGCGACATCGCCAACCTGCTGGGCATCGCGATGCTCACCGGCGCGTCGCTGTTGGCGCTGCTGGCGCTGCTGCCGCTGTACCTGCGCCAGCGCGAGCGCCTCTACGCGGCGCTGTGCGTGGCGCAGGTGGCGGTGCTGCTGCTGGCCGCCTCGGGCCTGCTGACGGCCGGGCACTGAGCGTGGGCACGGCCATGACGCACCCCTTCTCGCGCCTGCTGCTGGCCACCGAGCACACCGCGCAGGATGCCGGCGCCGAGACGCTGGCCTTCACGATGGCGCGGCGCTGCGCCCTGCCGCTGCGCGCCGTCGTGCCGATCACCAGCAACCCGGAATACGAGGCGATGGCGCCGCAACTGGCCGCGCATGCGGAAGCGCAGGCGGGCGAGCGCATCGCCGCGCTGCGTGGCGATGCGCAGCGCGCCGAGGTGACGCTCGAACTGCTGGCGCGCCGCGGGCCGGAGGCCTGGCGCGAGATCGTCGACGAAGCGGCTTCCAGCGGCGCCGACCTGATCGTGATCCGGCGCCGCGGGCAGCGCGGGCTGCTGGCCAAGCTGCTGCTCGGCGAGATGGTGCGCACCGTGGTCACGCACGCGCCCTGCAGCGTGCTGGTGGTGCCGCGCGAGGCGCTCATGTGGTCGCAGCGCGTGCTGGTGGCGCTCGATCCGGACAGCCGCGAGCTCGGCCCGGTGATGCGCGCCGCGGCCATCGCCGCCGAATGCGGTCTGCCGCTGACGGTGCTGTGCGTGGGCACGCGCAGCGGCGATGCGCTGCAACGCGCCGTGGCCGCGGCGCGCGCGCTCGGCGTCACGGTCGAGGGGGTGGAGCGCAGCGGCCGGCCGCACGAGCAGATCCTCGCCGCCGCCAAGGAACTCGGCGCCGACCTGCTCGTGATCGGCCGCCACGGCGACGACGCGGCGGCGCGCGCCTGGCTGGGCGGCGTCGCGCAGAAGGTGATCGGGCTGGCCGAGCGGCCGGTGCTGGTGTCGGCATGAGCGCGGCACTCGACTACCTCGTCAAGGCGCGGCCGGAAGCGCTCGGCCACTACTTCGCCTTCCTCGAGGACTGCGGCAAGCACCTCGACCCGAAGACGCGCGCCCTGATCTCGGTGATCACCAAGGTCGACGCGCAGACCGAGCGCGGCTTCAAGCAGTATCTGAAGCGCGCGCTGCGCGAAGGCTGCTCGCCGATGGAGGTGCTGGATGCGCTGCTGATGGCCTTCCCGACGCTCGGGCTGGCGAAGATCGTCTGGGCCACCGACATCATCCTGGCGATGAACCTGCCCGGCTTCAGCCCGCAGGCGCTGCGCGGCGAGAGCGCCTGGCACGACCTGATGGGCACCGACGACCTCGCCAGCGGGCAGACGAAGCGCATCGAATGCGACGGCCGCGCCCTCTTCGTGCACCGCGAAGCCGACGACTGGCGCGTCTACGACAGCCGCTGCCCGCACCAGACCACCGACATCCCCCACCTCGCGCTGCAGGGCCACACGCTGACCTGCCCGAAGCACGAGTGGGCCTTCGACATCCGCAGCGGTGAGTGCATCGCCCGCGGCAACACCCCGCTCACGCGTTGGGAGAGCCGGGTCGAGGACGGGCGCGTCCTCGCACGCTGGTAGGGGCCAACGACCTTTCTCGACACGCCACACAAACCTATTACGAGGAGACAGCACATGAACCGCCTTCGCCTTCCGCTCAAGATGGTGGCCCTCGCCGCGGCGCTCGTCGCCGGCCCGGCCTTCGCGACCAACGGCTACTTCCCGCACGGCTACGGCATCCGCGCCAAGGGCATGGGCGGCGCCTCGGTGGCGATGACCGGAGACAGCATGGGCGGCGCCAACAACCCGGCGACCATGGTGTGGGTCGGCTCGCGCCTGGACGCCGGCATCGAGCTGTTCTCGCCGCAGCGCGACGCCGAGCGCAGCGGCGCCGGTTTCCCGACGCTCAACGGCAGCGTCGACAGCGACAGCAAATATTTCCTGGTGCCCGAGCTCGGCTACAACCGCATGCTCAACAACGATCTCTCGGTCGGCGTAACCGTCTACGGCAACGGCGGCATGAATACCGACTACCCCGAGGGCAACTTCAACTGCGGCGGCGGCGCGGCCAACATGCTGTGCGGCACCGGCGGCCTGGGCGTGGACCTGATGCAGCTGGTGGTGGCGCCTACGGTGTCGTACAAGATCAATTCCAGCCACTCGGTCGGCGCCTCGCTGCTGCTCGGCTACCAGCAGTTCAAGGCCAAGGGCCTGCAGGCCTTCGACAACGCGCCCGGCTTCCCGCCCTTCACCGGCGCGCCCGGCAGCGTCACCAACAACGGCTACTCGCGCTCGCACGGCTTCGGCATCCGGCTCGGCTACTACGGCCGCCTGACCGACGTGCTCAGCGTCGGCGCGGCCTACGCGCCCAAGATGAACATGAGCCGCTTCAAGGAGTACGCCGGCCTGTTCGCCGACAACGGCGACTTCGACATCCCGGCGCACTTTGCCGTCGGCCTGAGCTTCATGCCCGTGCCCGCGGTCACCGTTGCGCTCGACTATCAGCGCATCAAGTACAGCGGCGTCGGCTCGGTGGGCAACGCCAGCTCGGTGCCGCTGCCGCTGGGTGCGGCCGGCGGCCCCGGCTTCGGCTGGCGCGACATCGACGTGCTCAAGCTCGGCGTGCAATGGCGCATCGACAGCGCCTGGACGCTGCGCGCCGGCCTCAACCGCGGCCAGAACCCGGTGACCAGCGAGAACGTCACCTTCAACATCCTCGCCCCGGGCGTGATGAAGCAGCACTACACGGGCGGCTTCACCTGGGCGATGAGCCCGACCGACGAGCTGAGCGCCTCGCTGATGATTGCGCCACGTCAGTCCGTCAGCGGGCCGTCGATGTTCAATGCGGTGATGGGCGCGGGCGCCGGCGGCAACGAGACGGTGCGCATGCGTCAGTACTCGCTGGGTGCGGCCTGGAGCCGCAAGTTCTGAGACCGCTTGCCGAAGGCAAACGCACGAAGGAGAACGAGATGGCACACATCGTCGTCATGGGCGCGGGTGTCGGCGGCATGCCGGCCGCCTACGAGTTGCGCGCCCTGCTGCCGGCGGAGCACCGCATCACCGTGGTCAACCCGACCGACACCTTCCAGTTCACGCCGTCCAACCCCTGGGTGGCGGTGGGCTGGCGCGAGCGCTCGGCGGTGACGCTGCCGATCGGCCCGCTGCTCGAGCGCAAGGGCATCGCCTTCGTCGCCAGCGCCGTCAGCAAGATCGACCCGGCCGCCAACCGCGTGACGCTGGAGAACGGCCAGGCGCTGGACTACGACTACCTCGTCATCACCACCGGCCCCAAGCTCTCCTTCGACGAGGTGCCGGGCGCCGGCCCGCACGGCGGCCACACGCATTCGGTGTGCACCGTCGGGCATGCGGAGATGTTCTGGGCCGAGTACCAGAAGTTCCTCGAGGCGCCGGGGCCGATCGTCGTGGGCGCGATGCCCGGCGCGAGCTGCTTCGGCCCGGCCTACGAGTTCGCCTTCATCCTCGACGCCGATCTGCGCAAGCGCAAGCTGCGCCACAAGGTGCCGATGACCTACGTCACCGCCGAGCCCTACATCGGCCACCTCGGCCTGGGCGGCGTGGGCGACAGCAAGAGCATGCTGGAAAGCGAGCTGCGCGGCCACGACATCAAGTGGATCACCAGCGCCAAGACCACCAAGGTCGAGCCCGGCAAGCTCTTCACCACGCAGCTCGACGATCTGGGCAACGTGATGAAGGAGCACGAGGTGCCCTTCAAGCTGGCGATGATGCTGCCCGCCTTCAAGGGCGTGGAGCCGGTGGCCGCCATCGCCGACATGTGCAACCCGCGCGGCTTCGTGCTGATCGACGAGCACCAGCGCAGCAAGAAATACCGCAACATCTTCTCGGCCGGTGTGTGCGTGGCGATTCCGCCGGTGGAGGTGACGCCGGTGCCCAGCGGCGCGCCCAAGACCGGCTACATGATCGAGACCATGGTGACGGCCATCGCCCACAACATCGCCGCCGAACTGGCCGGCCAGCCGGCCACCGCCAAGGGCACCTGGAACGCCATCTGCCTGGCCGACATGGGCGACACCGGCGCCGCCTTCGTCGCGCTGCCGCAGATCCCGCCGCGCAACGTCAACTGGTTCAAGAAGGGCAAGTGGGTGCACTACGCCAAGATCGCCTTCGAGAAATACTTCATGCGCAAGATGAAGACCGGCAACTCGGATCCGGTCTACGAGAAATACGTGCTCAAGGCGCTGGGCATCGTGCGCCTGGCCGATCGCGGCTGAGGCGGCGCGACGCCATGGACAGCGCCGCGCCCGAAGAGGCTGCGCCGCCCGGGCTGGAGATCAGCCTGGGCTCGGCGCTGGAGCTGTGCCGGCTCGGGCTGGCGACGATGATCGACATCCGCCAGTCCTTCGAGATCGAGATGAAGGGCGCGATCCCCGACACCGTGCACGTGCCACTGTTCGAGGTCAAGCTGATGCTGGGCCATGCGCTGACCGAGGACGAGCAGGACATCCTCGACGCCGGCCAGCCCAAGGACATGGACGTGCAATCGTTCTTCACGACCATCAACCGGCTGCACCACGCGCACGACCACCTGCTGCTGTGCGTGTGCAACAGCGGCCGGCGCAGCTTGGCCGCCGCGGCGCTGCTGCGCTCGCTGGGCTACCCCAAGGCGCTGTCGGTGGCCGGCGGCTTCCAGGCCTGGAAGAAGCTGCAGCAAGGCTGACGCGCGTGCAATCGAAAGCCCACTGGGAGCAGGTCTACACGAGCCAGCCCGCCACGGGCGTGAGCTGGTTCCAGGAACACGCACAGCGCTCGGTGCAGCTGATCCGGCGCACCGGCATCGCGCGCGACGCGCCCATCATCGACGTGGGCGGCGGCGCCTCGACGCTGGTGGACGATCTGCTCGCGACGGGCCACTCGGCACTGACGGTGCTCGATCTCTCCGAGGCCGCGCTGAACGCTGCCCGCCAGCGCCTGGGCGAGCGTGCGCAGCGCGTCGACTGGCGAGTGGGCGACATCACGCAGGTCGAGCTGCCGCGGCACGCCTACGCGCTCTGGCACGACCGGGCGGTCTTCCACTTCCTCACCACGCGCGAGGAGCGCGAGGCCTACGTGGCCGCCGTGCTGCACGCCGTCAAGCCCGGCGGGCACGTCATCGTCGCGACCTTCGCCGAGGACGGCCCGCTCAAGTGCAGCGGCCTGCCGGTGATGCGCTACAGCGCCGATGGCCTGCACGCCGAGTTCGGCGCGCCCTTCGCGCTGCTGCAGCAGGAAGGCGAAGAGCACCACACGCCGCGCGGCACGGTGCAGAAGTTCATCTATTGCCTGTGCCGCCGGGAGCCGAGCTGACGGGCCTGGAGTAGCCGCCTCACTCGCGGCGCAGGCTGAAGTTCGGAAATGCCGCGCGCAGGTGCGCGAGGGTCGCCGGCGCCGGGTAGTCGGCCGGCGGGGCGCTCATGTGATTCGCCGGCCGCGCCACCTGCAAGGCGAAGTGCGTGGCGCCTTGCGCAGCCAGGCCATCGGCGAGATGCCGCAGCTCCGCGTCGTCCAGCAACGCCGGGTGCGCGGTGGTACGCATCTCGCTGGCCACGCCGGCATCGAGCACCGCGCGCACGCTCTCGGCCACGGCCGCGGCGGAACCGGCCACGCCGGTGATGCGCCGATGCGCCGGTTCGTCGTCCAGCGGCGCCTTCACGTCCAGGCCGATCCAGTCGAGGCGCGGCAGCAGCTCGCGCAGCCGGCGCGGGGAGATGCCCGCGCTGTGCAGCCCGACCGCCAGGCCGAGGGTGCGCACCTCGTCCATCGCATCGCCGAGCGCCGGATCCAGCGTCGGCTCGCCGCCGCTGAACACCACGGCGTCGATCAGGCCGACGCGGCGCGGCAGCCAGGCCATCACCTCGCTCCAGCTCGGGCCCGCGGCCTCGTCGCGCGCTTGCAGTTGCGGGTTGTGGCAGTAGCCGCAGCGCCAGGGGCAGCCCTGCACGAATACCACGGCGCTGAGCTTGCCGGGGTAGTCGATGCTGGTGAAGCGCGTCAGGCCGCCGACGCGCAGCGACGCGGGCATCAGCCGCAGCAGCGCGCTTCCTCGAAGTGCGTGCGCTCCTGGAACTCGCCCTGCTTGCCGATGTTGAACGAGGCCACCGGGCGGTGGTAGCCCATCACGCGCGTCCACACCTCGCAGCGCTGGCGCTCCTCGTCGCGCAGCGTGATCGTGCTGGCTTGCGGGGCTTCGATCGTCACGGTCGCTTCGGTCATCGCTCTCTCCTTGGTTGAATTTCGAATGTGGCCTAGGCCAGTTCGCGCTGCTTGCGCGCCAGGATCTCGGCGTCGCACTTGGGGCAGAACTCGTGGTGCCCGCTCAGGTAGCCGTGCTGCGGGCAGATCGAGAAGGTCGGCGTCACGGTGATGTAGGGCAGGCGGAAGCGCGTCAGCGCACGCCGCACCAGGTCGCGGCAGGCCTGCGCGCTCGACAGCCGCTCGCTCATGTACAGGTGCAGCACGGTGCCGCCGGTGTACTTGCGCTGCAGATCGTCCTGCCGCTCCAGCGCCTCGAACGGATCGTCGGTGTAGCCCACCGGCAGCTGCGACGAGTTCGTGTAGTACGGATGCTGCGGCGTGCCGGCCTGCAGGATGCCGGGGAAGCGCTTGCGGTCTTCCTTGGCGAAGCGGTAGGTGGTGCCTTCGGCCGGCGTCGCTTCCAGGTTGTAGAGGTGGCCGGTCTCCTCCTGGAAGGCGACCATGCGCGCGCGCACGTGGTCGAGCAGGCGCGCGGCGAGCGCGTGGCCTTCTTCGCTGGTGATGTCGAGCGCGCCGCCGCTGAAGTTGCGGATCATCTCGTTGATGCCGTTCACGCCCAGCGTCGAGAAGTGGTTGCGCAGCGTGCCGAGGTAGCGCTTGGTGTAGGGGAACAGGCCCTGGTCCATCAGGCGCTGGATCACCTTGCGCTTGATCTCCAGGCTCTGGCGGCCGAGCTCGAGCAGTTCGTCCAGCCGCGCCAGCAGCGCCGCCTCGTCGCCCGCGTGCAGGTGGCCCAGGCGCGCGCAGTTGACCGTCACCACGCCCAGCGAGCCGGTCTGCTCGGCCGAGCCGAACAGGCCGTTGCCGCGCTTGAGCAGCTCGCGCAGATCGAGCTGCAGCCGGCAGCACATCGAGCGGATCTGGTTGGGCTTGAGCTCGGAGTTGACGAAGTTCTGGAAGTACGGCAAGCCGTAGCGCGCCGTCATCTCGAACAGCGCCGGCACGTTGGGTCCGTCCCAGTCGAAATCGGGCGTGATGTTGTAGGTCGGGATCGGGAAGGTGAAGACGCGGCCCTTGGCGTCGCCGGCGCACATCACGTCGATGTAGGCGCGGTTGATCAGGTCCATCTCGGCCTGCAGCTCGCCGTACATGAAGGGCATCTCGCGCCCGCCGATCACCGGCACCTGCTCGCGCAGGTCTTCCGGGCAGACCCAGTCGAAGGTGAGGTTGGTGAACGGCGTCTGCGTGCCCCAGCGCGAAGGCACGTTGAGGTTGTAGATCAGCTCCTGCATGCACTGGCGCACCTGCTCGTAGCCGAGCGCGTCCTGGCGCACGTAGGGCGCGAGGTAGGTGTCGAAGGAGCTGAAGGCCTGCGCGCCGGCCCACTCGTTCTGCATGGTGCCGAGGAAGTTGACGATCTGCCCGACCGCGCTCGACAGGTGCCTGGGCGGCCCCGCCTCCACCTTGCCCGGCACGCCGTTCAGGCCCTCGTGCAGCAGCGTGCGCAGGCTCCAGCCGGCGCAGTAACCGCTGAGCATGTCGAGATCGTGGATGTGGATGTCGGCGTCGCGGTGCGCCTGGCCGATCTCGGGCGGGTAGACGTGGTTGAGCCAGTAGTTGGCCACCACCTTGCCCGAGACGTTGAGGATCAGCCCGCCCAGCGACCAGCCCTGGTTGGCATTGGCGTTGACGCGCCAGTCGGTCTGCTGCAGGTATTCGTTCATCGACGCTTCGACGTCGACCAGGCTCCTGCGCGCGTCGCGCAGCTTGCGGTGCTGCTCGCGGTAGACGATGTAGGCGCGCAGCGTGGCGCGGTGGCCGGCATCGAACAGCGTGGCTTCCACCGCATCCTGGATCTGCTCGATATGCGGCGTCACCGGCCCGAGCGCCTGCAGGCGCGGCAGCACGCCCTGCTGCGCCAGTTGCTGCGCGCGCGCGGCGTCGAACTCGGCAGCGGCCTGGCCCGCGCGCGCCAGCGCCACGGCGATCTTGGCCAGGTCGAACTCGCGGATGGCGCCATCGCGCTTGATGACGTGGGTCGGCGTCGGGGTGTTCACAGGCATCTCCGCTCCATACGCTACAGGTAGTGTGCGGGCGAGATGCTAGACGCTATGGCTAGCGTTTTATGTGACAGGCGGTGAAGGCGCCCGTCTATCGGCAGGACCTTTGCGCCAGGTCAGTGTTGGCGGCGGCTGGGCGCGTCGGTCAGGGGCTGGCGTCGGCCTCGGCCTCGGGCCACAGCGCCGGGAAGTAGAAGCGAAGCGCGTGCAAGGGCAGCCCGAAGCGCAGCTTGCCCTGGGGCGAATCGCTGGCCAGCAGGCCCCGCTTGATCAGCGATGTCAGCAGATTGACCGCGGTACGTTCGCCCAGGCCGGTCATGCGCTTGAATTCGCCACGCTCGAGTTCGGTTCCGCTCAGGAACAGGTAGTGCAGTGGCCGCAGGGCTTCGATCCGAACGCCGGACCCGAGGGTCTGCTGCTCGAAGACCAGGCAGGCGGCGATGCGCCGTTCCATGGTCTGCAGATTCAGCGTGGATCGCATGAAGCTCACCTGGTCGAGGCAGACGTCGAGGACATAGTCGATCCAGGCTACGAGTGCGGCTTCGCTCAGGTTGCCGCGCCCGTCCAGATCGCCGCGGCGCGGCTCGTCGGCGGCCGCCAGGCAGGTGTAGTAGCGATCCACCGTGCGCGCGAATCCGCGCAGCGGCGACCACAGGCCGCCGGTGTAGCCCAGCGCGCTGAGCAGGGTGTGCGTGTGCAATCGCATCACGCGGCCGTTGCCATCCACGAAGGGATGGATCCAGCCGAGCCGGTGGTGCGCCGCGGCCATCGCCACCAGCGCGGCCTCGCCGCGCCGGACACCGCCGTAGACCTCGCCCCAACGACCGAGAAAACGGCCGACGCTCTGGAAGGCCGGCGCGACATGCCGCCCGACGCTGACCTCGCGACGGCGGATCTCGCCCGGCACGATGGTCTCCCCTTGCCCGGTCACCCGATCGGAGACTGGCAGGCGCGAGAAGATCGCGCGGTGGATGTCGCAGACGGCAGGCAAGCCGTACAAGGCCTTGGCACCCGCCTCCCCCTGGTAGCGCTGCTCGAGCTCGGCTTCGGCGTCGATGTGCGCCAAGGCCAGGCGTTGGCGCGCTGCAAGGTTCGCATCCTGAGAGAAGTCGCGGCGAAGCGCCTGCTCCAGTTCATGAGGCCTGGTGTGCTGGCCTTCGATCCGGTTGCTGTAGTAGGAATTCATGGCCGCCAGCAGGCCGCGCATCTGGCTCGCGATCGGCTGGCTCGAGAAGGCGGTCGCCGCGGTCGCCAGGTCGTGCGCCTTGACCAGCAGCGGCTCCTGCCGCGCCGCAGAGGGCAGCAGCGGTTCGAACTGGTGGGGGGCGTCGTAGAGGTCGGCTGACATTGCGTACATTCAGAGTTCCGCAAGCCATTGTCTCACAACGATAATTCGTCACTACTGCAGGACTTTTTGCGCACTTTGTTGCGCACATCGGCGCGAGGCGCAGTGGACGCAGTCTGGCCGTGGCGCGTGACGGCCACCGCCCGGATTGATTCAGTTCCGCTCCCAACGCTCGGCCGGCAACGGCAGATCGTTGAGATCCGCCCTCGCCTCTCGCCATGCCGGGTAGTGCTGCGTCAACAGTTCGACAAATCGCTCGGAGTGATTGGGCTCGACCAAGTGCAGCATCTCGTGCACCACCACGTACTCGAGCAGATCCTTGGGCTTCGTCACCAATTCGGTGTTCAGGCGGATATGCCCGGCGCGGTGATTGCAGCTTCCCCATTTGGTCTTCATGCGCTGGAGGAAGTAGGCCGATACCCGCACGCCCAGCCGGTGCTCCCACTTCCGGATGAGCGCCGGCACCACGGCATGCAAGAGCGACTTGTGCCAAGCGTGCATGACCTCGGCGCGCTTGGCGGTGCTGGTGTCGGGCCGGATCGTGAGCGTGATGCGTCGGTGATCGAGCGACACCGCCGGCTTGGCATCTGCGATGCGGATGGCCAGCAGGTGGCGTCGGCCCCAGAGGTAGTGTGTCTCGCGCTGAACGAAGCGCCGTGGCACCTCGCGTGCCTGCTCTCGCAGCTGCGAGCGCTGTTGCCGGATCCACGCCAGCTTCGTGATGGCGAAGGCGCGCGCCACTTCCAGCCGCGTTCCAGCCGGTGCCACCAGCGACACGCGTCCGTGCGGTGGATGGACCGACAAGTGGGCGTGTTTGACCGCCTTGCGCGTGAGCTCGATCTCGATGTCGCCGAGCCGGATGGTGTCGCTCATGCGTAGCCGGTCTGCTGCTTGATGATCTCGAAGATGGCGCGCGTGGCCTCGCGGTCGCGCCCCATGATCGGGAACAAGGCGTTGAGAACCTGCGCCTCGCGCGCCGGATCGCCCTTCCAGCCGGCCGGAGCGCTTTCGCGCATGGCCTGGTCGAGGCGCAATGCCAGCGCCGCGCGCTGCTCGCGCTCGTCCGGTTCTTCCTCGTGCGCCACCGCCGGGCCGGAAGGCGGGAAGACGGGCAGGTTGCGGTAGAGCACGATCGCCGCCGGATGGCCGTGCAGCACCGCCGGCACCCCGGCAACGGCGTGCTTGCGCGCCAGCCGTTGCACCAGCGCCTCGGCGTCTTTGAGAAACTGCTCGTAGGCGGCGGCATCGTTCCGCGCCTGCTTGATCAGGTCTTGCAGAAGCTTGGACATCTCTTCGTAGAAGCGCGGGTCGGTCAGCTTCTCGCGGATGATGGTCTTGCGAACGTTGTTGATGATCGCCTCGGCCACCGCCTTGTTCGGCAGCTTGCCCTTGGCGTTGAGCTTGCGGGCGATGGCATCGTGGATGCCGGTCTTGATGATCAGGTCCGTCAGCGACAGCGAGCTGAGGTCACCCAGGTCGTTCGCGGGGTCGGCCTGAACGTAGGTGTTCAGCAGGTGCCGCATGTCGGCCTCGTAGGGCTTGATGTCCAGCTCCTCGCCCGAGTGTTTCTTGATGGCGTTGCGCGTGTCGCCGTAGAACTCCGCTTCCGCCTTCAGCGCCGCCGCGTCGGCCGGGCTGTAGCCGGCAGCTTCGAGATCCGCCGCGATGTCGGCATAGGCGCGCACGAAGGTGGCGACCGACTTGTAGAAGGTGATGCGCAGCGCCTCGGTCTTGTTCAATGCGTCCGCATCGCTCGCATCGCCGCAGAAGTAGCGCAGAAACTGCTCCACCTCGCGTGTGCCGGTGGTCGACAGCGGCACCGGATCGCACAGGTAGTGCAGCGCCTCGCGCGCCGCGTCCAGCTGCGCCTTGCCTTCCTTCAGCCAGTCCTTCAGTTCGACGTTGTTGCCGCCGCCGTTGCCGGCGTCGTCGATGTCCAGCTCGTCGGAGCTGTAGACCGCGATCGCCTCCTGCACGTCCTTGAACAACTCCTTGAAGTCGACGATGTGGCCATAGTCCTTGTCGTCGCCGTCCAGCCGGTTGGTGCGGCAGATGGCCTGGAACAGGTTGTGGTCGTGCAGCTCGTTGTCGAGGTAGATGTAGGTGCAGCTCGGCGCGTCGAAACCGGTCAGCAGCTTGCTCACCACCACCAGCAGCTTCATGTTGGCCGGTTCGTCGATGAAGCGGCGCTTCGCCTCGTCCTCGTAGGCCTTGGTGGTCTGGCCCGCCTTCAGCACATGCTTCGTGTAGGTGTCGAACTTGTAGCGCTCGTCGCTGTTCGGCGGTTCGCGCGAAATCGCGTTGTGATTGGGCTCGAAGGAGGTGACGATGCCGCAGTACGGGCCGAGCGCCGTGTTCTGCAGCAGCCGGAAATAGTGGCAGGCGTCGTAGATGCCGGCCGCCACCAGGATGGCGGTGCCGCGGTCGTTGTTCAACCGCGGCTTCAAGTCGAAGTCTTCCAGGATGCTGTGCAGGATGCGCTGCTTGCGCTCGCCCGCGCTCATCAGCTCCTGCATCGTGGCCCAGCGCTTGCGCAGCACGGCCTTCTGGAAGTTGTTCAGCGCCCGCGTGCGCTTCTCGAAATAGGCCTCGATGGCAGCCGGCGCGGTGATGCGCTGCGGCACGTCGCGCGCCTCGTACTTCAGGTCCAGCACCACCTTGTCGGCCACCGCCTCGTGGAACTTGTAGGTGTGGATGTAGGTGCCGAACACCTCGCGCGTGGTCTGCCTGTCCTTACGCAGCAGCGGCGTGCCGGTGAAGCCGATGAAGATCGCCCCCTCCAGCCAGCGCTTCATCTGCTTGTTCATGTCGCCGCCCTGGCTGCGGTGGCACTCGTCGACGAACACGTAGAAGCGGCCATGGATGGGCGGCGGCGGCCCCTTCAGGTCGGCCGGGTCGAATTTGTGCACCAGCGCGCACAGCAGCCGCGGCGTGGCCGCACCGAGCTTGGCCACGAACTCGGCGCGCGTGGTGATGCGCGGACTGGGCGCATCGGCGGCCACCACGCCGGCGTTCTTCATCACGCCTTCGATCTGCTTGTCGAGCTCGTCGCGGTCGGTCACCACCAGCACGCGCGAGCGCGCGTCGTGCTCCAGCAGCCACTTGGCCAGCAGCACCATCAGGATGCTCTTGCCGCTGCCCTGCGTGTGCCAGATCACACCGCCTTCCAGCAGGCGGATGCGCTCCTGCGCCGCCTTGACGCCCGCGAACTGGTGCTGCCGCGGCACCTTCTTGATGCCGTTGTCGAACAGCACGAAGTGGCGCATCAGGTCCAGCAGTCGCGCCTTGCTGCACAGCTCAGCCAGCGGGCGGTCCAGCAGTGCACCGGGCGGCAGCGCGGCACCTTCCGGCAAAGGCGCCGCCTTCCACTCGACGAAGAATTCCTCGCGCGTGGTGACCGTGCCGTAGCGCAGCCCCTGCGCGTCGTTGCCCGCCAGCAGCAGCTGCACGGTCGGGAAGAACGCCAGGTTGAAGATCTCTTCCTGGTTGGTGATGAGCTGGCGGATGCCATCGGCCACCTCCACCGAGGCGCGCTTCAGCTCGATCACCGCGATGGCGATTCCGTTCAGGTACAGCACCAGATCGGGCCGCCGCTCGTGGCCGCCCTTGAGCGTGACCTCTTCGGCTAGCGCGAAGTCGTTGCGCTCAGGCTCGGCCCAGTCGACCAGGTGCACCGTATCGTGTGGCTGCCCGGCCGCCACCTGCACCGGCACGCCGTAGCGCAGCAGCTGGTAGCAGCGCAGCGAGGCCTGGTAGAGCGTGATGCCGGTGGTGTCGGTGGCGGCCAGCAGTTTCTGCAGCGCACCGGCGATGTGGGCCTCGGAGTATCCGCGTGAGCGCAGGTTGTCGCGCAGCAGCTCGGTCTCGATGCCGCGGTTGCCCTCTCGCTTGCCCCAGTCGCCGAGGTAGCGCCAGCTCAGGCCATCCGCGCGCGCCGCGTCGGTGAACAGCGCGACGACGCGGTTCTGCGTCTTGCGTTCCGAGCGGGCTTGTCCGGTCATCGCTACATCTCCCACAGCGCCGCGAGCGGCATCGCCAGGGTGCGCGCGCTGCCGAGCGCGAAAGCGCTGTGGCCCGCGTAGAGCAGCACGCCGCCCTGGTAGTCCGCACCGCATTGTTCGGCCAGCCGCCGCAGGCCCTGCCCGTCGGCGGGCGTTGCCGTCAGCGCCGACTTCACCTCCACCCCCAAGGGGCCGGTCAGCGTAACGTCCATTTGCCTATTTCGCATGCGTCCAATTGCCGGTTCAGACCAGCCGCGTCCTGCCGGTGAGCAGCTCTTGCATCATGCCTTGCTTGAGCGCGCGGGTCTTGTCGCGGCGGGATTCGAGGGCGGTGAGTTCGGCGTCCATGTCGGAGAGGACGGAGGCGATGGCGGATTGCTCTTCCACTGACGGGTAGCTGATCCGAAGTTTCTCGATGTCACCCATGCCAATATTGCCCTGTGACGATGCATTCGTGAGCAAGAGAATCTGGCCAACACAGTCGGCCGCTTGCAGTTGGTAGTAGAGAAACTTCGGTTGAAGGTGATCGCTGGTTCGCACTAACGCGATTGGCGACCAGATATTGAAGTCGAGATCGTTGTCAACGATCGCGACCTTGCCTACAGACGCTGCTTTCCCGAGTTGATGTCCCAGGAAGTGGTGTAAGTCCTTGAGTGCGCGGCAGTTCGCGGAGGGTGGAGCCCGTAGGGCGTAACCCGCAGCGAACTGCCGCGCGGCGGCGGCCGTCCCGGGTGGGGTGGTCATC
>JAGOAS010000029.1 GCA_017983795.1 Piscinibacter sp.
GATCGACTGCATCGCCTTCTGGCCTCTTTGCCGACAAGGAGCAGCCGCGTCGCAGCCAAGCTGCGACCATCCTCGCATTGCGATGGTCGGGTCGCGGGAAGGCGTTTCGCTCACAGATTCTCAGGCCGACGCTGGCCAACTTCGTAGGGCCTTCGCTCTGGCCTGAGGCGCCAACGCGCGCGACATCCGCCCAAGGCCGTCGGCGCCGCTGCGACGCCGGCGTGCTTAGTGCACGGAGTGCACGAACAGGGGGGATGCCCGCGCCGGCACGCACGCCCAGCATCCGTCCCGGAGAGGTGCGCGCGAACCCGCGCGCGCCCGGCAGTTCCTGGGAGTTTCGAGAATGGTTCGTCACGGTGCGCTCGCACCCGGCACGCGCATCGCCGATCTGCAGGTGGAGCGCTGCGCCGCCGCATCGCCGCTGGGTTTCGAGTACCTGGCCCGTTCGACCGGCCAGGGCGAGCCCTGCCGCCTGCTGGAGTACATGCCCGTCGATCTCACCGAGCGGCGCGGCCTGCAGGTCGCGGTGCGCAAGGGCGCGGCCCTGCCCTTCGACCTCGGGCGGCGCGCCTTCCAGATCGACGCCGATCGTTTCTCGATGGCGCGCGACGAGGCGCTCACCGTGGTGCGGCGCCTGCTCGTCGAACACGGCACGGTCTACCTGCAGCTGGCGTGGCACGAAGGCGGCGCGCTGGCGCAGGAGTACGGCGCCGACACGCAGGCCGATCCTGCCGACCTGCGGCGCTGGCTGCAGGCGCTCGGCCAGGCGCTGAGCCAGCTGCACCGCGGCGGCGTGGTGCATGGCGCGGTGTCGGCCGAACGCGTGCGCCGCCTCGCCGACGGCCGCGTGCTGCTCGGCCTGCCGGAGTCGGCGCGCTGGGCGCTGGCGGCCTCGCTGCCGTGCCTGATCGACGCCGGCGACCCGACGCTGGCGCCCGAGCAGCTGCTCGATCCGACCGAACGCGCGCGCGCCATCGGTCCGTGGACCGATGTCTACGGCCTGGCAGCGATCGCCCACCTCGCCATCGCCGGCCGGCTGCCGCCGCCGGCGCACGACTGGCAGGCCGCGCTGGCGCGTCCCTCGCTGGCACAATACGCCGGCGAGCGCTGGAGCCCGGCGATGCTGGTGGCCATCGACCGCGCCCTGTCGCCCGATCCGGCGGCACGGCCCCGGAGCATGGACGACTTCCTCGCCGCCATGGGGTTGCGTGAGCGCCGCGCCCGCCCGCGCGTGGCGACGCCTACCGACGCACCCACCGCCGCACCTGCCGAAGCGCCTGCGGCCGAACCCGCCGCCACACCCGCGGCCCGCACCGAGGCCGTGGCGCCCGCCGCGCCGGCGTCCGAATCCTGGCGCTCGCTCGGCGCCGGCTGGCGCTGGGCGGTGGCGCTGCTGTTCTGCCTGCTGGCCGCGCTGGCGATCTGGTCGGCCCTGCACCCGGGCCTGCCCGGCACCAAGCCGCGCACCGAGCTTCAGCGGCCGAGCGAGATGCCGGTGTCGGAGGCGGTGCGCAGCAAGGGGTGATCGGCCGGCACGTTGCGGCTGCGGCCGGCCACGTCGGCCAGCGGCACGCTCTCGATGTGATCGCCTTTCAGCACCACGACGCGGTTGAACTCGCGCGCCGCCACCAGCTGCGCCGCGGCATGGCCGTACTGCGTGGCCAGCACGCGGTCGAAGGGCGTGGGCGGGCCGCCGCGCTGCACGTGGCCGAGGATGGTGGTGCGCACCTCGCAGCCGAGCATCGGCTCGAGCTGCGCGCGCAGCACGTTGCCCACGCCACCCAGGCGCACCGGCTCGGGTGAATCCGCGATGCGCTCCTTCACGGTGACGCCGCCGCCCTCGGGCTTGGCGCCTTCGGCCACGCAGATCAGCGTGTAGCGCTGGCGCGCCTCACGCTCGCGGCACACGCGGGCCACTTCGTCGAGCCGGTAGGGCAGCTCGGGAATGAGGATGATGTCGGCGCTGCCGGCCAGCCCGGCGTGCAGCGCGATCCAGCCGGCCCAGCGGCCCATGGTCTCGAGGATCATCACGCGGCCGTGGCTCTGGCCGGTGGTCTGCAGCCGGTCGAGCGCCTCGGTGACGATGGCCACCGCGGTGTCGAAGCCGAAGCTGCGGTCGGTGTGGGCGAGGTCGTTGTCGATCGTCTTCGGGCAACCGACCACCGGAATGCCGCGCTCGGCGAGCTGATGCGCGATCGCCATGCTGCCGTCGCCGCCGATCACCACCAGCGCATCCAGCCCCAGCTCGCGCACGTAGGCGAGCACGCGCTCCGACACGTCGGCGCCGCCGGCGCCGAAATAGCCGAAGGGGTTGGCCTTGTTGTGCGTGCCGAGGATGGTGCCGCCGGTGGCCATGATGCCGGCCACCGAGCGCAGGTCCAGCGGCCGCACGCGGCGCTCGATCAGGCCCAGGAAGCCCTGCTCGATGCCGATCACCTCGGCGCCGGCGCTCTTGATCAGCGACTTCGCCACCGCGCGGATCACCGCGTTCAGGCCCGGGCAGTCGCCGCCGCCGGTCAGGATGCCTACCCGCATCGTCGCCTGCATCGTCGTTCTCCTCGTTCGTGCGCGCGCAGTGTAGGAGCGGCGGGCGCGATGCGGCAGACTCGCGCTTGATGACGCGCAAACACATCACCCACCTGCTCTACCTGCACGGCTTCCGTTCCTCGCCGCAATCGGCCAAGGCGCGGCGCATGGCCGCCTGGGTGCACGAGCACCGCCCCGATCTGCACTGGTGGTGCCCGCAGCTGCCGCCCTCGCCGCGCGAGGCGATCGCGCGGCTGGTGGACGGCGTCGCCGGCTGGCCCGTCGAGCACATGGCCGTCATCGGCAGCTCGCTGGGCGGCTTCTACGCTACCGTGCTGGCCGAGCGGCTCGGCTGCGCCGCGGTGCTGCTCAACCCGGCGGTCGATCCGGCACGCGACCTGGCCCACCACATCGGCGAGCAGAGCGCCTGGCACGACCCGAGCGAGCGCTTCTTCTTCCGCGCCGAGTTCGTCGAGGAACTGCGCGCGCTCGCGCCGCCGGTGATCACGCAGCCGCAACGCTACCTCGCGGTGATCGCCAAGGGCGACGAACTGCTCGACTGGCGCGAGATGAGCGGCCGCTATGCCGGCGCGCACGTCAAGCTGCTCGAGGGCGGCGATCACGCGCTGTCGGACTTCGACGCTCACCTCGGCGAGATCGTCGCCTTCCTTGGCCTGGTCAGGTCCGCGGCGAATTCCAGGTGACGATGGTCCAGACCACGCGCCCCCAGATCTCGAGGTTGAACCAGAACAGCGCGATCAGGGTGGTGAAGTGGCGCAGCCGCTTGCCGAGTTCGGCGAAGCGGTCGTCGTCGCGCAGCACGTACATCAGGAACGTGAAGGCCCAGCCGGCCGCGAACAGCCCGGCGAGCACGCCCATGATCCAGCGGAAGATCACCATGCCCTGATTCCCGAGTGCTCGTTCACAACACCATCGCCATGCGTTCGAGCAGCAGCACGGCGAAGAAGCCGAGCGCCGCGATCACCGTCCACTTGACGATCAGGATGCCGCGCAGCCGCCACCGGACGTCGCGCGTGCCGATGTACATCGCGAAGCACAGCAGGCCCGAGACGAGCAGCAGCAGGACGATCCAGCGGAAGATCAGCATGCTAGTCGAGCGTCCTCACCAGGCCGGAGCCAGTTCGCTCAGGCCCTTGGGAAGCCGCGACGCATCCTCGATCGTGACGATGTCGTAGGCATCGGGATCGGACATCAGCTTGCGCAGCAGCTTGTTGTTCAGCGCATGCCCCGACTTGAAGGCGCTGTAGGCGGCCAGGATGGGGCGGCCGGCCATCGCCATGTCGCCGATGGCGTCGAGGATCTTGTGCTTGACGAACTCGTCGTCGTAGCGCAGCCCTTCGGCATTGAGCACCTTGGATTCGTCGACCACGATCACGTTGTCCATGCTGCCGCCCAGGCCCAGGCCGCGGGCGCGCATCATGTCGACGTCCTTGCTGAAGCCGAAGGTGCGGGCGCGCGCGATCTCGCGCTTGTAGTTGCCCGAGCCCATGTCGAAGCTGACGCGCTGGCCGGTCTGGTCGACCGCCGGGTGGTGGAACTCGATCTCGAAGCTGAGCTTGTAGCCCTCGAAGGGCTCGAGGCGCGCCCACATCAGGCGCTCGCCCTCGCCTTCGCGCACCTCGACCGGCTTCTTCACGCGGATGAAGCGCTTGGGCGCGTCCTGCAGCTCGATGCCGGCGCTCTGCAGCAGGTAGACGAAAGAGGCGGCGGAGCCGTCGAGGATGGGCACCTCCTCGGCGGTGAGGTCGATCACCAGGTTGTCCAGCCCGAGGCCGGCGCAGGCCGAGAGCAGGTGCTCGACGGTCTTCACTTTGGGCCCGCCCGGATCGCCGCCGGGCGACAGCGTGGTCGCCATGCGCGTGTCGCTCACCACCTCGGCCGAGAGCGGAATGGCCACCGGCTGCGGCAGGTCGACGCGCCGGAATACGATGCCGTGGTCGGGCGGCGCGGGGCGCAGCGTCAGCTCGACGCGCTGCCCGCCGTGCACGCCCACGCCGACGGCGCGCGTCATGGACTTGAGGGTGCGTTGCTGCAGCATGGCCGGGATTGTCCCCGATCCCGCGCGCCGCCGCGCCACGAAGCGATCAATCACCTCCATAGCACGCCATCCGGGCCCTCGCGGGCCCGGATGGGTCAGTCGGCCTGCTTGCGCAGGAACGCGGGAATCTCGATCTCGTCCATGCCGTGGCTGGCCAGCGCATCGACCTTCGCGGCCGCGGTGCGGCCGTTGCGCCACACGCTGGGCGTATTCAGCGCGGTGTAGTCGTGCGCCGGCGGCGTGCTCTGCACCGGCGTGGTCAGCACCGGAATGTTGTCGGTGCCGGTGCGCTGCACGGGCGCGCTGTGCACCACCTGGATCGGCGCCGCCTGCTGGCGCTTGACCGGGCTGAGGCCGGTGGCGATCACCGTCACGCGCAGCTGGTCGCCCAGCGTGTCGTCGTAGGCCGTGCCGTAGATGACGTGCGCATCCTCCGCGGCGTAGCGGCGGATGGTGTTCATCACGTTGCGGCTTTCGCTGAGCCGGAAGTTGGCGCGGTTCGCCGCGATCAGCACCAGCACGCCGCGCGCGCCGGAGAGGTCGATGCCTTCCAGCAGCGGGCAGGCCACCGCGGCCTCGGAGGCCTTGTTGGCGCGGTCCGGGCCGGCGGCCATGGCCGTGCCCATCATCGCCTTGCCCGGCTCGCTCATCACCGTCTTCACGTCCTGGAAGTCGACGTTGATCATCCCCGGGATGTGAATGATGTCGCTGATGCCGCCGACCGCGTTGCGCAGCACGTCGTTGGCATGCGCGAAGGCCTCGTCCTGCGTGACGTCGTCGCCCAGCACCTCGAGCAGCTTGTCGTTGAGGATGACGATCAGCGAGTCGACGTTGGCTTCGAGCTCGGCCAGGCCGTGGTCGGCCGCTTTCATGCGGCGCGCGCCCTCGAAGTCGAAGGGCTTGGTGACCACGCCGACGGTGAGGATGCCCATCTCCTTGGCGACGCGCGCGATCACCGGCGCCGCGCCGGTGCCGGTGCCGCCGCCCATGCCGGCGGTGATGAACAGCATGTTGGCGCCGGAGATGGATTCGCGGATGCGGTCGACCGCCTCCTCGGCCGCCTCGCGGCCGGCCTCCGGCTTGGCGCCGGCGCCGAGGCCGGTGCTGCCGAGCTGGATGAGCGCCGAGGCCGCCGAGCGATTCAGCGCCTGGGCGTCGGTGTTGGCGCAGACGAACTCCACGCCCTGAACCCCCTTGGCGATCATGTGCTCGATGGCGTTGCCGCCGCCGCCGCCGACGCCGATGACCTTGATCTTGGTGCCGAGGTCGAACTCTTCGATCATTTCGATGGGCATGGTGTTTCTCCGTTTCCGTCTTGCAGTTGCCGTGTGTTGAGGTGCTTGCGTCTTGCTGCGCCGGAGCGCTCTTCTTCTCGTGATTCCGGTCTTCGCCGGATCGCCTGGATGGGGATCGAAGGGGGATCGTGGTTGTTCATCTCGATCACCCTCAGAAGTTGCCGAGGAACCATTCCTTGGCGCGGCCGAACAGGGTCTGCACCGACCCCGCCTGCTGCGCCGCGCGCTGCCCGCGGGTGCGCGCCAGGCGCGCCTCTTCGAGCAGGCCCATGACGGTGGCCGAGCGCGGGTTGGCGATCATGTCGGCCAGCGGGCCGTGGTAGGTCGGGATGCCCTTGCGCACCGGCTTGAGGAAGATGTCCTCGCCGAGCTCGACCATGCCGGGCATCACCGCCGCGCCGCCGGTGACGACGATGCCGGAGGACAGCAGCTCCTCGCAGCCGCTCTCGCGGATCACCTGGTGCACCAGCGAGTAGATCTCCTCGACGCGCGGCTCGATCACGCCGGCGAGCGCCTGGCGCGAGAGCATGCGCGGCGCGCGGTCGCCGAGGCCGGGCACCTCGAGGCTGTCGCTCGGGTCGGCGAGCAGCTGCTTGGCCACGCCGAATTCGATCTTGATCTCCTCGGCGTCCTTGGTGGGCGTGCGCAGCGCCATCGCGATGTCGCTGGTGATCAGGTCGCCGGCGATCGGGATCACGGCCGTGTGGCGGATCGCGCCGTCGGTGAAGATGGCCACATCGGTGGTGCCGGCGCCGATGTCGACGATGGCCACGCCGAGATCCTTCTCGTCCTCGGTCAGCACCGAGTGGCTGGAGGCGCTCGGGTTCAGCACCAGCTGCTCCACCTCGAGCCCGCAGCGGCGCACGCACTTGACGATGTTCTCGGCGGCGCTGCCGGCGCCGGTGACGATGTGCACCTTCACCTCGAGGCGCCCGCCGCTCATGCCGATCGGCTCCTTGACCTCGTGGCCGTCGATCACGAACTCCTGCGCCTGCACCAGCAGCAGGCGCTGATCGTTGGGGATGTTGATGGCCTTGGCGGTCTCGACCACGCGCGCCACGTCGACCGGCGTGACCTCCTTGTCGCGCACGATCACCATGCCGGTGGAGTTCTGGCCGCGGATGTGGCTTCCGGTGATGCCGGTGTAGACGCGCGTGATCTTGCAGTCGGCCATCATCTCGGCCTCCTTCAAGGCCTGCTGGATGGACTGCACGGTCGCATCGATATTGACGACCACGCCGCGCTTCAAGCCGTGGCTGGGCGCGACGCCCAGGCCGGCGATGCGCAGCTCGCCGTCGGCCTGCACCTCGGCCACCACCGCCATCACCTTGGCCGTGCCGATGTCCAGCCCGACGATCAGATCCTTGTATTCCTTGGCCATCCTCTACTTCCTCCCCGCGCCGCCGGCAGCAGCGCCGGTGGTCACGCCCTTGAGCCGCACCGCATATCCCTCGTTGTGGCGCAGGTCGGCATGCACCAGCGGACGCTGGTGCTGCGCGATCACCTGCGGCAGCGTGGCCACGAAACGCTGCAGCCGTGCCACCAGTTCGTCGTCGCTGCCGCGGCCGATCTCGATCACCGCGCCGCCCTCGAGCTCGGCGCTGACCGAGCCGCGGCCCGACATGTCGAGCTCGGCGATGCCCATCTGCAGCGGCGCCACCACCGGCTGCAGGCGCTTGTAGAGCCCGAGCAGGCGCGCCGAGCTGCCCTCCGGGCCGCTCAGCATGGGCAGTTCGTCGTCTTCCACGTCGCCGGGGTTGGCATCGAACACCTCGCCGAAACTGTTGACGAGCTTGTCCTCGCCCTCCTCGGTGGCCCACAGCGCCGCGGCGCGGTGTTCCTCGAGACGCACTGCCAGGCGGTTCGGCCAGATGCGCTGCACCACCGCATGGCGCACCCAGGGCACCGACTCGAAGGCCTCGCGCGCGCTCTTCAGGTCGAGCGAGAAGAAGTTGCCCGCCAGGCGCGGCATCGCGGCGGCGCGGATGGTGGCCGCGCTGTTGCGCGCCACATCGCCCTCGACGCGGATGGCGCGCAGCGCGAACACCGGCTGCCGCGCCATCCACAGCGCCGCCACCACGCCGAGCGCCAGCACGCCCAGCGCCGCCAGCAGCGCGGCGGTGGCGTTCATCAGGCGCACATCGCCCGGCACGCCGATGGCGCGGGGCGGTGGGGTGGGCTTGCGGCGGGCCATGTCTCGTTCAACCATCGAGCGCGGCGCTCGCCGCGATGTGCAGGCACAGCTGCTCGTAGCTCATGCCCGCCGCCTTGGCCGACATCGGCACCAGCGAGTGCGAGGTCATGCCGGGGCTGGTGTTCATCTCGAGCAGGAAGGGCTTGCGGTCCGTCGCGCGCACCATCAGGTCGGCACGGCCCCAGCCGCGGCAGCCGAGCGTGCGGTAGGCCTCGACGACGATGCGCTGGATCTCGCGCTCCTCGTCGGCCGGCAGGCCGCTGGGCACGAGGTATTGCGTGACGTCGGTGAAATACTTGTTCTGGTAGTCGTACGCGCCCTCGGGCGCGACGATGCGGATCACCGGCAGCGCGCGCGCGTTCTCGCCCTCGCCCAGCACCGGGCAGGTGAGCTCGTCGCCTTCGATGAACTCCTCGCACAGCACGATCTCGTCGTACTTCGCGGCCAGGGCCACCGCGTCCTGCATCTGCGAGTAGCCCTTGACCTTGGTGACGCCGATCGACGAGCCCTCGTGCGGCGGCTTGACGATCAGCGGCAGGCCCAGCTCGTCGGGCACCTGCACCACGCGCTCGCGCGCCAGGCCATTGCGCGGCAGCGCGACGTATTTCGGCGTCGGCAGGCCCACCGCCTGCCAGAGGCGCTTGGTCATCACCTTGTCGATGGCGATTGCCGAGGCCATCACGCCCGAGCCGGTGTAGGGGATGTGCAGCAGCTCGAGCGCGCCCTGCACCGTGCCGTCTTCGCCGTGGCGGCCGTGCAGTGCGATGAAGGCGCGCGCGAAGCCCTCGCGCTTGAGCTCCACGAGCTCGCGCTCGGCCGGGTCGAAGGCATGGGCATCGACGCCCTGCGACTGCAGCGCGGCCAGCACGCCGCCGCCCGACATCAGCGAGATCTCGCGCTCGGCCGAGCTGCCGCCCATCAGCACGGCGACTTTGCCGAGGCGCTTGGGGTCGATCTTCTTCGCGTTCATGACGCGGCTCCCAGAAGTTCCAGCACGTGCTGCGCCGTGCTGCCGATCGAGCCGGCACCCATGGTGATGACCACGTCGCCGTCCTTCGCCTGCGCGGCGATGGCCTGCGGCATGGCGACGACGTCGTCGACGAATACCGGGTCGGTGCGCCCGGCCACGCGCACCGCGCGCGCCAGCGCGCGGCCGTCGGCCGCCACGATGGGCGCCTCGCCGGCGGCATAGACCTCGGCGAGCAGCACCGCATCGGCGCTGCCCATCACCTTGACGAAATCCTCGAAGCAGTCGCGCGTGCGCGTGTAGCGGTGCGGCTGGAAGGCCAGCACGATGCGCCGGCCCGGGAAGGCGCCGCGCGCCGCCGCCAGCACCGCGGCCATCTCGACCGGGTGGTGGCCATAGTCGTCGATCAGCGTGAAACGGCCGCCCTCCTTGGCGTTGACCTCGCCGTAGCGCTGGAAGCGCCGGCCCACGCCGCGGAATTCGGCCAGCGCCTTGACCACCGGCGCATCGGGCAACTCGAGCTCGGTGGCCACGGCGATGGTGGCCAGCGCGTTGAGCACGTTGTGCTCGCCCGGCAGGTTGAGCGTGACCTCGAGGTCGGGCATGCGCACGCCGTTGCGGCGCTGCACGGTGAAGCGCATGGTGCCGCCGGGCTGCGCCTGCACGTCCACCGCGCGCACCATCGCGTCTTCGCCGAAGCCGTAGCTGACCAGCGGGCGCGAGATCATCGGCATGATCGAGCGCACGCCGGCGTCCTCGGCGCACAGGATGGCTGCGCCGTAGAAGGGCATGCGGTGCAGGAAGTCGACGAAGGCCTGCTTCAGCCTGGCGAAGTCATGGCCATAGGTGTCCATGTGGTCGGCGTCGATGTTGGTGACGACGGCCATGATGGGCATCAGGTTCAGGAACGACGCGTCCGACTCGTCGGCCTCGACCACGATGTATTCGCCCGAGCCGAGGCGCGAGTTGGCGCCGGCGGCGTTGAGCTTGCCGCCGATCACGAAGGTCGGGTCGACGCCGGCCTCGGCGAGCACGCTGGTGACCAGCGAGGTGGTGGTCGTCTTGCCGTGCGTGCCGGCGATGGCGATGCCCTTCTTCAGGCGCATCAGCTCGGCCAGCATCACCGCGCGCGGCACCACCGGGATGCGCCTGGCACGCGCGGCGATCACCTCGGGGTTGTCGCCCTTCACCGCGGTGGAGGTGACCACGGCTTCGGCGCCGGCGATGTGCGCGGCCTCGTGGCCCACCGCGACGCGGATGCCCAGCGAGGCGAGGCGGCGCGAGGTGGCGCTGTCGCTCTGGTCGGAGCCCGAGACGGTGTAGCCGAGGTTGTGCAGGATCTCGGCGATGCCGCTCATGCCGGCACCACCGATGCCGACGAAGTGGATGTGCTTGACCGCGTGTTTCATGCAGCCACCAGACTTTCGATCTCATCGGCGACGCACGCCGCCGCCCTCGGTTTGGCGAGTGCGCGCGCCTTCGTCGCCATCGCCAGCAGCGCCTCGCGCGTCAGGCCGGCGAGCAGCTCGGCCAGGCGCTTGGGCGAGAGCTCGGCCTGCGGCAGATGGATGCCGGCGCCCTGCCCGGCCAGCCACTGCGCGTTGTCGCGCTGGTGCGAGGTCGTGCTCACCACCAGCGGCACCAGCACCGCGGCGACGCCGGCCGCGCACAGCTCGCTGACCGTCACCGCGCCGGCGCGGCAGACGATCAGGTCGCAGTCGGCGAGTTGCCGCGCCATGTCGTCGATGAAGGGCCGCAGTTCGGCTTCCACGCCGGCACGCTCGTAGCCGGCGCGCACGGCCTCGAGGTTGGCGGCGCCGGTCTGGTGCGTGACGCGCGGACGCTGCGCGATGTCGATCAGCGCCAGCGCCTGCGGCACCGCCTCGTTGAGCGCACGCGCGCCCAGGCTGCCACCCACCACCAGCACGCGCAGCGGCCCGCTGCGGCCGGCGAAGCGCTGCGCCGGCTCGGGCAGCGCCGCGATCTCGGCGCGCACCGGGTTGCCGGTGACGACCGCGTTCTTCAGCTTCGCCAGCGCCGGGCCGTCGAAGCCGAAGGCGATGCGCTCGGCCACCGGCAGCAGGGCCTTGTTGCTCAGCAGCAGCGCGGCGTCGGCGTTCACCAGCAGCAGCGGCTTGCCGAGCAGCGCGGCCATCAGCCCGCCGGGGAAGCAGACATAGCCGCCCATGCCCAGCACCGCATCGGCGCGGCGCGCGCGCAGGATGCGCAGGCAGCTCCAGAACGCACCGAGCAGGCGCACGCCGCCGCTCAGCGTGTGCAGCAGGCCCTTGCCGCGCACGCCGCTGAAGGCGATGTTGTCCATGGCGATGCCCGACGGCGGCACGAGCTTGTTCTCCATGCCGTGCGTGGTGCCCAGCCAGCTCACCGTCCAGCCGCGCGCGAGCATCTCGCGCGCCACCGCGAGGCCGGGAATCACGTGCCCGCCGGTGCCGGCTGCCATCACGACGAGGTGCCTGCTCATGCGCGGCCTCCACGCATGAGTTGCCGGTTCTCGAGGTCGATGCGCAGCACGATCGCCAGCGCGACCAGGTTCATCACGATCGCCGAACCGCCGTAGCTCATCAGCGGCAGGGTCAGGCCCTTGGTCGGCAGCACGCCCAGGTTCACGCCCATGTTGACGAAGGCCTGGCCGCCGAACCAGATGCCCACGCCTTGCGCGTACAGGCCGGCGAAGATGCGGTCGAGCGCGATCGACTGGCGGCCGATGTGGAAGATGCGCCGCGTCAGCCAGAAGAAGGCGACGATCACGCAGGCCACGCCGACGAAGCCGAGTTCCTCGCCGATCACCGCGAGCAGGAAGTCGGTGTGCGCCTCGGGCAGCCAGTTGAGCTTCTCGACGCTGCCGCCCAGGCCCTGGCCGAAGATCTCGCCGCGGCCGAAGGCGATCAGCGAGTGCGTCAGCTGGTAGGCCTTGCCGAGCGCGTACTCGGGATGCCAGGGCTCGAGGTAGGCGAAGATGCGCGAGCGCTTCTCCGGGCTGGAGGCGATCACCAGCACAAAGGAGGCGACCAGCATCGCGCCGCTGAGCAGGAACATGCGGCCGTTCACCCCGCCGAGGAAGAGCACGCCCATGGAGATCAGCGCGATCACCATGAAGGCGCCCATGTCGGGCTCGCGCAGCAGCAGGAAGCCGGTGAAGCCCAGCGCCACGGCCATCGGCCAGACGGCGCGCAGGAAGTCTTCCTTCACTTCCATCTTGCGCGTCATGTAGCTGGCGGCGTAGAGGCACATCGCCACCTTGGCCAGCTCGCTGGGCTGGAAGTTGAGGATGCCCAGCGGGATCCAGCGCCGCGAGTTGTTCACCACCTTGCCGATGAAGGGCAGCAGCACCAGCACCAGCAGCACCAGCGCGGTGACGAACAGCCAGGGCGCCGCCTTCTCCCAGGTGGCCACCGGCACCTGCACGACGAGCAGCGCCGCCAGCACCGCCAGGCCGATCTGCATGGCGTGGCGGGTGAGGAAATGGGTGTGGGCGTAGCGCGCGAACTTCGGGCTGTCGGGCAGTGCCACCGAGGCGCTGTAGACCATCACCAGGCCGAGCGCGAGCAGGCCCACCACCACCCAGACCAGCGCCTGGTCGAAGGCCATCAGGCGCGGCGGCGCGCCGGTGCCGACGTTGATCCAGTCGCGCACCGGCACGGCGGCGCCGGCGTCGGCGTCCTTGCCGCGGCCGAACACACGCGCGAGGCGCTCGCGCCAGCGGCCCGCGCCCAGGCGTGCACCGAGCGTCGCGGCGTTCATGCGCCGATCTCCCCGCGCTCGGCGGCCAGCGCGTTCACCGTGGCGACGAAGACCTCGGCGCGGTGCGCGTAGTTGCGGAACATGTCCAGGCTGGCGCAGGCCGGGCTGAGCAGCACCGCGTCGCCGGCGTGCGCGCGCTCGAAGCACCAGCGCACCGCGGCTTCCAGCGTGTCGTGGCGCTGCAGCGGCAGGCTGGTCCCGGCCAGCGCCTGCTCGATGCGCGGCGCGTCGCGGCCGATGGTCGCGACGGCGCGCGCATGGCGTGCTATGGGCGCGGCGAGCGGCGCGAAGTCCTGCCCCTTGCCGTCGCCGCCGAGGATGACCACCAGCTTGGCCGGCGCCTTGTCGGCGCCCAGGCCGTCGAGCGCGGCGACGGTGGCGCCGACGTTCGTGCCCTTGCTGTCGTCGAAGGCATCGACGCCTCCCACCGTGGCCACGAAGGCGACGCGGTGCGGCTCGCCGGCGTACTCGCGCAGGCCGTGCAGCATGGGCGCGAGCGGGCAGCCGATGGCCGTGGCCAGCGCCAGCGCGGCCAGCGCGTTGGCAGCGTTGTGGCGGCCGCGCACGCGCAGCGCGTCGGCCGGCATCAGGCGCTGGATGTGCAGTTCTTCTTCCGCGTCGCCCTTGCGGTGCTTGAGCGTCTCGTCGGCCTCCATCGCACGCACCAGCCAGGCCATGCCGTTCTCGCTGCGCAGGCCGAAGTCGCCCGGGCGCGTCGGCTCGCCGAGGCCGAAGCGAATCACGTCGCGTTCGATCGGCTTCGCGTTGCGGCCCTTCTGCGGGATGGGCTCGGGCACCAGCTTCTCGACCGCGGGATCGTCGCGGTTGATCACCATCACCGCGTCCTTGCCGAACACACGCGCCTTGGCGGCGACGTAGGCGGCCATGCTGCCGTGCCAGTCGAGATGGTCTTCGGTGATGTTGAGCACCGTGGCGGCATCCGGCTCGAAGCCCTTGGCCTCGTCGAGCTGGAAGCTGGAGAGTTCGAGCACCCACACCTCCGGCAGCGGCTGCGGCTCTTCCTCGCGCGCCGCGGCATCGAGCGCCTCGGCCAGCGTCTGCAGCATGGTCGGGCCGATGTTGCCGGCCATCGCCACGCGGCGGCCGGCGCGCTCGACCAGCAACGCCGTCATCGCGGTGGTGGTGGTCTTGCCGTTGGTGCCGGTGATGGCCAGCAGCTTCGGCGCATAGCCGCGCTCTTCCTTCAGATCGGCCAGCGCGCGCACGAACAGCTCGAGCTCGCCCTGCACCAGGATGCCGCTGTCGGCGGCCCGCGCGAGCGGCGCGGCGATGCGCGCGTCGGCAGGCGCGAGACCGGGGCTCTTGAGGATGAGCTTCACACCGGCGAAGGCCTCGTCGGAGAGCTCGCCGCGCAGGCGTTGCGCGGCCGGCAATGTCTCGGCCAGCGCGGCGTCGCCCGGCGCGGCATCGCGCGAATCCCACACGCGCACGCGCGCGCCGTGGCGCTCGCACCAGCGCGCCATCGCGAGGCCCGATTCGCCGAGGCCGAGCACCAGCACATCGATGTCGTTGAGGTGCTTCATCGCAGTTTGAGCGAGGCCAGCCCGACCAGGCACAGCAGCATGGTGATGATCCAGAAGCGCACGACGACCTGCGTCTCCTTCCACCCCGACTTCTCGAAGTGGTGGTGCAGCGGCGCCATCAGCAGGATGCGCCGGCCTTCGCCGTATTTCTTCTTCGTGTACTTGAACCAGCTCACCTGGGCCATCACCGACAGCGCCTCCAGCACGAAGACGCCGCCCATGATCCCCAGCACGATTTCCTGGCGCGTGATCACGGCGATGGTGCCGAGCGCGCCGCCGAGCGCCAGCGCGCCCACGTCGCCCATGAACACCTGCGCCGGGTAGGCGTTGAACCAGAGGAAGGCCAGCCCCGCGCCGGCCATCGCGGCGCAGAAGATCAGCAGCTCGCCGGCGCCCGGGATGTGCGGGATCAGCAGGTAGCGGCTGAATACCGCGTTGCCGGTGACGTAGGCGAAGATGCCCAGCGCCGAACCCACCAGCACCACCGGCATGATGGCCAGGCCGTCGAGCCCGTCGGTGAGGTTGACGGCATTGCTCGCGCCGACGATCACGAAATAGGTCAGCGCGATGAAGCCGAACACGCCCAGCGGGTAGCTCACCGTCTTGAAGAAGGGCACGATCAGGTCGGCCTTGGGCGGCAGGTCGTTGGAGAAGCCGCTCTGCACCCAGCGCAGGAAGAGCTCCAGCACGCGCAGGTTGGAGGTCTCCGACACGCTGAAGGCGAGGTAGAGCGCCGCCAGCAGGCCGATCACCGACTGCCAGAAATACTTCTCGCCCGAGCGCATGCCCTCGGGGTTCTTCTGCACCACCTTGCGCCAGTCGTCGACCCAGCCGATGGCGCCGAAGCCCATGGTCACGATCATCACGATCCAGACGAAGCGGTTGCTCCAGTCGAACCACAGCAGCGTGGCCACGCCGATGCCGATGAGGATCAGCACGCCGCCCATGGTCGGCGTGCCGCTCTTGGCGAGGTGCTCCTTGACGCCGTACTCGCGGATCGGCTGGCCGATCTTCAGCTCCGCCAGGCGGCGAATCACCCAGGGCCCGAAAGCCAGGCCGATGAGCAGCGCCGTCAGCGCCGCCATCACGGCGCGGAAGGTGAGGTACTGGAAGACGCGGAAGAAGCCGAAATCCGGCGAGAGCGTCTGCAGCCATTGCGCGAGGCTAAGCAGCATGGGCGCCTCCTTCGCTCTGCGCGCTCAGCGCGGCGACCACGCGTTCCATCTTCATGAAGCGCGAGCCCTTGACGACGATGGACGCGGCCGCAGGCGCGTTCTTCAGCTCGGCGATCAGCGCCTCGACGCTCTCGAAATGCCGCGCGCCGGCGAAGGCGGCCGCCGCATGGCGCATCAGCTCGCCCGTGCACCACAGCGTCTCGACGCCGCGCTGCTGCGCGTAGCCGCCCACCTCGGCGTGGAAGGCCGGGCCCTGGTTGCCGACCTCGCCCATGTCGCCCAGCAGCAGCCAGCGCGGGCCGGGCAGCGCGGCCAGCACGTCGATGGCGGCGCGCACCGAGTCGGGGTTGGCGTTGTAGGTGTCGTCGACCAGCGTGACGCTGCGGCCGCCGCGCTGCAGCATCTTCAGCTGCGAGCGGCCCTTGACCGGCTGGAAGCCCTCCAGCCCGCGCACCACTGCCTCCAACGGGCAGCCGGCCGCGAGTGCGCTGGCCGCGGCGGCGAGCGCGTTGCGCAGGTTGTGCGCGCCGGCCACGTGCAGCGCGAAGCTCGCCGCACCGGCGGGCGTGCGCATCTGCACCGCCCAGTGGTCGCCCTTCCAGTCGGCGCGGCCGGTGACTTCAGCCTCGCCCTCGGTGGCGAAACGCATCTGGCGCCGCGCACCGGCCAGCTCGCGCCACAGCGGCGCGTGCGCGGCATCGTCGGCGGGGAATACCGCGATGCCGTCGGCCGGCAAGGCGGCGATGACGCTGCCGTTCTCGCGCGCCACCGCCTCGACGCTGGCCATGAACTCCTGGTGTTCGCGCTGCGCGTTGTTGACCAGCGCGACGCCGGGCGCGGCGATCGCCGCGAGCTGGGCGATCTCGCCCGGGTGGTTCATGCCCAGCTCGACCACCGCGGCGCGGTGCCGGTCGCGCAGGCGCAGCAGCGTCATCGGCACGCCGATGTGGTTGTTCAGGTTGCCCTCGGTGGCGAGCGCAGCCTCGCCGCACCAGGCGCGCAGGATGGCCGCGATCATCTGCGTGACCGTGGTCTTGCCGTTGCTGCCGGTCACCGCGATCAGCGGCAGCGTGTGCGCGGCACGCCAGGCGCCACCCAGCGCGAGCAGCGCGGCGCCGCTGTCAGCAACTTGGAGGCCGGCGAGGCCAGCCGCTTCCAGGCCGCGCTCGGCCAGCGCCGCCACCGCGCCGCCGGCCTTGGCCTGCGGCAGGAAATCGTTGGCGTCGAAACGCTCGCCGCGCAGCGCGACGAAGAAGTCGCCGGCGCGCAGGCTGCGCGTGTCGCTGTGCACGCGCTCGACGGCGATGCCACCGTCGCCGACCAGGCGCGAGCCGGGCAGCAGCGCGTGCAGGCGTGCGAGCGTGCTCATGCTCATGCGCGCACCTCCAGCGCGAGGCGCGCTTCGGCCACGTCGGAGAAGGGCTGCTTCACGCCCGCGATCTCCTGGTAGTCCTCGTGGCCCTTGCCGGCCAGCAGGATCACGTCGGCCGGCGCGGCCTCGCGCACGCTGGCGACGATGGCCGCGCGGCGATCCTCGATCACCTTCACCGCCTGCGCGTCGCCACTCAGCCCGGCACGGATCTGCGCCAGGATGGCCGCCGGCGCCTCGTGGCGCGGGTTGTCGCTGGTGAGCACGACGCGGTCGGCCAGGCGCTGCGCGATCGCGCCCATCAGCGGGCGCTTGGCGGTGTCGCGGTTGCCGCCGCAGCCGAATACGGCCCACAGCCGGCCGCCGCGCTGCGTGGCGAAGGGGCGCAGCGCGATGAGCGCCTTCTCGAGCGCATCGGGCGAATGAGCGTAGTCGACCACCACCTCCGGGCCGGCGCGCGACGCTTCGACGCGCTGCATGCGCCCCGGCACCGAGCTCAGCACCGCGCAGGCGGCGGCGGCCTCGGCCAGCGGCACGCCCAGCGCGCGCAAGCCCCCGATCACGGCCAGCAGGTTGGAGACGTTGTATTCGCCGATCAGCGCGCTGCGCACCGGCGCGCGCGCCGCGCCCTCGACCACCTCGAAGCCCAGCCCGCCATCGGCGTAGGCGATGCGCTCGGCGCGCAGCCGCGCGTCGCGGCGCAGCGAGTAGGTCCAGGCCTCGGGGCCGCGCAGTTGCGCCGCGAGTTCCTCGCCCTTGGGGTCGTCGAGATTGATCACCGCGGCACGCAGGCCCGGCCAGTCGAACAACACGCGCTTGGCGTCCCAGTAGGCCGCCATGCTGCCGTGGTAGTCGAGGTGGTCTTGCGTGAAGTTGGTGAAGAGCGCCACCGCGAAACGCGTGCCCGCGAGGCGCTGCTCGACCACGCCGATCGACGAGGCCTCGATCGCGCAGGCGGCGAAGCCCTGATCGGCGAAGCGGCGCAGCGACTGCTGCACCGTCACCGGGTCGGGCGTGGTCAGGCCGGTGAACTGCAGGCCTTGCGGCGGCTCGCCGACACCCAAGGTGCCGATCACGCCGCAGCGCTTGCCGAGCTGGCGCAGCGCCTGCGCCGTCCACCAGGCCGTCGAGGTCTTGCCGTTGGTGCCGGTGGTGGCCACCACCGCCAGCGATTCGCTCGGGCGGCCGTAGAACTCGTCGGCGATCTCGCCGGTGCGCGCCTTGAGGCCCGTGAGCGCCGCCACCGGTGCATCGGCACCGAAATCGAAGCCCGACGCGCCCTCGGCCTCGACCAGGCAGGCCGAGGCGCCGGCGGCCAGCGCCGCCTTCACGTACTGCCGCCCGTCGAGCGCATAGCCCGGCCAGGCGATGAAGGCGTCGCCCGGCTGCACGCGGCGGCTGTCGGTGGCCAGGCCGCGCACGCCGCGGTGCGCCAGCCATTCGCAGGCGGCGCGCGCATCGGCCAGCTGTTGAAGTGCGTGCAGGCCGGCCATCAGAAGCTCTCCTGCACCGCGGGCACGTCGTGCGCCACGATCTGCGACTTCACGTCGAGATCGGGCGGCACGCCCATGGCGCGCAGCGTCTGCTGCACCACCTGGCTGAAGACCGGCGCGGCCACGTCGCCGCCGAAATATTTGCCGGCCTTGGGCTCGTCGATCATCACCGCCACGACGATGCGCGGCTTGTCGGCCGGCGCCAGGCCGACGAACCAGCCGCGATGCCGGTCGCTCGCATAACGCTTCTCGTGCTTGAGCCACTTGCGCGAGGTGCCGGTCTTGCCGGCCACCGAATAGCCCGGCACCTGCGCCTTCAGCGCCGTGCCGCCGGGCTGGGTGACCATCGCGAGCATCTTGCGCACCGCGCGGGCGGTCTGCGCCGAGACGATCTGCTGCGCCGCCGGCGGCGCGGCCGGCTTGCCGTCTTCCGGCAGCACCAGCGAGATCGGCACCATGTCGCCGTCGCGCGCGAAGACGGTGTAGGCCTGCGCCAGCTGCATCAGCGACACCGAGACGCCGTAGCCGAAGCCGACGGTGGCCTGGTCGATCGGCCGCCACGACTGCCAGCCGCGCAGCCGCCCTGTCTCACGGCCGGGGAAGTCGATCGGCGGCTTCTGGCCGAAGCCGACGCGGGTGTAGAAGTCCCAGATCTCGCGCGCCGGCATGGTCATCGCCATCTTGGCGGTGCCCACGTTGCTCGAGCGCTGCACGATCTGCTCGACCGTCATCATCGGCAGCGAGTGCTCGTCGGTGATGGGCAGGCCGGTGATGAAGAGCTGGCGCGGCGTGGCCAGCACCTCGGTGGGGCGGAAGCGCCCCGACTCCAGCGCCAGCGCGGCGATGAAGGGCTTCATGGTCGAGCCCGGCTCGGCGGTATCGACGAGGGCGAGGTTGCGGCGCGCCGAAAGCACCGTGCCGCCGCGCTGCTCGGGCACGAAGCTCGGGTAGTTGGCCATCGCCAGCACGCCGCCGCTTTGCGCATCGAGCACCACCACGCTGCCGCTCGCGGCGCGGTTCTCGTTCACCGCATCGCGCACGCGCTGGTAGGCGAAAAACTGGATCTTGGAGTCGATGGTCAGACGCAGGTCGTGGCCGTCCACCGGCTGCACGCTCTCGCCGATGTCCTCGACGACGCGGCCGCGCGCGTCCTTGATGACGCGGCGCTTGCCGTCGTTGCCGGCGAGCGCGCGCTCGTGCGCAAACTCGACGCCCTCCTGGCCGCGCTCGTCGGCGTTGGTCGAGCCGACCACGTGCGCCGCGGCCTCGCCCTCGGGGTATTTGCGCTTGTATTCGCGCACCTGGTGCACGCCCTTGAGGCCGAGCGCGGCGACATCCCTGCCGACCTGCTCGTCGACCTGGCGGCGCAGCCACACGAAGCTCGGGTGGCGCTGCAGGCGCTCGTCGAGCTCGGCGCTGGTCATGCCCAGCGCACGCGCGAGCTGGCGGCGCTGGTTGCGGTCGGCGTCGAGATCCTTGGGGATCGCCCAGATCGACGGCGAGGGCACGCTGACGGCCAGGATCTGGCCGTTGCGATCCAGGATGCGGCCGCGGCTGGCCGACAAGTCGAGGTTGCGCGCGAAGCGGATCTCGCCCTGGCGCTGGAAGAAATCGTTGCCCAGCACCTGGATGTAGAGCGCGCGGCCGAGCAGCACGATGAAGCTCGCCGCCACCAGGCCGACGATGAACTTGGAGCGCCAGGGCGGCGTCTTCGAGGCCAGCAGCGGGCTGGTCGAGTAGGCCACGCTGCGCGCCGGCAGCGCACCGCCGCGCGGGCGTTGCGCATCGGCCTTGCGTGCGAACAGGCGGGCAAACAGGCCGGCGGAGGGCTTCTTCTTCATCGCGCCGCTCCCGCCGCCGGCGCCGAGGCCGCCGCCGCGTAGCTCACATACTGCGTCACCGCCGGCGTGGCGTTGCGCATCGCCAGGCGGTCGCGCGCCAGGCGCTCCACCTTCAGCGGCGTGGCCTGCGCCTGGCGCTCGGCCTGCAGGCGCTCGAACTCGGTGGCCAACGCCTTCTCCTCGTTGCGCGCGGCGTCGAGCTCGGCGTAGAGGCGCCGCGCGTCGTAGGAGACGCTGACGAGGTAGACGCAGCTCGCCAGCAGCGCGAGGAACAGCACGATGTTCAGGCGGTTCATGCCGGCGCCCCGGTGCGCTCGGCCACGCGCATCACCGCCGAGCGCGCGCGCGGGTTGGCGCGCACCTCGGCCTCGGAGGGCTTGACGCGCCCCAGCGCCTTGAGCCGGTGCGGCTTCTCGGGCGCAAAGGGCGCGCGACGGTCCACCTCGCTGCGGCTCTCGCGCGCGATGAAGGTCTTGACGATGCGGTCTTCCAGCGAATGGAAGCTGATCACCACCAGGCGTCCCGTCGGTTTGAGCAGTTCGACTCCGGATTTCAGGCCTTGTTCGAGCTCCTCAAGCTCGGCGTTGACGTGAATCCGAAGGCCTTGAAATGTGCGCGTTGCAGGGTCCTGGCCCGGTTCACGGGTCTTGACCGCACGAGCCACGACTTCGGAAAGTTGCCCTGTGGTTCGAACAGGGTTCCCGCTTTCGCGCCGAGCAACAAGCGCCTTTGCAATCGGTACAGCAAACCGTTCTTCCCCATGTTCACGGATCACCTCTGCGATGTGGCGCTCTTCGGCGCGGGCCAGGAAATCCGCCGCGCTCTCCCCGCGCGTCGGGTCCATTCGCATGTCCAGCGGCGCGTCATGGCGGAAGCTGAATCCGCGCGCCGGGTTGTCGATCTGCGGCGAACTGACGCCAAGGTCGAGCAGCAATCCGTCGATGGCCGGCACGCCGCGCGCCGCCAGCCGTTGCTTCAGTTCGGAGAAGGGCGCGTGCTCGATGGCGAAGCGCGCATCGGCGATCGTCGAGCGCGCCGCGGCCACGGCCTCCGGGTCGCGGTCGAAGGCGATCAGCCGGCCGCGCGGCGACAGGCGCGCCAGCAGCGCGCGCGAATGCCCGCCGCGGCCGAAGGTGCCATCGACGTAGACTCCGTCCGGGGTGGTCAGCAGCGATTCGATCGCTTCGGCCAGCAGGACGGTGGTGTGTTGCCATTCGCCGCCGCTGTGCATCAGTAGTGCAGACCGTTCAAGGAGGCCGGCGCCGGTTCGGAGCAGGTCTTGGCTTCCTGGGCCTGGTAGCGCTGCTTGTCCCACACCTCGAGACAGCTGCCCATGCCGAGCATGAACACGTCACGCGTCAGCCCCGCGTACTCGCGCAGCGCCGGGGCGATCAGCACGCGCCCGCTGCCGTCGAGTTCCACCTCCATGGCGTTGCCGAGAAACAGGCGGCGCCAGGCGATCGCGTCCATCGGCAGCGCCATCACGCGCGCCACGAACTCCTCCCACGCCGCCGGCGCGAAGACGAGCAGGCAGCCGTGCGGGCTCTTGGTGATGGTCAGCTTCGTGGCTTGCTGGCCCGCCAAGACGTCACGATGGCGCGCCGGCATGGCCACGCGCCCCTTGACGTCGAGGGTGAGGTCCGCAGGCCCCTGAAAGCCGAGATTCGCCACAAAAACCCACTAAAGTGCACCTCATGCCACTTTACTGGATGGCTGCACGCCGGGTCAACGAACTTGTAAAGAAAATTCAGTGGAATCAATCACTTAGCGCGCCATTCTGAGATCGTTTCGCGGGTCGTTTATTCGTTCAAAAACAAGCACCTGCAGATGGCACTGAAAGTGAACAATGAGGTTCCGGACAAAAAGGCAAGGGCCGCGCGAAGCGGCCCTTGTTCTTGGGGGGTGGTTTCAGAGCGGCGCCACGCCGATCAGCCAGCGGTGCCCCACCGTGATGAACAGCGCGTAGAGCGCGAGCCCCGCCAGCACGGCGATCAGGTCGTTGAAGCGGCCAGCCGGCGCGCCGGGCAGCGGCCGCTGCACACGCTGCTTCATCGAGATGCGGTCGGCCACGGCCCAGGCGAGAAAGCCGCCGAACAGCAGCAGGTCGGCGAGGTTTCCGTTGGCCAGCAGATGCGCCGTCGCCCACAGCTTGGTGGCGACGAGCATGGGATGCTTCACTGCGGCCTTGATGCGCCCGGGCAGGTAGGCGGCGAGCAGCAGCACGAACACCGGCAGCATCAGCAGTGCCGCCACGTGGCGCAGCGCGACGGGCGGCACGTACAGCACCAGCGGCGCCTGGCGCGCCTGGCCGTAGCCGATCACGATGAGCGCGAAGCCGGCCAGCGAGAGCAGCGTGTAGATCCCCTTCCAGGCGTTCTCGCCGAGACGCGCGGCCTGCGCGTCGCGCCAGCCCGGCGCGATGATGGAGATCGAGTGGACGCCGAGGAACAGCGCGAGACCGAGGATCAGCAGGGACATGACGCGCATCCGTAGATCGGGATGCGCGCGAGTCTAGACGTTAGTTCGATTCCTTGATGAGCCGCCCCGCGGCCGACTGGATCGGCCGCGCATTCATCGGATAGAGGCGCGCGAAGATGCCGATCTGCTCGGGCGAGATGGCCACCGGCTGCTTCATCACCATCCACAGCACACCCTCGCTGCACGGCGGTGTGGTGAGCGAGCCCATGTAGGTGAAGTAGCTGCGCTCGGACGGCAGCAGCGCCGCGAGGTCGAGCGTGTCGCGCGCCGGCACTTCCTCGCCCTTCTCGAGCGGCAGGTTGTTCCAGACCTTCTGCACCACCGGCTGGGCGCTGCCGCGCTCGAGCAGCACCGCCACCACGGCGAGGCGGCCTTCCGGATCCTTGTGCACCAGGTGCACGACCATGTCGAACTGGCGGCCGTCGATGCGCTCTTCCGAGGGGCGGTGGAAGTGGAACTGCGCGAGTTCGTAGCGCCGCCCCATCACCTCGATGCTGTTGCCCGGCGCGACGTTGACCTGCACGGTGTGGCCGTTGTCGATGACGCGGAAGGCACTCGGCTTGTAGTCGAAGGGCACCAGGTCGAGCTGGACCTTGATGCCTTCGCGGATGTCGATCGGGCTCTGCCGCGTGCCGCTGGCGCACTTGGCGAACTCGGGCTTCATGGCACCCCAGCTGGCCGGGCCGCCCTCGCCCTCGTAGCCCCAGTGGGCGGCATGGGCGTGTTCCGTCTTCGGCGCCGCCGCCGGCTTCTGCTTCGGCGCGGCGGTTTTGGCCGCCGCCACGGCCGGAGCGGATTCGGGCTCGGCGCGCGCCGCCACGCGCAGCACGTTGGGGCTGGTGGGCGCCGCCTTGGTGGCACCGAGCTTCTCGGCGAGGCGCTCGCGCAGGCGGTCCATCGGATCGGGCATCTCGGCGCGCGCGGGCGGCCTGGCCTCGGCCTTGGCCGGCTTGGCTTCGGGCTTGACCTCGGGCCTGGCCTCGCCCGCAGGCGCGTCGGCGGCAGCCGTCGCGTGCATGACCAGGGCCACGAGCGCAACGAGGAAGAAGCGGGTTCTCATCCCCGCGATATCGGCCGGCGCGGCGCCGGCTTGAGCGGCTCAGGTCACGCGCGGCTTGACCCACACCCAGGCGACGATGCCGATGCTCATCATCAGCAGCGAGGCGACCGCCAGCGCCTTGGTGGAATGCATCACCAGCGGCGCGATCACGCCAGCCACGAAGCCGTTGGCCACGCTGCCCACGCAGGCCTGCAGCGAGCTGGCCATGCCGCGCCGATCGGGCGCGAGATCGAGCACCATCAGCGTGACCACCGGCACCATCAGCGCCCAGCCGAAGGCGAAGATCGCGATCGGCAGCAGCGCCCACCAGGCCTGCGGCTCGAACAGCAGGTTGAGCGTCACGTTGACCAGCGAGACCAGCAGCATGATCACGAAGCCGTGGCGGATCTGGTGCTTGGGCTTGATGCGCCCGGCCAGCCGCCCCGAGAGGAAGGAGCCGGCCATGATGCCGGCGATGGTGAGCGTGAAGAACCAGAAGAACTGCCCCGGCCCCAGGTGCAGCAGTTCGCCGAGGAATACCGGCGCCGACAGCACGTAGAGGAACATGCCGTTGAACGGAATGCCGCTGGCCAGCGCGAGCATGAAGAAGCGCGGGTTGGAGCCCAACCGCCAGTAGCCGCGCAGCAGGTGGCCCACCTCGAAGGGCTGCTTGTGCGTGGCATGCAGCGTCTCGGGCAGCAGCTTCCAGTTGGCCAGCCACAGCAGCACGCCCACGCCGGTGAGAAACCAGAAGATCGCGTGCCAGCTGACGTGGACGAACAGGAAGCCGCCGACCATCGGCGCCACCGCGGGCGCGATGCCGAAATAGATCGTCACCTGCGACATCACGCGCTGCGCGTCGGCGGGCGGGAACATGTCGCGGATCACCGCGCGCGAGACCACGATGCCCGCGCCGGCCGACATGCCCTGCACCGCGCGCCAGAACACCAGCGTGCCGATGTGGTTGGCCAGCGCGCAGCCGGCCGAGGCGAGCGTGAACGCGGCGATGCCCCACAGCACCACCGGCCGGCGGCCGAAGCTGTCGGACAGCGCGCCGTGGAACAGGTTCATCAGCGCGAAGCCGAACAGGTAGGCCGAGAGCGTCTGCTGCATCTCGGTGGGCGTGGCGCCGATCGAGGCCGCGATGCCGCTGAAGGCCGGCAGGTAGGTGTCGATCGAGAACGGCCCGAGCATGCCCAGGCAGGCGAGCAGCAGGGCCAGGGCCCAGCGCGGCGCGCGCCAGAGGCTGTGGGCGTCGGGGTTCATGCGTGCGGTCGACGTTCGAGAAAAAAGTGTGAAGCGGGCCGATAGGCCGGATTCTGTGCGGCGCCGTCTTCTTGCGAAGACAGCGCCGTGACCGCCATTCCTCTGGGCCGTGCATCGCTGCATCGGCTCGGTGCCACCCACCCGCCGGCTCCGCGGGACCACATCAATGCCGGCCTATTCGGTGTTGCTGCGCGTAGAGATTGCCCGTTTCACCCGGAGCGCCCTTCTTGCGAAGACCGCCCCGACTCGTCTCTGTTGCTCTGATCCTCGGCTCACGCCGGACAGCCGTTGGCTGCTACGCCGCCCTGTGCAGTCCGGACCTTCCTCCCGTGCCTTCTTTCGAAGATCGCACCGGCGGCGGTCTGGCCCGCTTCACGGGCGCGATTATCCCGCGTCGCCGATGAACTGCACTTTGTTGGGTTGTTTCTCGGGCGAGAGCGCGAAGTGCTGGGGGTGCTTCTTGAAGAGCTTGGTCGACGGTGCGCTCTTGGCCAGCAGCCCGGCGGCGCGCAGCCGCTCGGCGGCGATGCCGAGCTCGAGCCGGGCGCCATCGAGCAGCGCCGGCACGGCGTGCAGGATGCGCTGCACGTCGTCGGGCAGCGGTGAAGGGGGCGGCGGCGCGGGAGCGGCCTTCGCAGCCTTGGGCGCACGTTCGGCCTTCGCGGGCCTGGCCGTCTTCGCGGCCTTGGCTGCCGCCTTGGCCTTGCCGTGCGCCAGCACCGTGTAGGCGTCGTACACCGCCTGCGTCTCGTCGCCGGTCTTGCCCTGCTGGCCGATGCCCTCGACGCGGCAGCCCTTCTCGCGCAGCCGGATCACCAGCGGCGCGAAGTCGGAGTCCGACGAGACGATCACCACCAGTTGCGGGCGCTCGGCCAGCACGAGATCGAGCGCGTCGACGGCCAGCGCGATGTCGGTGGAGTTCTTGCCGGCCGAGAGGTTGACGATCGGGCGGATCGAGTGGCGCTTGAACAGCGCGAGGTTCTTCTGTGCCGACTCGGCGGTGCAGTAGGCGCGCCGCACGTGGATGGCGCCCTGCTCGGTGAGCACCTTCTCCACCGCCTGCGAGATCACGTCGGCCGAGACGTTGTCGGCGTCGATCAGCAGCATCACCTTGCCGTTCATGCCACCTGCCTCCACGAAAGCTGCTCGCCGCCGCGCAGCGGCTTGAGCGGCGCATCGCCGAAGGGCACCGTCTCGGGCAGCGTCCAGCGCTCGCGCTTGAGCGTCACCGTGCCGGTGCTGCGCGGCAGGCCGTAGAAGGCCGGGCCGTGGAAGCTGGCGAAGCCTTCGAGCTGGTCGAGTGCGCCGGCGGCATCGAAGGCCTCGGCGTACAGCTCCAGCGCCGACAGCGCGGTGTAGCAGCCGGCACAGCCGGTGGCGTGCTCCTTCAGCGGTGCAGCATGCGGCGCGCTGTCGGTGCCGAGGAAGAACTTCGCGCTGCCCGAGGTGGCGGCGTTCACCAGCGCACGGCGATGCTCCTCGCGCTTGAGCACCGGCAGGCAGTAGTAGTGCGGCCGCACGCCGCCGAGGAAGATGGCGTTGCGGTTGTAGAGCAGGTGGTGGGCGGTGATGGTCGCGGCGGTCTTCGCCCCGGCCTCGCCCACGTACTGCACCGCCTCGCGCGTGGTGATGTGCTCGAAGACGATCTTCAGCTCGGGGAAGTCGGCGCGCAGCGGGATCAGCTTCTGGTCGATGAACACCTTCTCGCGGTCGAACAGGTCGATCTCGGGGTCGGTCACCTCGCCGTGCACCAGCAGCGGCAGGCCCTCGCGCTGCATCATGTCCAGCGTCTCGTGGCAGTGGCGCAGGTCGGTCACGCCGGCATCGCTGTTGGTGGTGGCGCCCGCCGGGTAAAGCTTGACCGCCGTGATGCCGGCCTCCTTGGCGCGGCGGATCTCGTCGGGCGGCAGCTTGTCGGTGAGGTAGAGCGTCATCAGCGGCTCGAAGGCCACGCCCTTCGGCACCGCAGCGAGGATGCGCTCGCGGTAGGCCAGCGCCTGCGCAGTGGTGGTCACCGGCGGCTTGAGGTTGGGCATGATGATGGCGCGGCCGAACTGGCGCGCCGTGGCCGGCACGACGGCGGCCATCGCGGCGCCGTCGCGCACGTGCAGATGCCAGTCGTCGGGGCGGGTGATCGTCAGGGTATCGCTCATGGGCGGCGATTCTCGCGCACCCGCCCGCGCGCCGCCGTCCCTCGGATGACAGGCGATCAGTGCTGCAGGATCTTCGAGAGGAAGTCCTTGGCGCGTGGCGAACGCGACTCGGGGTTGCCGAAGAACTCGTCCTTCTTGCAGTCCTCGACGATCTTGCCGGCGTCCATGAAGATGACGCGGTGGCTGACCTTCTTCGCGAAGCCCATCTCGTGCGTGACGACCATCATCGTCATGCCTTCCTTGGCGAGGCCGACCATCACGTCGAGCACCTCGCCGACCATCTCGGGGTCGAGCGCCGAGGTCGGCTCGTCGAACAGCATCACGATCGGGTCCATGCTCAGCGCGCGCGCGATCGCCACGCGCTGCTGCTGGCCGCCGGAGAGCTGGCCGGGGAATTTGTCCTTGTGCGCCATCAGGCCGACGCGGTCGAGCATCTTCAGGCCGCGCGTCTTGGCCTCCTCGGGGTTGCGGCCGAGCACCTTGATCTGCGCGATCGTCAGGTTCTCAGTGACGCTGAGGTGCGGGAACAGCTCGAAGTGCTGGAACACCATGCCGACGCGGCTGCGCAGCTTGGGCAGATTGGTCTTGGGGTCGCTGATGCTGACGCCGTCGACCACGATGTCGCCCTTCTGGAAGGGCTCGAGCGCGTTGACGGTCTTGATCAGCGTGCTCTTGCCGGAACCCGAAGGCCCGCACACCACCACCACCTCGCCCTTCTGGATGCTGGTGGTGCAGTCGGTCAGCACCTGGAAGCTGCCGTACCACTTGCTCACGTTCTGGATGTCGATCACGGCGAAAGCCTCCTAGCGGATGATCTGGATCTTCTGCTGCAGCCGGCGCACCAGCATCGACAGCGAGAAGCAGATGATGAAGTAGACGACCGCCGCGACGAGGTAGGTCTCGACCGGGCGGTTGAAGTTCTTGCCGGCCACCTCGAAGCCCTTGAGCAGGTCATAGGCGCCGATCGCGTAGACCAGGCTGGTGTCCTGGAACAGGATGATGGTCTGCGTCAGCAGCACCGGCAGCATGTTGCGGAAGGCCTGCGGCAGCACCACCAGCTTCATGCACTGCGCGTAGGTCATGCCGACCGCGTAGCCGGCGTAGACCTGCCCCTTGGGCACGCTCTGGATGCCGGCCCGCATGATCTCCGAGTAGTAGGCGGCCTCGAACACCGTGAAGGTGATGATGGCCGACAGCTCGGCGCCCATCGGCCGGCCGATCAAGAGCGGGATCAGCAGGAAGAACCACAGGATCACCATCACCAGCGGGATGGAGCGCAGCGTGTTGACGTAGGCCGCCGCCGGCAGCACCAGCCACTTCTTGCCCGACAGGCGCATCAGCGCCAGCACCGTGCCGATGACGATGCCGCCGACCATCGCGATCAGCGTGAGCTGGATCGAGAAGAAGAGGCCCTTGAGGATGAAGCCGGAGACGACGTTCCAGTTCAGGAAGTCGAAGTCGAGGGCAGTCATTTGCCGCCTCCGATCATGCCGGGCACCTGAACGCGCTGCTCGACGAACAGCGCAATGCGGTTGATCGCGAAGGCGGAGACGAAGTACAGCGCCGTCACCGCGAGGTAGATCTCGATGCCGCGCGAAGTCTCCTCCTGCGCCTGCATCGCGAACATGGTCAGCTCGGCGATCGACACCGCGAAGGCCACCGACGAGTTCTTGATGATGTTCATAGCCTCGCTGGTCAGCGGCGGGATGACGATGCGGAAGGCCATCGGCAGCAGCACGTAGCGGTAGGTCTGCGGCAGCGTCAGGCCCATCGCCAGGCCGGCGTAGCGCTGGCCGCGCGGCAGCGCCTGGATGCCGGCCTTGACCTGCTCGGCGATGCGCGCCGAGGTGAAGAAGCCCAGCGCCAGCACCACCAGCACGAAGCTGGGCACGCTCTTGAGCGGCGCAATGAGCGCCGGCACCACGTGGTACCAGAGGAAGATCTGCACCAGCAGCGGGATGTTGCGGAACAGCTCGGTCCAGGCGTTGCCGAGCAGCACCAGGCCCTTGCTGGGCGTGGTGCGCAGGATGCCCATCAGCGAGCCCACCAGCAGCGCCACCACCAGCGCGCACAGCGCCACCGAGAGCGTCCAGCCCCAGGCGGAGAGCATCCACTGCAGATAGGTCTGCCCTCCCCCGGTGTCCTGCAGGAAGACCTGCCAGTCCCAGTTCATCGCGCCGCCTCCTCGTTGTTGTCGCCGGCCGCCGGGCCCAAAGAAAAAGCGCGACGCGGATGCTCCACGCCGCGCTCCCCCAGCATAAGCAAGCCCCGGGCCTCTCGGCCTCCGGGCTTGCCAGGGGGCTCAGGTCTTCTTACTTCTTCGCGTATTCCTCGGCCGGCTTGTCGTTCGGGTGCGCCCAGGCGGCCTTGGTGTCGGCGCCCGGCTGCAGCCCGTGCTTGGCCAGCAGCTTCTCGAGCTCGCCGGACTTCATCATGCCGATGATGCTGTCGTCCACCGCCTTCTTGAAGGCCGGGTCGTCCTTGCGGATCATGATCGCGATCGGCTCGAGCGACAGCGGCTCGCCGGTGATCTTGAAGCCGGCCGGGTTCTTCGAGCGCGCGATCAGCCCGGCGAGGATGTAGTCGTCCATCACGAAGGCGTCGGCGCGGCCCGACTCGAGCAGCAGGAAGCTGTCGGCGTGGTCCTTGCCGAACACCTCCTTGAAGTCGATGCCGTTGGCGCGCTCGTGCTTGCGCAGCAGTTGCACCGAGGTCGTGCCGGTGGTGGTGGCCACGCTCTTGTCCTTGAGCTGGGCGATCGAGGTGATGCCCGAGTTCGCCTTCACCGCGATGCGCACCTCGGTGACGAAGGTGGTGACGGCGAAGGACACGTCCTTCTGGCGCGTGGCGTTGTTGGTGGTCGAGCCGCACTCGATGTCGACGGTGCCGTTCTGCACCAGCGGGATGCGGTTCTGCGAGGTGACCGGCTGGTACTTGATGTCGAGCTTGGCCAGGCCGAGCGACTTCTGGATGTCGCCCAGCACGCGGCTGCAGACGTCGAAGTGGAAGCCGGCGTACTTGCCGTCGCCGAGCGTGTAGCTCATGGCGCCGGAGGACTCGCGCACGCCCATGGTCACGCTGCCGCTGTCCTTGATCTTCTTGAGCGTGTCGGCATGGGCGCCGAACGCCAGCGAGGCCGCAGCCAGCACGAGGGCCTGAACGAGCATGGTCTTCTTCATGGAGACTCCTGCGAGTGAGAGTTGAAGGTGAGAGAAGAACGGCATTCTAGGGACGCGCGGCTTGCGGGTTTGCACGGGGTTCCCCGCGCGCCTCGCCGCGCAGGAACTCCCACAGCGCCAGCGCGCCGGCCTTGTTGTGGCGCGCCAGCTCGGGGCGCTCGCGGTAGATGCGCACCTCCATCGTGATCTCGTACTGCCCCGCCTCGGCGGCGCGCACCAGACGCTTGCTCTTGAGCTCCTTCTTCACCGAGCTGGCCGGCAGGAAGGCGAGGCCGTGGCCCTCGAGCGCCATCGCCTTCAGGCCCTCGGCCATGTCGGTCTCGTAGATGGCATCGAGCTGCGGCGGCACCGCGGCCTGCTTGACGATCACCTCGACCAGGCGGCCCAGGTAGGCGCCCTCGCCGTAGCCCAGGTAGGGCACCTTGTGCGCCGCCGTGCCGGGCAGGCGGAACAGCGGCTGGCCGGAATCGTCCCCGCGCGCATAGGGCACGAGCGTCTCGTGCCCGAGGCTGAGCATCTCGTAGCGCTCGGGGGCGAGCTGCAGCGGCTGGCTCGGGTGGTGGTAGGCGATCAGCAGGTCGCAACTGCCTTCGGTGAGCTGCAGCACGGCGTCGTGCACGTTCAGCGCCATCAGCCGGCTCTTGAGCGCGCCGAAGCGGCTGCGCAGATCCATCACCCAGTGCGGGAAGAAGGTGAAGGCCAGCGAGTGCGGCACGGCGAAGTCGATCATGTCCTGCGCGCCGCTCTGGTGCCCGCGCATCATGTTGCGCGTGGCCTGCAGCGCGCCGAGGATCTCGAGCGCCTGGGCGTGGAAGGTCTCGCCGGCCGGCGTGAGCCGCGTCGGGTAGGAGGAGCGGTCGACCAGGTCGATGCCGGCCCAGGCCTCGAGCGCCTGGATGCGCCGCGAGAAGGCCGGCTGCGTCACGTGACGCAACTGCGCCGAACGCGAGAAGCTGCGCGTCTCGGCCAGGCTGACGAAATCTTCGAGCCACTTGGTTTCCACGGCGGGCAAGTGTAATTGCGGGCACACTGCGCGGCCGATGCACCGCACCGAACCGAACTCTTCCCGTGCCGCGTGGCTGGTATTCGCCGCCGGCGTCTGCGCCGCCTTGCACGTGGGCAAGCTGCCGCCGGCCATCGCCACGCTGCGCGAGGCGCTGGGCATGTCGCTGGTCGAGGCCGGCTTCCTGCTCTCGCTGGTGCAGGCCGCCGGCATGGCCGCGGGCATCGCCTTCGGCGTGCTGGCCGATGCGCTCGGGCTGCGCCGCAGCATGCTGATCGGGCTGGCGCTGCTGGCCGCCGCGAGCATGCTCGGCGCCGCGGCGAGCGGCGTGCCCGCCCTGCTCGCGCTGCGCGCCGTCGAAGGCTTCGGCTTCCTGATGGTGGTGCTGCCCGCGCCGGGGCTGATCCGCCGCCTCGTCGCGCCGGAACGCCTGAACGTGATGCTGGGCCTGTGGGGCACCTACATGCCGCTGGGCGCGGCGCTGGCCCTGCTGATCGGGCCGCTGTGCATCGCCGCCTTCGGCTGGCAGGCGTGGTGGCTGGCGCTCGGCGCGCTCTCGGGCCTGATGGCGCTGGCGCTGTGGCGCGGCGTGGCCGAGCGCCCGGCCCCGGCCGCCGCGCAGGCGCAAGGCGTGCTGGCGCGCATGCAGCGCACGCTGGCCTCGCTCGGCCCCTGGCTGGTGGCGGCGAGCTTCGCGCTCTACTCGAGCCAGTGGCTGGCCGTGATCGGCTTCCTGCCGGTGATCTACGCCGCCGCGGGCGTGGGCGCTACCGCCACCGGCGTGCTGACGGCGCTGGCCGCAGCGGTCAACATGATCGGCAACCTCGGCGCCGGGCGGCTGCTGCAGCGCGGCGTGCGGCCACCGCGACTGCTGGCCACCGGCTTCGTCGTGATGGCCCTGGCCGCGGCCGCGGCGTTCTCCGGCGCGAGCGGCGAAGGGCTGCCGCCGCTGCTGCGCTACGCGGCGGTGCTGCTGTTTTCGATGCTGGGCGGCATGATCCCGGCGACGCTGTTCGCGCTGGCGATGCGCGTCGCGCCGGGCGAAGACACCGTCTCGACGACGGTGGGCTGGATGCAGCAGTGCTCGGCGCTGGGCCAGTTCGCCGGCCCGCCCATCGTGGCCTGGCTGGCGGCACGCGCGGGCGGCTGGCACTGGACCGGCGCGGCCACCGGCGCGGCCTCGCTGGCCGGCTTGCTGCTGGCCGGATGGCTGGCGCGCACGCTGCGCGCCAAGCCGGGCTGAGCTGCGCCGATCAGCGCGGCGTGGCCTGCGCGACGGCGCCGCGCAGCGTGAGCGAGAGCTGGTTGGCCAGCGCGACGATCGAGGTCTGCGGCGTGGCCGGCTCCTCGCCGACGACGACGAACTCGGTGCTGCGATAGCCGCCGGCCGCGTCGACCACGGCCACGCGCAACGTCAGCTCGCTGGGACGCGCGCCGCAGGCGAAGCTGCCGGCCACCGGCGTGACGATGACCTGCTGGCCCGGCTCGGCCGCCAGGCCGCTCACATCACCCGCCCGACGCAGATCGGATTCGGCGCTGCCGCGCAGCGCGGCCAGCACGGACTGCGCATCCTCGGCCGCCGGCACCTTGGCCAGCGCGGCGCAGGATTCGAAGCCGAAGCTCTCGTTGTCGACCCACAGCGGGGCGGCCGCGGCCGTGCCCGATGCGATGGCCATGGCGATGGCCGAAACCCAGCGTGCGGGATGGAAGGTGCTCTTCATGGCGTGGCGCTCCGCGTATTTGAACGGTGCGCCCACTCTAGGGGCCGCGGCGCCCGGCAGGGGCCATGGCGCGGATGCAGCCACGGCGCGCCGTTGCCTTGTTCACGCCACGATTTCACGCTCCTCGTCACCGCTTTGCTGGAGCCGCCACATCTGCGCATAACGCCCCTCCAGCGCCAGCAGTTCGGCATGCGTGCCGCGCTCGACGATGCGGCCCTGCTCCATCACCAGGATCTGGTGCGCGTCGGCGACGGTGGACAGGCGGTGCGCGATCACCAGCGCCGTCTTGTTCTGCGCCGCGCTGCGCAGTTCCTCCTGGATGGCGCGCTCGTTGGCCGAGTCCAGCGCCGAGGTGGCCTCGTCGAAGATCAGCAGCGGCGGGTTCTTCAGCAGCGTGCGGGCGATCGCCACGCGCTGCTTCTCGCCGCCGCTGAGCTTGAGGCCGCGCTCGCCGACCATGGTGTCGTAGCCGCGCGGCGTGGAGGTGATGAAGGCGTGGATGTGCGCCGCGCGGGCGGCCGCCTCCACCTCCGCACGCGTGGCACCGGGGCGGCCGTAGGCGATGTTGTATTCCACCGTGTCGTTGAAGAGCACGGTGTCCTGCGGCACGATGCCGATCGCCTGCCGCAGGCTCTTCTGCGTGACGGCGCGGATGTCCTGGCCGTCGATGCTGATGCGGCCCTCGCCCACGTCGTAGAAGCGGAACAGCAGCCGCGCCAGCGTGCTCTTGCCCGAGCCCGAGGGGCCGACCACGGCGACCGTGCGCCCGGCCGGGATCTCGAAGCTCACGCCGTGCAGGATCTCGCGATCGACGTCGTAGCCGAAGCGCACGTTCTCGAAGCGCACGCCGCCGCCGCGCTGCTGCAGCGGCTGCGCGTCCGGCGCGTCGGCCACCTCGCGGTGCTGGCCGAGCAGCGCGAACATCTTCTCCATGTCGATGGTCGACTGCTTGATCTCGCGGTAGAGCACGCCGAGGAAGTTCAGCGGCACGTAGAGCTGGATCATCAGCGCATTGACCAGCACCAGATCGCCCAGCGTCATCGAGCCCTGAACCACGCCGAGCGTGGCGCGCCACACCAGCAGCACCACCGCCGCCGCGATGATCAGGCTTTGGCCCAGGTTGAGCAGCGACAGCGAGGTCTGCGACTTCACCGAGGCCTGCTCCAGGCGCTGCAGGTTCTCGTCGTAGCGCGAACGCTCGAAGGCCTCGTTGCCGAACACCTTGACGGTCTCGTAGTTCAGCAGCGCGTCGACGGCGCGGGTGCTGGCCTTGCTGTCCTGCTCGTTCATCGCGCGGCGGAAATGCGTGCGCCACTCGGTGACGCTCACCGTGAAGGCGATGTAGAGCGCCAGCGCGCTGAGCGTGATGGCGGCGAACCAGCCGTCGAACTTCGCCGACAGCAGCGAGATCACCAGCGCCATCTCCACCAGCGTGGGCAGGATGTTGTAGATCGTGTAGTTCAGCAGCGAGTGGATCGCCTTGGAGCCGCGTTCGATGTCGCGCGAGACGCCGCCGGTCTGGCGCTCGAGGTGGAAGCGCAGGCTCAGGCTGAGCAGGTGCTCGAAGGCTTCCAGCGAGACGCGCCGCGCGATGCGCGCCGCCACCGGGTAGAAGAGGAACTCGCGCAGTTCGGTGAACAGCGTCACCGAGACGCGCAGCAGCCCGTAGGCCACCAGCAGCGCCACCGGCACCACCAGCGCGCTGCGCGCATCGCCGGGTTTCAGGTCGAGCGCGTCGACGATCTGCTTGAGCACCAGCGGCACGCCGACGTTGGCGAGCTTGGCCGCCACCAGGAAGCACAGCGCCACCAGCACGCGCCAGCGCCATTGCCACAGGTAGGGCACGAGCTTGCGCAAGGCGCCCCACTCCGACTTCGGCGCAGCGGCAGAGGCCCCGGGCATGGGAGCGGCGGGGGCGGTCAGGCTGTGGCGGCGCATGAAGAGGCGGCGGGCGTGGAAGAATGCGGCGAGAACCACCGCAGGTGCGCCGATCATGCCCGAGACTCCAAACCCCCTTCTGCCCGCGGCCGACTCGCAGCACCTCTCGCCCGCCAGCCTGCCGGAAGACCGCCAGCTGGTGCTGCGCGTGATGCCCATGCCGGCCGACGCGAACGGCAACGGCGACATCTTCGGCGGCTGGATCATGGCGCAGGTCGACCTGGCCGGCGCGGTGCTGCCGGCGCGCATCGCCAAGGGGCGCATCGCCACCGTGGCCGTCAACCAGTTCATCTTCAAGCAGGCGGTGTCGGTGGGCGACCTGCTGAGCTTCTACGCCAAGGTGGAGCGCATCGGCACCACCTCGATCACCGTGCACGTGGAGGTCTACGCCGAGCGCAACCCGGCCAACCTGCAGGTGGTGAAGGTGACCGAGGCCAACCTCACCTACGTGGCGATCGACATGCAGGGGCAGCCGCGCCCGATCCCGAAGGGCTGAACGGCTACTTCGTCTTGCGCGGCGGCAGCCCGGTGTGCTGCGTCAGCACGCGGCCCTTGGTGACGGGCGAGGTGCGTTTGCCGGCGCAGGTCGAGTTCTTGCGCCGCGCGCTCTGGTAGCTGCCGTCGGTGGCCGGCTGGAAGCTCGGCACGAGGTGATGCTTGCCGTTGCCGATCAGGTCGGCGCGGCCCATGGCCTTGAGCGCGTCGCGCAGCAGCGGCCAGTTGTTCGGGTCGTGGTAGCGCAGGAAGGCCTTGTGCAGCCGGCGCCGCTTCTCGCCGCGCACGATGTCGACCTTCTCGGCGCGCGCCGGGTCGCGGCTCAGGCCCTTCAACGGATTCATGCCCGAGTGGTACATCGCGGTCGCGCTGGCCATGGGGCTCGGGTAGAAGGTCTGCACCTGGTCGGCGCGGAAGCCGTTCTTCTTCAGCCAGACGGCGAGGTTCATCATGTCCTCGTCGCTGGTGCCCGGATGCGCGGCGATGAAGTACGGGATCAGGAACTGCTTCTTGCCCGCCTCGGCGCTGAACTTCTCGAACATCTGCTTGAAGCGCTCGTAGGTGCCTATGCCCGGCTTCATCATCTTGGTGAGCGGGCCGGCCTCGGTGTGCTCGGGCGCGATCTTCAGGTAGCCGCCGACGTGGTGGCTCACCAGCTCCTTCACATACTCGGGCGACTGCACCGCGAGGTCGTAGCGCAGCCCCGAGCCGATGAGGATCTTCTTGATGCCGCGCAGCGCGCGCGCACGGCGGTACATGTGGACCAGCGGCGCATGGTCGGTGCCGAGGTTCTGGCAGATGCCCGGATAGACGCAGCTCGGCTTGCGGCAGGCCGACTCGATCTCGCTCGAGCGGCAGCCGAGGCGGTACATGTTGGCCGTCGGCCCGCCGAGGTCGCTGATGACGCCGGTGAAGCCCTTGACCTTGTCGCGGATCTCCTCGATCTCGCGGATCACCGAGTCTTCGCTGCGGCTCTGGATGATGCGGCCCTCGTGCTCGGTGATCGAGCAGAAGGTGCAGCCACCGAAGCAGCCGCGCATGATGTTGATCGAGAAGCGGATCATCTCCCAGGCCGGGATCTTGGTCGGCCCGTCGTGGCCGCCGTTCTCGTCGGCGTAGCGCGGGTGCGGGCTGCGCGCATAGGGCAGGTCGAAGACGTGGTCCATCTCCGCGGTGCTCAGCGGGATGGGCGGCGGGTTGATCCAGACGTCGCGCGCGGTGCGATCGTCGCCGTGACGCTGCACCAGCGCGCGCGCGTTGCCGGGGTTGGTCTCGAGGTGCAGCACGCGGTTGGCGTGGGCGTACAGCACCGGATCGCTCTTCACCTGCTCGTAGCTGGGCAGGCGGATCACGGTTCGCTCGCGCGGCGGCATCGTGATGCGGCCGGCCTCCCGGGGCACGAACCGGATCGGCTGCGCGCCTTCGTCCTTGGCGCAGCTCGCACCCTGCGCGGCGGCGGCTTCGCTGGTGCTGTGGTACGGGTTGATGTGCGCGTCGATGCGGCCGGGGCGGTCGACTTCGGTCGAGTCGAGCTCGAACCAGCCCTCGGCGCTGGGGTCGTCGCTGCGGCGCACGAAGGAGGTGCCGCGCACGTCGGTGATGGTCTCGACCGGCTCCTTGCGCGCCAGCCGGTGCGCGATCTCGACGATGGCGCGTTCGGCGTTGCCGAACAGCAGCAGGTCGGCCTTGCTGTCGACCAGGAGCGAGCGGCGCACCTTGTCCTGCCAGTAGTCGTAGTGCGCGATGCGGCGCAGGCTGGCCTCGATGCCGCCGACCACGATGGGCACCTCGTTGAAGGCCTCGCGGCAGCGCTGCGCATAGACCAGCGCGCTGCGGTCGGGCCGCTTGGCGCCCTCGCCGCCGGGCGTGTAGGCGTCGTCGCTGCGGATCTTGCGGTCCGCGGTGTAGCGGTTGATCATCGAATCCATATTCCCGGCGGTCACGCCGAAGAACAGGTTCGGCTTGCCGAGCGCCTTGAAGGGCTCGGCCGATTGCCAGTCGGGCTGGGCGATGATGCCGACGCGAAAGCCCTGCGCCTCGAGCACGCGCCCGATCACGGCCATGCCGAAGCTCGGGTGGTCGACGTAGGCATCGCCAGTCACGACGATCACGTCGCAGGAATCCCAGCCGAGCGCGTCCATCTCGGCGCGGCTCATCGGCAGGAAGGGCGCCGGCCCGAAGCGCTTGGCCCAGTACGGCTTGTAGCTGGTCAGCGCGCGCGGGCGGGCGGGAGCGAGGGTGGCGGCAGTCACAGCCGCGATTGTCGCCGCGGCCGGCGACCCGCGTGCGCCCGGGGTCAGGCGGTGACCAGCCCCACCATGCGCACGACCTCGAAATCGCTGCCCTTCACCTGGGACAGTTCGGAGGTCAGCGCGTCGTTGTTCCAGCGATCGTCGGGCGCGCCGCTGACGAACCAGTTGCTGCCGTTGTCCGCCATGATCATCCCGTAGGTCTTCATCGCGGTCAGCAGCGCCTTGGTTTCGGTGCTGAAGTTCGCCGGGATCTGGTAGCTCGCCTTCAGGCGCACGCGCATGCCCATGGGCGGCAGGTCGGCGCTGGTGTTGCTGGAAGCGTAGTGCGTGGCGGGCGGGATGTAGGCGCGGCGCGAGCGCACCACCGTGAAGCGCAGCGCGTGGCGGATGCCGCCGGGGCCCTGCGACGCTTCTTCGTAGCGCGCCAGGCCGGGGAAGATCGGCAAGCCCGCGGCATCGGCGCTGGTCCAGCCCGGCTGGCCGCCGGGGCGCACGGTGTTGCTGTCGAGGTGGAAGACCGCGCCGCAGTCCGCGTTCCAGCTGCCGCCGCTCTGCGGGAAGGCGCGGCCGAGTTCGTACAGGCGGTTGTTGTCCCGATCGATGACGATGACGTGCCGGTCGCCGCTGCTGCCCGCTCCGCCTTCGATCGGCGCGCCGGCCGGCACCGGATACGGGCCGGGGTCGCTCTCGTCGCCGTAGGCCGTCCAGTTGATGGCCACCTTGGCCTGTGTGCCGCCCACGATGACGTAGGGGATGCCGATCGGGCCGCCGTTGTAGGTACCGGAGCCGAAATCCGGGTGCAGGCCGGTATTCAGGCCGATGCTGGCGATCAACGCAGCGGAATTGGGGTCGACCGCGTCGCCCGAGATGTCGCGATTCCAGGCGTTGTCGGCCGGGAAGGCGACGGCGCCATTGGTGTTCGCGCCGACACCCAGCGAGGCGGCGGCGAAGTTGCCGTAGCCGGTGCCCGGCGCGGGTGCGGGCGTGGGAGCTGGCGCGGGAGCAGGCGCCGGGGCCGGCACAGGTGCAGGGGCCGCTGCGGTGCTGTCGCTGCCGCCGCCACCGCCGCAAGCGGCCAGCGAAAGCGCGCCCAGCAGGGTCAGCGCGGTGCGTCGATCGATGTCGTTCATGCGCCTCATTGTCGAGGCCCGAAAAGACAACGGGCGCCTCGTCGGGCGCCCGTTTCGACTCGCTTACCGCTGTTTCAGCCGGTCAACTGCTCCTTGATGATCACCGAGCCGTTCTCCTGCGTATGCACCATGCCGCGCTCTTCCAGATCCTTCATGACGCGGCTGACCATCTCGCGCGAGGCGCCGACGATCTTGGCCAGATCCTGGCGCGAGACCTTGTTGCGGATGAGCTTCTGGCCGTTCTCCATCTCGGCCATGTCGAGCAGCGCGCGCGCCACGCGGCCGTAGACGTCGAGCAGGGCCAGCGATTCGATCTGCCGGTCGGCGCTGCGCAGGCGCTGCACCAAGCCGCGCATGATCGCGTACGAGAGGCTGGAGTTCTCCGGCAGGCAGCGCGCGAACTCGGCACGGCCCAGGATCAGCATGTCGGTCTGCACCTCGGCGCGCACGGTGGCCGAATGCGGCTCGTTGTCGATCAGGCTCATCTCGCCGACATAGTCGCCCGGCTGCAGCACGGCGAGGATGACCTCGCGGCCGCGCGAGTCGGAGGTGAGCACGCGGGCGCGCCCGGTCAGCAGGATGAACAGCGCGTTCGACTTCTTGCCGTGCTCGACGATGATCTCGCCGCGCCGGAAGCGCCGTTTGACCACGCTGTCGGCGATGCTCTGCGCCTGATCGTTCGTGAGCATCGAAAAGAGCGGCACACGCCGGATCAGGTCCAGGTTGGACAGCATTGCCATACGTTCGTCCCTTCGTCGTTTTCTGTCGGCGGCCCGCGGCGGGCCGGTCACATTCCGCTGGGTTGCGGTGCTCGCGCGTGAAAATGCCACAGTTCACCGCGAAGCACTATTGTCGTCATTACCAGAAATGACGCCAATGGCTTCCGTGCCCATGTCAGACTTGGCGCCCCGAGTTGTGGTGTCATTGCCGACACTTTTCCGCGTTTTCGAGGCGTTTTCCCCATGAGCACCCCCACCCTGCACGCCCAAGTCCTGATCCTCGGCTCCGGCCCGGCCGGCTACACCGCCGCCGTCTATGCCGCCCGCGCCAACCTGCAGCCGGTGCTGATCACCGGCATCGCCCAGGGCGGGCAGCTGATGACCACCACCGAGGTCGACAACTGGCCGGCCGACGTCGACGGCGTGATGGGCCCGGACCTGATGACGCGCTTCCAGAAGCACGCCGAGCGCTTCAACACCAAGATCGTGTTCGACCACATCAACCAGGTCGACTTCGGCAAGCGCCCGTTCACGCTGACCGGCGACTCGGGCGTCTACACCTGCGACGCGCTGGTCATCGCCACCGGCGCCAGTGCCAAGTACCTCGGCCTGCCCTCGGAGCAGTCGTTCATGGGCCGCGGCGTGAGCGGCTGCGCCACCTGCGACGGCTTCTTCTACCGTGGCCAGGAGGTCTGCGTGGTCGGCGGCGGCAACACCGCGGTCGAGGAGGCGCTGTACCTGTCGAACATCGCCAGCAAGGTGCACCTGATCCACCGCCGCGACAAGTTCCGCGCCGAGCCGATCATGGTCGACAAGCTGATGGACAAGGTGAAGGCCGGCGCCATGCAACTGCACCTGTGGCACACGCTGGACGAGGTGCTGGGCGATGCGTCGGGTGTGACCGGCGTGCGCATCAGGAATACGCAGAACGGCGCCAGCACCGATCTCGCGGTCAAGGGCTGCTTCGTCGCCATCGGCCACCAGCCCAACACCGAGATCTTCAAGGGCCAGCTGGAGATGAAGGACGGCTACATCATCACCCGCGGCGGCATGAACGGCATGGCCACGATGACCAGCGTGCCGGGTGTGTTCGCCGCCGGCGACGTGCAGGATCACGTCTACCGCCAAGCCATCACCAGCGCCGGCACCGGCTGCATGGCTGCCCTGGACGCACAGCGCTTCCTGGAGCAGTGAATCCGACGGGAAATGGGCTATACTCGCGGTCTTTGCCGAAATCCGTCGGCTCAAGATTCATTGTCGGTTTGTAGCGAGGAAGCGAGAGGGAGCGAGCTATGGCACGCGTCTGTCAAGTCACGGGCAAGCGCCCGATGGTGGGGAACAACGTCTCCCACGCCAACAACAAAACGAAGCGTCGCTTCCTGCCCAACCTGCAGTACCGCCGCTTCTGGCTGGAAACCGAGAACCGCTGGGTGCGCCTGCGCGTGAGCAACGCCGCGCTGCGCCTCATCGACAAGGTCGGCATCGATCAGGTCGTCGCCGACCTGCGTGCCAAGGGCGAACTCTGATCTAGCGGAACGAGGAGAGCGACATGGCCAAGGGTGGACGCGAGAAGATCAAGCTGGAATCGACGGCCGGCACCGGTCACTTCTACACGACCGACAAGAACAAGAAGACCACGCCGGAGAAGATCGAAATCATGAAGTTCGATCCGAAGGCGCGCAAGCACGTGAAGTACAAGGAAACCAAGCTGAAGTAATCGCTTCAGCCGTTCCAGCACAAAGGGCCGCATCAGCGGCCCTTCTGCTTTGTGCTCGGCGCCCTTTCAGGCGCGCGCCGCGCGCAGCTTCATCGAGAAATCGCGCAGCGCCGCGATGCCGCTGTCCTCGGCCTGGCGGCACCAGGCCTGCAGGTCCGCCACCAGCTGCTCGGCCGACACGTTGGTGCGCGTCCAGAGCTGGCGCAGTTCCTCGCGCTTGGCCACCAGTGTGGTCAGCGCGGCCGAACTCGCCGCGGCCTGCGCCACGCTGTCGCGCAGCTCGGCGGGAATCTTGTCCTGGTCACGGTGCAGCCAGCGCTTGGCGATCAGCATCTGCTTGATGCGCGCGGTGTTCTCGCCGCCCTGCGCCTTCAGCCGGTCCAGTTCGGCGCCGCAGGCGGCGCGCAGCTCGGTGGCGTACGTGGCCATCACCTCGTAGCGGTTGGCGATGATCGCGTCGAGCGTCTTGTCGTCGGCCACCGGCTTGACCTCGCCGAGCTTGAGCATCGGCGGCGTCTTGCGCACCTTGGCCCAGCCCAGCATCTCCATCGCGCGGATGTAGCCCCAGCCGATGTCGAACTCGTAGGGCTTGACCGAGAGCTTGGCCGAGGTCGGGTAGGTGTGGTGGTTGTTGTGCAGCTCCTCGCCGCCGATCACGATGCCCCAGGGCGAGACGTTGGTCGAGGCGTCCACCGCCTCGAAGTTGCGGTAGCCCCAGTAGTGGCCGATGCCGTTGATGATGCCGGCCGCGGTGATCGGGATCCACAGCATCTGCACCGCCCACACCGTGGCGCCGATCGCGCCGAACAGCAGCAGATCGATGATCAGCATCAGGCCCACGCCCTGCCACGAGAAGCGCGAGCAGAGATTGCGCTCGATCCAGTCGTCCGGCGTGCCGTGGCCGTACTTGGCGAGCGTCTCCTGGTTCTTCGCTTCGGCGCGGTAGAGCTCGCTGCCGCGCAGCAGCACCGTCTCGATGCCCTTGGTCACCGGGCTGTGCGGATCGTCGACCGTCTCGCACTTGGCGTGGTGCTTGCGGTGGATGGCGACCCACTCCTTGGTGACCATGCCGGTGGTCAGCCAGAGCCAGAAACGGAAGAAGTGCGACGGGATCGGCCCCAGATCGAGCGCGCGGTGCGCCTGCGATCGGTGCAGGAAGATCGTGACCGCCGCGATGGTGATGTGCGTGGCCACCAAGGTGAACGCCAGCACCTGCCAGCCGCTCGCCTCGATCAAACCATTGGACAGCCACGACACGGCGCCATCCCAAACCGACTGAAGAATATCCATGAACCCGCCTGACTCCCGTCAAGATTGACGGCCCCGTGATTGTAGGTTGGGGGCCTGACGAACCGGTTCGGAAACTACGTGGATCAGTCTGGCATGTTCGGCGCAGATGACGCCGCTTCAGCTCGAGATCAAGCCTTTTGCCACGCGGCAGCGAAGAATCCGTCGGTGCCGTGGCGTTGCGGCCAGAGCCGCAGGAAGCCCTCGCGCACCAGTTCGGCGCCACCAGCGACATGCGCAGCGGCCAGCAACTCGTCCACCGGCAGCGGGCGGAAAGCATCCTTGTGCGCCTCGCCGAAAGCCTGGGCGATGGCCTCGTTCTCCTCGCGCAGCAGGCTGCAGGTGGCGTAGACCAGCCGCCCGCCCGGCTTCACCAGGCGCGCCGCGCTGGCCAGGATGGCCGTCTGCTTGGCGCGCAGTTCCTCGATTGCTTGCGGCGTCTGACGCCACTTCAGATCGGGGTTGCGGCGCAGCGTGCCCAGGCCGGAGCATGGCGCATCGACCAGCACGCGATCGATCTTGCCGGCCAGGCGCTTGATGCGCTCGTCGCGCTCGTGGGCGATCTGCACCGGGTAGACGTTGGACAACCCGCTGCGCGCCAGCCGCGGCTTGAGCGCCGCCAGGCGATGGCCGGACGTGTCGAAGGCGTAGAGCCGGCCGGTGTTGCGCATCGCCGCGCCCAGCGCCAGCGTCTTGCCGCCGGCGCCGGCGCAGAAGTCCGCCACCATCTCGCCGCGCTTGGCGTCGAGGAGCAGCGCGAGCAGCTGGCTGCCCTCGTCCTGCACCTCGACCTCGCCGCGCGTGAACACCTCGAGCTTGTGCAGCGCCGGCTTGCCGGGGATGCGCAGGCCGAGCGGCGAGTAAGGCGTGGGCTCGGCCTCGATGCCGGCCGCGGCCAAGGCGGCTTTCACGTCCTCGCGCTTGGCCTTGAAGGTGTTGACACGCAGATCCAGCGGCGCGCTCGCGCTCATCGCCTCGACGAAGGGCCAGAACTGCTCGCCCAGCTCGCGCTGCAGCGCTTCGGCCAGCCAGTCGGGCAGGTTGTGGCGCAGCTTCTCGGGCAGGGCCGAACGATCCACCGCCTTCACCTGCACGAGCCAGTGCTGCTCGGTCTCGGACAAGGCCGCGCGCAGGAAGCCTTCGTTGCCCTGCCAGCCGAGGATGGCCAGGCGCCGCTCCATCTCGCCCTTGCCCGATTGCGCGAGGTGCTGGAACAACAGCCGCTGGCGCAGCACGGTGTAGGTGGTTTCGGCCAGCGTGTGGCGCTCGCGGCTGCCCAGCGCCTTGTGCTGGCGGAAGAAGTCCGACACCACGCCGTCGGCCGGGTGCTTGAACTGCAGCACGCGGTGCAGCAGTTCGGTGGCGAGTTCGAGCAGGGCGTTGGGGTGCATCAGGCGAGCAACAGTTGCGGTTCGCCGCGCACGTGGCGCACGGCCGAGCCTTCGACGCGCAGCAGGTCGTCGACGAACCAGCGCACGGCACGCGGATAAAGCACGTGCTCGCGCGCCAGCACGCGCGCGGCGAGCGTCTCCTCGCTGTCGCCGGGCAGCACCGGCACCACGGCCTGCGCGATGATGGGCCCGTGGTCGAGGTCGGCGGTGACGAAGTGCACCGTCGCGCCGGCGGCCTTGCAACCGGCTTCGAGCGCACGCCGGTGCGTGTGCAGGCCCGTGAAGGCGGGCAGCAGCGAGGGGTGCACGTTCAGCAAACGCCCGGCGTAGTGCGACACGAAACCCGGCGTGAGGATGCGCATGAAGCCGGCGAGCACCAGCAGGTCGGGCGCGAAGGCGTCGATCGTGCGCTGCAGCTCGGCGTCGAAGCTCTCGCGCGAGGCGTGGCCGCGGTGGTCGACCACGGCCGTGGCGATGCCGCGCGCACGCGCGAAGGCCAGGCCCGCGGCGTCGGGCTGGTTGCTGACCACCGCCGCGATGCGCGCGTTCCACCCCTCGGTGGCGCAGGCCTGCACGATGGACTCCATGTTGGAGCCGCGTCCCGAGATCAGGACGACGATGTTCTTCATTCCTCGGCCGCGAGCGCGATCAGCGTGTCGAGTGCTGCCACCACGTCGGCCTCGTCGACGCCTTCGGCTCGCGCCGCAGGCACTGCAGCGAGCGCCGCACCGCCCTCGCGCTTGAGGCGCGCCACCGACTGGCCGGCCTCCTTGCCGCTGGCGAACCCCTCGCTCTGCAGCAGCAGGCGGCCGTCGCCGGCGAGCAGCTTGAAGTAGAAGCGCCCATCGGCCTCGCGGTACTGCTTGAACTCGGGCGGCTTCGCCTTGGCCGCCACCGGCTTCACGGTCGACGCCGACAGCGCCGCCGTCATGCGCCGAAGGCCTACTGCCTCGCGCAGCTGCACGAGAAACGGCGCCGCGATGGCGCGCGCCTTGCGGGCGCCTTCCATCAGCGCTTCCTCGATGCGCGCCGGGTGCGCGATCAGTTGCTCGTAGCGCGAGCGCATCGGTGCGATGTCCTGCTCGAGCCGCTCGTAGACGCGCTGCTTGGCCTCGCCCCAGCCGAGGCCGGCCTTCAGGTCGGCGCGGAACTGCTCACGCTCGGGCGCATTGGCGAAGGCCTCGTAGAGCGTCACCAGGTGCGCGCTGTCCGGATCCTTGGGCTCGCCGGGCAGCTTCGAGTCGGTCACCACGCGCGCCAGCGCCGCCTGCAGGCCGCGGGCGCCGCCTTCGAAGAGCGGAATCGTGTTGTCGTAGCTCTTGGACATCTTGCGGCCGTCCAGCCCCGGCAGCGTCGCCACCTGTTCGTCGACCACGACTTCCGGCAGCACGAAGTGCTCGCGCCCGTTGCCGAACAGGTGGTTGAAGCGCGCCGCGATGTCGCGCGCCATCTCGAGGTGCTGCACCTGGTCGCGGCCCACCGGCACCTGGTGCGCGTTGAACATCAGGATGTCGGCCGCCATCAGGATCGGGTAGCTGAACAGCCCCATCGTGACGCCGGCGTCGATGTCCTCGCCCGCCTCCTGGTTGGCGTCGGCCGCGGCCTTGTAGGCATGCGCGCGGTTCATCAGGCCCTTGGGCGTGACGCAGGTGAGCAGCCAGGTCAGCTCGGGGATCTCGGGGATGTCGCTCTGGCGGTAGAAGAACACGCGCTCGGTGTCCAGCCCGGCGGCGAGCCAGGTGGCCGCGATCTCCAGCCGCGAACGCTCGATGCGCGCCGGCTCGTCGCACTTGATGAGGGCGTGGTAGTCGGCGAGGAAGAAGAAGCTCTCCACGCCCGGCTGGCGGCTGGCGGCGATGGCCGGGCGGATGGCGCCGACGTAGTTGCCCAGGTGCGGCGTGCCGGTGGTGGTGATGCCGGTGAGGACTCGGGTGGTCATGGCGGAAGAAGACGTTTCGCCCGGCGGGCGAAGCCGCGTATTGTCGCCGCTGCCGACGGCGCGGCCCGCGCCGATCAGATCGCCGCCGTCACCACGATCTCGATCTTCCACGCCGGCTTCGCCAGCCGCGCCTGCACGGTGGCGCGCGGCGGCGCGTTGCCGGGGGCGACCCAGGCGTCCCACACCGCGTTCATGCCGTCGAAATCGGCCATGTCGGCGAGGTAGATCTGCGCCATCAGGATGCGCGTGCGGCCGCTGCCGGCTTCGGCGAGCAGCTTGTCGACCATGGCCAGCACCTGGGCGGTCTGGCCGCGGATGTCCTGCGTGGCGTCGTCGGGCACCTGGCCGGCGAGGTAGACGGTGCCGTTGTGCACGGCCATCTCCGAGAGCCGATCGCCGACATGGAAGCGCTGCAGGCTCATCGCTTCGCTCCGTGGTGGTGGTGGTGATGCCCGCCCGGGGCCGCGGGCTTGGGCGCCGTCTTCTGCCCGAGCTTGCTCTCGGTGCCCTTGAGCAGCTTCTGGATGTTGGCGCTGTGGCGCCAGATCAGCAGCAGGCCCATCACCGCCACCGCACCGGCGATCGGCCCGCCGCCCCAGATCAGCAGTTGGTAGAACGGCGCGAACAGCGCCGACACGATGGCCGCCAGCGACGAGTAGCGGAAGAAGGCGGCGATGATGATCCAGGTCAGCAGCGTCGCCGCGCCCAGCCAGGGGTTCAGCGCCAGGATCACGCCAGCCGCGGTGGCCACGCCCTTGCCGCCCTGGAACTTGAAGAATACCGGCCAGAGGTGGCCGAGGAAAGCCGCCAGCCCGACCAGCGCCGCCCTGCCTTCGCCCAGGCCCCAGGGCGCGCCGAACAGCGTCACCAGCAGCACCGGCACGTAGCCCTTGAGCGCGTCGAACAGCAGCGTCAGGATCGCCGCCGCCTTGTTGCCCGAGCGCAGCACGTTGGTCGCGCCGGGGTTGCCCGAGCCATAGCTGCGCGGATCGGACAGACCCATCAGCCGGCTGATGATCACGGCGAAGGACAGCGAGCCGACGAGGTAGCCGCCGAGAGCGGCCAGAAGCGGAAGCAGACCCTGCATGGAGCCCTGGAGTGGAAGCTGGGGGCCGCCATTCTGCACCCGCGCATCCAGCGTCGGCCCCGGGGCGAGCCCCAAGCGTCAGAACCTGTGAACGAAACCGGCTGCTGACCCGTTTGGCACTGCATGAGTGCCACAAGCCACAAGCCGGGGGATGAACGGGACCAAGCGGGCCTGTTCGGCGAGAGGGAACTGCCGCTCGGGGCG
>JAGOAS010000010.1 GCA_017983795.1 Piscinibacter sp.
GGCAGCCCGTGCGCCAGTCGTCCCACCGCGCTCCCCCCACGCGCCCCCGTCGAATTGCGAGGGGGACTTGTGGGGGGATCTTCAAGCGGTGGGCCGGGAAACCGGCTCACTGCTTCGGCTGCGAAGAACACCACCCATCCCCAACCCCTTCCCGTGACGGAAGGGGCCATGCCCACCCCCCGCCCGCCCGTGGGCGGGAGCAAGGGAGTCCGAGCGAGAGGATCAGTTTTCAGGGAACCCGGACCGGGACCCGGTTGGTTGCTCTCGATTGGAGTTCACCATGGCAAACGTTCAAGTCATCCAGCGTCACGCGCACCTGGCCGGCGCCGTCAAGCTCGAATTCGTCAACGGCCGCGAAGGCAAGATCGCCAAGGCCGTGCTGACCGCCATCAGCAATACGCGGCGCGGTTCGGGTGAAGCCCGCGAGGAGGAATCCACCGCGATCCAGTGGACGCTGTGGGGCAAGCAGGCCGAGAACGCCGCCGAGTACCTGGGCAAGGGCTCGCACGTCAACATCGTCGGCCGGCTGCGCAACAACAACTACGAGAAGGACGGCGAGACCGTCTACGGCATGGCGTTCACGGCCGAGGAGATCGACTACCTCGACAGCCGCGCCGAGAGCGAAGCCCGCCGCACCCGTGGCGACGACAGTGCCCCGCAGACTGGCAACGGCAGCGCCGAGCAGCCCGCAACGGCCACCACCAGCCGCAAGACCCGCAACGCGCGCCAGCCGGCGCACGCCGACGCCTGAACCCTCATCGGGTGGGCGTGATGCCGATGAGCCGCGCCCGCCCTTCGAACCTCATTCAACGATCGAAGGAAACCATCATGTACTCGACCCCGACCCTGGCGACCCGCTTTGCCCGCAACACCCGCGTGATGCGCGGCGACCAGCCCCTGAGTGAAGACCAGATGCGCGCCGCGGCGCCGTCCATCTTCGCCGAGGGCAAGCACGCGAGCCGCTCCCAGCGATACACCTACATCCCCACCATCGACGTCCTGCGCGGCCTACGCAAGGAGGGTTTCGAGCCCTTCATGGTCGCCCAGGGCGCCAGCCGCGTCGAAGGCAAGGCGGAGTTCACCAAGCACATGATCCGCATGCGCCACGCCGGGCAGGTGCAGACCCGGCCCGAGGCGAACGAGATCATCCTGATCAACAGCCACGACGGCGCCAGCTCTTACCAGATGCTCGCCGGCATGTTCCGCTTCGTCTGCTGCAACGGCCTGGTGGTGGCCGAGGTGGTGGAGGACATCCGCATCCCGCACAAGGGCAACATCCAGGGCGAGGTGATCGAAGGCGCGTTCCGCGTGCTCGACGAGTTCGAGGCGGTGAACGAGCATACCGAGGCGATGAAGGCGCTGCAGTTGCAGCCGCCCGAGGAGATCGCGTTCGCGACGGCCGCCCTGGCGCTGCGCTTCGGTGAGCGCGGCGTGGAGGAGACCGGCGGGCACCGGCCGGCACCCGTCACCGCCGAGCAGCTGATCGAGGCGCGCCGGCCCGAGGACATCGGGCACAGCCTGTGGACGACCTTCCAGCGCGTGCAGGAGAACGTGATCCGCGGTGGTCAGCCGGGCCGCAGCGCCCAGGGTCGCCGGCTGCAGACCCGGCCGGTCGGCAGCATCGACCGCGGCGTGAGCCTCAACCGTGCGCTGTGGATGCTGGCCGAGGAGATGCGCAAGCTGAAGGGCTGATGACCTGACAGCGTGCCGGCCCCGCAAAGGGCCGGCAGTGCCTGCCAAAACGCGCGGGCCGGCTTGCGCCGGCCCGCGGCAATACCGGCGCCGCGCTTGCCTTCGGCCGCGCGCGGTGCCCATCACTCGCCGGACAGCACCGCTTCGTAGTCTTGTCCGCCGTAGAAGATCCCGAGGACTGACACGGTCCGTGTACCGTCGTCGACGGCATAGGCGATCAAGGTGCGACCCTTGTGGTGGGTAACGCGCAGGCCCGGACGGATGTCTTCGCGCGGCACGCCGCGCATTGGAAAGAGCACGAGCCCCTCGCAGGTCGCGACCACCGCGCCGGTGTAGCGCTGGGCGACCGCTGCTGACCTGCGCTCTGCCACGTACCCGAACAGTTCCTCGAGCTGGTCACCGGCCTCGGGTGCGAAGACGATGCGGTAGGGGATCAGCCCTTGGGGGTCGCCTTCCGGGTCACCCTCGCGTGCGCGGCGGCCAGTCGCGCCTTGACGGCGCCGACCGCCAGTGCACGCGACGGGTCCGCCTTCAGCTTGTCGTAGGCCGCGGTCACGTCCTTGCGCAGCCAGTCCTCGACGGCCCTGTCCCGGGCCAGCAGGACACGCAGGCCATCGCGGATCACTTCGCTCTCCGTGGCGTACTCGCCAGCCGCGACCTTCGCCCGCACGGCCTCGGCCATTTCGTGGGGCAGGGTGATGCTGAACTGCTGGGTCGAGCGCATGGCGGTGTGGTCTGCTGGCGTAGGATTTAATCCTACACCCAACCAGACCGACGCGCGCGCCCGCATTCAGCGCGCCCACAGGGTGACCGCCACTGTCCAGGTCGCCGCGGAGGCCATCGCCGCCGCCGCCGCGTGCGTCAGCCACGACTCCCACCTCCACTGCGCGGGCTTCGCTCCCGCTTCAGCGATGGTCCTCAGGCGCTGCAGCGAGGCGCCGAGCTCTGCGCCAAACGCGACGCGCGCAGCGTCGGCCATGGCGCGCGCCTGCACGTCGGCGGATCGCTTCGCCGCCTCGTCGGTGCGTGCGAGGATGTGCTTCACCGCCTGGACCTTGGCCCTCTCGGTCAATGCTGCCACCTGGGCCTCGAACGCGGCGAGCTGGCCCGCAAGCCCGCTGTGCGCATCGGCCAGGGCCTGTCGCGACTGGTCGAGCGCCGGTGCCAGCGCCTCAACCTGCCGGATCAGCCTCTCTGCCTCGCCGAGGGCTTCGACGATGAGCGCTTCGCGCGTCGTACTGGGTTGGTTCATGCGGCTGGGGTCGGCTGCTGGCTCGACGGCACTTGCTTCAGCTGGAGCGCCGCGAAACACGCGTCGAGTTCCGGCACAACGCCACGGGCAAGCCGTTGCACCGCCAGGCAATGGGCCAGCGCCAGCTTGTCGGCTTGCGGTCCAGCCTTGGCGATGAGCGCCTTGTAGTCCGTACGGTCGGCCGCCAGTTCGACCAGCGACTGACCGGAGCCACGGACCAGCGCATACACCTCGTTGAACGAAATGCACGCCGCCAGGTTGGGGCGTGCGATGGCCTTCGTGCGGCAGTATGCGAGCAGCGTCTCGAACGTGCGGTCGATGGGGATGTCGTCATCGACCTGGTTGAAGACCACGTGCAGCCTCTCTGGAGGGACTCCGATGCGCGCAAGCTCGGCCAGCGTGGCCGCGGTGTCCTGCTGTTGCTTGCGCGCGGGCACAGTGGGCACGACGAAGCTGTCGAAATCCTGCTGGCTGTCCTGGTAGCGCCGCATGAGCTTGAGCAGCTCTTCGACGTTGCTCGCACCGATGTCGACCACGACGTTGTCGACGCTCTGCAGGAACTCCTGCAGCTGCGCGAACTGCCGGCCGCGGATCGTCACCGGCTGGCCATCGTCGGCGTTGATGCTCTCGACCGCGACGACCTGGCAATCGGGGATGCGCGGGGCGAGCAGATGCCGAGCCACCGTCGTCTTGCCGACGTTGCCCGAATAGTTGATGACAGCGAGCTTCATGATTTCTCCTTCGGGGGGAAGAGGGGATTGCTGTGGTGACGGCTGAAGAACGCCTCGGCTGTCTCCTTGCTTCGGGCAGGCTTGGCGACGCTGTGTGCGCCCACGGCGTGAGTCGCGGGCGCTGTCGCGGACTCGGGCTGCGGCCCCGGCGGTTGCGGCGGAAGCGGGTTGCTCGCTACGGTGCGTACCGAGTGCATCGCGGACACCCGTGCGGCCGTCTTCGTCGCCTCGCGCCGAACGGTGCTGCTGCTCACGTGTACGCCCGCGTCGGCCAGGGCCGCACGGATCGCCTCGAACGTGTAGCCCTGGTCGCGTAGCTGACGAATCTCCGCGGCGAACGCTCGAGCCTTGCGCGTGATTCGTCCCGGGGGACCCGTCGGGGCAAGCTTCATGTCACCGGTCGCGCTCGCTGCCGCGGGACTTGCCTGCCTCTGGCAGGCTGGCCGCGTGCGGGGTGTCTTCACTGCCTGTTCGCATTGCGTGCGCTCCTCGTTCGGTCTTGAGTCGTTCCCGGTGCGCTCCGCGGTCACTGCCAGTCGCTCACGCGTCGGTCTTCGTTCGCTTGGCACGATCTTCGAGCCGCTGCGTGGCTGGCTCTATGCAGCATTTCGGTCGAAATCTCGCAGGCGAGCTGCCTCGATTCGAACCAATACTGGTCTTCAAGGTGAGTGCAGAGATAGGCGGCCTGCCGCCGGTTTCACAAGCGCTTCGCGACCCTCCATTCGTCGGCTCATGAACTCCACTGCCCATGACTTCGTCACGGTCGAGATGCGCGGCTTGAAGGCCGCGCTGGTGGCGCGTGCACAGGCGGAACGGGTGAGCGTGTCGGTGCTGGTTCGCGGCGCGGTGGCGCGCGATCTCGGGCTCGCAGCGGATGGCGAAGCCAGCCGCATGAATGCGCTCACTGCTGGCCCAGCGAGTGCCGCCAGCGTCAAGCTGTCGATCCGGATGACCTCCGAGGAGGCCCGCCAGCTCTCAGCGGGTGCGCGCGCTGCGGGCCTGTCGCGTGGCGCCTACCTGGCCGGCCTGATCGCCAACGTGCCCGTGCTGTCCGCCGCGGGCGGCCGCTCCGAGCACATCGCCGCCTTGATGGCTTCCTGCGCCGAACTTTCGACTCTCAGTCGCAACGTCCATCGCCTGACGGCACTGCTGCGCCAGGCCGATGTGGAGCCGGCCAGGCCTTATCGAGCGATGTTGGACACGCTGGCCGGCGACGTGCGCCGGCACCTCGAGTTGGCCGCCCACGTCCTGGCCGACCTGCAGCCGCAGAGCCGCAGGGCTCGGCCACCAGCTCGATCACCGCAGTGACGAAAGGAGTTCCCATGGTCCAGCATCCCAACATCGATGGCATTCTTGTCACCTGGGGTGATCGGCTCTTCTACCCGGGCAATCGCATCGTCAAGGGACCGCCTCAGCCGCGACTCAGTGGCGAGGCCGCACGCCAGCGAGCGGCTGCCATCCGCCGACGCATCGAGGCCACCGTGTTGCGGCGAGCGCCTCAGGTGATGGTCAAGGTGACGGGAGGAGGGCGGGGCATGAAGGCCATTTCCGCGCACTTCCGCTACATCAGCAAGAACGGCCGGCTGGAGATCGAGGACCAGCGCGGAGAGACGATGCGCGGCAAGGACACCTTGCGCGACCTGGTCGATGAATGGCGCTTCGGCGGTTCCCTGATCCCTGAAGACACCGAACCCGGCCATCGGCGCGAGGCCTTCAACATCATGCTGTCGATGCCGCGCGGCATCGACCCGCTCACCGTTCAGTGGGCAGCACGGGAGTTCGCGAAAGCCGAACTGGCGGACCACAAGTACGTGATGGTGCTGCACGACCATCAGGCGAATCCGCACGTGCATATCAGCGTACGAGCGGAGTCCAGGCTCGGTCGGCGGCTCAACCCGCGCAAGACAGATCTTCACCGCTGGCGCGAGACCTTTGCGGCGAAGCTGCGCGAGCGCGGTATTGAGGCCGAAGCGACGCGACAGGCAACCCGCGGCGCCGCACAACGGTACCCGGCACTATGGCAAGTCAAGGCAGGCGAGGGCAGTCGGCTGCAGAAGCAGCCGCCGACCCTGAAGCATGGCGCCAGTGCTCAGGCCAATCGCCAGGCGGCACAAGCCGCCTGGCGCGAGCTTGCGACCGCGCTTGCCACCACCGGCCGCGAGGAGGATCGGCAGCTTGCGCGCTCGATCGAGATCTTCGCGTCAGGCATGCAGCGGCAAGACCTATCGGCCCCTCAGCGCGAGCAGGGGGGCCCTTCTGCAACGAGTCGCTTGGGGCCGTCGCGGTAGCGCAGAATACTGTAGTTTTGTACAGTTGTGAATTGCTCCCCAGCGCCATGCGAAGCCAGGCCGCGCCATTGCCATGATTCACGTTCATCCGCCCTTGTTGCCTGAGGTGCTGCTCGGTCCGCAGCCAGCCGATCAGCCGAACCTCGAACTCGCGAGCGAGGGCGTGCTGCGCTATGTCTGGAACAGCGCATTTGGTGCGATGCTCATTGAAGTGCGGGACGGTGCGGCGTACGTCAACGGCAAGCGGGTAACCTCAATCCAAGAATTGCGAGCCGACGACTCGCTGATTTGACGGTGCCGTTCACTCGCCTTGGCGCATGTGGATGGCCTATAACGAGCCGGCGCGTCCGACTCACGCCACAATGGACCGAACTTCAGCCAGAGCGTAAGAACCGATGCCATCCCTTTCGAAGCAAGAGTGGCTCTCCTCTTGCTGCACAGAACTAGCCAAGCGTTGGCCCGAGCTCTCTGATGCCAATGGCACACCCAACCGCCTGGCCATGCCCATAGCATTGCGCCTGTGGGCGGAGCACCCTGGCGAGGATCCCGCGGAGGTGGCGGCGCTTTGGCGGCCACCAAAGGTTCGACAAGCTTCGTCCAATCCCTGACGGCTTCGGCTGGGTCGAATCGGAGGAGTGTCGAGGCCGCGCGACTCTCTTGGGAAACACGCGACGCGCGACTTGATTCTTTGCACGCCGTGTCGCGCGCGGCCACCAGAACTCTTCCACGATTGAGCAGGTGAATGGCGTCGGCCTTGCAGCGGTTGCTGTCGCTCGCCCAGTAGTCATCAATGGCCGGTACCTGCTTCCTGGGAGTCGTCGGCTCGGCGCCCATGGCGTCCTGTCACTGACTGCTCAGCAAGGTATAGCTGACCTCGACAGCCGTTTCGCCCGCTAGCGACCATCGAAAGACCGCTCTCTTGAGGAGCGAGCAGGCGCAACCGACCCGAACCGGTCTGTCGGCCTTCTCCAAAGCTGCCCGATGCTCGGACCGACTCCTTCTAGGTTCTGCTTCCGCAATGCAGACGTTCGTGGCTACCAGGACCCGGCCACAAGCGGCCGGCCGTCCTGCGCGCGAAGCTAAGGCCGCAGCGAGCGCCTGGACGACAGCCTTTCGGCGACCTACCTGGATGGCGCTACTTCCCGACCCGGCCAGGCCCTACCCTTGGCGAGCGGCAGCTTCGCAGCTTCGAATCTTCACCCCGATTTCGCTGATGCCGCTCGCAGTATCACCAACCCCAACGGGATCAGTGCGATGCCGGCGATGCACAGCATCACCTGCGCAGCGGACCAGGCTGTCATGCCGGCGATTGCCACGCTGCCGGCAGCCAGGCTGAACACGCCGACATAGATCGGCACGTGGCCGTAGGCCCACAACCGCATGTTGCGGCCGCCGGCTGCACCAACGACTTCGCGCTCGTCGTGCGCGCGGGTCACTTCAAAGTAGCCCAGCCAGGTCAGGAAGACGATCGCCATGCCGCCCAGCGCCGCGGCCACCGCATGACCATGCAACTCCGCACCGTGGTCAAGCGCATGCACCACCGAGGCCACGCCCTCGCCGAGCAGAATGATGGTGAACAGCCCGAAGCGCTCGGGCAGGTGCTCGGGGTGCGGCCGCACCGAGGTGGTGTGGCGCGCCACCCACCAGGGCGAGGCGAGGTCGAGGGCCAGCGCCAGGCCCCACAGCGCCACGCGCGGCGTGGGTGGCAGGGCAACCGACGCCGCCCACAGCGCGGCCTGCAGCAGGTAAAGCGCTGAATAAGCGCGGATCAAACGGTGGGCGCCGTGCCAGCGCCACTCGCGCAGGTAGGCCACCGCCAGCAGCGTCTTGAAGGCGGCGAGCCCCAGCGCGAACGCCGGGCCGCGTGCGCCGTAGGCGTCGGATACGCCGTAGGCGATGACGGTCACCGCGACGATCTGCACCAGCCCCAGCAGCCGCTGGTCGCGCCGCTGCTCGTCGAAGCGGGTGGCATGAAAGGTGTGGCCCAGCCAGCACCACCACATGGCCAGCAACAACAGAGCACTGCCGGCCGCGCCGGTCCAGTCGAAATGGTGCGCATAGGCGCCAGACAACTGCGCCACGGCGACCACGAACACCAGGTCGAAGAACAGCTCGAACCAGGTGGCCTTGCGGCCGTGGACCTGCGGCGGCAGGTCGGCGCCGACAGGCTGTGGGCTCATGAACGCCGGATGCGCGCAAACGCAAAGCGCCGCCCTTGGCCCTGCTTGACGGCCAGGTGGATCCACACAATCGCCATCGGTTCCAGGTAGCGCGCCGAGCTCAGCGGCCCCATGTCGACCGCGTCGAAGCCGATCATCGTCGCCAGGGCCAGCACCTGCTGGCGCGCGGCGGCATCGTCGCCGGCCACCGGCATCATCGGCTGGCCCTGTGGGTAGCAGCTGTCGGCCATGTTCTCCGCGCCAGTGGTGTTGAAGGCTTTGACCACGCGCGCGCCTCGGGCGCGTTCGGCCACCTGCTCGGCACCGCTGGTGGTGGTGCCCAGGCTCAGGCCCGCCAGCCCCGGCGCCAGCGGATTGGTAGCGTCGACCAGCACGCGGCCCTGCCAGTCCGCACGCGCCTGCGCGATGGCCAGCGCTGCCGTATAGGGCACGGCCAGAATCACCAGCTCGCCGCGTTGTGCCGCCTCGTCGTTGCCGGTGAGTGTGGCCTGTGGGCCCAGCGCGGCCACCGCATCGGCATAGCGTGCCGGGTCGGGCACACCGATCGTCACCGGCTGGCCGGCGCGCAGCAGTGCGCGGGCCAGCGCCATGCCGACGTTGCCGGCGCCCAGGATGCTGATCTGCATCGTCGCCCCCCTTGTCAGCGCCCGAGCGCCTCGATGACCAGGCGCGCGGTCTCGCCGCCCGAGAAGTTCTGCTGGCCGGTGACGAGGTTGCCGTCGCGTACGGCGAAGCTGCGCCACAGGCCGCCCTGCACATAGTTGGCGCCGATGGCCTTGAGCTTGTCTTCAATGCGCCAGGGCATCACATGCTTGTCGCGTGGCAGCAGGCCATAGCTCCACACCGCGTTGTCGGCATAGTCCTCCTCGACGTTGGCAAAGCCGGTCACGGTGCGGCCCTTGGCGATGAATTCGCCCTTGCTGTTCCTGGCATAGACCAGGATCGCGCTGCCGTGGCACAACGCGGCGGCCACCTTGCCGGCCTCGAAGAAGGCGGCAAACTTGGCGTGCAGGTCGGTTGCACCTTCAAACGTGAACATCGGCGCCTGACCACCGGCCACGACGATGGCGTCGAAGACCGTCACGTCAAGGTCTGCTACTTTCTTGGTGTTGCCCACCAGAGCCCTCAGCTCGGGCGTGTGGATGAAGCCCTGGCTGATCAGATCGGTCTTGCTGTAGCCGCTCGCATCGTTGGGGTCGCTCATGCCGTCGGCCACGCACTCGCCGCCGGCGGGGCTGAACACCTCGACCTCGTAGCCCGCCTCGGCGAAGGCCTGGTACGGATGGGTGAGCTCGCTCCACCAGAAGCCCACCGTCCAGCCGGTGGTCGTAGACACCGCCGGATTCGCGATGACGATGGCGACGCGCTTGCGGCGCTGCGGATTCAGCACGTTGGGGTCTTGCAGGCTCATCGAGGGCTCCGTGTGCAGGGTTGGATGCGATGGACGGCAGTCTGGCGATTGGCGTCACGTGTTTCAATCCATCAGAATGCGACATACTGTTGCTTCAGGAGACAACAATGGACCTGGCTGCGCTGCAATCCTTCGTCAAGGTGGTGCAGACCGGCAGCTTCACGCGCGCGGCCGACGCGCTGCACACGCAGAAGGCGCGGCTGTCGCGGGTGGTCAGCCAACTCGAGCGCGAGCTGTCGGTGCGCCTGCTTGAGCGCAGCACGCGATCGCTGTCGCTTACCGAGGCGGGGCGCGAGTTCTTCGAGCGGGCGCAAGGCATCCTGACTTCGGTGGACGATGCGCGGCAAGCCATGCAACGCATCCGCGGCGAGCCACAGGGCACGCTGCGCCTGACCTGTGGCGTGGAGTTTGGGCTGGTGGCCGTGAGCGCGTGGATCGCCGAATACCTGTTGGTCTACCCGCAGGTGCAGGTGGAGGCCGACTACACCAACCGTGTCGTCGATATCGTTCACGAGGGCTACGACCTGGCGGTGCGCGTCGGGCCACTGTCCGACTCGTCGCTGGCGGCCAGGCGACTGGGCATGTTGGACTACGGGTTGTATGCGTCGCCCAACTACCTGCGGCGCCACGGCCGACCAGCTAGCCCGAAGGAACTGGCCACGCACCCGCTGGTGGTGTATGCCGGCGCGGCGCCACAGCGCCAATGGCACCTGACCCGGGGCGACGACACCGAGCGTCTGAAGCTGCAGCCACGCCTGAGCGTGAACACCAGCCTGGCGGCGAAAGAAGCACTTCAACGCGGCCTGGGTATCGGCCTGCTACCGCGGCGGGTCGCCGAGCCCGCCGGACAGCCCGCCCCGCTGCGGCGGGTGTTACCTGACTGGGCCGTGCCCGAGGTGCCCGTTCACGCGGTATTCGCGAGCGCGCGCTACCTGACGCCGAAGGTGCGTGCCTTCATTGACTTGGCGGCTGAGAACTTTCGCTCGGTTGCCTGAAGTCAGCTTCCGGGCGGCTCAGTTGAGGGGACGGGCAGACGGATATGGGTCAAACCGACTCGTCCAAGAGCGCCAGCTTCCGAGCATTGGATCCTCAACGTCTGCTATCTGGCGATGACTTCGACGGGTCGGCCGGCTCGAGCCGAGCCGGAAGAGACATCCAGAGTCCCTTTCAACGTGCCGCTAAGCCATCGGTCGACCCGGCGAGACTCACCCGGAAATGACGCTACAGATTCGTGCACAGGTTGGTCAAACCATGGGCTCTAGATCGAAGTGTTATGAAAGTTGAGCGCGACGTTCGCTGCCGGCTGCGATCGTCACGATGGCAGGATTCAACATCGTGTTGACGAGTCACGGTTGAAATCAGGCTAGAGATCCGAAGCGGCGGTGCGGCTTCTTGGACTGCCGAGATTCAGCCTCGACCTGCCTACCCGCTGGGCGGATTCACCGGCTACGCTCCATTCAGACAGGGCTGCCGTCAGCTTTCTCCTGCAGCAGCGCCAGCAGTGGAGCCAAGTGATGAGCCAGAGCCAGCGCAACGCGCTGGTCGGCGGTCGTGAAGACACGGGGACGCGTATCGAAAAGCTCGATGATGCCAATCGGTCGACTGGCCCCGACCAACGGCGTCAGCAGCAGCGAGGCGAAGCCGCGCTCACGCAGAAGCTGGGCTTCGGCCGAATCGACATCGGGATCATCGACGCGACAGGTGTAAGTCTGCCCCTGTGCCAGCGCTCGGGCTGTATTCGGGTAGTCGGTGAGTTCATAGCTCTGTTCGGCGAGCTTCCAGTCATCATGACCGAAGCGGTAGTAAGCCACTGCCTTGACGCGCCGTCCTTCGGCGTCGAGCATGTCCACGCAGCCGCCCGAGCAGGCTAGAACCTGCACCCACTCGCGTAGCGCCCCGCGTGCCGCAGTGACAACATCGCGTGCATCTATCAGGTCGGGCGAGGGAATCAGCGCCTGCTCGTCGGCCACGTCGCGCCGCCGGCTCGCGTAGGCGATTTCCGTCATGTCGGCGACAGAGACAACGCCGCGACCGCGAGACTTGGCGTCGTAGACCGCCGCATCGGCGCGGTCAAAGAGATCGCCCGGCTCGCGTGTCGAGGCGATGAACGCGACACCGGCCGAAGTCGACAGCCGGCCTACGCCCGGTAGCTCGGACTCGCAGATACGCGACACGGCCCGCTGGGCAATGCGCAGCACCACTTCACGATCAACGCCGACAAACAGGGCTCCGAACTCATCGCCGCCGAGTCTGCCCACGCGGTCGGCCTCGCGAGTCGTGGCACGCAACGCGTCCGCTACAGCGCGCAGCGCCTGATCGCCGGTCTGGTGCCCATGCACGTCGTTGATCAACTTCAGGTAGTCCAGGTCAAACAGGACAAGGGCCACCTGTTCGCTGGCGGATCCGCCTGAGGCCAGGGCTTGACTCACCGCGTCGTGGAAGGCTGCGTGATTCAAAAGGCCGGTGAGTGAGTCACGCCCGACCGATTCGCGCAACTGATCTTCCGTGAGCTTGATTTCGGTGATGTCGCGAGCAAAGCAGGACACAGCGTCGAGACTGCGCGGGACGATCCAGACGTCGAACCATCGGTCTGCGCCTCGTATCGGCTGGCAGACCCTGACCCGCTTCGAAACGTGGCCGTGAAGCGCTTCGCGGAGATGCGTCGCCATGCCGCTGAACATCGATAGCCCGGGAACTTCATCGACGCTTTGCCCGACCAGCGCGGAAGCAGACGAGCCAGCAAGATCGGCCGCCGCCCGGTTCGCATCCCTCAAGCGCAGCGACGCGTCGAAAGTCACGATTGGATCCGGGCTATCGAGATCCTGCTCGCGCGCCGCACTCACGCTGACAGAGCGCCTGGTCGGGGCACGGTCCCGGGGTGGACGGAGGCTTCGGGCCACTGCTTCGCCTTAGGAATTGCCTCATTATCGGCTCTGGACGCGGCGTTGTGAGTGGTTCCAGGCCGCGAGAACCTATCTCAAACGCGCGTTACTTTGCTGCAGCGCTCCAGCCCACAAGACCTGGATGTCCGGGGGTTGAAGACGGCCATTCATCAGCGTACAGATCATGCCCCGTCGCTGCCATGCCGCTGCTACGCGACAAGCAAGGCGGCGACCAGGGCTTGCGCTCCGCATTCCGTCAGTGGAGCAGCGCGTCGCGCCTGAAGGACGCTCCGACAAGCATCTGCTGACCAGTCTCCTGCGCCTGCTGCAGAAGCGCGGCCACCTGCGACGCGTGCAGCGGTCGGGCCATCAGAAAGCCCTGGCCGCGATCGCAACCCAGGTCGCGCAATTGGTCGAACTGCGACGGCGTCTCGATGCCCTCAGCCACCACATCCTTGCCCAGCGATCGGCCGAGTTGCACGATGCCTCTAACTACGGCCGCGTCCTTTGAGTCTTTGGTCAGCTGGCCGACAAAGGATCGATCGATCTTGAGCGCGTCGATCGGAAGCCGCGACAGGTGTGCAAGCGATGAGTAGCCGGTCCCGAAATCATCCACGGCCAGCCGGACACCCACTTCGCGTAGCCGCTCGAGTTGAGGTAGTGCGACCTCGATGCTGGACATGAGGATGTCCTCGGTCAGCTCCAACGTCAGGTGCGCCGGCTGGATACCGGCTTCAGCGACTGCCTGAAGCACGCGCTCAGCCAAACCGCTTTGAGCGAGATCGCGGCCGGCAAGATTGACCTGCACTCCGAGGTGCTGAAGTGCAGGATCAAGGGCATGCCAATGGCGCAGCTGCCGGCAGGCCGCACGCAGCACGAAGGTCGTCACCGGCACAATCAGGCCCGACTCCTCGGCCACCGGGATGAACTGATCAGGGGCGATCGGCCCGTGCTCGGGATGCGTCCAGCGTACCAATGCCTCAAATCCCGTGATGCGCCCGGCCCTGAGTTCGTAAAGCGGTTGGTAAGCCACCGTCAGCTCGCCTTGCTCTATCGCGGTGCGCAGATCCGATTCCAGGCGCAATCGCTGAGATGCCTCGGCGTGCAGCCCAATGTCGAACAGCGCATAGCGGGCCTTCCCGGCGGCCTTGGCACGATACATCGCAATGTCGGCGTCGCGCAGGACGCTCTCAGGCTCGGTGTAGCCGATGCTACTCGTCGTGATGCCGATGCTCGCGCTGGTGATCAGCTCGGTGTCGGCGATGCGAAACGGCTCCTTCAGCGCCTGCAGCAGGCGGTCCGCCAGCGCGATGGCCGCCTCGTCACCATCGAATCGCTGCATCAGGATCGCAAACTCGTCTCCACCCAGGCGCGCCACAACGTCATGGCCGCGCAGCCTGCCCTGCACGCGACGCGAGACCAGAACGAGGAACTCGTCGCCGGCGCTGTGGCCCAAGCTATCGTTGATCAGCTTGAAGCGGTCGAAATCCAGGAACAGGACCGCAAAGCGCTGCTCGCGGTCGACCGATGCACGTGCCACGGCCTGCGCGAGCAGCTCCTGGAAACGGCGACGGTTTGGCAGGCCGGTCAATGTGTCGTTGAACGCGAGCTCCTGAAGGCCCTGCTCGGCGCGTCGGCGAGCGGTAATGTCCTGCACCTGCAGGATCAGACAAGGCGTGGTTGCGCCGGGTTCGGAGAAGAAGCTGCAATGCAACGATACCCACACCGTGTCGCCGGCCCGGTGGTGGCATCGCAATTCGAGCGTGAAGGTCTCGAAGCCTTGGTCCAGTACCTTCGCCAGCTGCATGTCGAGCGCTGCGCGGTCTTCTTCGACGACGAAGTCCCCGAAGCCTTCGCCACGCAGCGCAGCTGCCTCGAGGCCAAGCAACAAGTGCAGCGCGCCGTTGGCCTGCAGCACCCGGCCGTCCACGCCGACCAGCGCCATGCCGATCGATGCGTGCGTGAAGGCACTGTGAAAGCGCCGCTCGCTGGCCTCGAGTTCGCGCAGATGGCGTGCAGCGAGTTCGGCCTCGCGTTCGGCGGCCTGCGCCATGGCGTGCGCTTCGCGCTCAGCCGCCGCGGCGGCGGCAGCTCGCGCCACTTCGTGCGCCTCTTGCTGCCGGTTGTAGTAGTGGAAGGCGGCCAGCAAGGCTCCGAGCAGCGGTACCACTGCCAGCAACACCCCGAGGCCGGAGTTGCGGTAGGCGAGAAAGAGCAGCGCCGCCACCGCCGCGCTGCCCGCGTAAACAAAGCCGATCCAGCCCATCAGGCCCGTCACGTGCGACCACAGCAGACGCTCGTTGCGCTTGAGCAGCGGCAGCGCGGTGGCAAAGGTCGCGTTGAGTACGAAGTAGGCCACCGAGAACGCCATCAGGGCCGCCACCAGCATGCCGTCGCTCAGCCAGCCGGTACGCTCGAGGGCAGCTGAGCCCAGCTTGAACAGCGAACCGGATGCGAAGATCGCCACGGCCGACATGGCGGGACTCCCAAGGCGGCTCGTCCAACGCTTGGAGGTGCGGTAGGCCCCGAGCGCGGTCTCGGCTGCGGCCGCCAGCGCGGCGATCGCAGGGCCGTGCAGCACGAGAAGCAGGAAGACGAAGATCTCACCGGCGGCGAAGGAGTTCTTCGAGTTCGGGATCCGCACGGGAAACAGGCCTGCGAGCATTGCGCACGCGATGCCCGCGAGCATCTGCAGTCTTACCGGCCAAGGCGTTGCGGCCAGGTTCACCAGTGCATAGACGATGACCGCGGCCCCGAGAGCCACCATCGTCCACCAGTAGGTCATCGCCTTGCCGTTGTAGTCCGGCATCAGCGCCGCGCGGACCTTGGCCCAAGCGCTGAGCGGCTCGGCGCCAGTGGGCGAGACCGTAGTGGCGTTCAGTGGCGGCATCGGATGCCTTCGCGATGAACCGGCTCTATCCAGGCCCGAAGTCGCGCTCAAGGCTCGCCGAGCAGGCTCGAGTCGTTGGCCGAACTGACGCCCGTCTGGCCGGTCTCGCTGAGGATGATCCCTTCACTGATGATGATGCCTTCGCTGAGGATGATCCCTTCGCTGATGATGATGCCTTCGCTGAGGATGATCCCTTCGCTAAGGATGATCCCCTCGCTGATGATGATCCCTTCGCTAATGATGATGCCCTGACCGAGCGTCGTGCCGCTGCCCGCGGCCAGCCACCCGCTGAGCGTGGCGGTCGGCATGAAGGTGCCCGTCTGGCCGAACTTGGAACTGGTGCCGGCCAGTGACGTCGCATTCACCACGCCGGCCGTCAGCAGCGACTGGTTCGGTGCCGGCGCGGCGACGATCGACTTGATGTAGGTGTTCGCCGGCACGCCGGTTGCCACCGGCCAGAACGTCACGGTGGCCCGGCGAGCGACGCCGCGCGCCCACACCAAGCGGTGGTCATAGATCGGCTGGTACTGCGTGAACAGCGCGTCGCCGCTGACGATCTGGTTGCCTCCGGCGTAGACGATGCGGCTCCAGTTGAAGGTCTGGCCGTTGACCGTCGAGGTCTTGGCCGGCATGGTCTTGCCGCTGGCCAGCAGGCTGGCCCCTGGGGCGATGTTTCCGGCTTCGACAGCGGTCCTGACATCGGTGCGCAGGGCCTTGGCCATCTGCACCGCGCCATCGACATTGAGCAGCCCCGCGCCTTGCTGTAGCAAATTGGCGCCGACGATCGGCTGCGCCGTGTACTGCAAGATGGCCTTGATCAGCGGCGGGGTCAGGCCAGGGTTGGCCTGCAGCATGAGCGCTACCGTACCCGCCACCGCAGGGGCGGCGATCGAGGTGCCGCTGAGGTTGAGCAGTTGCTGCTTAGCCTTCTGCTGGCCCGACGTGCCGTAGGGCGAAGAAAGCACCGAATACGTGACAGGTAGGTAGGCCCAGGAGCCGCCTGCGCCAGCCTTGTCCGAGGCGAGCGCGCCAACAATCTTGTTGCCGGGAGCGACCAAGTCCGGCTTCAGCAGGTTGTCGACCTGCCGAACCCCGTTGGTGTCAATGTAGGAACCGCGCGTGGGGCCGCGGGAGCTGAAGAAGTTGACCGTGTCGTCGCTGCGGACGGTCGTGCCCTTGGTGTTGGCCGAGCCGACCGTGATGACCGACGGGTCGTGGCCGGGCGAGCTGACGGTGCCGAACCGCTCGGCGCCGGTCGCGCTCTGGCCGAAGTTGCCCGCAGCCACCACCACCGTGATGCCTGCGGCCACGGCGCTGCGCGCGGCTCGCGCCAGCGGGTCGGTCTGCCAGGTTTCAGTCGAGTCGGCCGCCAAGCTCAAATTGAGCACGCGGATGTTGTATTCCTTGGCGTGGTAAATCACCCAGTCAATGCCCGCGATGGCGTCGCTCAGCTGGCCCACGCCGTTGCCGTCGAGCACCTTGACGTCGTACAGGCTGGCGTTGGGAGCCATCCCGGTGGAGTCATTGGACTGGTAGAAGCCGCGGCCGGCCGCCACGCTGGCCACGTGCGTGCCGTGGCCGTACCGGTCGGAACGGTCGGTGCCCGCCGCATTGATGGCGGTCTCGTAGTTCGAGATCGTCTTGCTGCTGGGGTACAGCGACGCCGAGGCGTCAATGCCAGCGGTCCAGTCCTTGACGCCGAGCGCGGTGGCGTCGCCGACCTTTTGCAGGTCCACGGCCTTCACCACGCGAGTGGTCTTGCCGTCGGCCGCCATCATGTTCAAATGGCTCCAGCCGATGCCCGAATCGAGCACCGCGATGCCCACGCCGGTGCCGTCCAGGCCGCTGTAGGCGTTGGTGCTGCTGTAGGTGCGCACGTTGGCGGTAAGCGCGCCCGTCATGTATTCGAGCGTGCTGGCCGTGCGCGCGGTCAGGCGGTCGGGCGAGATGCCCTGGACGTCGGTGCGCGCGGCGATCGCAGCCACCTGGTTCGCCGGCAGCATCGCCGAGATGGCGGACACCGATACGAAGCGCAGGTACACGGAGCCGCCCTTGGCGAGCACGTCGGCGCGCAAAGCGACGAGATCCGGGTCGGTGCTGTTACTGACCACCAGCACCTTGACCATGCGCATGCCGTTGACGTCCTTGGCCCAGTTGAGCTTCGGCGTGATCGGCGAGGCGATGACCAGTTGCAGGTCGAGGGCCACCTTGCTCCGGGCGGTCTGCGCCTGCGCAGGGCTGAGGCCCAGCAGCACCGTCAGCACGATCACCACCATGAGCAGCGATGTCAGCAGACGCTGTCGCAGTGTTGCTGCGCGCCGCTCGATCAGCACCATGAAGGGCAGACCGCCGCGCTGGCTCCCGGCGGACGAGAGAATCGAGTGACTGCTTTGACTCACGATGGGCACCTCGCACATTCGATGACCAACACTCTAGGGATTGCAGTCGACTCGTAACGCCCCGTATCTCGCGAGATGCCAATGTTTGCCGATGCTTTTCGACAGATCCGGCGGCAATATGGATGTGACGAATTTCACGGCCATAGGCCGGGCCTTCGGCAGCATTTCGGCTGAAGGCGGTCCTCACTTGAGCGCCTTCAAGCCTCGTGACCCACTCGTCGTGAGATCGTTCGCATCACCCTGAGACAACGCAGGCAGGAGTTCGCTGCCCTGTGCAGCCCAGCCACGACGAGGCCCATCGTCATGCGCCATGCGGAACACCGATGGTTGTGTGCCCAAAGCCGTCTGGCGAGTGCTCCTGGGTTGCTTGGCGGCTCGCCGGCCGTGGCGATCCACGCCGGGCTGATTCAGGCCAGGTTCATGGCGTCAAAGTGGACGTGATCCACCCTGTGTCGTCCGATTCCGACCTTGATGTCCTCGCGAAACGGGCGTTTCGAGCGCCTGTCTCGTGGGGCAGGAATCTGGCCATCGCCAGGCAGGCGTAACATCGGGCCGCTAATCTCAAGCGCAAATGCACACGTACGAAGAGACACGCGAGCGCAGCGCCGAAGTGCTGCGAATGACGCTGGCCTTGATGGGCCAGTACGAGGCGGCATTCAATCCGCTCACGTTTGCTGTCTGGTACGAGCATGCTGCCGGCATCAATGGCAGGTTGAGCCGGGCCGTCGAGGCCGCCAGACTGACCGACCCCCGGATCGGTGACGAAACCATCGCTCGTCTGTATCAGGATTATGTTTGCCCCATCGATGCGCAGGGGATGCAGCGCGCTTCAGGAGAGCTCGAGCGGGTAATGTCGGGCCTTGCAGACAGTGCTGCAAGCACCAGCGACCGGGCCGGCAGTTTTGGCGAGACGCTCGCGAACTTCGAGGATGCGCTGACAAGTGCTCGCGCATCTTCGGAACTGGGGCAGGCGCTTGACAAAGTTCGTGGCAGCACCACGGAGATGAAGGACTCCACAGCAGCCCTCGCGCACCAGGTTGCCATGGGGCGGCAAGAGATCCAGCGACTGCGCGAGGATCTGAGCCGTGCGCGCAACGATGCCATGATCGACCCGCTGACTGGCGTCCTCAACCGCAGGGGTTTCGATCAGCAGATTGAGGCGATGTTGGAACGGGCGCGTGAGACTGGTCAGCCACTGAGCGTCGTGATGTTCGATATCGATCGATTCAAAGCAGTCAATGACACGTACGGTCACGTCATGGGTGATCGCGTGTTGCAGGCGGTGGCCGAAGTTCTGCGGTCAGGTATGTCGAATTCTTCGAACGCACTGGCGCGATACGGCGGCGAGGAGTTCGCCGCACTCCTACCGAATACGCATCAGGAGGACGCTGTTGCACTGGCCGAGTCGTGCCGCCTGCAGGCGAAAGCGCTCAGGGTGCTTGATCGGCGCAAGCAGGAGGTGATGCTGACCGTGACGATCTCTGCGGGAACTTCCGCGTCGCGCCCGAACGACGATAGTGCCAGCCTCATCGCGCGCGCGGACCAAGCCCTCTATTCCGCAAAGCAATCCGGACGGGACCGGGTCGTTTGCGCTTGAATGGCCTCGCAATGTCCGGAGAGTCGGCGAGACGCCGCGCACTGCCCCGAGGTTTCACTCCGGTGTGACCAGGAGCCCAGCGCCAGGTTGTGGGGCCTACGGGCCGTGTACGCGAACTGACTTGACTGCCCTGGCGGATCGCGTCTTCGTTATTGGCAGCCGCGATCGGCCCTGGTCAACCTAGAACCTTCGATCAACCTTTCCGAGACCGCCAGCGGGCTAAAACTCCGCTCTTGAGATGTGGCATACGCGCGGCAGCCGCCTGCAGATCTCGGCCCATGCATGCGTCCGTGAGTTCGACGCTCTCCTCGAAAGCAGACGTTCACAGCACGCGGCTCCCCGCTGCAAGAAGCTCACTACCGCGGAGTGGGTCGAGCCCAGATATCGATTTGCTCCATCATCACCCGGGCGCTATCGATCTGCGATCCACGAATCCCGCGAAAGGGCTCACCCGGCGAGATCCTGCCGCCTGAAACCGATGACCTTGGAAGGAAGTTCAGAGTCGTCGGGACGCATGCAATCATTGTCGCTGCGGCGCGGCGCCGGCGCAGTTGAGCTACCTGCGGAGTCACCGGACAGCGCGGTGTGCCTTCTGTTGGCGCCAATGCTGTCGCGAACGTGTCGGTGACCGACTGCTACGGATCCGGTCACCCGACGTCAGGACTGAGTTTCGGCATGGCGCGATCACTTGATTCGTGATCCAGTGTGCAGACGTGGGCGACCGGCGGAAGATGCCGCACGCGCTTCAGAAGGTCCGTCCATCGCTCAGAGGGAACTGTCATGGGTTTTCACGTTCACTGGGAGAACCGAGGTGTCGTCAAGCGGTACTTCGGACAGGTCAGTGCAGAGGAACTGATCGCCCCCGTCATTGCGACGGAAGCCGACCCACGATTCGACCGACTGCGCTATGTGATCAACGATTTTCTCGACGCGACGAGCGTAACGTTCACGCAGGCCGACATCGACGAAATCGCGGCCTGCGACATAGGGGCTGCCTTGACCAACCCGCGCATCAAGGTCGCCGTTGTGGTCGTGCAAGAAGATGTCATCGAGTTGGTCGGTCGCTACATCCAAGCGTCGGGAATGGCTTACCCGACCCGCGTGTTCCCCACCATTGCTCAGGCAAGAGCCTGGGTGGCCGAACCCTCGCCAGGATGGCCTGTGACCCAACTTTGAGGGCGATGGCCGGGGCAGGAATTCGCCCGATTGAGCGAAACCTTCGCATCGATTGCCGGTGGAGCGCGCGAGGTGGCCGACAAGTTACGGGACATCAGCGCCGAGGCGGGCGAGCAGAGCGCCGGCTTGGCGCAAATCTCTCAGGCCGTGCAGCACATTGACGAACTGACGCAGCAGAACGTACAGATGGGTGAGCCGGCCATGCACCGTTCGACAAAGCTCAGCCAGCGTGCCGATCGCCTGTCGCGAGCGGTAGGCTCGTGACGCCTGCGTCAGGACAGCGCCGACGAAGCGCTGAGGCTGGTACAGCGGGTGGTCGAGTAGCAATTTGCCAAGGGCGATGCGGAACTGCACAAGATCACCCATGCTGAAGCGGAATTGGCGGGCCGCGAAATATACGTCTTCGCGCTCAACCGCCGCTGAGCCAACCGGGCCTTCGGCGGCAACCTGCCACGGGTGGGCACCTCAGTGCACGAGGTCCGCGGCGTCGATAGCGACAAACGGGTCCGCGATGCATTCGAGCAGGCCGCGAATGGCGGGGCTACGTCGACCATGTCTTCGCGAATCCGACCACCGCGGAAGTGGATCCGAAGACCTCCCACATCGACCCGGCAACGAAGAACCCGGTGATCGGATGTGGCGTCTACGCGTCGCGTGGTGATCCCGTGGAGAGAAAGTCGCTTGCGTTGCAAGCGGCGCGGCTAGAACAGCGGCTGCAGTTCGTGCGCGCATGACCAATGTGATGCGCTTGCAGACACGAGAGACAAACGTCGGAAGCATCAATCCTGACGCTGCCCCATTGTTGAATCGGCGACGCGAGACTTTGCGCGCCTGCTGCGTGAGGCTCACGCATCTGCGCAACGAGCTCGACGTGGATGCCCGCTCGCCCTCGTAACGCTCGATCAGTGGCGTCTATGCCGTCCAATCTCGCGGCGGGGCCCACTACTTCGCGCAACCAAAGTCCCTTTTGCCCCAAGTGCGCTCGACCACATGTCGATCGGACCGACTTCCTGAGCGTCGAACGAGCACGCTGCGCCAGCCCTGGAACCCAAGACAAACTGCCCCATGAAGCTAGAGGCTCGCAGTGCAGAACGACTCGAACGACGCTGGCCACCGCTGACTTTGAGCGCAAGCATGGGGAGGGTCGATCCCACCACCAATGCCGGAATCCTTTGCTCATTGCGCCAGCCGGTGATATCTTGACAACTCGCATCAAGCGAACACCGACCGCACCGGAGGAGTGCGCGATCTGAGGTCTACATCACGCAGCTCGATAGTCCTTCAGAAGTTTGGGCAGACGACGTGCACCAGAGGTTGGTCGTGGCACTCGAAGCGGCCGGCCTTGCGGTAGCCGAGTTTGATCCCGCCGCCGGCGCCGTACTCCTCGACTCCGCCTGCTGCGATCAATTCGGGATCGAGCGGCGCAGTGCCACTCTGACGCAATCGCAATGGCTGGATCTGTTCGAACCCAGTGATCGCCTGATCCTGGCCACGGCGATGGGGACAGAACTGGATGACGAGGCCACCGAGCACTTGTTGATTCAGGCACGGAGGTCTGCCGAAGGACCGATCGCCACTTTGGACGCTTCGCTACGACGCTTGCGCGGATCCAATCGCCTGATCATCGTCCTGCGGGACGTGACTTCCGAGCTCTCACAGCAGGAGATGCGCCACCAGAAACTCGCTGCCGAGCGAGCCAACCAGGCGAAGACGGACTTCATGGCACAAGTCAGCCATGAGCTTCGCACGCCGCTGAACGCCATTCTGGGCTTTGCGCAAATGATGGCGACCGACGTCAACCATCCACTGCATCCCGCGCAGCGGGAGCGGCTCGAGGTACTGTTGAATTCGGGCGGTCGGCTCCTCGGGCTCATCGACCAGTTGCTTCAGATCGGCCGTATCGAGCATCGCGGGAAAGCCTTGGAACGCATACCCATCGCGGTCAGAGATGCCATCACGCATTGCGTCAATGAACTGCACCCGATGGCCATGGAGCGCGACATTTCAGTCGAGCTGGACATCGGGACCACGGCTCGATCAGCCGTCTTAGCCGATTCCGCGGCCTTGGCGCAGGTGTTGTCCAACCTCGTGTCCAACGCCATCAAGTACAACCGCCCTGGTGGCCGCGTCAGGATCCGTTATCGAGAACAACTCGACGGCGAGTTGACCGTCGATGACACCGGCCCCGGCATGTCAGACTCTGAACTTGGGCATCTGTTCGAACCCTTCAATCGGCTGAGTGCCACCACTTCGAAAGTTCACGGAACGGGGTTGGGCCTAGTCATCACGCGCGAACTCGTCCAGGCGATGGGCGGTCGTCTCGAGGTGTGGTCGGAAAAGGGGCGCGGCAGCCGCTTTCGGGTGCATTTGCCTTTGGCCGCCGAGTCCCCTGCGTCGCACCACCCCGCCAACGCGGAACCGGTGCCGTCTCGATGGGATACCGGCGAGCGCGCCTGCGTGCTGTACATCGAGGATGACGAAGTGAATGCCTTGCTGATGCAGCAGATCTTCGACACCCAGCCGGATTGGGAACTCATCGTCGAGACAACGGGAGCGCGCGGGGTCGATGTGGCCATTCATCGCTTGCCAGCCGTCATTCTTCTGGACATGAACTTGCCCGACATGCGCGGTGACGAGATCCTCAAGGCGCTGAAGGGTCACCCGGCGACGAAAGGCATCCCATGCGTTGCTGTCAGCGCGGATGCGATGCCCGAGCATGTTCGACGCGCTCTGGATCAAGGCGCGCATGACTACTGGACCAAGCCGCTGGACCTGCGCAAGACCATCGGGATGCTCAAGAAGCTGCTTTCGTAGTGCTGGCACGGGCTTAAGTGCAGCCATGATTTAACTTTGACCATCGCAGTTGCCGCTCTCGGCGGCCCTAACAGCAACGATGTCCACCGTCTGCTCGGCCCTCTACAGTTCTTCTCCAGGCAATCGCGATGTCCAGGTTCTGCTCAGGGCGATAGCTGCGCTCGGTCCTGTAGGGTTGCCGCGGTAGACACGAAGCCGGCTGATGAACGGCCGCCACACTGTCTTCGTGCGCCATCTGGCCCGGCGCTGGGGCGGCGCGCAGGTGGCCTCCGTCAGCGCTTGGCCTGCGCCCGAACCTGGCCAACCTGAACGCAGCCCGCGAGGGAGTGACATTGGACCTGCGCAGCACCGACGCGACCACGTTGCAGCGCGTTGAGCGCGAGCGGGCGGCGTTCATCGCGCGGCTGGCCGAGGCGCTGCAGACCTGCGGCGCCGGGCACGACGCGCAGGGGATGGCGAGGATCTGCCATTCGGCGAGGATCTTCATGCCGACCGTAAAGGGCATCAGGCACGACCCGCGCGAGCAGACCGCCCCGCCCGCCTCGCGCACGGCGCGAACGTATTGCTCGAGGTGCTGGTAGGGCTGGCGTCGAAGGGCTGAACGAGGCCGACGGAAGTCGACGCTCGACGCCCTCGAATTGACCGGGCGCAATGCCGATGACTGCGCGAGGTGCTGACATGCACGACACCTTCCCTGCCGAGGATCGGCTCGCGATGAGCATCGGACACAGCCAGCGCAGTGCACCGGTCGAGGGCTCGATGCGGCCCGGGGCGACGCTCTGGCTTGTCGGCGGCGCTGCACTGGCGCTCGGCCTGCTGGTCTACTGGACGGAGCGGCCGGCACCCCACTGGCTCGGTTCACTCGGCGGCTGGCTGCCGAGCTTCGTGCACACGCTGGCGTTCAGCCTGTTCACCGCTGCGCTGCTCGCACCACGGCGAGGATCGGAACTCGGCGCCTGCGCGTTCTGGTTCGCCGTCAATTTGCTGTTCGAGGCGGGCCAGCATCCTCAGGTGCGTGAACCGCTGGCCGAGACCCTGCGGCGCGCCCTCGGCACCGGCCCCGCAGCGCGCCCGCTCGAGAACTACTTCCTGCGCGGCACCTTCGATGCCGGCGACGTCGCCGCGGCAGCGCTCGGTGCGGTCGCGGCGGCCCTCCTTCTGAGTCGGCTCCGCCAGGCACGGCAATACCATCATGCGCCCTCACCGCTCCCGCTCTGAGTGGCTGCGCAGGCTGGCGCTGGCCGCGGTCGTCGCGCTGGGCATCGCGTCCATCATCGGCAGCGGCGGTGGCATCGGACTGACCAGCGACTGCCCGCCGGGCATGAGCTGCGACGCCCCGCCGCCGGTGCTGACCGTCTCCGTCCAGCCGCCCTATGCCACGGCGCTGGTCGGCAGCGCGGTGACGTTCACCGCCACGGCATTCGACGCCGCGGGCGCCGTCACGTACCAGTGGAGCCGCTCGTCGGACGGCGGCACGAGCTTTCTCGATCTTCCCGGCGCCACCGCGCGCGCACTCACCCTTGCCGCGGTCAACCTGGCCGACGACGGTGCGATCTACCGGGTGACGGCGCGAGACACCAGTCCGATCGTGGCGCACGCCGGCGCCCGGCTCTCGGTGTCGGCGACGCCCGGCCTGGTGTTCCGCGACACGGAGTTCAACCCGGCCGACTGGGTCGCCACGCCGCTTGGGCTCGGCAGCGTGCCCGCAGCCGCCCACAGCGAAGACACGCCGGCCAGCGGCGGCAACCCCGGCGCCTTCCGAAGGATGGTCATCGAGGTCCCGCCGCAGTCCGGTGGGGGACGCGTGTACTACACCTCGCTCGTGGCGACGTACGACCCGGCCACCCAGGGGGCGATCCGCCTGATCGACTATGCGGAGGACAGCATCTCACTGCAGCCCAACGTCTCGACCTACACCGACTCGGCAATGCTGCTGGAACAGGCCGGGCGACGCTACGTCGCGAACCAGCGCGCCGACGTCAATGTTCCGATCTCCACGAGCTGGAGCTCGAGCCAGAGCCGTGCCAGCCTGCGTGCAGCCGACTTCGGCATGGTCGACGGGCCGGCTTGCCAACCCGGGGAGACCTGCCCCGATTTCTCGGCGCAGGGTGCGCCGATGCGCTTCGGCTACTGGCGCTTCTCCTTCGGAATCCAGGGCGACCGGATCGCCCATGGCATCGACAACTGGCAGGTGACTGTCTGGCGGGAGTGAGGGCCGGTACGCCGAGGCCTCGAAGCCTGGGAGAATCGCGTGCCCCTTGGCAACCAAGGGGCGACGCGCTGAACTCGGAGAATCAAGGGCTTGGCGTCAAAGACTTGCACGAGCCGCTGCTCACCAAACGTCGACTGCATCTCGTTGAGCGATTGAATGAGGACAGGCTTTGCAACTCGATGTCGATTTCCGCCTTTTCCGCTTCCAGTGTGGAGCGTGAGGCGCCGCTGGCCGTTGGCGGGCGAACTCACGGTGAGGGTCAGTGCCCTGACACTCAAGATTGCGGCAGTGACAGCCATGAGCGTCGGCAAAGTGCTTGGCAGCAGACCGCCGTTCCGCCGCCGCGAGGTTTCCCGCTGGGAACGACCGATCCCGGTCAACGCGGCGGACTCGAGTCGACCCAAAGCTGACAACCCTTTCCGCGAGAATCGGTCCGTCTAGCCCGATATCAGAGGCGTGCACGAATGCCAGCGCTCCAGCATGCGGGCCGCCGCCGCTGCATCGTGCATGGCAGCCATCTCCCGGGCGAGCAAGGTAGCTCCCGCGCTCATCGCGCCATTTGCCAACAGCTTCGACAGCTCCGTGCTCACCGCCTCCACGGACTGACGCTCCAACGCGACGGAACTGCCCGCACTCACCCGCGAAAGGGCGCGCGCATTGCGAAAGTGATCCGCCGCCTGCGGCAGCACCAGATGCGGCAGGCCGTGGGCAGCCGCACCGAGCATGGCGCCTGCGCCGCCGTGCGAGACCACCGCATCGCAATGCGGCAGCAGGGCGCCCTGATCGACGAAGCGATGCACGTGCACATGCGCGCCGAGCTGCCCCAGGCCGGGCAGGTCGCCATCCGGGCCCACCGTGATGACGACCGTCCCGCCGAGCTGGGCCGCGGCACGGGCAGCGACGAGGAGCGCCGGGCTGCGGTTGAACACGGTGCCGAAGGTCACGTAGATCCGGGGTCGCTGCGCCGGCGTCTGCTGCAAGGCTGCCTGCAATTCGGCGGGCAGCGCATTGGGCATCGTCGTTGCCGGGTGGTAGGCATTGAAGCGGAAGACACGACCGTCCTGCGGTCCGGTCGAAGCCTGGAGGCTGGCGGGCGCGATGTCCAGGTCCAGGTGGCGGTGCAGCCCCCCGTCAGCGGGCACGTCCAGCCCACGCGCTCGCCAGGAAGGCCCGAAGAAGTTCATCGCTTCCTCGACGTATTCACGCGGCGGCCGCAGGCCGTAGCCGTGGGTTGCATGGCGCAGCCCCAGCTGCCGGCAGACCAGCGGCACGGCCAGCGCCGCGGGCTCGCTCACCACGAAGTCGGGCCGCCAGGTCCGGGCGGCCCGTTCGACGCCCTCCAGCATGGCCGGCCCGAGCACCGCGCCGAAGAGCCGCGGAAAGGTGTACGCCGACAAGGACTCCCCGGTGAGCCGCGCTGCGCCGGCATGTGCCGTTCGGAACTCGCCCCGGCTCGCCCCGAAGGTGGGGCCTGCCGCAAACAGATCGAAGCCGTCGCCTTGCAACGCCGGGCAGGCATCGGGTGCCGTCACCCACGCCACCAGGTGCCCCTGCCTGCGCAGCGCCAGGGCCAGTGGCCGCAGCGGCAGCAGGTGCCCCAGACCTCCCGTGGTGCAGAACAGCACGCGCATCGCTTCTGCCGCGGCCTTCAATCGGCGGTCAGCTTGTACTCGTCCACCAGGGACGACCAGACAGCCAGCTCGCGCGTGATGGTCGAGGCCAGGTCCTGGGGCGTCGCGCTCTCGGGGGCCAGCATGCGGCGCTCGAGTTCGCCGCGCATCTCGGGCCGTGCCACGGCGGCGGCGATGTCGGCGGCCAACCGGCCACGGGCAGCCTCGGGCGCCTTGGCCGCCGTGTAGACCCCCTGCCAGGTGGGCACGGCCACGCCGCCCATGCCGGCCTCGGCCATGGTCGGTACCTCGGGCAGCGCAGCGTTGCGCTCGGGTTCCAGCACGGCCAGCACACGCAGCGCGCCGGACTTCGCCTGCCCCTGCAGCAGCGACAGCGGCCCAAACATCAGCTGCACGCGGCCCGCCAGCAGGTCGGGCATGGCCTGGGTGCCCCCCTTGTACGGCACCCGGGTGAGCTGGATGCCGGCGGCCTTCATGAACTGCGCCACCGCCAGCACCTCGCTGGGCGTGCTGGTGGCCACGTTGAAGGCGTTCGGCTGCTGGCGCGCCTGCTTCACGAACTCGGCCAAGGTCTGCGCGGGAACACTGGGGTGCACGGCAAGGGCAAACGGCACCCGGCCGACCTTGCCCAGCGGCGCCAGGTCGTGCGCCCAGTCCAGGCCCGAGCCCTTGGCCAGCAACGGTGTGGCGATCATCGAGCCCGGCGCGTAGAGCAAGGTGTGGCCGTCGGCCGGCGCCGCCAGCGCTTCGCGCGCCGCGACCAGCCCGTTGGCCCCGGGCTTGTTCTCCACCGTCACCACCTGGCCGAGCGAGGCACTCAGCTGCTGCGCCACCTGGCGCGCGATGAAGTCGCTGGGCCCGCCGGCCGGCACCGGCACCAACATGCGCAGCGGCTTGGACGGGAAGACCGTTGCGGTGGCGGCCTGCGCGAATGCGGCGACAGGGGCGGCCAGGGCCGCCAGGGCGGCGATGCAGGACATCAGGTGGCGCATGGAATCCTCCGGAGTTCAGAACAGGGTCGGGAAGGCGGCGCCCGGCTGCAGCCAGCGCAGCCAGGCGATGGAAGCGGCGATGGCGCCGCACATGAAGGCATTGAAGGCGTTGACGGCCACGGCACGGTTGATGCGCCGCCCGTTCTGCTCGTGCAGCCACATCGCCATCGTCAGGTTGGCGCCCAGGAAGGTCAGTCAGGTGAACAGCGAGTGCTGGTCGGCCTGACCGCTGCTCTGGATGGCGGCGAGCGTGGGCAGGTAGGCGACGATGCGCAGGCCGTTGAAGAGCGCGAACGCGCCGCTCAGAAGAGTCAGGCTGCGCCCGTGCGGCGCGGCGAGGTTGGCGGTGAGCGTGGCGGTCTTCATGGGCGTGCTCCACGGTGGCAATGGGCTTCACTGTAGGAGCCCGTCCGGTCGCACGAAAGCCTGCGGCAGGCACAATGCGCTTTAACCGCTGGTTAAGGCGTTGCCGGGGAAGATTCGGCCATGGACAAGCTTCGCGCCCTGCACTACTTCGTGGCCGCCGCCGAGGAGGGCAGCTTCTCGGCCGCGGCCCGCCGCTTCGACGTCAGCGTGCCGGCGGTGACCAAGCTGGTCTCCGCGCTGGAGCGCGAACTGGGCGTGAAGCTGCTCGATCGCAGCACGCAGGGCCTGTCGCTCACGGCCCGCGGGGCGCAGTACCTGGAGAACTGCACGCCCCTGCTGGCCCAGCTGTCCGACGCCGACCGAGCGCTGGCCGCGCCCGGGGCGCGGCGCGCGCGCACGCTGGTCGTGGGCGCACCGCCGCTACTGTCGCGCGCGCTGCTGGTGCCGGCCCTGGGCGAGTGGCACGAGCGGCATCCCCACGTGCACATCGACCTGCGCACCGTGGACTTCCTCACCGTCAAGGACACGGCGACGCGGGGTGTCGATGTCCTGGTCGCCCTGGGCTGGCCGGGCAGCGTCGACCTCGTTCAGCGGCCACTAGCGCAGAGCCGACTGATCATCTGCGCCAGCCCGGCCTACTGGCGGCGGCACGGCATGCCGGGCCGCCCCGCCGAGTTGGTGAACCACATCTGCCCGCTGGTGCGCACCCCGGAAGGCACGGTGCTCGACCTGTGGCGCCACACGCGCGATGGCGTGGTCGATGAAGTGGCCGTGGGCGGCTGGCTCACCTGCGCCAGCCGCGATGACGTGCTGCAGGCCGTGTTGCTGGGGCATGGCGTGGGGCGCTTCGCCGACCTGTCGGTCTGGTCCTTCGTTCGCGACGGTCTGCTGCAGGCCGTGCTGGTCGACTGGGAGAGCAGCGACTCGCCGCCGTTCAGTGCGCTGATCCGGCCCGAGTCGAAGCGGGACGCGGTCGTGCAGGACTTCGTGAACTTCCTGACCGACCTGCTGCGTCCCGTCGAGGCAATGTGCAGCGAAGCCTTCGGCTCAAGGCCGTCGGCCGTCCGGCCCCGCTGGTACGCCAGCCGTCCTGGGCGGGCGTCAAAAGCGCACCGGTGAATGCCCGGTACCGGGTCGCGGACTCAAAGGGCTGCTCATGGCCGGGTGCTGCCTTCTGCGGTCCCGCTTCTAGTGACTCCGATCTACGAGGGAGCTGTCATCTGACAGGTCTCTACCCGAGAGCGCCGCAAGTGCAGTGAGATGGTATGGACACCTCCCGCCGCATCCCCGAGGCCGGAGCGCGTCGGTTGGGTGGGGCCTCGCATCTGACGGCATCGAGTGCCAAAGTGGAAGCTCTATCCAACCACTGACGAAGGAGGCCCCGCCATGAATGCTACGACGTACGCCGTGGACATCGCAAAGAGCGTCTTCCACGTGCACTGGGTCGAACCCGAGACCGGCGAGATCCACAACCGCAAGCTGAGCCGCGCCAAGTTCAGCGCCTTCATCGCCCAACGCCAGCCCGGGCGCATCGTGATGGAGGCCTGCGGCAGCGCGCACTACTGGGGGCGTACCTTCATGGCGCTGGGCCACCAGGTCGAGCTCTTGCCCGCCTTCGAGGTGCACAAGCGTGTGATCGGCAACAAGGACGACTGCGCCGACGCGGCCGCGATCTGGCTGACCGCGCAGTCGGCCACGGTGCGGCGCGTGCCGGTCAAGACCGTCCAGCAGCAAGCCGACCTGACGGTGCATCGAGTCCGCTCTCAACTGGTGCGCGAGCGCACCGCGCGCGTCAACGCGCTGCGCGGGCTGCTCTACGAGTTCGGGGTGGTCATGCCCAAGGGACGGCGGCTGGGGTTGCGCTGGCTGGCCGACAATCGCGCTCAGATCGAGCAGCGATTGCCCGAGCGGATGCAGCGCTTGGTGCAGCTGCAACTCGACACGCTGCGCCAGCTCGATGAGCACATCGAGGTGCTGGAGGCCGAGGTCAAGGAGATGGTGAGCACCAGCGAGCTGGCCAGGCGCCTGATCAAGGTTCCGGGCCTGGGCTGCCTCAGTGCCAGCGCGGGGGCCAGTCTCGTGGGCGACGCATCGGGATGGCGCAACGCACGCCAGTTCGCCTGCTGCCTGGGGTTGGAGCCCAGCCACGTCGGCACCGGCGGCAAGGTGCGCATGGGACCCATCAGCAAACGCGGCGATGCGTACCTGCGAACGCTGCTGATCCACGGCGCACGCAACCTCGTGCGCACGGCCGCCCCATCGCAGTGGATCGCCAGGATGCTCGAGCGTCGACCGTTCAACGTCGTGGCCACCGCGGTCGCTCACAAGCTGGCCCGCATCATGTGGGCGATGGCCGCGCACGGACGCGAATACGATCCGAACTGGCTATCCCAAGCGCCACACGCCAAGGCGGCAAGCACCGCCGCGGCGTAGGCATCCAAGGAATCGAATGGCACAAACTGCCTGAACGAGTGCGCGTGCGAGACGACGAGACGATGGCGTAGCGGTCAGACCGTGGGCTGGTAATGCTGGGCGAAACTCAGGGCGACTTCGGTCGAGCCCGTCAGTGAGATGAGCACCAGCCTCGCGACTCACCATCATGGCCAGCAGCGCAGGCTGCGTACAAAGGCCGGATATAAGGGGTGCAATGAACCCGCCGCGTCGCAAGCTCAACAGCTCGCTTGCCACAAGGGAGGCGTCCATATAAGCTACTCCACTGCGACCACTTCATCTGCCGAGTGCGCCTTCTTCCTCGGTACTCTGGAGCGCCGCGGGGCACTTGAGGGCGCCGCAAGCAGTGCCATCAGTCGCCGCCCGAGTGCATCGAACGCCTTCTGCTGCTCGCTGAAGCGTCGGTCCCGGATGTAGGTCCGCCTCACGCGGCTCTCGATCATGTGGTTGAGGCACTCGTCGATCACGTCGCCGCTGATGCCCATGCCGGCCATCATCGTGGCCGCGGTACGGCGTAGGTCATGCGCAGTCCACCGCCCACCCGGCAGGACGAGGGCAGAGGTGGCCCTACTGCGACCCCGCAATCGGCGTGACGGCTCGCGCTGCCGATCGCTGAGCTGCTTGCCAAGGGATTTCGATCCGACGGGGCCGGTGAGGGCGGTATTGGGGAACAACCAGGCCACCGCCTTCGAAGAGTCGCCAGGCTCGGCCTCGCGGAGTTCGTAGAGCTTCTTGAAATGCGTCAGTGCGAAGGCGCTGAGGTGGATCGTGTGGTCTCGCTGGTTCTTGGTTTCCGCCAGGTGCCAGGTCTTGCGCGCAAGGTCGACGTAGCCCAGCTTGACGTCGCTCTTGTCGGCCGCGGGCTTCAATTCCGCCGGCTTGCGGTGTGTGCCGGCCCAGGCCGCCCCCAGCAGTTCGCCCACGCGCACGCCCGTGGCGAGGATGATCCAGACCGCGCTGACGAACCGCGGCTGCAGACGGGAGGCGGGCAGGGCCTTGTCGAGCATGCGCAACTCGTCCTCCGCCAGGACGCGGTCGCGCTCGAAGTGCGTGCCGCCGACATCGCGCTTGCTGACCGTGTCCAGCGGGTTGCGCATCACCAGGTCGCGCGTGAGCGCAAAGCGGAACATCTGCTTCAGGTCGGTCAGCAGGATGTTGGCCGTGCGCAGCTTGCCTTCGGCCTTGACGGTGTCGAGCAGGTCGATGAGCGTGCCGCGCTTCACGTCCTCGACCGCCATGTCGCCGATCTTCGGGAAGACACGCCGTTCGAACTGCGCGCGGGCGTAGGCGCCGCCGTCCTTGCGGCCGAGCCGTCGTCCGTCGGTGCCGGTCCTCGGCGCCAGGTCGATGGCGGCCCATCTGTCGAAGAGCCTGCGCACGGTCAGTCGCCGCTCGGCGGCCAGCCGCGCCTCTTCGATGGCCTCCCGCTCCGCTTCGATCCGGCGACGGCGTTCGGCGCGCGGGTCGATGCCGTCGGACCTGGTGGCCCAGAGGCGCTTCGCCTCGGCCCGGGCATCGGCCAGCGACTTGTGCGGGTAGACGCCCATCGGGTCGTCCGGGAACAGCCGGTGCCACTGCTGCGCGCCAGTGGCCGGGTCGGTCAGACGAAGGACCCAGTGAAGCGACGCGTCGCGCTTGCGCAGGTACAGCCCGCCGCCGTCATGCAGCGGTGCCTTTGCGGCCCCGTCTTCGGCATACTTCTTCAGCGCCAGGGCCGTGAGCCGGTGCGTCTTCGCGGTGCGTGCCATGCAGGTGTCGGGGTGGGCTCCCTGGGGAGCGTGGCAACAGAATGGGCAACAGAATTCTGCGCGCTTGGACGACACTTTGCGAGACGCCGCCGGACCCGAAGTTGCTGCAAGTTGTTGATTTCAAAGAGATTGTGGGATGTCCTGGGACGCACCGACACGGTGCGGGACGATCACAATCGATGATGGGGTGCAAGGGGTCGCGAGTTCGAATCCCGCCACCCCGACCAAAGACAGCACGAGCCTGGTGTCCACAAGACACCAGGCTTTTTGCTTTTCAGCCCGGCGCGCCGAACAGCGGGCCGTAGCGGAAGCCCACCCACGCGTGCTCGCGCATCAGCATCTCGGCGCGCGCCGATTCGCGCTGCTCCAGCGCGTCGAATACCAGCCGGTGCTGCAGTTGCGCGATGCGCAGCTTCTCGTACTCGGCCGGCAGCGCGCTGCGATCGAGGGCGATCGAATCGGCGGAGGCGAAGGGCAGATGGTCGTTGCGTGCGATCGCATCGGCGATCACGCGACTCTCGTGCGAGTTCACCAGCGTGTCGTGGAAGCGCTTGTTGAGGTGGCTCCAGCGGCTCACGTCATCGTCGAGCAGATGGCCCTTGGCGAGGATGCCGGCGCCCTCGGCGATGCACTCGCGCAGCGTGGCGCGCACATCCTCTGGCATGCCGCGTTCGGCCAAGTGGCGTACGGCCAGGCCCTCCAGGGTGCCGCGCACCTCGATGGCCGTGCGCACGTCGGCCTCCGAGAAGCTGCGCACCTCGTAGCCGCGCTTGCCGGCGCGCGCCAGCAGGCCTTCCTGCTCGAGCGCCCGGAAGGCGAGCCGCACCGGCGTGCGTGACACCCCCAGCGACTCGGCGACCGGGATCTCGGCGAGCCGCTCGCCGGCCGCCAGCCGGCCGTTGACGATGAGCTGCCTCAGCGTTGCGACGACAGTGGCCGGGTCGGTTTTGGCAACTTCTTTTGGATCCATTAATCCCCTCTATGTTGATCTGGATCGGAAATCTAGCGCAAAATTGGATCCAATCGATAGTGACGATGGACCCAAGGAGACAAGGATGTACCCCAAGAACGCATGGTACGTGGCCTGCACGCCGGCCGAGATCGACGAGAAGCCGCTGGGACGCAGGGTGTGCGGCGAGCGCATCGTGTTCTTCCGCGGCCCGGAGGGGAAGGCGGCGGGCCTGGAGGACTGGTGCCCGCACCGCGGCGCGCCGCTGTCGCTGGGGCGGGTGGTCGAGGGCAAGCTGGTCTGCGGCTACCACGGACTGGAGATGGGCTGCGACGGCAAGACCGTGGCGATGCCGGGCCAGCGCGTGCGCGGCTTTCCGCCGGTGCAGGCGTATCCGGTGATCGAGCGCTTCGGCTTCGTCTGGGTGTGGCCGGGTGATGCTGCCAAGGCCGACCCGGCGCTGCTGCCGCAACTCGCCTGGGCCGAGGATCCGGCCTGGACCTTCGGCGGCGGCATGTTCCATGTGAAGTGCGACTACCGGCTGATGATCGACAACCTGATGGACCTGACGCACGAAAAATACGTGCACGCGACCAGCATCGGCCAGCAGGAGCTCGACGAGGTGCCGGCTCATACCAGCAGCGAAGGCGACGTCGTGATCACGCGGCGCGAGATGAGCGGCGTGAAGGCGCCGCCGTTCTGGCAGGCCGCGATGCGCGGCAACGGCCTGGACCCGGAGCAGGTGGTGGATCGCTGGCAGCGCTGCCGTTTCGTGCCGCCGTCGAGCGTGCTGATCGACGTCGGCGTCGCGCTGGCCGGGCAGGGCGGCTTCGACGCGCCGGCGGCGGTCAAGACCTCGGGCATCGTGGTCGACCTCATCACGCCCGAGACCGAGACCTCGATCTGGTACTTCTGGGGCCTGGCGCGCAACTTCCGGCCCGAGGACAAGGCGCTCACCGCCTCCATCCGCGAGGCCCAGGGCAAGGTGTTCAGCGAAGACCTGGAGATGCTCGAGTCGCAGCAGCGCAACCTCAGCGCGCAGCCGGAGCGCAAGCTGCTGTCGCTGAACACCGATCTCGGCGGCGTGCAGGCGCGGCGCATGCTCGAGCGCCTGGTGGCGCCGGAGTGCGGCGAGGGAGCGCCGGCGTGAGCGGCGGCCTGCTGTCGGTGCGCGTCGCGCGCAAGTCGATCGAAGCCGAGGACATCTGCAGCCTCGAGCTCGTGAGCGCGGACGGCACGCCGCTGCCGGCCTTCGCCGCCGGCTCGCACATCGACGTGCAACTGCCGGGCGGGCCGACGCGCCAGTACTCGCTGTGCAACGACCCGGCCGAGACGCACCGCTACCTGATCGCGGTGCTGCGCGATGCGCGCTCGCGTGGTGGCTCGGCGGCGGTGCACGAGCGGGTGAAGGTCGGCGACACGCTGGTCATCAGCGCGCCGAAGAACCACTTCGCGCTCGCCCACGATGCCTCCAGCCATCTGCTGCTGGCCGGCGGCATCGGCGTGACGCCGCTGCTGTGCATGGCCGAGCGCCTGGCGCATGCCGGTGCCGATTTCGAGATGCACTACTGCACGCGTTCGCCGGCGCGCACCGCGTTCCGCCAGCGCATCGCCGCAGCGCCGTTCGCCTCGCGCGTGGCCTTCCACTTCGACGACGGCGAGGCCGCGCAGAAGCTCGACATCGCCGCGCTGCTGGCGGCGCCGCGCGCCGGCCGGCACCTCTACGTCTGCGGGCCGAAGGGCTTCATGGACGCGGTGCTCGGCAGCGCGCGCGCGCAGGGCTGGCCGCAGGCGCAGATCCACTACGAGTTCTTCGGCGCGGATGCCGCGCCGGCGGCCGGCGACGGCGGCTTCGAGGTGATGCTGGCCAGCTCCGGCCGGGTGATCAAGGTGGCGCCCGATCGCAGCGTGGTGCAGGCGCTCGCCGAGGCCGGGGTGAGCGTGGCCACCTCCTGCGAGCAGGGCGTGTGCGGCACCTGCCTGACGCGCGTGATCGAGGGCGAGCCCGATCACCGCGACCTCTACCTCACGCCACAGGAGCAGGCCGCGAACGACCAGTTCCTGCCTTGCTGTTCGCGCGCCAAGTCGGCACGTCTGGTGCTGGATCTCTAGAGGCGGCCGGCTTCAGGCGGTCGCCGCGGCGGCGGACAGGCAGGCATTGCACTTGCCCAGGCCGGGCAGGCGCGGATCGGGCTTGCCGTCGCCGGTCTTGAAGTTCGCCTGGCAGCGGCGGCAGACATACATCTTCGAGCTCGACATCAGCGGGCGGATGCCCGGCTCCGCCGAGGGCCGCGCCGCGGTGTACTCCGCCTGGGTCTGTCGCAGCTTCAGGGCTGGCGTCTCGGGCGGGGTCGGGGGCGTGGAGCGGCGTGTCGTCATGTCGCGGTCAATCCGAGGAGAGGATGGCGAAAGTGGGGGCTCTGGCGGCCCATTCAACTGTGTATTGTCCCAGCTTTCGGAAACGCCCACGTAAACGGTTGCACATGGGCCTGCGGGCGCTCAGCGCGGCGGGCCGCATCGACGGCTAGAGTTCCCGCATGACCCGCCCCGTGATCGCGCTGGATGCCGATGGCGTCCTGCTGGACTTCCACCTCGCCTACGCGCACGCGTGGCGGCGCGTGTTCGGAAGCTTTCCGGCCGAGCGCGACCCGCTCGCCTATTGGCCGATGGACCGCTGGGATGTGCCGCGCCTGGGCTTGATCGGCAAGTGGCGCTTCCGGGCGGCATTCGACGAGGGGTTCTGGTCGTCGGTGCCGTCGATGCCGGGTGCCGTGCAGGCGTGCCATCGGCTCGCCGATGCGGGCTACGAACTCGTGTGCGTCTCGGCGCTGGAGCAGCGCTTCGAGGCCGCCCGGCTGCGCAACCTGCGCGCACTCGGATATCCGATCGAGCGTGTCATCGCCACCGGGCATCGCGAGACCGCGTGCAGCCCCAAGGCCGCTGCCGTCGAGTCGATCGGGGCGCAGGTCTTCGTCGACGACTACCTGCCCTATTTCAGAGGCGTGGCGGCCTCGATCCACACGGCGCTGGTGCTGCGTGCACCCAACGGCAGCCCGAACTCCGGCCCGGAGCTCGGGCTGGCCAGCAGCGTCCACCAGGACCTGGCGGCATTCGCCGAGTCCTGGCTGGCGCGCTGAGACCTGCTTACTGCAGCGCCACCTCGACGCGGCGCGCCTGCGCGGCGTCGCCGCTGCCGGTGAGCGTCTCGGGCTTCTTCAGCTCGATCTTGTCCTCGGCGACGCCCGCCGCCTTGAGCGCATCGCGCACGGCGAAGGCGCGCTGCTTGGCGAGCTCCTCGTTCTTCGCCGGGTCGCCGGAGGCGTCGGTGAAGCCGCTGAGCACGGCGCGCTTGCCTGCGGCCACGGCCTTGGCCACGTCGGCCAGTGCCGCGCCGGCACCGGTAGCCACCTCGGCCTTGCCGCTGGCGAAGTAGAACTTCACCACGCCGTTCTCCACCACGAACGAGGCGCCGTCGGCGCTCGCCGCCGCAGATGCCACGGCCGGAGCCGCCGGCGCCGCGCTCTGCTCGGGCGCCTTGCTCGTCGCGCCGCTCATCGGCAGCAGCGGCACGATCAGCAGCGCCACGATGTTGATGATCTTGATCAGCGGGTTGACGGCCGGGCCGGCGGTGTCCTTGTAGGGGTCACCGACGGTGTCGCCGGTCACGGCAGCCTTGTGCGCCTCGCCGCCCTTCTTGTGGGTGACGCCGGCTTCGTCCTTGAAGCCTTCTTCGATCAGCTTCTTGGCGTTGTCCCAGGCGCCGCCGCCGGTGCACATCGAGATGGCGACGAACAGGCCCGTCACGATGGTGCCCATCAGCAGGCCGCCCAGCGCCTGCGGGCCGAGCAGCATGCCCACGACGATGGGCACGACGACCGGCAGCAGCGACGGGACGATCATCTCCTTGATGGCCGCCGTGGTGAGCATGTCGACTGCCGCGCTGTAGTCCGGCTTCTTCTTGCCGGCCATGATCTCGCCGCCCTGGAACTGGCGACGCACCTCGATCACCACCGAGCCGGCGGCGCGGCCGACCGCTTCCATCGCCATGGCGCCGAACAGGTAGGGGATCAGGCCGCCGATGAACAGGCCCACGATCACCATGTGGTTGGACAGGTCGAAGGTGGCGTGGAAGCCGCGTGCTTCGAGCGCGTGCGTGTAGTCGGCGAACAGCACCAGCGCAGCGAGGCCGGCCGAGCCGATCGCGTAGCCCTTGGTGACGGCCTTGGTGGTGTTGCCCACGGCGTCCAGCGGGTCGGTCACGTCGCGCACGCTGTCGGGCAGTTCGGCCATCTCGGCGATGCCGCCGCCGTTGTCGGTGATCGGGCCGTAGGCGTCGAGCGCGACGATGATGCCGGCCATGCTCAGCATGGCGGTGGCGCCGATGGCGATGCCGTACAGGCCGGCCAGCCAGTAGGCCACCAGGATGGCGATGCAGACGAAGATCACCGGCCAGGCGGTGGACTTCATCGACACGCCCAGGCCCGCGATCACGTTCGTGCCGTGGCCGGTGGTGGAGGCCTGCGCGACGTGCTGCACCGGCTTGTAGTCGGTGCCGGTGTAGTACTCGGTGATCCACACCATGCCGGCGGTGAGCAGCAGGCCCACCGCGCAGGTGCCGAACAGCGCCATGGCCGACACCTTGCCGCCGGCGGCGAGCTCGAGGCCGTTCGGGAACAGCATGACCGTGACGCCGTAGAAGGCGACCAGCGAGATCAGGCCGGCGACGATCAGGCCCTTGTAGAGCGCCGGCATCACGTTCTTCATGCCCGGTGCGGCCTTGACGAAGCTGCAGCCGATGATCGACGCGATGATCGACACGCCGCCCAGCAGCAGCGGGTACACCGCCGCGGTGACCGAGCTGGCGGCGCTGACCATCAGCGCGCCCAGCGCCATGGTGGCAATCAGCGTCACGGCGTAGGTCTCGAACAGGTCGGCGGCCATGCCGGCACAGTCACCGACGTTGTCGCCCACGTTGTCGGCAATCACCGCCGGGTTGCGCGGGTCGTCCTCGGGGATGCCGGCCTCGACCTTGCCCACCAGGTCGGCGCCGACGTCGGCGCCCTTGGTGAAGATGCCGCCGCCCAGGCGCGCGAAGATCGAGATCAGGCTGGAACCGAAGGCCAGGCCGAGCAGCGGCTTGAGCGTGGCCGAGTCGGCCTTGGCGCCGCCGGTCAGGAACCAGAAGAACGCACCCACGCCCAGCAGGCCCAGGCCCACGACCAGCATGCCGGTGATCGCGCCGCCCTTGAAGGCGACGTCGAGCGCCGGGCCGATGCCCTTGGTGGCCGCCTGCGTGGTGCGCACGTTGGCGCGCACCGAGACGTTCATGCCGATGAAGCCGCAGGCGCCTGACAGCACGGCGCCGAGCACGAAGCCGACGGCGGTGGTGCTGCCGAGGAAGAAGAAGATCAGCACCGCCAGCACGACGCCGACGATGCCGATGGTCTTGTACTGGCGCGCGAGGTAGGCCGCGGCCCCCTGCTGGATCGCGCCGGCGATCTCCTGCATGCGTGCATTGCCGGCATCCTGGCTCAGGATCCAGCCTCTCTGCACGAAGCCGTAGATCACGGCGGCCAGGCCGCACGCGAGCGCCACGTACAGCGCCATGGTGGTGGACATCGGGGGATCTCCTTCCTCTTTGTGAACTCTTCGTTGGATTGAATCGTCTGACGCGGGGATGACGCGCGCACGCGCAGCCCCCGCCCCAGGGGCCCGCGGCATGCTACGGGAAGACCCCAGGGCAAGGCAATGCGGCGCGCGACGGTGTTTTCCACCGTTCCGTGCCCGGGATCAATGTGTCAGGTCGCCGACAGTGCTCTGCGTAAAATGCGGGTTACCCCGTATGCCACCGAGAATTCCATGAGCCTGCACAACGTCACCCCGGGCCCCAAGGCCCCCGATGAGTTCAACGTGATCATCGAGATCCCGATGAACGCCGACCCGATCAAGTACGAGGTCGACAAGGAAACGGGTGCGATGTTCGTCGACCGCTTCATGACCACGGCAATGCACTACCCGTGCAACTACGGCTACGTGCCCATGACGCTGGCCGACGACGGCGACCCGGTCGACGTGCTGGTGATCACGCCCTATGCGCTGAGCCCCGGCGTGGTCGTCACCTGCCGTCCGCTGGGCGTGTTGAAGATGGACGACGAGGCGGGCGGCGACGCCAAGCTGCTGGCGGTGCCCATCCCCAAGGTCTGCCCGATCTACGGCCACTGGAGCAAGCCGGAGGACATCAACCAGATGCGCCTGAAGGCGATCCAGCACTTCTTCGAGCACTACAAGGATCTGGAAGCGGGCAAGTGGGTGAAGGTCAAGGGCTGGGAAGGCCCGGAGGCGGCCAAGGCCGAGGTCGTCAACGGCATCGCCGCCTACGCGAAGGGCGCCAAGGCCGGCTGATCCGGCGCGCGGCCGGTACGGCCGTGGGATCTTCTTGCGCGGGCAGTGCTCCTACACTGCCGCGTCCGAACTTCCTGCCGTGCCCGCCATGCCTCGTTTCCTCCACGGTCTCGCCCTCGTTGCCCTCGTCCTGCTGGCCGGCCTCGCGCAGGCCCAGAAGCTGCCGGCCGGCGTGCAGGCGGTCACCGCGGTGGAGGGCATCGAGGAATACCGTCTCGCCAACGGGCTGCAGCTGCTGCTGGTGCCCGATGACTCCAAGCCGACCACCACGGTCAACCTGACCTACCACGTCGGCTCGCGCCACGAGAACTACGGCGAGACGGGCATGGCGCACCTGCTCGAGCACCTGATCTTCAAGGGCACGCCGACGCATCCCAAGGTCTGGGCCGAGTTCGAGAAGCGCGGCCTCGCCGCCAACGGCTCGACCAGCTTCGACCGCACCAACTACACCGCGAGCTTCTCGGCCAACGAGCAGAACCTCGACTGGTACGTCGGCTGGCTGGCCGATTCGATGGTGCACAGCTTCATCGCGCGGCGCGACCTCGACACCGAGATGACGGTGGTGCGCAACGAGATGGAAATGGGCGAGAACAGCCCGCAGCGCATCCTCTACCAGCGCACGCTGGCGCTGATGTACGACTGGCACAACTACGGCAAGGACGTGATCGGCGCGCGCAGCGATGTCGAGAACGTCGACATCGGCCGCCTGCAGGCTTTCTACCGCCTGTACTACCAGCCCGACAACGCGACGCTGATCGTTGCCGGCAGCTTCGACAGCGCGCGCGTGCTGCGCCGCGTGGCGGCCACATTCGGCGCGATCCCGAAGCCGCGCCGCACGCTGCCCAGCCAGTACACGCTCGACCCGGCGCAGGACGGCCAGCGCAGCATCATGCTGCGCCGCGTGGGTGGCGCGCCGCTGGTGTTCGCGGGCTACCACGTGCCGCCGGCCGGGCATCCCGATGCGGCGGCGGCCGACCTGCTGGCGCTCATCCTCGGTGACTCGCCCTCGGGCCGCCTGCACAAGCGGCTCACCGAGAAGCAGCTGGCCGCCAGCACCTTCGGCGAATCCTTCGGGCTGGCCGAGCCTTCGGTGCTGCTGCTCGGCGCGCAACTGCCGCCGGGCGCCGACCCGCAGCCGGCGCGCGCGGCCATGCTCGAGACCATCGAGTCCTTCGCCAGCGAGCCGGTGAGCGAGGCCGAGCTGCAGCGCGCCCGCGCCAAGTGGCTGAAGAACTGGGAGCAGACCTTCAACAACCCGGAGGCGGTCGGCATGGTGCTGTCGGAGGCGGTGGCGCAGGGCGACTGGCGCATGTTCTTCCTCTCGCGCGACCGCGTGCGCGACGCGCAGCTGGCCGACGTGCAGCGCGTGGCCGTGCAGCGCCTCATCCCCGACAACCGCACCGCGGCGACCTACCTGCCCACCGACAAGCCGCAGCGCGCGCCGGCGCCGCAGCGCATCGACATGGCGCAGGTGATGAAGGCCTTCAAGCCGGCCGCGGCGGCGTCGCGCGCCGAGGCCTTCGCCGCCACGCCGGCCAACATCGACGCGCGCACGCAGCGCTTCGAGATCGGCGGCCTGAAGGCGGCCGTGGTGGCCAAGGCCACGCGCGGCCAGGCGGTGCGCGCCGTGCTGACGCTGCGCTTCGGCGACGAGAAGTCGCTCGCCGGCCTCGGCGAGGTGGCAGACTTCACCGCCGCGCTGCTCGACAAGGGCAGCGCCTCGCTGACGCGCGAGCAGGTGCAGGATCGCCTCGACCAGCTCAAGACCGAGATGGCCTTCCACGCCGCGCCGGGGCGCGTGGACGTCAGCATCGGCTCGCGGCGCGAGCATCTGGCCGACGCGATCCGCCTGGCGGCCGATCTGCTGCGGCGCCCGGCCTTTCCCGCCGATGCGCTCGACGAGGTGCGCCGCCAGGCGCTGACGGCGATCGAATCGCAACGCAAGGAGCCGGACGCGCTCGCCGAGAACGCACTGGGCCGCATCGGCAACCCGTATCCGCGCGGCGACCTGCGCCACGTGCGCAGTTTCGACGAGATGGTGGAGGACGTCGGCGCGGTGTCGCTGGAGAAGATCCGCGACTTCCATCAGCGCTTCTACGGCGCGGCACGCGGCGAGTTCGCCGCCGCCGGTGACCTGGACCTGGGCTCCGTGCGCGCCGCGCTGCAGGAGGGTTTCGGCGACTGGAAGGCCGGCATGCCCTATGTGCGCGTGCCTCAGCCCTTCGTCGCCCCGGCGCCGCAGCGCCTCGTCATCGCCACGCCGGACAAGCAGAACGCCACGCTGGTGGCCAAGCTGCCGCTGCCGCTGTCCGACCAGGATGCCGACTACCCGGCGCTGACGCTGGCCAACTACCTGCTCGGCCAGGGCGGCAGCTCGCGGCTGTGGAAGCGCATCCGCGAGGCCGAGGGCCTGTCCTACGACGTGCGCAGCACGGTGAGCTGGAATTCGCGCGAGGCGCATTCGCTGTGGACGGCCAGTGCGATCTTCGCGCCGAGCAACGGCGCCAAGGTCGAGAAGGCCTTGCGCGAGGAGATCGCGCGCGCGCTGAAAGACGGCTTCACGGCGCAGGAGCTTTCCGAAGGGCAGCGCGGGCTGCTCAACTACCGGCGCCTCGCGCGCGCGCAGGACGCCAGCATCGCCGCGACGCTGGCGAACAACCTCGACCTCGGGCGCAGCTACGCGTACTCGCAGAAGATCGACGAGGCCATCGCCAAGGTCACGCTGGCCCAGGTGAACGCCGCGCTGCGCAAGTACATCCGGCCGGAGGACTTCGCGCTCGTGCTGGCGGGCGACTTCAAGCAGCCTTGAACGGGCTGCGCTCGTTCAGTTCGTCGAGGTAGTGCTCGACGCCGTCGCCTTCGCGTTCGAGGAAGTCGGCCACGGCGCGCGCGAACTGCGGGTGCGCGAGCCAGTGCGCCGAGTGCGTGGGCACCGGCAGCAGGCCGCGCGCCATCTTGTGCTCGCCCTGGGCGCCGCCCTCGAAGCGACGGTAGCCCTGCGCGATGCACCACTGCAGCGGCTGGTAGTAGCAGGCCTCGAAGTGCAGGCAGGGCACGTGCTCGACGGCGCCCCAGTAGCGCCCGTAGGCGACGCGACGATCCGCGTCGATGCCGATCAGCGAGCAGGCCACGCGCTCGCTGCCGTGGCGGGCGAGAAACAGCACCCAGTGGCGCGCCATCGTCGCCGCCATGCGCGCGAAGAAGTCGCGCGTGAGGTAGGGCGTGGAGTGGTGCGCACGGTAGGTGAGGGTGTAGCAGCGGTAGAAGAAATCCCAGTGCGCCGCCGTGATGGCCTCGCCCTCGAGGATCTCGAACGTGATGCCGGCCTCGGCGACGCGGCGGCGCTCCTGCTGGATCTTCTTGCGCTTGTCGCGCTGCAGGCCGGCGAGGAAGGCCGCGAAGTCGGGGTAGGGCGTGGCGGCCGGGTTCTGCCAGTGGAACTGCACGTTCGAGCGCAGCAGCCAGCCCTCGGCGCGCGCCGCTTCGCGGTCGGCGTCGGAGAGGAACAGCAGGTGCGCCGACGACAGCTCGTGTTGCCGCGCGATCTCGCGCAGGGCTCGCAGCAGCAGCCGGCGCTCGTGCGCGCCGCGCGCCAGCAAGCGCGCGCCGGGCACCGGCGTGAAGGGCACGGCGCCGAGCAGCTTGGGGTAGTAGGCCAGGCCGTGGCGCTGGTAGGCATCGGCCCAGGCCCAGTCGAAGACGTACTCGCCGTAGGAATGCGTCTTCAGGTAGAGCGGCGCGGCCGCGAGCAGCTCGTCGTCGCGCTGCACGGTCGCGAACAGAGGCTGCCAGCCGGTCGCGGCCGTCGCGCTGCCGGAATCGTGCAGCGCGGCCAGGTACTCGTGGCGCATGAAGGGCGTCGCGTCGTCGCCGGCGTCGAGGAGCGAGTTCCACGCCGACGCGTCGATCTGCGAAGGCGCGTCGTGGAGGCGGATAACATAGCCGTCCACTCCTTCGTCGCGCCTCATGTCAGCTCGCCCGCCCGTCAAAGTCGCCCTCGCGCAGATCAACGTGACGGTGGGCGACATCGCGGGCAACGCGCAGCGCATCGTCGAGTTCGCGCGCCGCGCGCACGGCGAGGGCGCGCGCCTGGTGCTGTTCCCCGAACTGAGCCTGTGCGGCTACCCGCCCGAGGATCTGCTGCTGCGCCCGGCCTTCATGAGCGCCTGCGCCGAGGCGCTGCACAGCGTCGCGAAGGCGCTGGCCGATCTCGAGGGCTTGCACGTGGTGGTGGGGCATCCGCATCAGTTCGGTGAGCGCGGCGATGTTAGGTCGAAGTCGATGGCGGTGCAGCAGCGCTTCAATGCGGCCTCGGTGCTCGCAGGGGGGCGCATCCTCGCCACCTACTGCAAGCGCGAACTGCCGAACTACCAGGTGTTCGACGAGCGGCGCTATTTCGCCTCGGGGCGCGATGCCGCGCAGGCGCCGGTGGTGTTCGACGTGGGCGGCACGCGCTTCGGAGTGCTGGTCTGCGAAGACGCCTGGTTCGACGAGCCGGCGGCGAGCGCCAAGGCGGCCGGTGCGCAGGTGCTGTGCGTGCTCAACGCCTCGCCCTTCCACCTCGGCAAGTGCGCCGAGCGCGAGGAGCGCATGGCCTTGCGCGCGCGCAGCACCGGCTTGCCGCTGCTCTACTCGCACCTCACCGGCGCGCAGGACGAGATCGTCTTCGACGGCGCTTCGTTCGCGGTCGATGCGCAGGGCGCGGTGCGCGTGCGCGCGCCGATGTTCGAGGAGGCGCTGAGCCTGGTCGAGATCGACGGCGCCGCGCTGCGCGGGCCGCTCACCGAGGTGCCCTCGCTGGAGGCGCAGGCCTGGGCCGCGCTGGTCACCGGCGTGCGCGACTATCTCGGCAAGAACGGCTTTCCGGGCGCGATCATCGGCCTGTCGGGCGGCATCGATTCGGCGCTGGTGCTGGCGATCGCGGTCGATGCGCTGGGCGCCGACAAGGTGCGCGCGGTGATGATGCCCTCGCCCTACACCGCCGACATCTCCTGGATCGACGCGCGCGACATGGCGCAGCGCCTCTCCGTGCGCTACGACGAGATCTCCATCGTGCCGATGTTCGATGCCTTCCGCGCCAGCCTGGCGCAGGAGTTCGCCGGGCGGGCGGAAGACGCCACCGAGGAGAACATCCAGGCGCGCATCCGCGGCACGCTCCTGATGGCGCTGTCGAACAAGTTCGGCGCCATCGTGCTCACCACCGGCAACAAGAGCGAGATGGCGACGGGCTACTGCACGCTGTACGGCGACATGGCGGGCGGCTTCGCGGTCATCAAGGACGTCGCCAAGACGCTGGTCTACCGCCTCGCCCACTGGAAGAACGCGCAGGGGCGCGAGGTGATCCCGCAACGCATTATCACCCGAGCGCCCTCGGCCGAACTGCGGCCCGACCAGACCGACCAGGACAGCCTGCCGCCCTACGAGGTGCTCGACGCCATCCTCGAGCGCTACATGCAGGAGGACCAGTCCATCGAGGAGATCGTCGCGGCCGGCTTCGAGCGCGCCGACGTGGAGCGCGTGACGCGCCTCATCAAGGTGAACGAGTACAAGCGCCGCCAGGCGCCGGTGGGCATCCGCATCACCCATCGCGCCTTCGGCCGCGATTGGCGCTATCCCATCACCTCGAAGTTCCGCGCTTAAACTCCGTCTCAGTGCAATCCTTCCGGAGCAGGTCATGAAGCAGATCACCGCCATCGTCAAACCCTTCAAGCTCGAGGAAGTGCGCGAAGGTCTGGCCGAGGTCGGCGTGACCGGCCTGACCGTCACCGAGGTGAAGGGCTTCGGGCGCCAGAAGGGCCACACCGAGCTCTACCGCGGCGCGGAGTACGTGGTCGACTTCCTGCCCAAGGTGAAGGTCGAGGTCGTGGTGAAGGATGCCGACGTCGAGCGCTGCATCGAGGCGATCGTGAAGGCCGCCAAGACGGGCAAGATCGGCGACGGCAAGATCTTCGTCACGCCGGTCGAGCAGGTGGTGCGCATCCGCACCGGCGAGATCAACGAAGACGCGGTCTGAGTTGAATCTCGCCCCGGCCGCTCAGATGCGGCCGTAATCGTCGGGTGCGGTCGCGCGTGGCGCGGCCGCGCCGATGGCGTCCAGCAGCTGCGCCGGGTCGGTGGACACCTGCAGCAGCGCGTGCTGCGGCGGCGAGACGAAGCCGCGCGCCACCGTCTCGCCGAGGAAGCCGAGCAGGGCGTCGTAGTAGCCGCCGGCGTTGAGCAGGCCGACCGGCTTGTCGTGGTAGCCGAGCTGGCGCCAGGTCCAGACCTCGAACAGTTCCTCGAAGGTGCCGATGCCGCCGGGCAGGGCGACGAAGGCATCGCTGCGCTCGGCCATCAGGCGCTTGCGCTGGTGCATGGTGTCGACGACGTGCAGCTCCGAGAGCCCGGCATGGCCGACCTCGCGCTCCATCAGCGAACGCGGGATCACGCCGACCACGCGGCCGCCGGCGGCGAGCGCTGCGTCCGCCGCGCGGCCCATCAGGCCGGCGCGGCCGCCGCCGTAGACGAGCTGCCAGCCGCGCTGCGCAATGCCGCGCCCCACTGCGGCGGCGGCCGCAGCGAAGGCCGGGTCCGCCCCGTCGCGCGAGCCGCAGTAGACGCAGACCGACAGCGGCGCGCTCACGCCGTGGCTCCGAAGCGTTGCCACAGCGCGGCCAGCCAGATGCCGCCGCACAGCAGCAGCGAGAGCAGCACGGCGGCGCTGGCCAGATCCTTGGCGCGCTTGGAGAGGTCGTGCATCTCGAAGGAGATGCGGTCGATCGCCGCCTCGATGCTCGAGTTCAGCAGCTCGACGATCAGCACCAGCAGCACCGAGCCGGCGAGCAACGCGACCTCGACCCAGCTGCGGCCGAGCCAGAAGGCAGAGGGCAGCAGGATCACGGCGAGCCAGAACTCCTGGCGGAAGGCGCTTTCGCCGCGGTAGGCCATGGCCAGGCCGGACATGGAGTAGCCGGTGGCGCGCACGATGCGGTCCAGACCGGTGCGGCCCTTGTGCGGATTCGTCATGGGGCCGGATTCTGCCGTCTGCGGGCGCGCCTTCAGTTCCGGCGTTCGGCCTTCCAGTGGATCAGCTGCGTGCCGCAGAGCATGTCGTGCAGGAACTGGCGGCGCGGATGCAGCAGCCCGATGGCGGCATAGGTGGCCATGCCGGCGAGCACGATCGCCGCGGTGCCCAGCGCGTCGTGGATGCCTGCCAGGTGCGCCGCGGCGAGGCCGGGCAGGAACCAAGCCCAAGCGAGCAGGTAGCGGCAGGCGGCGCGCAGCGGCGAAACCGGGCCGCCGTCGAGCCGCACGAGGCGGATGCTCCAGGTCTGCATCGGCAGCGTCTGGCCGCGGCGCGACCAGAACCAGACGAAGTACAGGCCCAGCACGAGGAACAGCACGGCCTGCATGCCGCTCTGGCCGGTCATGGCGTTGCGCTGCCCGATGGCCAGCGAGTAGACGAGGCCGGCCGCCCAGACGACGCCGAACAGCAGCACGCCTTCATAGAGGAAGCACGCCAGCCGGCGCCACGCGTCCGGCGGCCGCATGCCGCCGCCTTCACTCGCCGCGGCGTTCACTGCGCCTGCGTCGCTGCGGGGGGAACCACGGCGGCGCCCTGGGCGCCGCGCTGCGGCAGCAGCGTCTGCTTGTCGACGAAGTTGGGCGTGGCCGCGATCTTCGGCAGGCCGGGCTGCTGGTGCGACGGGGGCGCCGGGCGCTTGGAGATCAGCGTCGTGGTGGCACCCGGTGCGGCCTGGACCATCGACGGCGCCACCGGCCTGGGCGAGGCGGCGAAACTCGGGTTCGGCACGATGTTCGACTTGTTCTGGATGCCCTCGCGCGGCGCCTGACCGTTGCGGCGGGCGCCTGCCGGCGCGGCGCGCTCGGCGAGCTTGTTGCGCTCTTCCGGGCTGAGCGACTGGTAGGCCTGCCAGCGCGCCTGGCGCTCTTCCGGCGTGATCTGCCGGGCGTTCTGGAAGTTCAGCCGCGCCTGGCCACGCTCGGCCGGCGAGAGCTTGACCCATTCCGACATGCGCGCGCCGATGCGCTCGCGCTCGGCCTGAGGCATGGAGGGATAGCGGTTCGCGATCTCCAGCCACTTCTGCTTGCGCGATGCGTCGATGCCGGCCCAGTCACGTTCCAGGGGCTTGAGCGCGCTGCGCTGGCTGGCGGAGAGATCCTGCCAGCGCGGCCCGCTCTCGGCCGTGGCCGCGGCCTTGGCGCCTCCACCGTGCGCCGGGGCGACGACGAGCAGGCCACCCATCACCAGGGCCGCCAGCAAGGCAGCCGGCCCCAGCGGGCGAAGGCGGAGGAGACGAGGGCTCATGGCGGCCCTCAGTCCTGCGGATTCTTGAGGAACTCGACGAACCCGGCGTCGTTGTACGCCTCCGGCGGGAGGTCGTCGGCGAGCAGTTCGACGTCGATCTGGGCGGCTGCCTCGATCTGCGCCTGCGTGTGCAGGTGCTGGATCAGGAACAGCCCCGCGGCCAGCGCGAGGATCGGCAGCGCCGATCCGAGCTTCAACCACCAGCCACCGCGGCCGAGCACGGCGGCGCCGCCGGCGCTGACGGCCACCACCGGGCGGCTCTGCGCTGCGCGCGCCGCCTTGGCGCGCTCCAGCGCCTGCTCGCGCGCAAAGCGCAGGCGTTCGGCGACGTCGCCGTCGAGCGTGTCGGTGCGTTGGCTCAGGCGAGCGGCAATGCGGTAGGCAATGCGCGACTCCAGCGCGTCGAGCGCTGCGGCGTGGGTGGAGGTGTTCGAGTTCTTCACAGTGCAATTCCCTTTGCCTGAAGGGCTTTGGCCAGCGAGTGCACGGCTCTGGAGCAGTGCGTCTTGACCGAACCCTCCGAACAACCCATCACCTGGGCAGTCTCGGCGACATCGAGATCCTCCCAGTAACGCAGCAGGAACGCCTCCCGTTGACGCCCCGGCAACTGCTGGATCTCCTGCTCGATGACAAGCAGGATCTGAGCCCGGGAAACGGAGTCCGCCGCGCTCTCCGTACCCGCCGAGCCGTCGAGCGACTCGAGCGCCTCCAGGATGTTGAAGTCGCCGTCCTCGTCCGTGGTCTCGAAATCCGAGAAGTTCCGCACATGCGCATTGCGCACCTTCTGGCGCCGGAACCAGTCCATGGTCGCGTTGGACAGGATGCGCTGGAACAGCAGCGGCAGTTCGGCGGGCGGCCGGTCGGCGTACTTCTCGGCCAGCCGGATCATGGAATCCTGGACGATGTCCAAGGCGGCATCGTCGTCCCGAACGGCATAGGCCGCGCGCTTGAAGGCGCGCCTCTCTGCGCTCTTGAGGAAGTCGGCGAGTTCTTTGTCGGAAGCCAAGGGCAGGGTGCCTCGTAGGGAGGGCGAGGCCCGGAAGGACGCGCGGGATTATGTCATCGGGCCCATTCGACTCCTTGCGCGTCGCAGTCGACGTGCAAACAGATGTCATAATGCTGCTTTGCACAACAGCTGGGTCAAGAGCTGGACGTCCGACCCGGACGCCTCGTTTTCCTGACCGCGCAGGCACCACACCCGTCTCACGAGGATGCGGAGAGGTGCACCGATGGTTTTTCGTCAGAGAAATTCACAGAGGTTCGAAATGGACATGTCTGCCGCGGAAGTCAAGCGTGCCGCTTCGGCACAACCGCAAACTCCCCCCCACGCCGATCCGAACGGATCGGAAATCCTGGTTCGCTGCCTGCAGGCCGAGGGCGTCAAGTTCCTCTGGGGCTACCCCGGCGGAGCGGTGCTCTACATCTACGACGCGCTGTACAAGCAGAACAGCATCGAGCACGTGCTGGTGCGCCACGAGCAGGCGGCCGTGCACGCGGCCGACGGCTATGCGCGCGCCACCGGCGACGTCGGCGTCGCGCTGGTCACCTCGGGCCCGGGCGTCACCAATGCCGTGACCGGCATCGCGACGGCCTACATGGACTCGATCCCGATGGTGATCATCACCGGCCAGGTGCCCACGCCGGCGATCGGCCTGGATGCCTTCCAGGAGTGCGACACCGTGGGCATCACGCGCCCGGTGGTCAAGCACAACTTCCTGGTCAAGGACGTGCGCGATCTGGCGATGACGATCAAGAAGGCCTTCCACATCGCCCGCACCGGCCGCCCCGGCCCGGTGGTGGTCGACATCCCGAAGGACGTGTCGCTCAAGACCGCGCCCTTCCACTACCCGGCCACGGTCGAGATGCGCTCCTACAACCCGGTGCGCAAAGGCCATGGCGGGCAGATCCGCAAGGCGGTGCAACTGCTGCTGGCGGCCAAGCGCCCCTACATCTATACCGGCGGCGGCGTGATCCTGGGCAACGCGTCGGCCGAGTTGCGCGAGCTGGTCGACCTGCTCGGCTACCCCTGCACCAACACGCTGATGGGCCTGGGCGCGATGCCCTCCACCGACCCGAAGTTCCTCGGCATGCTGGGCATGCACGGCACCTACGAAGCCAACATGACCATGCAGAACTGCGACGTCCTGCTGGCCGTCGGCGCGCGCTTCGACGACCGCGTGATCGGCAACCCGGCGCATTTCGCGACGGTGCAGCGCAAGATCGTCCACGTCGACATCGACCCCTCGTCGATCTCCAAGCGCGTCAAGGTCGACATTCCCATCGTCGGCGATGTGAAGGATGTGCTGCAGGAGCTGATCGCCCAGATCAAGGAGGCGCAGGCCAAGCCCGACGTGCAGTCGCTGTCGGCCTGGTGGGGTCAGATCAACGAGTGGCGCAAGCGCGAGTGCCTCAAGTACAAGAACAGCACCGAGGTCATCAAGCCGCAGTACGTGGTCGACAAGCTGTGGGAGATGACGCGCGGCAGCGACTGCTACATCACCTCCGACGTCGGCCAGCACCAGATGTGGGCGGCGCAGTACTACCGCTTCGACGAGCCGCGCCGCTGGATCAACTCCGGCGGCCTGGGCACGATGGGCGTGGGCCTGCCGTACGCGATGGGCATCAAGCTCGCCAAGCCGGACGCGGACGTGTTCTGCATCACCGGCGAGGGCTCGATCCAGATGTGCATCCAGGAGCTCTCGACCTGCCAGCAGTACAAGACGCCGGTCAAGATCATCTCGCTGAACAACCGCTACCTGGGCATGGTGCGGCAGTGGCAGGAACTGGACTACCAGGGCCGCTACTCGCACAGCTACATGGACGCGCTGCCCGACTTCGTCAAGCTCGCCGAGGCCTACGGCCACGTCGGGCTGAAGATCGAGAAGCCGGGTGATGTCGAAGGCGCGCTGCGCGAGGCCATCCGGCTGAAGGACCGCACCGTGTTCCTCGACGTGCGCACCGACCCGACCGAGAACGTCTGGCCGATGGTCAAGGCGGGCAAGGGCATCACGGAGATGCTGCTGGGCTCCGAGGATCTGTGAGGCGCGAAACGCCGGCGAGGGAGCGCGCCTGACCGGGCGCGCGCCAGGAGCCGGCGGGACGCGCCGAACGACCCGGATCGAATCTTTCTTCTTTCACTGGAGAGCGTGGCCAAGGGCCGCCGGTTACCGCCGTCGGACTGAAGAGCGCGCTGAACTCACCATGAAACACATCATCGCTTTGCTGCTCGAGAACGAGCCCGGCGCGCTGTCGCGCGTGGTGGCGCTGTTCTCGGCGCGCGGCTACAACATCGAGAGCCTCACTGTGGCGCCCACGGAGGACGCCTCGCTGTCGCGCATGACCATCGTCACGACCGGCTCGGACGAGGTGATCGAGCAGATCACCAAGCACCTGAACCGCCTGATCGAAGTGGTCAAGGTCGTCGACCTGACCGAAGGCGCCTTCACCGAGCGCGAGCTCATGCTCATCAAGGTGCGCGCGGTCGGCAAGGAACGCGAGGAGATGAAGCGCATGGCCGACATCTTCCGCGGCCGCATCATCGACGTGACCGAGAAGAGCTACACCATCGAACTCACCGGCGACGCGGGCAAGCTCGATGCCTTCATCGAAGCCATCGACCGCGCCGCCATCCTCGAAACCGTGCGCACCGGCACCAGCGGGATCGGTCGCGGCGAGCGCATCCTGCGCGTCTGATTTCCCGCATTCACAGCAAGCAAGTAGGAGATAAGAAATGAAGGTCTATTACGACAAGGACGCCGATCTGAGCCTCATCAAGGGCAAGAACGTCACCATCATCGGCTACGGCTCGCAGGGCCACGCGCACGCCCAGAACCTCAACGACAGCGGCGTGAAGGTCACGGTCGGCCTGCGCAAGGGCGGTGCCTCCTGGGCCAAGGTCGAGAAGGCCGGTCTGAAGGTGGCCGAGGTGGGCGAGGCCGTCAAGAGCGCCGACGTCGTGATGATCCTGCTGCCCGACGAGCAGATCGCCGCGGTCTACAAGAACGACGTCGAGCCGCACATCAAGCAGGGCGCGTCGCTGGCCTTCGCGCACGGCTTCAACGTGCACTACGGCCAGGTCGTGCCGCGCGCCGACCTCGACGTGTGGATGGTCGCGCCCAAGGCGCCGGGCCACACCGTGCGCTCGACCTACACGCAAGGCGGCGGCGTGCCGCACCTCGTCGCGGTGCACGCCGACAAGTCGGGCAAGGCGCGCGACCTGGCGCTCTCCTACGCCGTGGCCAACGGCGGCGGCAAGGCCGGCATCATCGAGACCAACTTCCGCGAGGAGACCGAGACCGACCTGTTCGGCGAGCAGGCCGTGCTGTGCGGCGGCACCGTCGAGCTGATCAAGGCCGGCTACGAGACGCTGGTGGAAGCCGGCTACGCGCCCGAGATGGCCTATTTCGAGTGCCTGCACGAGCTCAAGCTGATCGTCGACCTCATCTACGAGGGCGGCATCGCCAACATGAACTACTCGATCTCCAACAACGCCGAATACGGCGAGTACGTGACCGGCCCGCGCGTCGTCACCGAGGAGACGAAGAAGGTCATGAAGCAGGTGCTCAAGGACATCCAGACCGGCGAGTACGCCAAGAGCTTCATCCTCGAGAACCGCGCCGGCGCGCCGACGCTGCAGTCGCGCCGCCGCCTGACCGCGGAGCACAGCATCGAGGTCGTGGGCGAGAAGCTGCGCGCGATGATGCCGTGGATCAAGAAGAACCGCCTGGTCGACCAGTCGCGCAACTGATCCGATCGCGTGTCTCTGGCCGGGCCGCGCGGGCAACCGTGCGGCCCTTTTCTTTGCATGGCCCTGGGGTATCCTCGCGCCCATGAACGAAGCACCCGACCTCGGCGACGACGTCGACCTGGCGCCGCGGCCGCGCCGCAAAGGCATCTACATCCTGCCCAACCTCTTCACGCTGGCCGCGCTGTTCGGCGGCTTCTATGCCATCGTGATGGCGATGAACCAGCGTTTCGAGCAGGCGGCGATCGGCGTGTTCTGCGCCATGGTGCTCGACAGCCTGGACGGCCGCGTGGCGCGCATGACGAACACGCAGAGCGCCTTCGGCGAGCAGATGGACAGCCTCTCGGACATGGTCTCCTTCGGTGCCGCACCGGCGCTGATCGTCTACGAGTGGGCGCTCAAGGGCATGGGCAAGCTGGGCTGGATCGCGGCCTTCGTCTACTGCGCCTCGGCCGCGCTGCGGCTGGCGCGCTTCAACGTCAACGTCGGCGTGGTCGACAAGCGCTTCTTCCAGGGACTGCCGAGCCCGGCCGCCGCGGCGCTGGTGATGGGTTTCATCTGGCTGATGGACGACAACGGCTACCAGGGCTTCCGCGAGGGGCCGTGGCTGGGCTGGACGGCGATGGGCTTCACCTTGTTCGCCGGGCTGACGATGGTGACCAACGTGCCCTTCTACAGCTTCAAGGACATCAGCTTCAAGCGCACGGTGCCCTTCATCGTGATCGTCGCGATCGCGCTCGCGTTCGCGCTGGTGGCCTACCACCCGCCGACCGTGCTGTTCGCGCTCTTCGTGGTCTACGGCCTGTCGGGCTACGCGATGTACGCCTACCGCAAGGCCAAGGGCAAGCCGGTCAGCGTGATCGCCACCTCGACCGACGAGCCCGACGAGGAAGGCCTGCACCGCTGAAAAGCCCGTGCTAGACTGCGCGCCCATGACGTTCCCGACCGCGATCACGCTAGCGCTTCTTCTAGGAGTTCAAAGGGCTCGCTGATCGCTCACGTCTGTTCGTTTTCCGATCTCACGGCCCGAATGCATCCCGCTTCGGGCCGTTTGTCTTTTCCGCAGGAGCACACCATGGCCGACAAGCTCATCATCTTCGACACCACCTTGCGCGACGGCGAGCAATCGCCCGGCGCGTCGATGACCAAGGACGAGAAGCTGCGCATCGCGCGGCAGCTCGAGCGACTGCGCGTGGACGTCATCGAGGCCGGCTTCGCGGCCTCGTCGAACGGCGACTTCGAGGCGGTCAAGGCGATCGCCGGCCACATCAAGGAGTCGACGGTGTGCTCGCTGGCGCGCGCCAACGACCGCGACATCGCGCGTGCCGCCGAGGCCCTGCAGGGCGCGCCGCGCTCGCGCATCCACACCTTCATCGCCACCAGTGCGCTGCACATGGAGAAGAAGCTGCGCATGACGCCCGACCAGGTGTTCGAGCAGGCGCGGCTGGCGGTGCGCTTCGCGCGCAACCTGTGCGGCGACATCGAGTTCTCGCCGGAGGACGGCTACCGCTCCGACCCGGACTTCCTGTGCCGCGTGCTCGAGGCCGTGATCGCCGAAGGCGCGACCACCATCAACATCCCCGACACGGTGGGCTATGCCGTGCCCGAGCTGTACGGCAGCTTCATCCGCCAGCTGCGCGAGCGCGTGCCCAACTCCGACAAGGCGATCTGGTCGGTGCACTGCCACAACGACCTGGGCATGGCCGTGGCCAACTCGCTGGCCGGCGTGAAGCTCGGCGGCGCGCGCCAGGTGGAGTGCACCATCAACGGACTGGGCGAGCGCGCCGGCAACTGCTCGCTCGAGGAAGTGGTGATGGCGGTGAAGACGCGCCGCGACTACTTCGGCCTCGAGGTCGGCATCGACGCCACGCAGATCGTTCCGGCCTCGCGCATGGTGGCGCAGACCACCGGCTTCGTCGTGCAGCCCAACAAGGCGGTGGTGGGTGCGAATGCCTTCGCGCATGCCTCGGGCATCCACCAGGACGGCGTGCTGAAGGCGCGCGACACCTACGAGATCATGCGTGCCGAGGACGTGGGCTGGGCCGCCAACAAGATCGTGCTGGGCAAGCTCTCGGGCCGCAACGCCTTCAAGCAGCGTCTGCAGGAGCTCGGCATCGAGATGGAGTCGGAGGCGGAGATCAACGCCGCCTTCGCCAAGTTCAAGGAGCTCGCCGACCGCAAGAGCGACATCTTCGACGAGGACATCGTCGCGCTGGTGATGGACGAGTCGGTCACCGCCGAGAGCGAGCATTACCGGCTGCTCTCCTTGTCGCAACGCTCGGAGACGGGCGAGCGCCCGCACGCGAAGGTGGCCTTCTCCGCCGGCGACACGGAGCTGCATGCCGAGAGCGACGGCAACGGGCCGGTGGACGCGAGCCTGAAGGCGATCGAGTCCAAGCTTCAGACTGGCGCGGAGATGCTGCTCTATTCGGTCAATGCCATCACTTCGGGCAGCACAGAATCGCAAGGCGAGGTGACGGTTCGGCTGCAGCACGGGGGCCGCGTGGTCAACGGCGTGGGGGCCGATCCGGACATCGTCGTGGCGTCGGCCAAGGCCTACTTGTCGGCGTTGAACAAGCTTCACAGCAAGACCGAACGCGTGGCCGCACAGGGTTGACATTCGCCAACTCGGTCACACTCCTGACAGTTCTAGGACTGACTTGAGGAAAAACGCGTAAGGTCATGATCTTGCGCGTTTTTTTTCATTCACGTAGACTCGGCGCAAAGTCGAGCCAGAAGGACTGTCGTGGGATTGATCAGCAAAGTTGTCACAACGGTGGCCGTGGCCCTGGTGGCGGCGATCGCCCTCACGGTGGCGCCGCCGGCCGAAGCCGCCCAGAAGCAGGCCCGCAAGAAGGCTACGAGCGCGCAGAAGGCCACCAAGGCGGCACCCAAGCAGCGCCGTGGCTCCAAGCGCGTGGCGCGCGTCGTGCCGGAGCGTCCGTCGTACGGCCAGCTCGCCGGGCTGCGCAAGACCGACGACGCGCTCGATCTCAAGTCCAGCGTCGCCCTGGTGATGGACCAGGACACCAACGAGGTGCTGGTGGCGAAGAACTCCGATGCGGTGCTGCCGATCGCCTCGATCACCAAGCTGATGACGGCGGTGGTGGTCACCGAGGCGCAGCTGCCGCTGGACGAGACGCTGACCATCTCGCAGGAAGACGTCGACACCGAGAAGGGCAGCCGCTCGCGCCTGCGCGTCGGCACGCAGCTCACCCGCGAGGAGATGCTGCACCTCGCGCTGATGTCCTCCGAGAACCGCGCCGCCCACGCACTCGGCCGCCAGTATCCGGGCGGGCTCGATGCCTTCGTGTCGGCGATGAACGCCAAGGCCAAGCTGCTCGGCATGAGCGACACGCACTACGTCGAGCCGACCGGGCTGTCGAGCCGCAACCAGTCGAGCGCCAAGGATCTGGCGACGCTGGTGAAGGCGGCCTACGAGCACCAGATCATCCGCGAGCTGTCCACCTCGCCGGAGTACAGCGTGGCGGTCGGCAAGCGTGAGCTGCAGTTCCGCACCACCAACGCGCTGGTGCGCAACCCGACCTGGGACATCGGCCTGCAGAAGACCGGCTACATCTCCGAAGCCGGCCGCTGCCTGGTCATGCAGGCCAAGATGGCGGGCCGCCAGCTGATCATGGTGTTCCTCGACTCGGCCGGGAAATACTCGCGCCTCGGCGATGCCGAACGCGTGCGCCGCTGGGTCAACGACCTCGGCCACGTCGCGCCGGCGACCACCTCGTCGTCGGCCACCGCGCTGATCAAGCCGACGACCTGATCGCCATCGCGGCGGCTCAGCCGCGGTAGCCGAGCGCGGCGGAGATCTGCGCCGCCGTCGCCTTCAGGCGCTCCATCCACGATTCCTCCAGCCGATCGGCCGGTGCCGAGATCGACAGGCCGGCCACCAGGTGGCCCTGGTCGTCGCGGATGCCGGCGGCCATGCAGCGCACGCCGAGCTCCAGTTCCTCGTCGTCGCGTGCCGTGCCCTGCTGGTTGACGCGCGTCAGCTCGCGCTCCAGCGCGGGCAGTTCGGTGATGCTGTTGCGCGTGTGGCCGGCCAGCCCGGTGCGGGCGGCGTAGGCGCGCACGCGCTGCGGATCGTCGTTGGCCAGGAACAGCTTGCCCACCGAGGTGAGATGCAGCGGCGCGCGGCCGCCGATGGCGCGCACCACCTGCATGCCGGAGCGCTCGCTGTAGGCGCGCTCGATGTAGACGATCTCGTCGCCCTGGCGCATCGAGAGGTTGACCGGCTGGTGCGTCAGCTTGTGCAGTTCGCGCATCGGGGCGAGCGCGGCGTCGCGCACGTCCAGGCGCGCCTTGACCAGGTTGCCGAGCTCGAGCAGGCGCATGCCCAGGCGGTAGCTGCCGGCCTCGGGGCGATCGACGAAGCGCCCGATGGTCAGGTCGTTGAGGATGCGGTGCGCCGTGGAGGGATGCAGGCCCGAGCGCTCGGCGATCACCTTCAGCGACACCGGATCGGGGAAGGAGGCCAGCACTTCGAGCAGGTCGAAAGCGCGTTCGAGAACCTGGATCGTCGGCTTCTTCGCTTCGGTATTCGGCATGCGCGGGATTCTCTCTCATCCGAGGAGAATTTTGTATGGCGAAAGCGCGCCGATCGATCCGGAAACTGATTCAACGCAGCGATGCCACTGCCGCAACGGCGCTGCGCACCGCGCCTTCGATCGTGGCCGGGTAGGGTCCTTCGATGTGATCGCCGGCCGCGACGAGCGCAGGCGCAATCGTTGCCGGTGGCCGCTGCAGCCCCGGCACGCAGCGGAAGGTGGCGCGCTTCTCGGTGATGAGTTGGCGCACGCGGAGTTCGCCGCGCAGCAGCGGGCCGAGTGCCGTGCGCGCCTGCTGCAGCGTGGCCTCAAGCGTGGCCTCGCGGCCGGCATCGACCCAGGGCTGCGCGCCGCTGATCACGAAGGCGAGCAGCCCCGCGGGGCCGCCGAGCTGCCCGCGGTCGAAGACGAACTGCGCCGGCGCCTGCGACCCGGCCTGCAGCGCGAGCATGGCTTCGGGCAGGCGCGTGTCGCCCGCCTGCACGTAGACCGTCACGATGGGCTCGTAGCGCAGCGCGGCCGCGCATGCCGACCACGACGGGGCGATCGTCGCGGTCAGGCGGGCCGCCTCGCCGGGCGGCGTGGCGAGCACCACCGCATCGAACGCGTCTCCATCGACGCGCCAGGCCTCGCCCTGGCGTTCGAGCGTCTGCACACGCGTCGAAAGCCGCAGCGTGGCACCGCGTGCGCGCAGCCAGGCGAGCGCCGGCGCGGGGAACAACTCGCCCAGGCTGACGCGCGGCAGCAGCAGGTCGGCCGATCCGGGCCCGCTGAACAGCGCGTCGCGCAGCACGCGCAGGAACACCGCTGCGCTCGCCTGTGCGGCCGGCGTATTGAGGGCCGCCACGCACAGGGGTTCGATCAGGTCGCGCTGCAATGCGGCGGGCAGCGCGCGCGTGAGTTCGTCCACCGTGAGTTGCGGCGCGCAGCGGAAGCTGCGCCAGGCCCAGCCGCTCGCCGCGCGCAGCAGCGCAATGCGCTCGCCCAGGCTCCAGCCGGCGCGGCGCCACACGCCGATCGCGAAGGCGGCGATCGGCGGGCCCGGCGGCAGCTGCAGGCCGCGGCCGTCGGGCTCGGTCAGGCGCAGCGGCGTGCGCAGCAGCGCAGTCTCGGGATCGACGCCGACTTCGCGCATCAGCCGCAGCGTCTGCGTGTAGGCACCGATCAGGATGTGCTGGCCGTTGTCGAGCGCGAGGCCGTCGACGCGCACTTCGCGGGCGCGGCCGCCGGGCTCGCCGGCCATCTCGTAAAGCGTGACCGCATGACCGGCGCGCACGCCCTCGACGGCCGCGGCCAGGCCGGCCCAGCCGGCGCCGATCACCGCCAGCGTGCCGGGCACCTAGCGGCCCCGCCAGTGCGTGCGCACCGCGATCCAGAGCTTGCGGATCGGCGTCAGCGAGGTGCGCTGGTGCAGCACCTGGAAGCCGTCGGCCTCGATCTCGCGCAGCAGCGTGCGGTAGATGTTGGCCATCATCAGCCCCGGCTTCTGCGGCTCGCGGTCGGCCTCGGGCAGCAGGGCCAGCGCCTCGTCGTAGCAGCGCTGCGCGCGCTCGGCCTGGAAGCGCATCAGCGCGTTGAAGCGCTCGCTGTAGCTTCGTGACAGGATCTCCTGCGCCTTCACGTCGAACTGCTTCAGCTCGGACATCGGCAGGTAGATGCGGCCGCGCCGCGCGTCGTCGCCGACGTCGCGGATGATGTTGGTGAGCTGCATCGCCAGCCCGAGCTTGTGCGCGTAGGCGATGGTGGCGTCGCTGCTGCGGCCGAAGATGTTGGCCGCGACCTCGCCGACCACGCCGGCCACGAGGTGGCAGTAGTGCGCCAGGCCGGGGAAGTCGAGATAGCGCGACTGTTCCAGGTCCATCTGGCAGCCGTCGATCACGGCCTGCAGGTGCTCGGCGCGGATGTCGAAGTCGGCGGCGATCGGCTGCAGCGCCTGCATCACCGGGTGCGTGGGAGCGCCGCCGAACGCGGCAGCCACTTCGCGCCGCCACCAGGCCAGCTTGTTCGCGGCGACGCTCGCATCGGCCACCTCGTCGACCACGTCGTCGACCTCGCGGCAGAAGGCGTAGAAGGCGGTGATCGCGGCGCGCCGCGGCGGCGGCAGGAACAGGAAGGCGTAGTAGAAGCTCGAGCCGCTCTTGGCCGCCTTGTCCTGTACGTACTGCTGCGGCGTCATGCGGCGCTCCCGGCCAGCGCCGTCGGGCCCTGGCGCATGCGCAGCGCGCGCCACAGCATCACCGGCGCGTCGAGGGCGCGCAGCGCCGGCCGCTGGCGCAGCGTCGCGAAGTCGAGCGCCGCGATGCGGTCGAGGATGCGCAGGCCGCCTTGCACGACGAGGCGCAGCTCCCAGCCGGCGCGGCCGGGCACGCGATGCGCCAGCGGCGCGCCTTCGAGCATCAGCGCGCGCGCCCAGTCGCACTCGCCGCGCACGAACGAGCGCACGATCGGCGAGTCGGCGCGCGCCAGCAGCTCGGCGCTGCTCAGGCCGTGGCGCGCACAGTCGGATTCGGGGATGTAGAGCCGGCCGCGCACGGTGTCCACGCTCAGATCCTGCCAGAAGTTGATGAGTTGCAGTGCGGTGCAGATGGCATCCGAATGACGCAGCGAGCGCTCGTCACCCACGCCGTAGAGGTGCAGCAAGAGCCGGCCCACCGGGTTGGCGGAGCGGCGGCAGTAGTCGAGCAGTTCGGCGCGATCGGCATAGCGCTGCTTGACCACGTCCTGCGCGAAGGCGTCGAGCAGATCGTGCAGCGGCTGCGCGGGCAGGGCGTGCTGGCGGATCGCGCGCGCGAGCGGCTCGAACACCTGCGGCCAGCGCGGCGAGGCCGCCTGGCCCGCGAGCACCGCTGCCAAGTCGGCGCGGTAGCCGGCGAGATCGGCCAGGCGCTGTGCAGCCGGGGCATCGCCTTCGTCGGCGAGGTCGTCCGCGGTGCGCGCGAACCAGTAGATCGCCGCGATCGGCGCACGCAGCGCCGGCGGGCACAGCCAGGAGGCAACGGGGAAGTTCTCGTAGTGATCGACGCTCACGGGGGCGATTGTCCACGCCGCGCCGGGGTGCTGCCCCGAGGCTTGCGCGGCAAGGCGTTTGACAGAGCGCAAATGCGCAAATACATTACTGACCAGTCAGTCAGTTAGGAAGTTCATGAAACCGCTGCACGCCCTCCTGCTCGCCGGCCTGGCCGTGCTGGCCGCCTGTTCCAAGCCCGAGCCCGCCCCCGCACCGGTGCGCGCCGTGCGCACGCTGACGGTGGCGCCGCAGTCGGCCGGCGGGGTGCAGGAATATGCCGGCGAGGTGCGCGCGCGCACCGAATCGCGGCTGGGTTTTCGCGTCGGCGGCAAGATCGTGCGGCGCGACGCCGACCTGGGCGACAACGTCAAGGCCGGCCAGCTGCTGGCCCAGCTCGACCCGCAGGACCTGAGGCTCGGGCAGGAGGCCGCCAAGGCAGCGTTGTCCGCCGCGCAGGTGAACCACGATCAGGCTGCGGCCGACTTCAAGCGCTTCAAGGAACTGCGCGACCAGGGCTTCATCAGCTCGGCCGAACTGGAGCGACGCGAGACCGCGCTCAAGGCCGCGCTGGCGCAGCTCGAGCAGGCGCGCGCGCAGAGCAGCGTGCAGGGCAATCAGGCGGCCTACGCCTCGCTGGTGGCCGATGCCAAGGGCGTGATCACCGCCGTCGAGGCGGAGCCCGGCATGGTGGTGGCGGCCGGCACGCCGGTGCTGCGCCTCGCGCACGACGGCCCGCGCGACGTGGTGTTCGCGGTGCCCGAAGACAAGCTGGCGCTCATCCGCCAGCTCGCCGGCGTGCCCGGCCGCTTCAGCGTCAAGCTCTGGGGCGACGACGGCACCGCGCTGCCGGCCAGCATCCGCGAGATCTCGGCCGCCGCCGACCCGGTGACGCGCACCTTCCTCGTCAAGGCCGATGTCGGCAAGGCGCCGGTCAAGCTCGGCCAGACCGCGACGGTGCGCGTCGAGCTGCCGCAGACGGCAGGCGTCACCAAGCTGCCGCTGACGGCGCTGAAGGAGGAGCAGGGCCGCTCGATCGTGTGGCTGGTCGACCGCGAGAGCATGACGGTGCGCGCGCAGGCCGTGCAGGTGGCCGGCGCCGACGGCAACGACGCCGTGATCACCGGCGGGCTGCAGCCCGGGCAGGTGGTCGTCACCGCCGGCGTGCACGTGCTCAACCCCGGCCAGACGGTGAAGTTCTACGTCGAACCCGGCGCTTCCGCAGCGGCATCGGCGGCCAGTGCCACGCCGGTGAGCGTCAAGTGAGCGGGGCGCGCGTGGATCAGCCGTCGCGCTTCAACATCTCGCGCTGGGCGCTCGATCACCCGGCGCTGACGCGCTACCTGCTCGTCGTGCTGCTGCTGCTGGGCGTCGGGGCCTACTTCCAGCTCGGCCAGGACGAGGACCCGCCGTTCACCTTCCGCGCCATGGCGATGCGCGTGTTCTGGCCCGGCGCCACCGCGCAGCAGGTGGCCGACCAGGTGACCGACAAGCTCGAGCGCACGCTGCAGGAGGTGCCCTACGCGGACAAGATCCGCAGCTACTCCAAGCCCGGCGAGGCGCTGATCATCTTCCAGGTGAAGGACAACTCGCCGCCGCGCGAGATGGCGCAGATCTGGTACACGGTGCGCAAGAAGATCGGCGACATGCGCGCCACGCTGCCCGCCGGCGTGGTCGGGCCCTTCTTCAACGACGAGTTCGGCGACGTCTACGGCTCGATCTACGCGCTCTCGGCCGACGGCTTCAGCGCGCAGCAGCTGAAAGACCAGGCCGACTTCGTGCGCCAGCGCCTTCTCAAGGTCAAGCACGTCAACAAGGTGCAGATCTTCGGCGCGCAGGACGAGAAGATCTTCATCGAGATCCCGCAGAAGCGCCTTGCCCAGCTCGGGCTCGACTTCAACCAGGTGATCGCGCAGATCGGCCAGCAGAACGCGGTCGAGTCGGCCGGCACCATCAACGCGCCGACCGATTACCTGCAGGTGCGCGTGGCCGGCCAGTTCAACACCGTCGAGGAGCTCGAGCGCTTCCCGATCCGCGCCAACGGCGCGAGCTTCCGCCTCGGCGACATCGCGCAGATCCGCCGCGCCTATGTCGACCCGCCGCAGGTCAAGCTGCGCCACCAGGGCCAGGAGGTGATCGCGCTGGGCATCTCGATGGCCAAGGGCGGAGACATCATCGAGATGGGCCAGGCGCTGCGCAGCGCGGCCGATGCCATCCGCGCCGAGCTGCCGGTGGGCATCGAGCTGCGCCAGTTCCAGGATCAGTCGACCGTGGTGTCGCGCTCGGTGGGCGAGTTCGTGCGCGTGCTGATCGAGGCGGTGGTGATCGTTCTGGCGGTGAGCTTCGTCAGCCTCGGGCTGCACTTCAAGCCGCGCTTCCGGCTTGACTGGCGCCCCGGCCTGGTGGTGGGCATCACGATTCCGCTGGTGCTGGCCATCACCTTCGTGACCATGTACTACTGGGGCGTGGGCCTGCACAAGATCTCGCTCGGCTCGCTGATCATCGCGCTCGGCCTGCTGGTCGACGACGCGATCATCGCCGTCGAGATGATGGTGCGAAAGCTCGAGGAGGGCTACGACAAGCTGCGCGCCGCCACCTTCGCCTACGAGGCCACGGCGATGCCCATGCTGACCGGCACGCTGATCACCGCGGTGGGCTTCCTGCCCATCGGCATGGCCAAGTCGACGGTGGGTGAATACACCTTCGCGATCTTCGCCGTCACCGCGGCGGCGCTGCTGATCTCCTGGTGCGTGTCGGTCTACTTCGTGCCCTACCTCGGCACGCTGCTCCTGCAGACCAAGCCGCATGGCGCGGAAGACGAGCCGCACGAGCTGTTCGACACGCCGTTCTACATGCGCTTCCGCGCGCTGGTGAACTGGTGCGTGAAGCACCGCTGGATCACCATCGCGCTGACCGTCGCGACCCTCGTGCTCGGCGTGGTCGGCATGGGCCGCGTGCAGAACCAGTTCTTCCCGGATTCGAGCCGGCTCGAGATCCTCGTCGACCTCTGGTACCCGGAGGGCACCTCGTTCGCGGCCAACGAGGAGGTCACCAAGCGCGCGGAGGCGCGGCTTACGAAGCTCGAGGGCGTCGCCCACGTCACCACCTGGGTGGGCAGCGGCGCCGAGCGCTTCGCGCTGGTGATCGACCAGATCTTCCCGCAGAGCAACGTCAGCCAGATGATCGTGATGCCCAAGGATCTGGCAGCGCGCGAGCGGTTGCGCAGGGAACTGCCCGAACTGCTGGCCAGCGAGTTCCCCGAGGCGCGCGCGCGCGCCAAGCTGCTGCCCAACGGGCCGCCGGTGCCTTACCCGGTGCAGTTCCGCGTCGTCGGGCCGGATCCGGCGCGGGTGCGCGGCTATGCCGACGAGGTCAAGGCGATCATGCGCGCCAACCCGAACATGCGTGGCGTGAACGACAACTGGAACGAGTCGGTCAAGGTGCTGCGTCTCGAGGTCGACCAGGACAAGGCGCGTGCGCTGGGCGTCTCCAGCTTGGGCGTAGCGCAGGCCGCGCGCGTCTTCAACAGCGGCAGCACGATCGGCCAGTACCGCGAAGGCGACAAGCTGATCGACATCGTGCTGCGCCAGCCGCTCGACGAGCGCGACACCCTCACCGCGCTGGCCAACGGCTACGTGCCGACGGCCAGCGGCCGCAGCATCCCGCTCGGCCAGATCGCCAAGGCGAACTTCAGCTGGGAGCCGGGCGTGCTTTGGCGCGAAGGGCGCGACTATGCCGCCACCGTGCAGGGCGACATCGTCGAGGGGCTGCAGGGCGCCACCGTCACCGGCCAGCTCGACCCGCTGTTCAAGCCCATCCGCGAGAAGATGCTGCCCGGCTACCGCATCGAGGTGGCTGGCGCCGTGGAGGAGAGCAGCAAGGGGCAGGGCTCGATCGCCGCCGGTGCACCGCTGATGCTCTTCATCATGTTCACGCTGCTGATGCTGCAGCTGCACAGCTTCAGCCGCGCGGTGCTGGTGTTCCTCACCGGGCCGATGGGCATCGCCGGCGTGGCGGCGGCGCTGCTGCTGCTGAACCGGCCCTTCGGCTTCGTCGCGCTGCTGGGCGTGATCGCGCTGATGGGCATGATCATGCGCAACTCGGTGATCCTGATCGACCAGATCGAGCACGACCGCGAGCGCGGCGTCGCGACCTGGGATGCGATCGTCGAGGCCGCGGTGCGGCGCTTCCGGCCCATCATCCTGACCGCCGCGGCGGCGGTGCTGGCGATGATCCCGCTGTCGAGGAGCGTGTTCTGGGGGCCGATGGCCGTGGCCATCATGGGCGGGCTGATCGTCGCCACCGCGCTGACGCTGCTGGCGCTGCCGGCGATGTACGCGGCCTGGTTCCGCGTCAAACCGGCCCGCGAGGAGCGGCTCGCCGCATCCCGCTAAAATCGGCGGTTTGCCGTCGAGGCCGTCCCCCATGCGCGGGTGGCGAAATTGGTAGACGCACCAGGTTTAGGTCCTGACGCCAGCGATGGTGTGGGGGTTCGAGTCCCCCCCCGCGCACCAGACATTCAACCCTCCAGTCCGAGATCACCATGTCCGTTCAAGTCGAAACCCTCGAGAAGCTCGAGCGCCGCATCACGCTGACGCTGCCCACCGACACCATCGCGTCGGAGGTCGAGTCGCGCCTGAAGCGCCTGGCCCGCACCGTGAAGGCCGACGGCTTCCGCCCGGGCAAGGTGCCGATGAGCGTGGTCGCCCAGCGCTACGGCTACTCGGTGCACTACGAGGTGATGAACGACAAGGTCGGCGAGCAGTTCAACGCGGCCGTCAACGAGGCCAAGCTGCGCGTCGCCGGCGCGCCGCGCATCACCGAGAAGGACGGCGCACCCGAGGGCCAGGTGGCCTTCGACGCCACCTTCGAGGTCTACCCCGAGGTGAAGATCGGCGACCTGTCCGGCGCCGAGGTCGAGCGCGTCTCCACCGAGGTGACCGACGCCGCGATCGACAAGACGCTGGACATCCTGCGCAAGCAGCGCCGCACCTTCCAGCAGCGCGCCGCGGCCGACGGCGCCGCCGAGGGCGATCGCGTGACGATCGACTTCGAAGGCAAGATCGACGGCGTGCCCTTCGAGGGCGGCAAGGCCGAGGCCTTCCAGTTCATCATCGGCGAAGGCCAGATGCTGGAGCAGTTCGACCAGGCCGTGCGCGGCATGAAGGCCGGCGAGAGCAAGACCTTCCCGCTGCAGTTCCCGGCCGACTACCACGGCAAGGACGTGGCCGGCAAGGAAGCCGATTTCCTGGTGACGCTGAAGAAGGTCGAGGCCCAGCACCTGCCCGAGGTGAACGAGGCGCTGGCCAAGTCGCTCGGCATCAAGGACGGCACCGTCGAGGCGCTGCGCGCCGACATCAAGAAGAACCTCGAGCGCGAGGTGAAGTTCCGCGTGCTGGCGCGCAACAAGTCGAGCGTGATGGAAGCCCTTATCAAGGCCGCCGAGCTCGACGTGCCCAAGGCGCTGGTGGCCGGCGAGGTCGAGCGCATGACCGAAGGCGCGCGCGCCGACCTGAAGAAGCGCGGCATCAAGGACGCCGAGAAGGCGCCGATCCCGGCCGAGATCTTCGAGCCGCAGGCCGAGCGCCGCGTGCGCCTGGGCCTGGTGGTGGGCGAACTGGTGCGCGCCAACAACCTGCAGGCCAAGCCCGAGCAACTGCAGGCGCACATCGACGAGATGGCGCAGAGCTACGAGCGCCCGGCCGAGGTGGTGCGCTGGTACCTGAGCGACCGCAGCCGCATGGCCGAGGTCGAGGCCGTGGTGATCGAGAACAACGTCGCCGAGTTCGTTCTCGGCAAGGCCAAGGTGACCGACAAGGTCGTTCCGTTCGACGAGCTGATGGTCGGCTGAGTTCGCGCCATACTCCGGCAACTGGCAATCCAAGGATCAGCATGAGCGCGCTCGACATCACCGGCCTGGGCATGGTGCCCATGGTCATCGAAACCTCCGGCCGGGGCGAACGCGCCTACGACATCTACAGCCGGCTGCTGCGCGAGCGCATCATCTTCCTGGTCGGCCCGGTGAACGACCAGTCGGCCAACCTGGTGGTGGCGCAACTGCTGTTCCTTGAGAGCGAGAACCCGGACAAGGACATCTACCTCTATATCAACTCGCCGGGAGGCTCGGTGAGCGCGGGCATGTCGATCTACGACACCATGCAGTTCATCAAGCCCGACGTGTCGACGATGTGCCTGGGCATGGCCGCCAGCATGGGCTCCTTCCTGCTGATGGCCGGCGCCAAGGGCAAGCGCGTGGCGCTGCCGAATTCGCGCGTGATGATCCACCAGCCCTCGGGCGGCGCGCAGGGCCAGGCCACCGACATCGAGATCCACGCCCGCGAGATCCTGAAGACGCGCGAGAAGCTCAACCAGATCTACGCCGAGCGCAGCGGCCAGCCGCTGGCCAAGATCCAGGCCGACATGGAGCGTGATTTCTACCTCGATGCCGAGGAAGCCAAGGCCTACGGCCTGATCGACCAGGTGATCAGCCAGCGCCCCTGAGCCGCAGCGCGCCGCAAAGGCGCGAATCCAGGGCCCGAATGCTGGGGAATGAGCCCGGTTTCGGGCCTTTTCCATGGGGCAGGGCGGGTCGGCTTTTCAACTATCATTGCCCGGACGCCACTCACCCAGGCATTCCATCCATGGCCGACAAGAAAGGCTCCCCCACCGAGAAGGTGCTGTACTGCTCCTTCTGCGGCAAGAGCCAGCACGAAGTCAAGAAGCTGATCGCCGGCCCGTCGGTGTTCATCTGCGACGAGTGCATCGAGCTGTGCAACGACATCATCCGCGATGAAGTGCCGGCCGAAGGCGGCGAGGCGCGCGCGGCCAAGTCCGACCTGCCGATCCCGACCGAGATCAAGGCCATCCTCGACCAGTACGTGATCGGCCAGGATCCGGCCAAGCGCACGCTGGCGGTGGCGGTCTACAACCACTACAAGCGGCTCAAGCACATGAGCCGCACCAAGGACGAGGTCGAGCTCTCCAAGAGCAACATCCTGCTCATCGGGCCGACCGGCTCGGGCAAGACGCTGCTGGCGCAGACGCTGGCGCGGCTGCTCAACGTGCCCTTCGTGATCGCCGACGCGACCACGCTGACCGAAGCCGGCTACGTCGGCGAAGACGTCGAGAACATCATCCAGAAGCTGCTGCAGAACTGCGGCTACGACGTCGAGAAGGCGCAGCGCGGCATCGTCTATATCGACGAGATCGACAAGATCTCGCGCAAGGCCGACAACCCCAGCATCACCCGCGACGTGTCGGGCGAGGGCGTGCAGCAGGCGCTGCTCAAGCTGGTGGAAGGCACGATGGCCAGCGTGCCGCCGCAGGGCGGGCGCAAGCACCCGAACCAGGATTTCCTGCAGATCGACACGACCAACATCCTGTTCATCTGCGGCGGCGCTTTCGATGGCCTCGAGAAGGTGATCCAGGGCCGCACCGAGCGCTCCGGCATCGGCTTCGGCGCCACGGTGCACGGTAAGTCCGAGCGGCGCGTCTCGGAAGTGTTCCGCGAGGTCGAGCCCGAAGACCTGATCAAGTTCGGCCTGATCCCCGAGCTCGTCGGCCGCCTGCCGGTGGTCGCCACGCTGGGCGAACTGACCGAGGACGCGCTGGTGCAGATCCTCACCGAGCCGAAGAACGCGCTGGTCAAGCAGTACCAGAAGCTGTTCGGCATGGATGGGGTCGAGCTCGAGATCCGGCCCTCCGCGCTGGCGGCCATCGCGCGCAAGGCGCTGGCGCGCAAGACCGGCGCCCGCGGCTTGAGATCGATCATGGAACACTCGCTGATCGACACCATGTTCGACCTGCCCAACCTCGACGGCGTGGCCAAGGTGGTGCTGGACGAACACACGATCGAAGAAGAGGCCAAGCCGCTGCTCGTCTACCGCGAGCAGGCCAAGGCGAGCGCCTGAGGTCCGGTGGGCCGCGGCAGGCATTGCCCGCGGCCGCTCCTTGCAATTGAGCGCTCGGGCCGCAGATGGGCCTGAGAAAGAGAGGTTCCCGATGTCCGGACATCCCGTACTGCCTGCCGAGAAGATCAACCTGCCGCTGCTGCCGCTGCGCGACGTGGTGGTCTTCCCGCACATGGTGATCCCGCTGTTCGTGGGTCGCCCCAAGTCCATCAAGGCGCTCGAAGTGGCCATGGAAGCCGGCCGCCAGATCATGCTGGTGGCGCAGAAGGCCGCCGGCAAGGACGAGCCCAAGCCCGACGACATGTTCGAGGTCGGCTGCGTCTCCAGCATCCTGCAGATGCTCAAGCTGCCCGACGGCACCGTGAAGGTGCTGGTCGAAGGCATCCAGCGCGCCAACACCCACCAGATCAGCGACAACGGCGAATACTTCGTCGCCGACGTCACGCCGGTGCCGCCCGAGGCGGACAACAAGCCCGAGGTCGAGGCGCTGCGCCGTGCCGTCACGCAGCAGTTCGACCAGTACGTCAAGCTCAACAAGAAGATCCCGCCGGAGATCCTCACCTCGATCGCGGGCATCGACGATGCCGGGCGCCTGGCCGACACGATCGCCGCGCACCTGCCGCTCAAGCTCGAGAACAAGCAGTCGGTGCTCGACCTGTTCGAGGTCGACAAGCGCCTGGAGAAATTGCTCGAGCAACTCGAGCACGAGGTCGACATCCTGCAGGTGGAAAAGCGCATCCGCGGCCGCGTCAAGCGGCAGATGGAGAAGAGCCAGCGCGAGTACTACCTGAACGAGCAGGTCAAGGCGATCCAGAAGGAGCTGGGCGATGGCGAGGAGGGCGCCGATCTCGAGGAACTCGAGAAGAAGATCATCGCCGCCAAGATGCCCAAGGAGGCGCGCAAGAAGGCCGAGAGCGAGCTGAAGAAGCTCAAGCTGATGTCGCCGATGAGCGCCGAGGCGACGGTGGTGCGCAACTACATCGACACGCTGATCAACCTGCCCTGGGCCAAGAAGACCAAGATCAAGCACGACTTGGCCTTCGCCGAGCAGGTGCTCAACGAGGATCACTACGGCCTGGAGAAGGTCAAGGACCGCATCCTCGAATACCTCGCGGTGCAGCAGCGCGTCGACAAGGTCAAGGCGCCCATCCTGTGCCTGGTCGGGCCCCCGGGCGTCGGCAAGACCTCGCTGGGCCAGTCGGTCGCGCGTGCGACCGGGCGCAAGTTCGTGCGCATGGCGCTGGGCGGCGTGCGCGACGAGGCCGAGATCCGCGGGCATCGCCGCACCTACATCGGCTCGATGCCGGGCAAGGTGCTGCAGTCGCTCACCAAGGTCGGCACGCGCAACCCGCTGTTCCTGCTCGACGAGATCGACAAGCTGGGCATGGATTTCCGCGGCGACCCGAGCTCGGCGCTGCTGGAGGTGCTCGACCCCGAGCAGAACCACACCTTCGGCGACCACTACGTCGAGGTCGATTTCGACCTGAGCGACACGATGTTCATCGCCACCTCGAACTCGATGAACATCCCGCCGGCGCTGCTCGACCGCATGGAGGTCATCCGCCTGTCGGGCTACACCGAGGACGAGAAGGTCAACATCGCGTCGCGCTACCTGCTGCCCAAGCAGCGCAAGAACAACGGCGTGAAGGACGAGGAGCTCGAGGTCGCCGAGAGCGCCATCCGCGGCGTGATCCGCTACTACACCCGCGAGGCGGGCGTGCGTTCGCTCGAGCGCGAGATCAGCAAGATCTGCCGCAAGGTGGTCAAGTCGATCCAGCTCAAGCAGGTCAGCGACAAGGTGGTCGTCACCGAGGACAACCTCAACGACTTCCTCGGCGTGCGCAAGTACAGCTACGGCCAGGCCGAGAAGCAGAACCAGGTCGGCCAGGTGGTCGGTCTCGCGTGGACGGAAGTCGGCGGCGATCTGCTGACCATCGAGGCGGCGGTGATGCCCGGCAAGGGCAACATCATCCGCACCGGCCAGCTCGGCGACGTGATGAAGGAGTCGGTCGAGGCGGCGCGCTCGGTGGTGCGTTCGCGCGCACGGCGCCTGGGCATCAAGGACGAGCTGTTCGAGAAGCGCGACGTGCACATCCACGTGCCCGATGGCGCCACGCCCAAGGACGGCCCGAGCGCGGGCATCGCGATGACGACGGCCTTCGTCTCGGCGCTGACCGGCATCCCGGTGCGCGCCGACGTGGCGATGACCGGCGAGATCACGCTGCGTGGCGAGGTCACGGCGATCGGCGGCCTGAAGGAGAAGCTGCTCGCCGCGCACCGCGGCGGCATCAAGACGGTTCTCATCCCCGAGGAGAACGTCAAGGATCTTCAGGACATTCCCGAGAACGTGAAGAACCGCCTCGAGATCGTGCCGGTGAAGTGGATCGATCGTGTGCTCGAGGTCGCGCTCGAAGCGGCACCGCAGCCGCTGCCGGAGGAAGAAGCGACGAAGCCCGCCGAGGCCACCAAGGCGGCGGGCGGCGCAGGCGACGTCGTGGCCACCACGCACTGAGGACGAAGCACCGGGCTCGTTTGCGGACGGTCCGGTTTCTCGTGTATACTGCGAGGCTCACGCGGGAGTAGCTCAGTTGGTAGAGCGCAACCTTGCCAAGGTTGAGGTCGCGAGTTCGAGACTCGTCTCCCGCTCCAGATTTTCGAGGTGGATCTCGAGCGAAGAAGGGAAGCCCAGGCTTCCCTTTTTTGTCAGAATCAGCTCCACGGCGCGGTAGCAAAGCGGTTATGCACCGGATTGCAAATCCGTGTAGGTCGGTTCGACTCCGGCCCGCGCCTCCAGTCTTCTCATCGGGCCTCGCCAAACGCGAGGCCCTTTTTGTTTGGCCGCTGGCCGCCACCGATAATCGCGCGCGCGGTTCGCCTCGACCGTCCGGGTGGTGAAATCGGTAAACACAGCGGACTTAAAATCCGCCGCCTCTCGCAAGAGGGCTTGCGGGTTCGAAGCCCGCCCCGGACACCACGGCTTGCGTGTCGCTGCCCTGTCGGCGGCGCTAGAAGGCCAGCGCAGTCGAAGCAACCGTGACACCGATGTCGAGCCAGCGCGCGGCGAAACGCTGCAGTTGCTGCGGGTCGCCGGTCGTCTCCAACTGGCACCAGGCTGCCTCGACCTCTATCGCGGGGGCGCGCCACAGACGGGCCGCCTGCGAGGCCACGGCGTCGGCCGTGTCGAGGAGCATGACCTCGTCTCCGAGCACGCGCGCGATGTCGCGGCGCACGAAGGGATAGTGCGTGCAGCCCAGCGCCACCACGTCGACATCCGCCGCGCGCACCGCCCCGGCGTAGCGGGTGACCAGCGCCTGCAGTTCGGGCGAGTCGACGTCGTCGCGTTCGATGGCCGCGGCCAGCCCCGGGCAGGGCTGCAGGTGGACGAAACCCCCCGCGGCCTCGCGCTGCACCAGCACGCGAAAGCGCTCGCTGCGCAAGGTGGCCTCGGTCGCCATCACGGCGATACGCTTGCGCCGGCTGAGCGCGATCGCCGGGCGCACGCCGGGTTCCACGCCCACGAACGGCGTGCCGGCGTGCTCGCGGCGCAGCGCGTCGATGGCGGCTGCCGTCGCCGTGTTGCAGGCCACCACGATCAGCCGCGCGCCCTGCGCCAGCAGATGCTCGACGACGCGGCGCGAGCGATCGCGGATCTCCTCGTCGCTCCGTTCGCCGTAGGGCGCGAAGGCCGAGTCGGCGACATAGTGCAGGCGAGCCTGCGGCTGCGCGCGGCGCAGCGCCTGCAACACGGACAGTCCACCGACGCCGGAGTCGAAGACGCCGATGCTGGCAACAGTCGGCGCGGTGCTCGCGGAGCGGGAGGGCATGGGGAGGCGCAGTCTAGGGCCTGTTCACGCAGCCATTGCGTCGCGCGCCGAGCTGCGGCTAAAATAGCACGATCGTTCGATTTTGATCTCGCTGCGGCGCAGGTGGACAAGGGCCTGCCTCGGGGCGCTACTAGAATCCGATTAACGTAAACGTCAATTCAGCAGGAGCCCGCCGGATGAAGATCCTGGTCCCGGTCAAGCGAGTGGTGGACTACAACGTCAAGGTGCGCGTCAAGAGCGACGGCACGGGCGTGGACATCGCCAACGTCAAGATGAGCATGAACCCCTTCGACGAGATCGCCGTCGAGGAAGCAGTGAGGCTCAAGGAGAAGGGTGCGGCCACCGAGGTGATCGCCGTGTCCTGCGGCGTCACGCAGTGCCAGGAGACCCTGCGCACCGCGATGGCCATCGGCGCGGACCGCGCCATCCTGGTCGAGACCGACGCCGAACTGCAGCCCCTGGCCGTGGCCAAGCTGCTCAAGGCCCTGGTCGACAAGGAACAGCCCGGCCTGATCATCCTCGGCAAGCAGGCCATCGACGACGACTGCAACCAGACCGGCCAGATGCTGGCCGCGCTGGCGGATCTGCCGCAGGCCACCTTCGCCAGCAAGGTCGAGGTCGCCGACGGCAAGGCCAAGGTCACCCGCGAAGTCGACGGCGGCCTGGAGACGCTGTCGATCAGCCTCCCGGCGGTGATCACCACCGACCTGCGCCTGAACGAGCCGCGCTACGTGACGCTGCCCAACATCATGAAGGCCAAGAAGAAGCCGCTGGAGACCGTCAAGCCGGCTGACCTCGGCGTGGACGTCACGCCGCGCATCAAGACCCTCAAGGTCAGCGAGCCGCCCAAGCGCAGCGCCGGCATCAAGGTGCCGGATGTCGCCACGCTCGTGGCCAAGCTGAAGAACGAAGCGAAGGTGATCTGACCATGGCCGCACTCGTCATTGCCGAACACGACCACGGCACCCTCAAGGGTGCGACCCTCAACACCGTCACCGCCGCCATCCAGTGCGGCGGCGAGGTGCACGTGCTGATTGCCGGCCAGAACGCCGCCGGCGCCGCCCAGGCCGCCGCGCAACTGCAGGGCGTGGCCAAGGTCATCCATGCCGACGGCGCCAGCCTCGCCGAGCAGCTCGCCGAGAACGTCGCCGCGCAGGTGCTCGCCATCGCCAGGAACTACAGCCACATCCTCTTTCCGGCCACCGCGCACGGCAAGAACGTGGCGCCGCGCGTGGCCGCCAAGCTCGACGTGGCGCAGCTCAGCGACATCACCAAGGTGGTCAGCCCCGACACCTTCGAGCGCCCGATCTACGCCGGCAACGCCATTGCCACCGTGCAGAGCGCCGATGCGATCAAGGTCGTCACGGTGCGCACCACCGGCTTCGACGCTGCGGGCCAGGGCGGCAGTGCCGCCATCGAGACGGTCGCTGCCGCGGCCGACAGCGGCAAGAGCAGCTTCGTCGGCAGCGAGCTCGCCAAGAGCGACCGCCCCGAGCTGACCGCCGCCAAGATCATCGTCTCCGGTGGTCGTGCCATGGGCAGCAGCGAGAAGTTCAACGAAGTGCTGACGCCGCTGGCCGACAAGCTCGGCGCCGCGCTCGGTGCCAGCCGCGCTGCGGTCGACGCGGGCTACGCGCCGAACGACTGGCAGGTCGGCCAGACCGGCAAGATCGTCGCGCCCAGCCTGTATATCGCCTGCGGCATCAGCGGGGCAATCCAGCACCTGGCGGGCATGAAGGACTCCAAGGTGATCGTGGCGATCAACAAGGATCCGGAAGCGCCGATCTTCAGCGTGGCCGACTTCGGCCTGGAGGCGGATCTGTTCACTGCCGTGCCCGAACTGGTGGCCGCGCTCTGACCCGCTGACACCCCTCATCAGCCCGTTCGCCGATAGACCCTGGCCGACGGGCTTTTTCTTGCCTGATTCACACCGAGGATGACACCGTGAGCTACGTCGCGCCGATCAAGGATATGCTGTTCTGCATGAAGGAACTGGCCGCCATCGACGAGGTGGCGAAGCTGCCCGGCTTCGAGGAGGCCGGCCTCGACACCGCGCAGGCGGTGCTCGAGGAATGCGCCAAGCTCAACCAGGACGTGGTTGCGCCGCTGAACTGGGAGGGCGACAAGTACCCCTCGTCGTGGCACGACGGCAAGGTGACGACGACGCCGGGCTTCAAGGAGGCCTTCCGCCAGTTCGGCGAAGGCGGCTGGCAAGGCCTGCAGCACCCGACCGATTTCGGCGGCCAGGGCCTGCCCAAGACCATCGGCGCGGCCTGCATCGAGATGCTCAACAGCGCCAACATGAGCTTCGCGCTGTGCCCGCTGCTGACCGACGGCGCAATCGAAGCGCTGCTCACCGCCGGCACGCCCGAGCAGCAGGCCACCTTCATCCCGAAGATGATCTCCGGCGAGTGGACCGGCACGATGAACCTGACCGAGCCGCAGGCCGGCAGCGATCTCGCGCTGGTGCGCACGCGCGCCGAGCCGCAGCCCGACGGCAGCTACAAGATCTTCGGCACCAAGATCTTCATCACCTACGGCGAGCACGACATGGCGGGCAACATCGTCCACCTCGTGCTGGCGCGCGTCGCCGGCGCGCCGGAGGGCGTGAAGGGCATCAGCCTGTTCGTCGTGCCGAAGTTCCTCGTCAACGCCGACGGCTCGCTGGGCGCGCGCAACGACGTGCACTGCGTCAGCATCGAGCACAAGCTGGGCATCAAGGCGAGCCCGACGGCGGTGCTGCAGTTCGGCGACAAGGGCGGGGCGATCGGCCAGCTCATCGGCCAGGAGAACCGCGGCCTCGAATACATGTTCATCATGATGAACGCGGCGCGCTACGCCGTCGGCGTACAGGGCATCGCGGTGGCCGAGCGCGCCTATCAGAAGGCCGTGGTCTACGCGAAGGATCGCGTGCAGTCGCGCCCGGTGGACGGCTCGATGCCGGGCAGCGCGCCCATCATCCACCACCCCGACGTGAAGCGCATGCTGATGACGATGCGTGCCTATACCGAAGGCTGCCGCGCGATGGCATTGACGGCGGCCGCGGCCTATGACGCCGCGCACCACCACGCCGACAAGGACGTGCGCGCGCAGAACCAGGCCTTCTACGAATTCCTGGTGCCGCTGGTGAAGGGCTACTCGACCGAGATGAGCCTGGAGGTGACGAGCCTGGGCGTGCAGGTGCACGGCGGCATGGGCTTCATCGAGGAGACCGGCGCAGCGCAGTACTACCGCGACGCCAAGATCCTGACCATCTACGAAGGCACGACGGCGATCCAGGCCAACGACCTGGTCGGCCGCAAGACGGCGCGCGACGGCGGCCAGACGGCCAAGGCGATCGCCCGCCAGATCGAGCAGACCGAAGCGGCGCTCGCCAAGAGCGGCAGTGCCGCCGCGCAGGCCATGCTCAAGCGCCTGCGCGCCGCGCGCGAGGCTTTCGTGCAGGTGGTCGATTTCGTCGCCGGCAATACCAAGGCGAGCCCGAACGCGGTATTCGCCGGCTCGGTGCCCTACCTGATGCTGGCCGGCAACCTGATGGCCGGCTGGCAGATGGCGCGTGCGCTGCTCGCCGCCGAGAGCCAGCTCGCCCAGGGCGATGCCGACAAGCCCTTCCTCACGGCCAAGATCGCCACCGCGCGCTTCTACGCCGAGCACCTGTTGAGCAAGGCACCCGGCATGCGCGACACCATCGTCGAAGGCGGCGAGAGCGCCACCGCCTTGCCCGTCGAAGCGTTCTGACCGCCTTCTGACCCCGGAGACCCGCAACGTGTCGCTGCCTCCCCTCCTCGCCAAGCTGCCGCTGCCGGTGATCGGCTCGCCGCTGTTCATCATCAGCAACCCCAAGCTCGTGATCGAGCAGTGCAAGGCCGGCATCGTCGGCTCCATGCCGGCGCTCAACGCGCGCCCGGCCGAGCAGTTCGACGAGTGGCTGGCCGAGATCACCGAGACGCTGGCGGCGCACGACCGCGCGAATCCGGACAAGCCGGCCGCGCCGTTCGCGATCAACCAGATCGTGCACAAGACCAACGACCGGCTCGAGCACGACATGGCGATCTGCGCCAAGTACAAGGTGCCTCTCGTCATCACCTCGCTGGGCGCGCGCACCGACATCAACGAGGCGGTGCACGCCTGGGGCGGCATCGTGCTGCACGACATCATCAACAACGCCTTCGCGAAGAAGGCGATCGAGAAGGGCGCCGACGGTCTCATCGCGGTGGCGGCCGGCGCCGGCGGCCATGCCGGCGTGAAGAGCCCGTTCGCGCTCATCCAGGAGATCCGCGCCTGGTTCGACGGGCCGCTGGCGCTGTCGGGCTCCATCGCCACCGGCGGCGCCGTGCTCGCGGCGCAGGCGATGGGCGCAGACCTTGCCTACATCGGCTCGGCCTTCATCGCCACCGAGGAGGCGCGCGCCAGCGAGGCCTACAAGCAGGCGATCGTCGAAGGCTCGTCGGACGACATCGTCTACTCGAACCTCTTCACCGGCGTGCACGGCAACTACCTGAAGGCGTCGATCCGCGCTGCAGGGCTCGACCCGGACAACCTGCCCGAGAGCGACCCGAGCAAGATGAGCTTCGGCGGCGGCGAGGGCTCCAAGTCCAAGGCCTGGAAGGACATCTGGGGCTGCGGCCAGGGCATCGGCGCGGTCGACAAGGTGGTGCCGGCGCGCGAGCTCGTCGCGCGCCTCGCCCGCGAGTACCAGGCGGCGCGCGCTCGCCTGTGCGCCGCCTGAGCGGCTCTGTTTCGCCCAGTTTCTCTTCGGCACCTGAATCAGCGGCGCGTCAGCATCGGTGCGGATGATGCGTGCCGGTGCTACAGTCGCGCCCGTGACTTGACAGGTCCTTCCCGTCCCCTTTGCTGGTAACAGCCGAGGCGGGTCGCTAGTCCGCCAGCCGGTTAAGCCGTGTCGCGGAAGGTTTTTCAACCCACTACAGTGCCGGAAACCGGCGCGAGAGGTGAGCGAAGATGATGCAGCAATACAGGTCCAATTCGTACCTGTTCGGAGGCAATGCGCCCTACGTCGAAGAGATGTACGAGGCCTACCTCGACAACCCCGGCTCCGTTCCCGACAACTGGCGCGCCTACTTCGACGCCCTCCAGCACGTTCCGGCCACCGATGGCTCGAATGCCCGCGACGTGGCCCATGCGCCCGTCATCGAATCCTTCGCGCAGCGTGCCAAGGCCAATGCCTTCGCCGTCAAGGCCAGCGCCAGCGAACTGGCGGTGTCGCGCAAGCAGGTCCACGTCCAGTCGCTGATCGCCGCCTACCGTTCGCTCGGCGCGCGCTGGGCCGACCTCGACCCGCTCAAGCGCCAGGAGCGCCCCAAGATTCCCGAGCTGGAGCCGGCGTTCTACGACCTGAGCGAGTCCGACATGGACATCACGTTCAGCGCCACGAATACCTACTTCACCACCGCCGAGCAGCAGACGCTGCGCGAGATCCTGCAGGCGCTGCGTGAAACCTACTGCGGCACCATCGGCGCCGAGTTCATGCACATCACCGAGCCGGTCGAGAAGCGCTGGTGGCAGCAGAAGCTCGAGTCGATTCGCAGCAAGCCGAACTTCAATGCGGCCGAGAAGAAGCACATCCTCGACCGCCTGACCGCCGCCGAGGGCCTGGAGCGCTACCTGCACACCAAGTATGTCGGCCAGAAGCGCTTCTCGCTGGAAGGCGGCGAGAGCTTCATCGCCTCGATGGATGCGGTGGTGCAGGGCGCCGGCGCACGCGGCGTGCAGGAGATCGTGATCGGCATGGCGCACCGTGGCCGCCTCAACGTGCTGGTGAATACGCTGGGCAAGATGCCCAAGGATCTGTTCGCCGAGTTCGACCACACCGCCAAGGAAGACCTGCCCGCCGGTGACGTCAAGTACCACCAGGGCTTCTCGTCGGACGTCACCACGCCCGGCGGCCCGGTGCACCTGAGCCTGGCGTTCAACCCCTCGCACCTGGAGATCGTCAACCCGGTCGTCGAGGGCTCGGTCAAGGCGCGCCTGGATCGCCGCGGCGACAAGCAGGGCGACAGCGTGCTGCCGGTGCTCGTGCACGGCGACGCCGCCTTCGCCGGCCAGGGCGTCGTGATGGAGACGCTGGCGCTGGCGCAGACGCGCTACTACTACACCGGCGGCACCGTGCACCTGGTGATCAACAACCAGATCGGCTTCACCACCAGCGATCCGCGCGACACGCGCTCGACGCTGTACTGCACCGACGTCGTCAAGATGATCGAAGCACCGGTGCTGCATGTGAACGGCGACGACCCGGAAGCCGTGGTGCTGTGCACGCAGCTCGCGCTCGAGTACCGCCAGGAGTTCAACAAGGATGTCGTCGTCGACATCATCTGCTTCCGCAAGCTCGGCCACAACGAGCAGGACACGCCGGCGCTGACGCAGCCGCTGATGTACAAGAAGATCGGCCAGCACCCCGGCACGCGCAAGCTGTACGGCGACAAGCTGGTGGCGCAGGGCGTGCTGCCCGAGGGCGGCCCGGATGAGTTCGTCAAGGCCTTCCGCGCCGCGATGGACGCCGGCAAGCACACCGTCGACCCGGTGCTGACCAACTACAAGAGCAAGTACGCCGTCGACTGGGCGCCCTTCCTCGGCAAGAAGTGGACCGACGCGGCCGACACCGCGCTGCCGCTCACCGAGATCAAGCGCCTGGCCGAGCGCATCACCACGGTGCCCGAGAAGTTCAAGGTGCATCCGCTGGTCGAGAAGGTGCTGGCCGACCGCGCCGCCATGGGCCGCGGCGAGATCAACGTCGACTGGGGCATGGGCGAGCACCTCGCATTCGCCTCGTTGGCTGCCAGCGGCTACGCGGTGCGCCTGTCGGGCGAGGACTGCGGCCGCGGCACCTTCACGCACCGCCACGCGGTGCTGCACGACCAGAACCGCGAGAAGTGGGACGAGGGCACCTACATCCCGCTGCAGAACGTCGCCGACGGCCAGGCGCCGTTCGTCGTGATCGACTCGCTGCTGTCCGAGGAAGCGGTGCTCGGCTTCGAGTACGGCTACGCCTCGGCCGAGCCGAACACGCTGGTGATCTGGGAAGCGCAGTTCGGTGACTTCGCCAACGGCGCGCAGGTCGTGATCGACCAGTTCATCGCCTCGGGCGAGGTCAAGTGGGGCCGCGCCAACGGCCTGACGCTGATGCTGCCGCACGGCTACGAGGGCCAGGGCCCCGAGCACAGCTCGGCGCGCCTGGAGCGCTTCATGCAGCTGGCTGCCGACAACAACATGCAGGTGGTGCAGCCGACCTCGGCGAGCCAGATCTTCCACGTGCTGCGCCGGCAGATGGTGCGCATGTTCCGCAAGCCGCTGGTGCTGATGACGCCCAAGAGCCTGCTGCGCAACAAGGACGCCACCTCGCCGCTGACCGACTTCACGCGCGGCGAGTTCAAGACGGTGATCGGCGAGGTCGATGCCGCGATCAATGCCGACAAGGTCAAGCGCGTCATCGCGTGCTCGGGCAAGGTCTACTACGACCTCGTCAAGGCGCGCGCGGAGAAGAAGCAGAGCGACGTGGCGATCCTGCGCGTCGAGCAGCTCTATCCGTTCCCGCACAAGGCCTTCGCGGCGGAGATGAAGAAGTACCCGAACGCGACCGACGTGGTGTGGTGCCAGGACGAGCCGCAGAACCAGGGCGCCTGGTTCTTCGTGCAGCACCAGATCCACGAGAACATGCTCGAGGGCCAGAAGCTCGGTTATGCCGGCCGCCCGGCCTCGGCCTCGCCGGCGGTGGGTTACGCCCACCTGCACCAGGAGCAGCAGAAGGCGCTGCTCGACCAGGCCTTCGCCAAGCTCAAGGGCTTCGTCCTCACGAAATGAGTCTGCTGCCAGGGGTGGCGCGCGCTGCGCGGCGCCACCCTGGCGTGCTTTCGCACGCGCGCGCGGCGTGAAACCGGATACCAGAAAGAACTGTCATGGCAATCGTTGAAGTGAAGGTTCCGCAACTGTCGGAATCCGTGGCCGAAGCCACCCTGCTGCAATGGAAGAAGAAGCCCGGCGATGCCGTGGCCATCGACGAGATCCTCATCGAGATCGAGACCGACAAGGTGGTGCTCGAAGTGCCGGCGCCCTCGGCCGGCGTGCTGGCGCAGATCGTCAAGGGCGACGGCGAGAGCTGCGCCAGCGACGAGGTCATCGCGCGTATCGACACCGACGGCAAGGCCGCGGTGAGCCCGCTGGAAGTCAAGCAGGTGGCGCCCGCTGCCGCCGCCGCGCCCGCCGCCGCCGCGCCGGCATCCGCCGCCGGCATCGCGATGCCGGCAGCCGCCAAGATCATGGCCGACAACAATCTCGCGGCGGGCTCGGTGCCCGGCACCGGCAAGGACGGCCGCGTCACCAAGGGCGACGTGCTGGGCGCGCTCGCGGCCGGCGCCAAGCCCGCTGCCGCGGCGCCTGCCGTCGCGGTGCCGGCCACGCCGGCGGTGGCCCGGCCGCTGCCCGCGGTGGCCGCGCCGACGGCGGCGAACCTGGGCGACCGCCCCGAGCAACGCGTGCCGATGTCGCGCCTGCGCGCGCGCGTCGCCGAACGTCTGCTGCAGTCGCAGGCCACCAACGCCATCCTCACCACCTTCAACGAGGTCAACATGGCCCCGGTGATGGAGATGCGCAAGCGCTTCCAGGAGAAGTTCGAGAAGGAGCACGGCGTCAAGATCGGCTTCATGAGCTTCTTCGTGAAGGCGGCCGTGGCGGCGCTGAAGAAGTACCCGGTGCTCAACGCCTCGGTGGACGGCAACGACATCGTCTACCACGGCTACTTCGACATCGGCATCGCGGTCGGTTCGCCGCGCGGCCTGGTGGTGCCCATCCTGCGCAATGCCGACCAGATGAGCTTCGCCGACATCGAGAAGAAGATCGCCGAGTTCGGCCAGAAGGCCAAGGACGGCAAGCTCTCGCTCGACGAGCTCTCCGGCGGCACCTTCTCGATCAGCAACGGCGGCGTGTTCGGCTCGATGCTCTCGACGCCCATCATCAACCCGCCGCAGAGCGCCATCCTCGGCGTGCACGCGACCAAGGACCGCGCCGTGGTCGAGAACGGCCAGGTCGTGGTGCGCCCGATCAACTACCTGGCGATGAGCTACGACCACCGCATCATCGACGGCCGCGAGGCCGTGCTGGGACTGGTGGCGATGAAGGAAGCGCTGGAAGATCCGGCTCGCCTGCTGTTCGACATCTGAGGACGGCACGATGAGCACCAAACAATTCGACGTCGTCGTCATCGGCGGCGGCCCCGGCGGCTACATCGCGGCGATCCGCGCGGCGCAGCTCGGCATGAACGTCGCCTGCATCGACGAGTGGAAGAACGACAAGGGCGGCCCGGCGCCGGGCGGCACCTGCACCAACGTCGGCTGCATCCCGAGCAAGGCTCTGCTGCAGTCGAGCGAGCACTTCGAGCACGCCGGCCACCACTTCGCCGACCATGGCATCAGCCTCGCGGACCTGAAGATGGACGTGGCCAAGATGGTCGCGCGCAAGAGCCATGTCGTGAAGCAGAACAACGACGGCATCCTGTACCTCTTCAAGAAGAACAAGGTCAGCTTCTTCCACGGCCGCGGTTCCTTCGTGAAGGCGGCGGAAGGCGGCTATCAGATCGCCGTGGCCGGCGCGGCGAACGAAACGCTGCAGGCCAGCCACGTGATCGTCGCCACCGGCTCCAACGCGCGCGCGCTGCCCGGCGCGCCCTTCGACGAGGAGAAGATCCTCTCCAACGACGGCGCGCTGCGCATCCCGGCGGTGCCCAGGAAGCTGGGCGTGGTCGGCTCGGGCGTGATCGGCCTGGAGATGGGCTCGGTGTGGCGGCGTCTCGGCGCGGAAGTCACCATCCTCGAAGCGCTGCCGGGCTTCCTCGGTGCGGCGGACGAGCAGGTCGCCAAGGAGGCGCAGAAGGCCTTCGTCAAGCAGGGCCTGAAGTTCGAGTTCGGCGTGAAGATCAGCGAGGTCAAGGCCGACAAGAAAGGCGTGACGGTGGCCTACGCCAATGCCAAGGGCGAGGCCGTCTCGCTGGCGGTCGACAAGCTGATCGTCTCGATCGGCCGCGTGCCCAACACCATCGGCCTGAACCCCGAAGCCGTCGGCCTGAAGCTCGACGAGCGCGGTGCCATCGTGGTCGACGGCGAGTGCAAGACCAATCTGCCCAACGTCTGGGCGGTGGGCGACGTTGTGCGCGGCCCCATGCTCGCGCACAAGGCGGAAGAAGAGGGTGTGGCGGTGGCCGAGCGCATCGCCGGCCAGCACGGCCACGTCAACTTCAACACCATTCCCTGGGTGATCTATACCAGCCCGGAGATCGCCTGGGTCGGCCAGACCGAGCAGCAGCTGAAGGCCGCCGGCCGCGCCTACAAGGCCGGCAGCTTCCCCTTCATGGCCAACGGCCGCGCGCGCGCGCTGGGCGACACCACCGGCTTCGTCAAGTTTCTCGCCGATGCGGCGACCGACGAGATCCTCGGCGTGCACATCGTCGGGCCGTTCGCTTCGGAGCTGATCGCCGAGGCGGTCGTGGCGATGGAGTTCAAGGCCAGCGCCGAGGACATCGCGCGCATCTGCCACGCACACCCGAGCCTGTCGGAAGCGACGAAGGAAGCCGCCCTGGCGGTCGACAAGCGCACGCTGAACTTCTGATCGCGGCATGGGCGTCCGCGCGCTCTACGAAGCGACGCTCGCCGAGCGCGGCTACGCGGCCGACCCCGCGCAGCTGCGCGCGGTGGCCGCGCTGGAGCGCTGCGAGAACGAGTGGATCGCGTACAAGGCGCGCCGCAGCAATGCGGTGACGAAGATGCTGGTGCGCCCGCCGATCCCGCGCGGGGTCTACATGTTCGGCGGCGTGGGCCGGGGCAAGAGCTTCCTGATGGACTGCTTCTTCAACTCCGTGCCGCTGACGCGCAAGACTCGTCTGCACTTCCACGAGTTCATGCGTGAGGTGCACCGCGAGCTGCAGGAGCTCAAGGGCGTGGTCAACCCGCTGCAGGAGCTGGGCGCGCGCATCGCGCGGCGGCACCGGCTGATCTGCTTCGACGAGTTCCACGTCGCCGACGTGACCGACGCGATGATCCTGCACCGCCTGCTCGAATCGCTGTTCGAACACCGCGTCAGCATCGTCACCACCTCGAACTTCCACCCCGACGACCTGTACCCGAACGGCCTGCACCGCGACCGCATCCTGCCGGCGATCGCGCTGCTGAAGGACAGGCTCGAGGTCATCAACGTCGACCACGGCACCGACTACCGCCAGCGCACGCTCGAGCACGTCAAGCTCTACCACTGTCCGCTCGGGCCGGCGGCCGACGCGGCGATGAACGAGGCCTTCGAGCAGCTTGCCGAGGCGCGCGACGAGGATCCGGTGCTGCGCATCGAGCACCGCGAGCTGCGCGCGCGCCGGCGCGCCGGCGGCGTGGTGTGGTTCGACTTCAAGGTGTTGTGCGGCGGCCCGCGCTCGCAGAACGACTACCTCGAGATCGCCTCGCAGTTCCACACGGTGCTGCTCTCCGACGTGCCGCACATGCCGCTGCGCATGGCCTCCGAGGCGCGCCGCTTCACCTGGCTGGTCGACGTGCTCTACGACCGGCGCTGCAAGCTGATCCTGTCGGCCGAGGTGCCGGCGGAGCAGCTCTACACCGAGGGGCCGCTGGCGCACGAGTTCCCGCGCACGGTGTCGCGGCTGGCGGAGATGCAGTCGGCCGAGTTCCTGGCGCTCGAGCGCCGCACGGTGGACACTTCGCTGACATGACCGCCCCAAGCTCGCTTCGCTCGCTGCCCCCAGGGGGCGCTCAGTGGCTTCGGAACGGCCGTGCGCCACTGACATGAAGCGCCTGCGCGTTGCCCTGCCGAGCCTGCTGTGCGTGCTGCTCGCCGCGCTCGAGCCGGCGCGTGCCGACGACAGCGCCGAGCGCTCGCGCATCGCGCGCGAGCGCGCCGAGGCGCAGGCGCGTTTCGAGGCGCGGCGGCGCGAGTGCGAGACGCGCTTCGCGGTCACCGCCTGCGTCGACGAGGCGCGTGCCGAGCACCGCCAGGCGCTGCAGCGCCTGCGCCGCGAGGAGGGCGTGCTCGACGAGGCGCAGCGCCGCCAGCGCGCCGCGGCGCGCATGGCGGCCATCGAGGCGAAGCAGCGCGCCGAGCGCGAACGGGCGAATGCGCCGCGCGCGGAGCGTCCGGGGGTGTCGCCGCAGCTGCGGCCACCGCGCCAGCCGGCTGCGGCGCCGAAAGCGGCATCGGCGCCGGCCAGCGCGCCGGATCGTTCGGCCGAAGAGGCGCGCAGCCGCGCCCGCTTCGAGGCGCGCCGGCGCGACGCGCGCGAGCACCGCGAGCAGGCCGAACAGCGCGAGCAGAACGGAAAGAAGGCCGCGCCGCTGCCGGATCCGGCAGCGCGCTGAAGCGAGATCAGGACAGCGGATCGACCCGGATCAGCGCCAGCGAGAGGTTGTCGCCGCCGCCGCGCGCACGCTGGCGCGCCTTGCTGACCAGCATCTCGCCGGCTTCGCGCGGCGGCAGGGCATGCACGATGGCGCCCAGCTCGCGCGGCGTGAAGTAGTGCCACAGGCCGTCGCTGCAGGCGAGCACGCTGTCGCCGACCTCGAGCCGGGCTATGTGGCCGATGGTGATCGGCGGATCCTGGTGCGTGCCCAGGCAGCCGGTCAGCAGGTTGGACTGCGGGTGGTTGTTTGCCTCGTCCTCGGTGATCGAGCCCTCGGCGACGAGGCGCTGCACGTAGGAGTGGTCGACCGTGCGCGCCACCATCTCGGGGCCGCGGAAGTGGTAGACGCGCGAATCGCCGGCGTGCACGTAGTGGCACTCGCGCGTCGGGCTGATGATGAAGGCCGCCACCGTGCTGTGCGGTTCCTCTTCGGAGGTGATCGCCGTCAGCTTGATCATCAGGTGCGCTTCCAGCACCAGCTGCTTGAGCGCCTCGGCGGTGTCGTCCTTGGTCGGGGCGAAGCGCTCGAAGATCTGCTGCGCGGTGAGGATCACCTGGTCGGCCGCCTTGCGGCCGCCGCTCTTGCCGCCCATGCCGTCGGCCAGCACCGCCATCACGCTGCCGGGCACGCGCTGGTGCGGGATGATCTGCACCTGGTCCTGCTGGTAGGCCCGGTCGCCGCGGTGGATGCCGGTGGCGGCGGACAGGCGGTAGCCGGCGGTCGTGGTGCTCATGGGCGAAAACTATAATCGCTCCCGCTTCCCGCATCGGGGCGATTTCTGCGACGTAGGGCCTGTTCTCACGCGCGGCTATGGACGACAACCTGCATTCCCTGCCGCGCCGGCTGATCGAGTTGCGCATCGAACACGCCGACCTCGACGACCTCATCGACCGCACCACCGTCGAGCATCCCGGCGACGAGCTGACGATGCGGCGGCTCAAGAAGCGGCGGCTGGCGCTGCGCGACATGATCGCCCGCCTCGAAGCCGAACTCGATCCTCCCGAGCCGGCATGACGCCGGACGAGACTACGCATCCGGGCAGCCTGGCCGCTGCCTCGCGCGAGGCGCTCTCGGCCGCGGGCGCGCTGGCGCAGGCCGATGCGCGCCACGTCGAGCGGGCGGTGCAGTTGCGCATGGCCGAGGCGGTGGCGCAGGCCATCGAAAACCGCACGGCGCTGGTGGCCGAAGCCGGCACGGGCGTGGGCAAGACCTTCGCCTACCTCGTGCCGACGCTGCTGTCGGGCGCGCGCGCGCTGGTCAGCACCGCCACCAAGAGCCTGCAGGACCAGCTCTTCCTGCGCGACATCCCGCGCCTGCGCGACGCCCTGCAGCTGCCCGTCAGCGTGGCGCTGCTCAAGGGTCGCGGCAGCTATCTCTGCCTGCACCGCATGAAGCAGGCGCGCCAGTCGGCCACGCTGCCGGATCGCTGGGCGGTGCGCACGCTGGCCAAGGTGGAGCAGTGGTCGCAGGGCACGAAGAGTGGCGATCTCGCCGAGATGGACGGCCTGGACGAGCGCAGCAGCGTCATCCCGCTGGTCACCTCGACGCGCGAGAACTGCCTCGGCAGCGAGTGCGCCGACTTCAAGCAGTGCCACGTGGTGCGCGCGCGCCGCGAGGCGATGGCGGCCGACGTGGTGGTGGTGAACCACCATCTGTTCTTCGCCGACATGGCCCTGCGCGACACCGGCGTGGCCGAGCTGCTGCCCAGCGTCGAGGTGGCGGTGTTCGACGAGGCGCACCAGCTGCCCGAGGCGGGCGTGCAGTTCCTCGGCACCACGCTCGGCAGCGCGCAGGCGCTGGACTTCTCGCGTGACCTGCTCGGCCTCGGCCTGCAGCTCGCGCGCGGGCTGGCGAAGTGGCAGGAGCTCGCCGCCGCGGTGGAGAAGGCGGCGCGCGAACTGCGCCTGGCCGCCGCCGGGCCGCTGCGCGATCTGCGCGGCATGCTCAAGTTGCGCTGGGATGAGCGCGCGGCGCGCGAGGATTTCCTCGCTGCGCTGGCTGACCTGGGCCGCGCCGCCGATGCGGCCGGCGAGGCGCTCGACACGGTTTCGGAACTGTCACCCGAGTTTCTCAAGCTCGCCGAGCGCGCCGGCACGCTGGCCACCCTGGCCGGGCGTTTCGCGGCCGAGGCGGCCACCGGCCAGGTGCGCTGGATCGACGTCTCGCCGCACCAGGTGCGGCTGGTGGAGTCGCCGCTGGACATCCGCGACGCGCTCGCCGAGCAGATGGGCGCGGGCCACAAGGCCTGGATCTTCACCTCGGCCACGCTGGGCGAGGACGACAAGCTCGCCTGGTTCACCGAGCAGGCCGGGCTCGAAGGCGCGCGCACCCTGCGCGTCGGCAGCCCGTTCGACTACGCGGCGCATGCGCGGCTCTATGTTCCGGCCGGCATGCCCAAGCCCAACGAGGCGGGGCACCCGGCCGCGGTGGCCACGCTGGCGGCGCGCTTCGCGCGCGTGCTGGGCGGGCGCAGCTTCGTGCTGACCACCACGCTGCGCGCGCTGCAGGCGATTGCCGAGAAGCTGCGCGCCGAGTTCGAGGCCGAGGGCGTCGGAATCCGCGTGCTGCAGCAGGGCGAGGCGCCCAAGCGCGCGCTGATGCAGCAGTTCCTCGCCGAGCCGCGCTCCGTGCTGGTCGGCTCGCAGAGCTTCTGGGAGGGCATCGACGTGCCCGGCGACGCGCTGCAATGCGTGCTGATCGACAAGCTGCCGTTCCCGCCGCCCAACGATCCGCTGGTGGAAGCGCGCGTCAAGCGGCTGGAGGCGCAGGGCCGCAATGCCTTCGCCGACTACTTCATCGCCGAGGCGGCGGTGTCGCTCAAGCAGGGCGCGGGGCGCCTGATCCGCAGCGAAACCGATCGTGGCCTGCTGGTGGTGTGCGACCCGCGCATGGCCGGCATGAACTACGGCCGCCGCCTGCGCGAGGCGCTGCCGCCGATGACGCGTGTGGCCAACGAGGCCGAGGCCACGGCCTGGCTGGAAACGCTGGCGGCTGAGCGCGCCGAGGCTTGAGGTTGGGAGCCCGTTCAGGCTGAGCCCGTCGAAGCCCTACCGAGTCACTTGCGGGCCCTTCGACGGGCTCAGGGCGAACGGAGGTGCAAGTTCACCAGACCTTCCACCAGGGCTTGTCGGCCGGGCGGCCGACGTCGGCGGCGTAGGGGCTGTTGGGGAAGTTCTTCTCGAGCACGCGCTGGGCGTCGTCGCGCAGCTCGACGAGGCCGAGGCGCTCGTAGCTGCGCGTCAGGATCACCAGCGCCTCCTCGGCGGACGGCGAGTACTGGAACTCCTGCACCGCCTGCTGGGCGCGGTTCGCAGCGGCCACGTAGGCACCGCGACGGAAGTAGTAGCGCGCCACGTGCACTTCGTACGCCGCCAGCGAGTTGACGATGTAGTTCATGCGCACCTGCGCGTCCTCGGCGTAGATGGAGCGCGGGAACTGCTCGACGAGCTGCTTGAACGACTGGTAGGAATCGCGCGCGGCCTGCTGGTCACGCTCGGAGAGATCCTGCGCGGCGAACTTGCCGAGGATGCCGAGGTTGTCGTTGAAGTTCACCAGGCCCTGCAGGTAGAGCGCGTAGTCGAGGCCCGGGCTGGAGGGATTCAGCTTGATGAAGCGCTCCAGCACCGACAGCGACTCGGCCTTCTCGCCGCTGCGCCACAGCACGTAGGCGCGCTCGATCTGCGCCTGCTGCGCCAGCGGCGTGCCGGCGGCGCGGCCTTCGAGGCGCTCGTAGAGCTTGGCGGCCTTGTCGTAGGCGCCGGCGGAGGCCTCGTCCTTGGCCTCTGAATACAATTTCTCCGGCGACCAGTTGGCGCTCTCGTCGCGCGGGCCGGCGCCGCAGGCGGCCAACACCACGGTGGCGGTCACGAGGGCCGCGCGCAGGCCCCGCAGGCTGGTCGAACGCATCACATCCATGGGCTGAGGCTCGTCCACGCTCGCACGCGAACAGGTCATGACAGAAGAGCGGGATTATAGGGAGACACCCTCGGAGGACGAGGCGGAGCGCGAGGCCGAAGGCGAACGCCGCGAAGCCGTCGCCGCGGCTGAGTGGCACGGCCAGCGCCTCGACAAGCTGCTGGTGGCGATCGCCCCGGAGTTCTCGCGCAGCCACCTGCAGAGCCTGCTCGAGCGCGGGCTGGTGAACGTGGACGGCACGCCGGCGCGCGCCGCCTCGCAGAAGGTGCGCGCGGGCCAGCGCATCGCCGTGCAGCTGGTCGGCACCGAGGAGAGCCGGGCGTTCCGCCCCGAGGCGATGGCGCTGGCGATCGTCCACGAGGACGAGCACCTGCTGGTGCTCGACAAGCCCGCCGGCCTGGTGGTGCACCCGGCGGCGGGCAACTGGTCGGGCACGCTGCTCAACGGCCTGCTCGCCCACCATGCCGGCGCGAGCGCGCTGCCGCGCGCCGGCATCGTGCACCGTCTCGACAAGGACACCTCCGGCCTGATGGTGGTGGCCAAGACGCTGGTGGCGATGACGGCGCTCACGCGTGCCATCGCGGCGCGCGAGGTGCATCGCCAGTACCTGGCGATCTGCCACGGCGAGGTGGAGGAGGCGGCGTTCAGTATCGATGCGCCGATCGCGCGCGATCCGCAATCGCGCGTGCGCATGGCGGTGCTGGGCTCCGGCAAGCCGGCGCGCACCGACGTCGAACGGCTCGCGGTGCACGAGGGCTTCAGCGCGCTGCGCTGCACGCTGCACAGCGGCCGCACCCACCAGATCCGCGTGCACCTGGCCTGGTACGGGCATCCGCTGGTGGCCGATGCGCTGTACGGCGGCGCGCCGGCGCTGGGCATGGCGCGCCAGGCGCTGCATGCGTTCCGGCTCGGTTTCGTGCATCCGGTGGAGGGCCAGCCTTTGCAGTTCGAGGCTGCCGCGCCGGCGGATTTCGCCTCGGCCTGGCAGCGCCTCGCCGGCCCGGTGTGAGGCCCGTCCCGGCCGCCGACCCGGGCGTCTTCCGCTTGGGTACAATGCACGCCATTCCTCCAGCCCGGCCGATCGAGCCGCCGCACTTCGCGGCCCCTCACAGGCCCGGCTGCCAGGCCGTCTGAGGCGACCTGAGGCGCTTCAGCCCCCCGCCGGCGCGATATGCGCGGCCCACTTGCCAGAAGCCATGTGTCACCGCCGGTGCGGTGACGCTCGACGACAGGATCCATGAACACACAGGATGCGAAGCGCGTCCTCGAGACCGCGCTCATCTGCGCCAGCCAGCCCATGCCTCTGCGCGACCTGCGCACGCTGTTCAACGACGAACTGGGCCCTGACACGCTGCGTGCGCTGCTCGACGAACTCACGCGTGACTGGGAAGACCGCGGCGTCGAACTGGTGGCGCTGGCCAATGGCTGGCGCTTCCAGAGCCGGCCCGAGATGCGCGAATTCCTCGACCGCCTCAACCCCGAGAAGCCGCCCAAATACTCGCGCGCGGTGATGGAGACGCTGGCCATCATCGCCTACCGCCAGCCGGTGACGCGCGGCGACATCGAGGAAATCCGCGGAGTCACGGTGGCCAGCCAGATCATCAAGCAGCTGGAAGACCGCGGCTGGGTCGAGGCGATCGGCTACCGCGAAGCGCCGGGCCGGCCGGCACTGCTGGCCACGACGCGGCAGTTCCTCGACGACCTCGGGCTCGCGAGCCTGGAGCAGCTTCCCGTCATCGACGGCGCGCCGGCCGCCGGTGCGATGCTCGCCGAGGCGCTGCCCGAGCAGCCCGAACTGATCGATGCGCAGGCGGCACTGGTGCTCGAGCCGCCGGCCGACGCGGCGCTGCTCGACGAGCCCGCTGCGGTGCCCGAGTCGGCGCCCGAGCCCGAGCCGCTCGCCGAACCCGAATCCCTCTCCGACGACACCGATCCCGCGGCCGACACCGCCCCGATGGAACCTCAAGCATGAACCTCCCGCCCGAGTCCCAGCCCGAAGCCCCCGCAGAGGGGCTTGCCGCGACGCCCGAGGCCGAGACCGCCAAGCCGGCCCGCCGGCGTCGCACGGCCGCCGCGCCGGCTGCCGCCGAAGCCCCGGCCGGCGCCGACGCGCCCACGGCAGCCGAGCCCGTCGAGGCGGTGGCACCCAAGCCGCGCCGTCGCCGCAAGGAAGTCACGGAAGCAGTGGAAGCGGTGGAAGCCGCGCCGCAGGAGCCCGTTGCGTCCGTTGCCGCCGCCGAGCCGGTGGTCGAGCCTGTTGCCGCCGCGCCGAACGAGCGCGCCGATGACGAAGGCGAGGGCGATGAAGCCGGCGAAGCCGGTGAGGGTGGCGAAGGCAGCGGCCGCAAGCGCAACCGGCGCAACCGGCGCGATCGCCGCCGCGGCGAAGGCGGCGAGGCGATCACGCCCGAAGCCGCTGCGGCGGCGGCGAACGAGCGCACCGGCGCGATGTTCGCCGAGGTGCTCTCGGGCGCCTTCGATGCCGAGGCCGAGGCGGTGCCCGAGGGCGAGCCCGCCGAAGCTGCAGAAATTGCCGAAGCCAGCGAGCCGGTGGCCGAGGGCGAAGCTCAGGCCGAAGGCGAACCGCACAAGCGCGTGCTGGCCCCCGAGCCCGATGCGCCCAAGCTGCAGAAGGTGCTGGCGCAGTCCGGCATCGGCTCGCGCCGCGACATGGAGCAGATGATCGAGGACGGCCGCATCACGGTGAACGGCGAGCCGGCCCACGTCGGCCAGCGCATCTCCTTCGGCGACCGCATCGCGCTCGACGGCAAGCCCGTCAAGGTGCGCATCCAGCCGCCGCCGGCGCGTGTGATCGCGTATCACAAGCCGGTCGGCGAGGTCGTCACGCTCGACGATCCGCAGCAGCGCCCGACGGTGTTCCGCCGCCTGCCGCGCCTGCAGCAGGGCAAGTGGCAGTCGGTCGGCCGCCTGGACATCAACACCGAAGGCCTGCTGCTCTTCACCACCTCCGGCGAACTGGCCAACCAGTTGATGCACCCGCGCTTCGGCGTGGAGCGCGAGTACGCGGTGCGCGTGCTCGGCACGCTGGAGCCTGAGGCGAAGGCCAAGCTGCTCGAAGGCGTGGAGATCGAGGGCCAGTCGGCCGCCTTCCGCTCCATCGAGGACGGCGGCGGCGAGGGCGTCAACCACTGGTATCGCGTCGTCATCACCGAGGGCCGCAACCGCGAGGTGCGCAAGCTGTTCGACGCCGTTGGCCTGACGGTCAGCCGGCTGATCCGCATCCGCTACGGCTGCGTGGTGCTGCCGCGTGGCCTCAAGCGCGGCGTGTGGGTCGATCTCGGGCCGGACGACGTGCGCGCGATCCGGCGCCTGGCCAGCGGCGGCAACCGCGAGCCGCAGCAACAGGGCCGCGGCGAGGAGCGCCGCGACGGCCGCAACAACAAGCAACGCAACGAGCAGCGCAACGAGCGCGGCGGCCGGCCGAACGATCGCGGCCAGCGCGGGTCACAACAGCCTCAGCAGCAGCAACAACGCGGCCGCGCCGAGGGCGAGGAGCGCGAGCGCAGCGGTCACGACGATGACGACGACTTCGACATCGACCCGATGAAGATTCCCAACCCGCTCGAGCAGACCTTCGACAAGCGCTTCGTGCAGAACCCGCGCAGCCGCGTGGGCGGGCGTGGCTTCGCTTTCGGCGGCGGCGGCTTCGGCCCCGGCGGCAGCAGCCAACAGCCCGGCGGTGGCGGCGGGGGTGGGGGCGGCGGCGGCAACAAGAAGGGCGGCCCCAAGCAACCCGACCCGATGCAGACCTCGCTGGGCTACATCGGCGCCGATGCCTTCCATCGCAAGAACCGCGGTGGCCGGGGCGGCGGCGGTGGCGGGCGTGGGGGCGGCGGTGGCGGTGGCGGCAACTACGGCGGCGGTGGTGGTGGTCGCCGCGGCGGCCGCTGAGGTACTGGCGTCACAGGCGCACCGCAGGCCGCGGGCTACAATTCAAGGCTTTGCCAAGTTATTGATTCAGGAGAAGAATTCATGGCCATCGAACGCACCCTCTCGATCATCAAGCCCGACGCCGTGGCGAAGAACGTCATCGGCCAGATCTACGCCCGCTTCGAAGGCGCCGGCCTGAAGATCGTCGCGGCCAAGATGGCGCACCTCTCGCGCGGCGAAGCCGAGCAGTTCTACGCCGTGCACAAGGCACGCCCCTTCTTCAAGGACCTGGTCGACTTCATGGTCTCGGGCCCGGTGATGATCCAGGTGCTGCAGGGCGAGAACGCCATCGCCAAGAACCGCGAGCTGATGGGCGCCACCGACCCGAAGAAGGCCGAGAAGGGCACCATCCGCGCCGACTTCGCCGACAGCATCGACGCCAACGCGGTGCACGGCTCGGACGCGCCGGAAACCGCGGCCGTGGAAGTGGCGTTCTTCTTCCCCGGCATGAACGTCTACGCGCGTTAAGCCCGCCATGGCCGTCAACCTGCTCGATTTCGATCTCGAGGGGCTGGCGGCCTATTGCGAGAGCCTGGGCGAGAAGCGCTTCCGCGCCGTCCAGCTCTACCGCTGGATCCACCAGAAAGGCGAATCCGACTTCGAGAAGATGTCGGATCTCGCCCGCTCGCTGCGCGGCAAGCTGGCCGGTGCCGCCGAGGTGCGCGGCCTGCCGCTGATCAGCGAGCACCGCTCGGCCGACGGCACGATCAAGTGGCTGTTCGACGTCGGCGGCGGCAATGCCGTCGAGAGCGTCTACATCCCCGAGGAAGACCGCGGCACGCTGTGCGTCTCCTCGCAGGCCGGTTGCGCGGTCGGCTGCCGCTTCTGCAACACCGGCCACCAGGGCTTCAGCCGCAACCTCACGAGCGGCGAGATCGTCGCGCAGCTGTGGTTTGCCGAACATCGCTTGCGCGCCGAAGACGGCGAGCGAGCGGATTCGACAAACGACACGCGTGTCGTGGACAACGTCGTGATGATGGGCATGGGTGAGCCGCTGCAGAACTATGCGGCGCTGGTGCCCGCACTCAAGACCATGCTCGACGACCACGCCTACGGCCTGTCGCGCCGCCGCGTGACGGTGTCGACCTCGGGCATGGTGGCGATGATCGATCGCTTGCGCGAAGACTGCCCGGTGGCGCTGGCGGTGTCGCTGCACGCGCCCAACGACGAGCTGCGCAACGAGCTGGTGCCGCTGAACCGCAAGGACGGCATCGCCGCGCTGCTCGATGCCTGCGTGCGCTACCTCGACAAGGCGCCGCGCGACTTCGTCACCTTCGAGTACTGCATGCTCGAAGGCGTGAACGACACGCCGGAGCTGGCGCGCGAGCTGGTGAAGCTCGTGAAGGGCCGCGTGCCCTGCAAGCTCAACCTGATCCCGTTCAACCCCTTCCCGGCCTCGGGGCTGAAGCGCTCGTCGCGCGAGCGCGTGATGGCCTTCGCCAAGGTGCTGCAGGACGCCGGCATCGTCACCACCATCCGCAAGACGCGCGGCGACGACATCGACGCGGCCTGCGGGCAACTGGCCGGCGAGGTGCAGGACCGCACCCGCGCCCACGAGCGCATGGTGCGCGCGCCGGTGCGGGTGGTGCGGCGCATCGACAAGCACGGCACGCCGCTGCAGGAGACCAAGGCATGATGGGTGTCGCCCGCGTGTGTACCGCCTTCGTTCTGGCATGGCTGGCCTGGCTGGCCGGCTGCTCGACGACGAGCACGACGACCTCCGGCCCGGTCAGCGAACTGCGGCCGCCGCCCTCGGCGCAGGCCGAGGATCCCGATCCGGACCGGCGCGCGCGCACGCGGCTCGAGCTGGCTGCGGCCTACTTCGCCAACAACCAGCCGGAAGTGGCGCTGCCCGAGGCGAACCGCGCGATCGCGGCCAATCCCAACCTTGCGCCGGGCTACAACCTGCGTGGCCTGATCAACGCCGCGCTGGGCAAGGACGACGCGGCCGAGAGCGACTTCCGCCGCGCGCTCGCCATCAACCCGCGCGACGCCGACGCGCTGCAGAACTACGGCTGGTACCTGTGCCAGCACAGCCGCCACGAAGAGGCCAACGCGCAGTTCGCGCAGGCGCTGGCGTTGCCGCAGCGGCGCGAGAGCGCGCGCACCTGGCTGGCCCAGGGCGTGTGCCATGCGCGCGCCGGCCGCCTGGAGGACGCCGAGAAGGCCTTGCAGCGCTCCTACCAGATGGATGCCGGCAACCCGTCGACCTCGGTGAACCTCGCCGAAGTGCTGCTGCGCCGCGGCGAGGCCGAGCGCGCGCGCTTTCACATCCGGCGCGTCAACGCCAACGTCAACTTCGTGAGCGCGCAGACGCTCTGGCTGGCCGTGCGCATCGAGCGCCGGATGGGCAACTCGGCCGGCGTGCAGGAACTCGGCCAGCAGTTGCTGAACCGCTTCCCCGAGACGCGCGAGGCGGTCGCCTTCCAGCGGGGGCAGTTCGATGAGTGACACGCCCGCCGACACGCCGCTGCCGGCCGCAGCCACGGCCGGGGCCATGCTGCGCCAGGCGCGCCAGGCGCAGGGCATGCACATCGCGATGCTGGCCGCGGCCACCAAGGTGCCGCAGCGCAAGCTCGAAGCGCTCGAGGCCGACCGCCTCGACGAACTGCCCGACGCCACCTTCACCCGCGCGCTGGCGCAGACCGTGTGCCGCACGCTGAAGATCGATCCGGCGCCGGTGCTGGCGCTGCTGCCGCAGCCGGCCGGCCACCGCCTGGAGCAGGTGGCCGAAGGCATCAACGCGCCGTTCCGCGAGCGGCCGGGCATGGCGCCGAGCGCGGACTGGTCGGCGCTCGGCTCGCCGACGGTGTGGGCGCCGCTGCTGATCCTGCTGCTGGCCGCGGGCGTGTACTTCATGCCCAAGGGCATGCTGTCGCTGCCGGGCGCCAAGCCTGCTGCCGTGCCGGCGTCGTCGGCGACCGGCACCGCGACCACCGCGCTGCCCACGGCGGCGCCGGCCGTGGAGCCGGCGGCTTCAGTGGTGATCGAGACGGTGCACTCCGCCCCCGCGCTGCCCGACGCCGGCGCCAGCGCGCCGCCACCGGAAGCGGCCGGGGTGCTGCAAGTGCGCGTGAGCGCGGAATCCTGGGTCGAGGTGCTCGACGCGCGTGGCACGACGCTGCTGTCGCGCCTGCTGCAGCCGGGCGAAGCGGTCGGCATCGACGGCGCTGCGCCGTTCAAGCTCACGATCGGCAATGCCGCGGCGACGCAGGTGAACTTCCGCGGCCAGCCGGTGGCGCTGACCGGCGTCTCGCGCGACAACGTCGCGCGCATGGAACTGAAGTAACGAGACTGGCATGACGCTCGCAACCGCAGCCCGCGAATCGCTCGAGGATTTCATCGAACCGGCCCGTCCGGCGGCGCGCCGTTCGCACCAGGCCGTGGTGTGCTGGGGCGCGCGCGAGGTGACGATCGGCGGCGGCGCGCCGGTGCGCGTGCAGTCGATGACCAACACCGACACGGTCAACGTGATCGAGACCGCCATCCAGGTCAAGGAGCTGGCGATCGCCGGTTCGGAGCTGGTGCGCATCACGGTGAACACGCCCGAGGCGGCGCAGGCCGTGCCGCACATCCGCGAGCAGCTCGACCGCATGGGCATCGATGTGCCGCTGGTCGGCGACTTCCACTACAACGGCCACCGCCTGCTCACCGAGTTTCCGGCCTGTGCCGAGGCGCTCTCGAAGTACCGCATCAACCCTGGCAACGTCGGCAAGGGCGACAAGAAGGACCGCCAGTTCGCCCAGATGGTCGAGGTGGCGGCCAAGTACGCCAAGCCGGTACGCATCGGCGTCAACTGGGGCAGCCTCGACCAGGAACTGCTCGCCCAGATGATGGACGAGAACGCGAAGCTGGCCGAGCCGCACGAGCCGCAGCAGATCATGTACCGCGCTATCATCACCTCGGCGGTGGAGTCGGCGCGGCGGGCGGAGGAGATCGGCCTCGCGCCCGGGCAGATCATCCTGTCGTGCAAGATGTCCGGCGTGCAGGATCTGGTGAGCGTCTATCGCGCGCTGGCACGGCGCTGCGACTACCCGCTGCACCTGGGCCTCACCGAGGCCGGCATGGGCACCAAGGGCACGGTGGCTTCCACCGCCGCGCTGGCGCTGCTGCTGCAGGGCGGCATCGGCGACACCATCCGCGTCAGCCTCACGCCGCAGCCCGGCGAGGCGCGCACGCAGGAGGTGGTGGTGGCCCTCGAGATCCTGCAGTCGCTGGGCCTGCGCGCCTTCAACCCCAGCGTCACGGCCTGCCCGGGCTGCGGCCGCACCACCAGCACCACCTTCCAGGAACTGGCCAAGCAGATCGACGACTTCCTGCGTGCGCAGATGCCGGTGTGGAAATCGAAGTACCCCGGCGTCGAGAACATGAAGGTCGCGGTGATGGGCTGCATCGTCAACGGCCCGGGCGAGAGCAAGCATGCCGACATCGGCATCAGCCTGCCGGGCACCGGCGAGGCGCCGGCCGCGCCGGTATTCATCGACGGCGAGAAGGCGCTGACGCTGCGCGGCGAGGGCATCGCGCAGGAGTTCCACCGCATCGTCGAGGACTACATCGAGAAGCGCTTCGGCCGGGCCCCGGCCGCCTGAGGCGACACCCCCAACCGCGCGCCGCCCGCTGCGGCGCGGCGCCCGCTGCACACGAACTTCCATGGCTGAACCACTGCGCGCCGTCAAGGGCATGAACGACATCCTCCCGCCGGACTCCGCCCGGTGGGAGTGGCTCGAGGACAAGATCCGCGCGCTGATGCAGCGCTACGGCTACCTCAACGTGCGCACGCCCATCGTCGAGCCGACGGCGCTGTTCGTGCGCGGCCTCGGCGAGGTGACCGACATCGTCGAGAAGGAGATGTACTCCTTCGTCGACTCGATGAACGGAGACCGCCTCTCGCTGCGCCCGGAGAACACCGCCGGTGTGGTGCGCGCGATGGCCGAGCACTCCTTCCTGCGCGACGGCGGGCGGCGGCTCTTCTACATCGGGCCGCAGTTCCGCCACGAGCGGCCGCAGAAGGGCCGCCAGCGCCAGTTCCACCAGTTCGGCGCCGAGGCGCTGGGTTATGCCGGGCCGGACGTCGACGCCGAGCTGATCCTGATGGTGCGCGCGCTGTGGCGCGAACTCGGCATCGTCGAGGAACGCGACGTGCGCCTGGAGCTCAACAGCCTGGGCCAGCCGGCTGAGCGGCTCGCGCACCGCGCCGCGCTGATCGCGCATTTCGAAGCGCATGCCGGCGAGCTCGACGAAGACGCCAAGCGCCGCCTGCACACCAACCCGCTGCGCATCCTCGACAGCAAGAACCCGGCGATGCAGGCGCTCATCGAGGCGGCGCCGAAGCTGCCCGATTTCCTCGGTGCCGAATCGCTGGCGCACTTCGACGCGGTGCGCGCCGTGCTCGATGCCGCCGGCCTGGCCTACCGCATCAACCCGCGCCTGGTGCGCGGCATGGACTACTACAACCTCACCGTGTTCGAGTGGATCACCGACAAGCTCGGCGCCCAGGGCACGGTGTGCGGCGGCGGGCGCTACGACGGCCTGATCGAGCAGCTCGGCGGCAAGCCGGCGCCGGCGGTCGGCTTCGGCATGGGCCTGGAGCGCGTGCTGCTGCTGCTGGAGGAACTCGGCATCGCGCCGCCGCCGAACCCGCCGCGCCTGTACGCCATCGTGCCGTCGCCGGCCGCGCTGGTGCCGGCGATGACGGTGGTCGAGGCGCTGCGCGCCGCCGGCATCGCGGTGCTGATGAACGCCGGCTTCGCCGGCATGAAGGCGCAGTTCAAGCGCGCCGACGCGAGCGGCGCACGCTACGCGCTGATCTTCGGCGACGACGAGATCGCGCGCGGCGAGGTCGCGCTGAAAGACCTGCGCGACGCCGGCGCGTCGCAGCGCAGCCTGCCGCTGGCCGGTGCCGCCACCTGGGCCGCCGATCTCGTCAACGCATAATCCCGCCTTTCGCTACGCACCGCCATGGCCACGCATCTCGATCTCGAAGAACAGGAACAGCTCGACCAGCTCAAGGCGTTCTGGAAGCAGTACGGCAACCTCATCACCTGGGCGCTGACGATCGTGCTGGCCGGCTTTGCCGCCTGGAACGGCTGGAACTGGTGGCAGCGCGAGCAGGCCGTGAAGGCGGCAGCGATGTTCGACGAGCTGCAGAAGGCCGCCGACGCGGGCGATGCGGCCAAGACCGCCGGCATCTTCAACGACCTGAAGGAGCGCTTCGGCGGCACGTCGTTCGCCCAGCAGGGCGGCCTGCTCACGGCGCGCGTGCAGTTCGACAAGGGCGCGCCCGACGCCGCCGCGGCCGCGCTCACCTGGGTGGCCGACAACGCCGCGGAGACCGAATACCGCAGCGTCGCCCGGCTGCGCCTGGCCGGCGTGCTGGCCGACCAGAAGAAATACGACGAAGCGCTCAAGCAACTCGACGCCGCCAGCGCCAAGGAATTCGAGGCGCTGGTGGCCGATCGCCGCGGCGACATCCTCGCCGCCCAGGGCAAGACCGAGGACGCGAAGGCGGCCTACAAGAAGGCCTGGGACACGATGGACCCGGCCGTGCAGTACCGCCGGCTGATCGACGCCAAGCTGACCGCGCTGGGCGCCGCGCCGCCGGCCGAGACGGCCAAGACTGGCACTGCGGCCGCCGCCGACGGGGCCGCCAAGTGAGGGCGGCCTGCCGTCTCCTGGCCGGCGCGCTGGCGCTGGCGCTGGTCGCCTGCTCGAGCGGGCCGGATCGGCCCAAGCCCAAGCCCTTCGAGGCCATCGCCGCGCCGATCGCCGGCAAGCAGGTCTGGTCGCAGCGCATCGGCAGCATCGATTTCCCGCTCGCCGTCGCGGTGCGCGAGGGCGTATTCACCGTGGCCGGCAGCGACGGCACGGTGGCGGCCTTCCAGGCCGATACCGGCCGCGAGGTCTGGCGCGCCAGCGTGGATGGCCGCATCGTCGCCGGCGTCGGCAGCGACGGCCGCTTCGCCGCGGTGGTGACGCGCGAGGGCGAACTGGTCGTGCTCGACGGCGGCAAGCTGCTGTGGCGCAAGCCGGTCGGCACCAAGGTGGTGACCGCGCCGCTGGTGGCCGGCGAACGGATCTTCGTGCTCGGCGTCGACCGCCGCGTGATCGCCTGGGACGCGCTCGACGGCCGCAAGCTCTGGCAACAGCAGCGCCCCGGCGAGCCGCTCACGCTGGCGCAAGGCGGCGTGCTGGCCGCGTTCAAGAATACGCTGCTGGTCGGGCAGGGGCCGCGCCTGGCCGGGCTCGACCCGCTCAACGGCTCGGTGCGCTGGGAGGTGCCGGTGGCCTCGCCGCGCGGCACCAACGAGGTCGAGCGCCTCGCCGACCTGGTGGCGCCGCTGCTGCGCCAGGGCGACAGCGTCTGCGTGCGCGCCTTCCAGTCGGCGGTCGGCTGCGTCAACGCCGAGCGCGGCAACCTGCAGTGGAGCAAGAACGTCGGCGGCACCGAAGGCATCGCCGGCAACGAGCAGGTGGTGGTCGGCGCCGATGCCTCCGATCGCATCACCGCCTGGCGCACCGCCAGCGGCGACGTGGCCTGGAGCAGCGAATCGCTGCTCTACCGCAACCTCGGCGCGCCGCAGGTGGCCGGCCCCACCGCCGTATTCGTCGACGGCGAAGGCACGGTGCACTGGCTCTCGCTCGACAAGGGCGAGCCGCTGCTGCGCCTGACGACCGACGGCAGCGCGCCGGCGGCCGCGCCGATGGTGTCGGGAACGACGCTGCTGGTCGCCACGCGCAACGGCGGGCTCTACGCCTTCCGCCCCGAGTGAAACCTGTCATCGCCCTGGTCGGCCGGCCCAACGTGGGCAAGTCGACGCTGTTCAACCGGCTCACCAAGAGCCGCGACGCGATCGTGGCCGACTTCGCCGGCCTGACGCGCGACCGCCACTACGGCGACGGCCGCCTGGGCGAGCACGAGTTCATCGTCATCGACACCGGCGGCTTCGAGCCGACAGCGGAGTCGGGCATCGTCAAGGAGATGGCCAAGCAGACGCGCCAGGCGGTGGCCGAGGCGGATGCGGTGATCTTCGTCGTCGACGTGCGCGGCGGGCTCTCGGCGCAGGATCACGACATCGCGCGCTACCTGCGCACCACCGGCAAGAAGGTGCTGCTCGCGGCCAACAAGGCCGAGGGCATGAGCGATTCACCGGCGGTGGCCGAGTTCTACGAGCTGGGCCTGGGCGAGCCGCACCCGGTGTCGGCCGCGCACGGGCAGGGCGTGCGCAGCCTGACCGAGGCGGCGCTGGAAGGCTACGACTTCGGCGAAGAGGAGGGCGGCGAGCCCGACCCCGACGCGCCGATCCGCCTGGCCGTGGCCGGCCGGCCCAACGTCGGCAAGTCGACGCTGATCAACACCTGGCTGGGCGAGGAGCGCCTGGTCGCCTTCGACCTGCCGGGCACGACGCGCGACGCGATCCACGTGCCCTTCGAGCGCCACGGCCAGAAGTTCGAGCTGATCGACACCGCCGGGCTGCGCCGCAAGGGCAAGGTCTTCGAGGCGATCGAGAAGTTTTCGGTGGTCAAGACGCTGCAGGCCATCGCCGACGCCAACGTCGTGCTGCTGCTGCTCGACGCCACCCAGGGCGTGACCGACCAGGACGCCCACATCGCCGGCTACATCCTCGACAGCGGCCGCGCCGTGGTGCTGGCGGTCAACAAGTGGGATGCGGTCGACGACTACCAGAAGGAACAGCTGCAGCGCTCCATCGAGCAACGCCTGGCCTTCTTGAAATTCGCGCCGCTGCTCCACATCTCGGCCAAGAAGCGGCAGGGCCTGGGCCCGGTGTGGAAGGCGATCGCGGAGGCGCATGCCTCGGCGACGCGCAAGATGCCCACGCCGGTGCTGACGCGCCTGCTGCACGAGGCGGTGGAGCACCAGGCGCCGAAACGCGCCGGCATGTTCCGCCCCAAGCTGCGTTATGCCCACCAGGGCGGCATGAACCCGCCCATCATCGTCATCCACGGCAATTCGCTCGAGCACGTCACCGATTCGTACAAGCGCTTCCTCGAAGGGCGCTTCCGCGCGCACTTCAAGCTGGTCGGCACGCCGCTCAAGATCGAGATGCGTTCCTCGCGGAACCCCTTCGACGAGAAGTGATCCGACCCGCTGCTCTCACGAGGGCAAGGTCAATGCGGAGATTCCAGCAGGGCGCGAAAGCGCTGTGTTAACGTCTCCGTCCTTAGAACTTTCATCACGGAGCATATCGTGAGCAACAAAGGGCAACTCCTACAAGACCCGTTCCTGAACCTGCTGCGCAAGGAGCATGTTCCGGTTTCCATCTACCTGGTCAACGGCATCAAGCTGCAGGGCCACATCGAGTCCTTCGACCAGTACGTGGTCCTGCTGCGCAACACCGTCACGCAGATGGTCTACAAGCACGCGATCTCCACCGTGGTGCCCGGCCGGGCAGTGAACTTCCACGCCAACGAATCGCCCGAGCAGGCTTGAGTTCTTCCCCCGCCACCGCGGCTGCCGCCGGGCCGGCGCGCGCCATCCTCGTCGGCGTCGATCTCGGCGGGCGCGCTCCGTTCGACGAGTCGCTCGACGAACTGGCGCTGCTGGCCGAATCCGCCGGCGACGCGCCGGTGGCGCGTGTCATTGCGCGCCGCAAGGCACCCGACCCGGCGCTGTTCGTCGGCTCGGGCAAGGCAGACGAGATCAAGGCGCTGGTCGAGGGTCATCGTGCCGAAGCCGTGCTGTTCGACCAGGCGCTCTCGCCGGCGCAGCAGCGCAACCTCGAACGCCATCTCGGCGTGGCGGTGGCCGACCGCACCATGTTGATCCTCGAGATCTTCGCGGCGCGCGCCAAGAGCCACGAGGGCAAGCTGCAGGTCGAGCTGGCGCGGCTGCAATACCTTGCCACGCGCCTGGTGCGGCGCTGGAGCCACCTGGAGCGCCAGCAGGGCGGCATCGGCACGCGCGGCGGCCCGGGCGAGGCGCAGATCGAACTCGACCGGCGCATGATCGAAGACCGCATCAAGTCGGTGAAGGCGCGCCTGGAGCGCGTCAAGAAGCAGCGCCGCACGCAGCGCCGCGCGCGCGAGCGCAACGAGACCTTCCGCGTCTCGCTGGTGGGCTACACCAACGCCGGCAAGTCGACGCTCTTCAATGCGCTGGTGAAGGCGCGCAGCTACGCGGCCGATCAACTCTTCGCGACGCTCGACACCACGACGCGCCAGCTCTACCTCGAGGAGGCGGGCCGGGCGGTGTCGCTGTCCGATACCGTGGGCTTCATCCGCGACCTGCCGCACAAGCTGGTCGAGGCCTTCGAGGCGACGCTGCAGGAGGCCGCCGATGCCGACCTGCTGCTGCACGTGGTCGATTGCGCCAGCCCGGTGCTCGACGAGCAGATGGCCGAGGTCGAGCGTGTGCTCGACGAGATCGACGCCGGCCGCATCCCGCAGGTGCTGGTCTTCAACAAGCTCGACAAGCTCGAGCCCAGCCAGCGCCCGCGCGCACTGCGCGACCTGATCGAGCGCAGCGGCGGGCTGCGTGTGCCGCGCGTCTTCGTCAGCGCGATCGACGGCACCGGCCTGCCCGAACTGCGGCAGGTGCTCACCGAGGCGGTGGCCGGCACGCTGCACCCGGACGAAGAACCTGGCGAAGCGTTCGACGCGCGCTTCGACGAGCGCGATGAGCCTGCGCTGCCCTCCACCGGAACCCACGATTCACAGGCATGAGCATGAATCCCCTTCACGCCCTCCGACTCGCCGCCGGCCGGCTGCTCAGCAACGGCCGCAACGACGGCCCGCCGGATCTCGACGAGCTCTGGCGCGACTTCAACCGCAAGCTCGGCGGCCTGTTCGGCGGCAAGGGCGGCGGCCAGCGCCCCAACGGCCCGCCGGACGACGGCGGCGGCAACTTCCAGCCCGACATGAAGAGCGCCGGCATCGGCGTCGGCCTGATCGCCGGCGTGGTGGCGCTGATCTGGCTGGGCAGCGGCTTCTTCATCGTGCAGGAAGGCCAGCAGGCGGTCGTCACCTCGTTCGGCAAGTTCAGCCACACGGCCGACGCCGGCTTCCAGTGGCGCATGCCCTACCCCTTCCAGGCCCACGAGACGGTCAGCGTCACGCAGCTGCGCTCGCGCGAGGTCGGCCGCAACTCGGTGGTGCAGGCCACCGGGCTGCGCGACTCGTCGATGCTGACGCAGGACGAGAACATCGTCGACATCCGCTTCACCGTGCAGTACCGGCTGAAGGACGCGCGCGCCTTCCTGTTCGAGAACCGCGACCCGGAAGAGGCGGTGACGCTGGCGGCGGAGTCGGCGGTGCGCGAGATCGTCGGCCGCACCGCCATCGACGCCGTGCTCTACGAGCAGCGCGACGCGATCGCCGCCGAGCTCGTCAAGTCGATCCAGAACCAGCTCGACCGGCTCAACGCCGGCATCGTGGTGGCCAACGTCAACATGCAGAGCGTGCAGCCGCCCGAGCAGGTGCAGGCGGCGTTCGAGGACACGCTCAAGGCCGGCCAGGACGGTGACCGCCTGAAGAAGGAAGGCCTCGCCTACGCCAGCGACGTGATCCCCAAGGCGCAGGGCACGGCCGCGCGCCTGCGCGAGGAGGCCGAGGGCTACAAGGCCGCGGTGGTGGCGCAGGCCGAGGGTGATGCGCAGCGCTTCAGCCGCGTGCTGACCGAATACCAGAAGGCGCCGTCGGTGACGCGCGACCGCCTCTACATCGAGACCATGCAGCAGGTCTACTCGAACGTCAGCAAGGTGATGATCGACAGCCGCAGCAACTCCAACCTGCTGTACCTGCCGCTGGACAAGCTGATGCAGCAGGCCGGCGGCACGGCGGCTGCCGCGACCACGACGGGCGCCGCGCCGGCCGCGGGCGACGGCAGCGGCAGCGCCGCCTCGGGCACGACGCTGGATCCGCGCTCGCGCGACGGCCAGCGCGGCCGTGACCGCGAAGGCCGCTGATCGACACGGGGAGCATCAGAACATGAACCGCATCGGATTCCTCGTCGGCCTCGTGCTGCTCGCGCTGATGGGCGCGGCCTCGACCCTGTTCATCGTCGACCAGCGCCAGGTGGCCGTCATCTACGCGCTCGGCGAGATCAAGGAAGTGATCACCGAGCCGGGGCTGAAGGTCAAGCTGCCGCCGCCGTTCCAGAACGTCGTCTTCCTCGACCGCCGCATCCAGACGCTGGACAGCCCGGACGTGCGCCCGATCTTCACCGCCGAGAAGAAGAGCCTGGTGATCGACTGGCTGGTGAAGTGGCGCGTCGCCGAGCCGCGCCAGTTCATCCGCAACAACGGCACCGACATGCGCAACCTCGAGACGCGCCTGGCGCCGGTGGTGCATGCGGCGTTCAACGAGGAGGTGACCAAGCGCACCGTCGGCGGCGTGCTCTCCACCGAGCGCGACAAGGTCATGCAGGACGTGCGCGCGCGCCTGGTCGACGACGCCAAGGCCTTCGGCATCGAGATCCTCGACGTGCGCATCAAGCGCGTCGACTTCGTCGCCAACATCACCGAGTCGATCTACAGCCGCATGCGCTCGGAGCGCCAGCAGGTCGCCAACCAGCTGCGCTCGACCGGCGGCGCCGAGGGCGAGAAGGTGCGTGCCGATGCCGACCGCCAACGCCAGGTGATCGTCGCCGAGGCCTACCGCGACGCGCAGAAGGTCAAGGGCGAGGGCGATGCGCGCGCTTCGGCGATCTTCGCCGAGGCCTTCGGGCGCGACCCGCAGTTCGCCGAGTTCTACCGCAGCCTCGAGGCCTATCGCGCCAGCTTCCGCAACAAGGGCGACGTGATGGTGATCGACCCGAGCAGCGAGTTCTTCCGGGCGATGCGCGGCTCGGGCCCGGCGCCGGCCGCAGCCGCGCCGGCCAAGAAGTAGCCGGCGGTGGGCGCGAGCGCCTGGGACCTGCTGCTCGCCGCCTGCGCGCTGATGCTGGTGCTGGAGGGGCTGCTGCCCTTCTTCAGCCCGGGCGCGTGGCGCAGGCTGTTCGAGCAGGCGACCAAGCTGTCGGACGGGCAGATCCGCTTTCTCGGCCTGTCGAGCATGCTGCTCGGCATCGTGCTGCTGCTGTTGTTCCGCGACTGAACGGCTCTGCCTGTCAGGCAGGCGCCAGGGGTGCGGCCGGTACAATGCGGTTTTTAATCCCGCGCCGTTTTGCCATGTCTTCTGCTTGGCTTCTGCCCGAGCACATTGCCGACGTCCTGCCTGCGCAGGCCCGACACATCGAGGAACTGCGGCGCGGCCTGCTCGACGTGGCGCGCTCCTTCGGTTGCGAGCTGGTGATGCCGCCGCTGATGGAGCACATCGAGTCGCTGCTGTCGGGCACCGGGCGCGATCTCGACCTGAAGACCTTCAAGCTGGTCGACCAGCTCAGCGGCCGCACGCTGGGCGTGCGCGCCGACGCGACGCCGCAGGTGGCGCGCATCGATGCGCACCTGCTCAACCGCGCCGGCGTGACGCGCCTGTGCTACTGCGGCCCGGTGCTGCACACGCGGCCCTCGGGCATGCAGGGCACGCGCGAGCCGCTGCAGTTCGGCGCCGAGATCTACGGCCACGCCGGCCTCGAGGCCGACCTGGAAGTGCAGGACTTGGCGCTCGACTGCCTGCGCGGCGCCGGCCTCGACGGCCTGACGCTGGACCTCGCCGATGCGCGCATCGTGCGTGCGCTGCTGGCCGGCGTCGCGCCGCAGCGCCGCGGCGACATCCAGGCGGCGCTGGCGGGCAAGGACGTGGCCGGCCTGAACGAGCTGTGTACCGGCCTCGACGAGGCTTCGCGGCGCGCGCTGCTGGCGCTGCCGGCGCTGTATGGCGACGAGTCCGTCATCGCGCGGGCCGGCGAGCTGTTGCCGCCGCATGAGCCGGTGCGTGCCGCGCTGGCCGACCTCGCCACGCTGGCACGCCACGCGCGGCAGGCGCACCCCGAGGTGCAGGTCGGCTTCGATCTCGCCGACGTGGGCGGCGCGTCGTACTACAGTGGTGCGCGCTTCGCGATCTATGCGAAGGGCTGCAGCGATTCGATCGCGCGTGGCGGGCGCTACGACGAGGTCGGCGCGATCTTCGGCCGCAACCGCCCGGCGGTCGGCTTCAGCCTCGACTTGAAGGAACTCGCCGAGTGCGTGGCGGGGCGCGTCGGCCGGCCGGCGGTGCGCGCACCCTGGTCGGAAGACGCCGCGCTGCGCGCCGCGGTGCGCCGCCTGCGCGAGCAGGGCGAGACCGTGGTGTGCATCCTGCCGGGCCACGAGCACGAAGGGCAGGAGTTCGAGTGCGACCGCGAGCTGGTCGCCGTCGGCGGCCAATGGGCGGTGCGCGCGCTGTGAGCGCGCTGCGCCCCTGAATCAGCAGTTTCGAGTGACACAAGACATGCAGCAACCGAAAAACGCGGCCGCGGGCCACAACGTCGTCGTCGTCGGCACCCAGTGGGGCGACGAGGGCAAGGGCAAGGTGGTGGACTGGCTCACCGACCACGCCGAGGCCGTGGTGCGCTTCCAGGGCGGCCACAACGCCGGCCATACGCTGGTCATCAAGGGCGTGAAGACTGCTCTGCAGCTGATCCCCTCGGGCATCATGCGCGACGGCGTGGCCTGCTTCATCGGCAACGGCGTGGTGGTCGATCCGACGCACCTGCTGTCGGAGATCGAGCGCCTCGAAGGCATCGGGCTGGAGGTGCGTTCACGGCTCTACGTCAGCGAGTCCTGCCCGCTGATCCTGCCCTTCCACGTCGAGGTCGACCGTGCACGCGAGGCGCTGCGCGAGACCAGCGGCGCCGGCAAGATCGGCACCACCGGCAAGGGCATCGGCCCGGCCTACGAAGACAAGGTGGCGCGCCGCGCACTGCGCGTGCAGGACCTGAAGCACCCCGAGCGCTTCGCCACCAAGCTGCGCGAGCTGCTGGCGCTGCACAACGTGGCGCTGACCGGCTACCTGAAATCGCAGGCGCTGGAGTTCCAGCCCATCTTCGAGCACGCGATGAAGGTGGCCGAGCAGTTGAAGCCCATGCTGGCCGACGTCGGCTACATGCTGCACACCATCAACCAGCGCGGCGGCAACATCCTCTTCGAGGGCGCGCAGGGCACGCTGCTCGACATCGATCACGGCACCTATCCGTACGTCACCTCGAGCAACTGCGTGGCCGGCAACGCGGCCGCGGGCTCGGGCGTAGGGCCGGACATGCTGCACTACATCCTCGGCATCACCAAGGCCTACACCACGCGCGTGGGCAGCGGCCCGTTCCCGACCGAGCTGCCCATGGACCAGGAGGGCACGGTGGGCCACCACCTCTCGACCGTCGGCCAGGAGCGCGGCACGGTCACCGGCCGGCCGCGCCGCTGCGGCTGGCTCGATGCCGCAGCGCTCAAGCGCTCGATCATCATCAACGGCATCTCGGGCCTGTGCATCACCAAGCTCGACGTGCTCGACAAGCTCGCGGAGATCAAGGTCTGCGTCGGCTACGAACTGAACGGCAAGCGCATCGACATCCTGCCGCTGGACGCCGACGACGTGGCGGCCTGCGTGCCGATCTACGACAGCTTCCCCGGCTGGAGCGAGAGCACCTTCGGCGTGACGCAATGGGACAAGCTGCCGCTCAACGCGCGCCGCTACCTCGAGCGTGTTCAGCAGTTCATCGGCGCGCCGATCGATATGGTGTCCACCGGCCCCGACCGCGAGCACACCATCCTGCTCAAGCACCCGTACCGCGGCTGAGACGAGCGCACAAGCCACCTGGAGAGCCACCGCATGCTGACCGACGACGGCAAACACCTCTACGTCTCCTGGGACGAGTACCACATGCTGATCGAGCGCCTTGCGCTCAAGGTGCACGCCTCGGGCTGGGAGTTCGACCAGATCCTGTGCCTCGCGCGCGGCGGCATGCGGCCGGGCGACGTGCTCTCGCGCGTGTTCGACAAGCCGCTGGCGATCATGTCGACGAGCTCCTACCGCGCCGAGGCCGGCACCATCCAGGGCCGCCTCGACATGGCCAAGTACATCACGCTGCCCAAGGGCGAGCTCGCCGGCCGCGTGCTGCTGGTCGACGACCTCGCCGACTCGGGTGTCACGCTCAAGGCCGTGGTCGAGCGGCTGCGCGGCATGCCCTCGATCTCCGAGCTGCGCTCGTCGGTGATCTGGGTGAAGGGCGTGTCGAGCTACACGCCCGACTATTTCGTCGAGATGCTGCCGACCAGCCCCTGGATCCACCAGCCGTTCGAGGAATACGACGAGCTGCGCCCCGAGGGCCTGGCGAAGAAGTTCGCCATCTGAGCGCACAAAGAAAAAGGCCAGTGCGTGTGCACTGGCCTTCGTCATCAATCTGGTGCCCAGGAAGGGACTCGAACCCCCACGGTGTTACCCGCTAGTACCTGAAACTAGTGCGTCTACCAATTCCGCCACCTGGGCATTTCAGGAAGTCTTGGATCATATCATCAAAACAAACCAACACTCAACTACCTCCGCCGTCGGTGCCGAACTGATGAGCGAAGTCGAGGGCACGGTGCAGGGCCACCGCGACGGCCACGGCTTTCTCGTGCGCGACGATCGCCAGCCCGACGTCTACCTTTCCCAGCAGGAGATGCGCGCGGTGCTGCACCGCGACCGCGTGCGCGCGCGCATCGTGCGCTACGACAAGCGCGGCCGCCCCGAGGGGCGCATCCTCGAGATCCTCGAGCGCCGCAAGGCGCCCATCATCGGCCGGCTGCTGCACGAGAGCGGCGTCTGGCTGGTGGCGCCGGAAGACAAGCGCTACGGCCAGGACATCATGATCCCGAAGAACGCGATCGCCAACGCGACCGCGGGCCAGGTGGTGGCGATCGAGCTGACCGAGCCGCCCTCGATGTACTCGCAGCCGGTCGGCCGCGTGACCGAGGTGCTCGGCGAGATCGACGACCCCGGCATGGAGATCGAGATCGCGGTGCGCAAGTACGAGGTGCCGCACCGCTTCTCGAGCGAGACGCTGGCGCAGGCCGCGGCGCTGCCGGAGAAGATCCGCCCCGCCGACCGCCGCCACCGCATCGACCTGACCGACGTGCCGCTGGTCACCATCGACGGCGAGGACGCGCGCGACTTCGACGACGCGGTGTACTGCGAGCCGGCGAAGATCGGCCGCGTCAAGTCGCCCAACGGCTGGCGCCTGGTGGTCGCGATCGCCGACGTCAGCCACTACGTCAAGCCGGGCGAGCCGCTCGACGAGGACGCCTACGAGCGTGCCACCTCGGTGTACTTCCCGCGCCGCGTCATCCCGATGCTGCCGGAGAAGCTCTCCAACGGGCTGTGCTCGCTGAACCCGGACGTCGAGCGCCTGGCGATGGTGTGCGACATGCTGATCGGCGCCGACGGCGAGGTGCACGCCTACCAGTTCTTCCCGGCGCTGATCTGCTCGCACGCGCGCTTCACCTACACCGAGGTGGCGGCCATCCTGGCCAACACGCGCGGGCCGGAAGCGGCGCGCCGCAGCGAACTCGTGCCGCACCTGCTGCACCTGCACGAGGTCTACCGCGCGCTGCTCAAGCAGCGCGTGCAGCGCGGCGCGATGGACTTCGAGACCACCGAAACGCAGATCGTCTGCGACGAGAACGGCCGCATCGAGAAGATCGTGCCGCGCACGCGCAACGACGCGCACCGGCTGATCGAGGAGGCGATGCTCGCCGCCAACGTCTGCTCGGCCGACTTCATCGCACGCGCCAAGCACCCCTCGCTGTACCGCGTGCACGAGGGGCCGACGCCGGAGAAGCGCACGCTGCTGCAGAACTACCTGAAGGCGCTCGGCCTCGGGCTGTCGGTCAGCGAGGAGCCGCACCCCAAGGAGTACCAGGCCATCGCCGCGGCCACGAAAGACCGGCCCGACGCGCAGCAGATCCACACCATGCTGCTGCGCTCCATGCAGCAGGCGATCTACACCGGCACCAACGCCGGCCACTTCGGCCTGGCCTACGAGGCCTACACGCACTTCACCAGCCCGATCCGGCGCTACCCCGACCTGCTGGTGCACCGCGTGATCAAGGCGCTGCTCACCGGCAAGCGCTACCACCTGCTCAGCGGCAAGTTCGAGGAAGCGCCCAAGGTGCGCCAGGCCGGCAAGGCCCGGCATGCGCCGAACCAGGAGATGGAGCACTGGGAAGGCGCCGGCGCGCACTGCAGCGCCAACGAGCGGCGCGCCGACGAGGCCTCGCGCGACGTCGAGGCCTGGCTCAAGTGCCGCTACATGCGCGAGCACCTCGGCGAGGAGTTCTCCGGCACGGTCAGCGCGGTGACGGGCTTCGGCCTGTTCGTGACGCTGGATTCGCTCTACGTCGAGGGCCTGGTGCACATCACCGAACTGGGCGGCGAGTACTACCGCTTCGACGAGGTGCGCCAGGAACTGCGCGGCGAGCGCAGCGGCATCCGCTACGCGATCGGCGCGCGGGTGCGCGTGCAGGTCAGCCGCGTCGACCTCGACGGCCGGCGCATCGACTTCCGCATGGTGCGCGAAGGCGAGGACGACGCGGCGCGCCTGCGTGCCAAGCGCGAGCGCAGCCATGCCGCGGCGGGGGCCGAGGAGGAGCTCGAGCGCGTCAAGTCGGCCGATCGGGCCGTGAAGGCGGGCGCCAAGACCAAGCCGCGCAGCGGCAAGACCGCCCATCCGGTGAAGGCCGCGAAGTCCACGGCACGCAAGGCCACGGTGCGCGGCAGCAAGCGGCGCTGAGGCAAAGGCTGCGCCGTCAGCGCAGCGCCATCTGCTCGATCAGCTCGGCAGCGCGCAGCACGGGACGCGCGGCTGCTTCGGCGGCTGCGCCGTGCCACCAGGTTGCATGGCGTGCCGCGTGCCAGGTGCGTTCGAGCGCATCGGCTTCGTCGCGCTGCGCCCAGTGCCCGCCCAGCCAGCCGGCCAGCACGTCGCCGGTGCCGGCCGTAGCGAGCGAGGCATCGCCGCTGGCGTTGATGCAGGGCACGCGGCCGGGCGCGGCGACGATGGAGCCCGAGCCCTTGAGCACGGCCACGCAGGCGAACTCGTCGGCGAGCCGGCGCGCGGCGGCCAGGCGGTCGGCCTGGATCGCCGGGTTCGAGCAGGCGAGCAGCCTTGCGGCTTCGAGCGGATGCGGCGTGATCACCGTGGCCTGCGCGCGCGCGGCGCGGGCGCGCAACTGGCGGCGCAGCGATTCGTCCGCGGCGATGGCGTTGAGCGCATCGGCGTCGAGCACCAGGCGTGCCACGTTCGAGAGCAGCGCGGGCAGGGCGGTGCGCACCGAATCGCCGCCGCCGCAGCCGCACACCACGGTGCTGTGCGCCAGCGTGGCCGGGTCGACGTGGCGCGACCAGCCGGGCCGCAGCATCAGCTCGGGCCGGGCCGGGTCGAGCGCGGGCGCCTGCGCATCGAGCATCTCGACGAACACACGCCCCGCGCCCGCCGCCAGCGCGGCGCGGCCGGCCAGCAGCGCGGCACCGCCCATGCCCGGCGCACCGCCGACCACGGCGACGTCGCCGAAGCTGCCCTTGTGCTGTGCATGCCGGCGCGCCGGTGCGGCAGCGATCGCCGCGCCGCCCAGCCAGGCTTCGGGTTGCTCGCGCGTCGTGTCGATGCCGAGATCGTCGAACCACACCGTGCCGGCGTGATCGCGCCCGGCTGCGGTGAAGAGCCCCGGCTTGAGCGTCAGCAGGCTGAGCGTCTGCGTGGCGCGCGCCGCCTCGCCCAGGGGCTGGCCGGTGTCGGCGGCCAGGCCGGAGGGCAGGTCGATGGCCAGCACCGGACAGGGCAGGGCATTCAGCGCGGCGATGGCTTCACGCAGCTTGCCCTCGGCCGCGCGGCTCGCGCCTATGCCCAGCAATGCGTCGATGGCGAGATCCTGCGCTCCGAGTGCCGACGTCGCGGCGGCATGAACCGGCACGCCGGCATCGTGGGCGCGCGCGAGCGCGTCGCGCGCGTCGTCGGCCTGCGGCTCGCCGAGCAGGATCACTTCCACCGCCTTGCCGGCGTGCTGCAGGTGGATCGCCGCATCGATGCCATCGCCGCCGTTGTTGCCTGTGCCCGCGACGATGCGGATCAGGCGCGCATGCGGCGCCAGCGCCAGGGCAAGGCGCGCCACGGCGGCGCCGGCGCGCTGCATCAAGGCATGCGCCGGCAGCGGCGCCAGGGCCGCGGCCTCGATGCGCCGCGTGTGGGCGACGTCGAACAGCGGCAGGTCGGGGCAGTGGCGATCCAGGCGGCGCATCAGCTGCGAGCGTATCAGCGCAGCCGCTCGACCCCCAAACCTTCGAGGGGGATGGGCGCTTCGCGTCCCTCCATCACTTGCGCGAGCGCAAAGGCCGAGCCGCAGGCCAGCGCCCAGCCGCTCGAGCCATGGCCGAGGTTGAGCCAGACGCCTTCGGCGCCGCTTGCGCCGATGACCGGCGGGCCGTCGGGCAGCATGGGCCGCGCACCCTTCCAGCGCTGCACCTGGCTCATGCGGCCCGCGCCGGGGAACCAGTCGTCGAGCACCTTGTAGAGCGTCTCGAGGGCGCGCGGGTCGTGCTTCTCGAGCGTGCCGCCGAGCTCGGCGCTGCCGGCCACGCGCACGCGCTGGCCGATGCGGCTGATCGCCACCTTGTAGCGCTCGTCCATCAGCGCGGCACGCGGCGCGCGTTCGGCGGCGCTGTCCTCGGGGCGCAGCGGCGCAGTGATCGAATAGCCGTGCACGGCGCGCAGCGGCAGGCGCAGGCCGAGCGGGCGCAGCAGCTCGGCCGAGCCCATCGCCGCGCAGACCACCACCGCGTCGAAGCTCTCGCTCACCGCCTCGAGCGGCGCGGGTTCGGTGGCCGGCCCGCCGTTCTTCGAGGACGCCGGCTCGATGACGAGCTGCGTCGATTCGGCTGGCGGCATGTAGCGGTGCACCACCTGCGGTTGCGTGCCGGGCACGAGGCGCTGCACCTCGGTGTGGAAGCACCAGCGTGCGCCCAGCTTCTGCGCCTCGTGGCGCAGCAGGTGCGCGAACTGGCGGCAGTTGCCGACCTCGTCGTCGGGCAGGTGCACGCCGGCGTGCAGCGGCGTGTCGGGGTTGAGCGCCGGCTCGAGCTCGCGGCAGCGCGCCGCGTCGACGAGGTGGAAGCGGTTGCCCAGCTCGGTGAGCAGCTTGAGCCCCGGCCGCGCGGCGGCGAGGTCGGATTCGCTGCGCAGCAGCACCAGGTAGCCGCTCTCGCGTTCGTACTCGAGCTGCAGCGCCTTGGTCAGCTCGTGCAGCCGGTGGCGGCTGAACACGGCCAGGCGCTGCATGCGCGTGCGGTTGGCCTGCCAGGCCTCGGTGCGGCAGGCGCGCCACCAGCGCCACATCCAGCCGAGCAGGGCCGGGTCGAGGCTGGCGCGCACGCGCACCGGCGCGTGCCGGCTGAGCATCATGCGCAGCACCTTCCAGGGCATGCCGGGCGCGGCCCAGGGCGTGACGTAGCCGGGCGCCACGACGCCGGCGTTGGCGAAGCTGGTCTCGGCGGCGACGCTGCCGCGGCGCTCGAAGACGGTGACCTCGTGGCCGGCGGCCGCGAGTTCGTAGGCAGTGGTGACGCCGACGATGCCGGCGCCGATGACGGCGATGCGCATGTCAGTGGCGCCCGGCCGTTCCGAAGCCACTGAGCGCCCCCTCGGGGGGCAGCAAACGAAGTGAGCTTGGGGGTTTCATGCTAGGCGCTTCCACCGCGCGACGGTGCGAGCGCCGCCTCGATGGCCAGCGAGGCATCGAGCACCGCGTCGTCGCGCAGCGCGCCGCTCCACACCATCAGGCCGACCGGCATCTCGCCCGCGCCGTGGCAGGGCAGCGAGAGCGCGCAGCCGTCGAGGAAGTTGATCGCACTGGGGTTGCGCAGCAGCGCGCCGTTGGCGGCGAAGAAGGCCTCGTCGCTGGCGACGAGCGGGGCGATGGCCGGGGCGATGAGGGGCACGGTGGGGCTCAGCATGGCGTCGAAGCCGGGAGGCTCGCCCATGGCGGCTTCGGTGCGCGCGATCCAGTCGCGCCGCGCCCAGGTGAGCTCGATATAGTCGGCCGCGCTCATCTTCTCGCCGCGGCGGATGCGCAGCGCGACGCGCGGGTCGTACTGGTCGGCCTTGGTCGCCAGCAGCCTGCGGTGCCAGGCCCAGCTCTCGGCGGCGGAGAAGCCGCCGGCGGCATTCAGCGCGGCGAGTTCGCCGAGCTGCGGCAGTGCGAGCTCCTCGACGCGCGCGCCGGCATTGCGCAGCGTGGCGAGCGCGCGCTGGAACGCCGCGGCGACGGCCGGCTCCAGCCCGTCGAGCATCAGCGTGGTCGGCACGCCGAGGCGCAGCGCGGCGAGCGGCTTGTGCGCCAGCTTGACGCTGCGCGCCGCCAGCACTTCGTGCACGGTGAGCGCGTCGCGCACGTTCGTCGTGATCGCGCAGACGGTGTCCAGCGTGGTCGACAGCGGGATCGCGCCATCGGTGGGCACCAGCCGCGCGGTGTTCTTGAAGCCGACCAGCCCCTGCAGCGCGGCCGGGATGCGGATCGAGCCGCCGGTGTCCGAGCCGAGCGCCGCCCAGGCGGCACCGGCGGCCACCGAGACCGCGCCGCCGGAGGTCGAGCCGCCGGGGATGCGCGGCGTGGCGTCGAGCGCCGCCGTCGCGACATTGGCCGGCGTGCCGTGGTGCGGGTTGATGCCCACGCCGGAGAATGCGAACTCGCTCATGTTGGTGCGCCCCACGAAGGCCGCGCCGGCCGCGCGCAGCCGTGCGACAGCCGGAGCATCGGCGCGCGCCGGCGGCGCGTCGGCCAGCACGCGGCTGGCCGCGGCCGTGGTCTGGCCGGCCACGTCGAACAGGTCCTTGATGCTCACCGGCCGCCCGGCCAGCGGCGCATCGGGGCGCGCGGCCCGCGCCTGCGCGCCGGCCTCGTCGAACGTGGTCAGGGTGAAGGCGTGGCGGCAGGCGTCGGACGTCGCGGCGACGACGGCGGCTTCGAGCTGCTCGCGGGCAGCGCTGAGGTCAATGGGCATAAGTGGCGTGGTACACTCCGCGAGTTTTGTCCGGGGCGATCCCGGACGAAGCAAATCGCGAAGCCGGCCGCTGAAGGTGTCGCGACGCTGCCTGACAGATTGGTGTCGAGGTGTGTCGAAGCGATTCGGGCCGGATTCTAGAACCAACCTTTGGAGTCCCCATGACGATCAGCATGCGTGAAATGCTGGAAGCCGGTGTGCACTTTGGCCACCAGACGCGCTTCTGGAATCCCAAGATGGCCCCGTACATCTACGGCCATCGCAACAAGATCCACATCATCAACCTCGAGAAGACGCAGCCGCTCTTCAACGACGCGATGAAGTTCGTGCGCCAGCTCGCCGCCAAGCGCGGCACCATCCTGATGGTCGGCACGAAGCGCCAGGCGCGCGAGGTGATCGCCCAGGACGCGCAGCGCGCCGGCATGCCCTACGTCGACCAGCGCTGGCTCGGCGGCATGCTGACCAACTTCAAGACCGTCAAGGGTTCGCTGAAGAAGCTCAAGGACATGCAGGCCAAGGTCGAGTCGGGCGCCGACATCGGCACCAAGAAGGAGCAACTGCTGTTCCAGCGCGAGATCGCCAAGCTCGAGAAGGACATCGGCGGCATCCAGGACATGAACGCGCTGCCGGACGCGATCTTCGTGATCGACGTCGGCTACCACAAGATCGCCATCCAGGAAGCCAAGAAGCTGGGCATTCCGGTGGTGGGCGTGGTCGATACGAACCACAACCCGGACGGCATCGACTACGTCATCCCCGGCAACGACGACTCGGCCAAGGCCGTGGCGCTGTACGCCCGCGCGGTGGCCGACGCCGTGCTCGAGGGCAAGGCCAACGCGACCTCCGAAGTGGTGCAGGCCGCCTCGGGTGGCGACGAGTTCGTGGAAGTCGAGACGACGGCCTGAGCTGCCGCGCCCCGACTCGCCCGCGCGAGTCCTACAAAGGGGGCTGTCGCACAGCCCCCTTTTTCAATCCCAGTATTTCCGGAGAACTGATATGCCCGCAATCACCGCCAGCATGGTTGCCGAACTGCGCGCCAAGACCGACGCGCCGATGATGGAATGCAAGAAGGCCCTCACCGAGGCCGACGGCGACGCGGTCCGCGCCGAGGAGATCCTGCGCGTCAAGCTCGGCAACAAGGCCGGCAAGGCGGCTGCCCGTATCACCGCCGAGGGCGTGGTCGCCGCGGCCGTCGAGGGCACGACCGGCGCGCTCATCGAGATCAACTGCGAGACCGACTTCGTCTCGAAGAACGACTCCTTCCTGGCCTTCGCCAAGGCCGCCGCCGAGCTGGTGGCCACGAGCAACCCGGCCGACATCGCCGCGCTGTCGGCGCTGCCCTACGCGCAAGACGGCTTCGGCCCGACGCTGGAAGACGTGCGCAAGGGCCTGATCGGCAAGATCGGCGAGAACATGTCGATCCGCCGCTTCAAGCGCTACGTCGGCGGCGCCAGCCTGGCGCACTACCTGCACGGCACGCGCATCGGCGTGGTCGTCGAGTACACGGGCGACGCCACCGCCGCCAAGGACGTGGCGATGCACGTCGCCGCGATGAAGCCGGCCGCGCTGTCGTCGGCCGAGGTGCCGGCCGAGCTGGTCGAGAAGGAGCGCAAGATCGCCGCCGAGAAGGCCGCCGAGAGCGGCAAGCCGGCCGACATCGTCGCCAAGATGGTGGAAGGCTCGGTGCAGAAGTTCCTCAAGGAAGTCAGCCTGCTCGACCAGGTGTTCGTCAAGGCGGCCGACGGCAAGCAGACCGTCGGCGCGATGCTCAAGGCCGCCAAGACCGAGGTGAAGGGCTTCACCCTGTACGTGGTGGGCGAAGGCATCGAGAAGAAGGTCGACGACTTCGCGGCCGAAGTGGCGGCCCAGGTCGCTGCGGCCAAGGGCGCCTGAGGTAGGGGTCGGAAAACGGGGAGCGAGGCTCCCCGGCCGATTAGACTTGCGCACCACGAGAACCGCCCCGCGCCTGGAGCCGCCTGCATGCCCGCCTACAAACGTATCCTGCTGAAACTCTCCGGCGAGGCCCTGATGGGCGACGATGCCTACGGCATCAACCGCTCCACCATCGTGCGCATGGTGCGCGAGGTGCAGGAGGTGACGCAGCTGGGCTGCGAGGTGGCGGTGGTGATCGGCGGCGGCAACATCTTCCGCGGCGTGGCCGGCGGCTCGGTGGGCATGGACCGCGCCACCGCCGACTACATGGGCATGCTCGCCACCGTGATGAACTCGCTGGCGCTGGCCGACACCATGCGCCAGGAAGGCATGACGGCGCGCGTGATGAGCGCCATCGGCATCGAGCAGGTGGTCGAGCCCTACGTGCGGCCGAAGGCGCTGCAGTACCTCGAGGAAGGCAAGATCGTCGTATTCGCCGCCGGCACCGGCAACCCCTTCTTCACCACCGACACGGCGGCCGCGCTGCGCGGCGCCGAGATCGGCGCGCAGGTGGTGCTCAAGGCCACCAAGGTCGACGGCGTCTACAGCGCCGACCCGAAGAAGGACCCGGCCGCCACGCGCTACACGCAGATCAGCTTCGACGAGGCGATCTCGAAGAACCTGCAGGTGATGGACGCCACCGCCTTCGCGCTGTGCCGCGACCAGAAACTGCCCATCAAGGTGTTTTCCATCTTCAAGCCCGGCGCGTTGAAGCGCGTGGTGCAGGGCGAGGACGAAGGCACGCTGGTGCACGTCTGAGGGGTAAGCATGAGCATTGCCGACATCAAGAAGACCGCCGAGACCAAGATGGCCAAGACCATCGAGGCCTTCAAGGTCGAACTGCAGAAGATCCGCACCGGCCGCGCCCACCCGGGCATCCTCGACCAGGTGCATGTCGACTACTACGGCTCGATGGTGCCGATCAGCCAGGTCGCCAACGTCTCGCTGCTCGATGCCCGCACGATCTCCGTGCAGCCCTGGGAGAAGGGCATGGGCGCGAAGATCGAGAAGGCGATCCGCGAGTCGGATCTGGGCCTGAACCCGTCCGCGCAGGGCGACCTGCTGCGCGTGCCGATGCCGCCGCTCACCGAGGAGCGCCGCAAGGATCTGACCAAGGTCGTGCGCCATGCCGGCGAAGAGGCCCGCATCGCCACGCGCAACCTGCGCCGCGACGCCAACGAGCACCTGAAGAAGCTGCTCAAGGACAAGGAGATCTCCGAGGACGACGAGCGCCGCGCGCAGGAGCAGATCCAGCGCCTGACCGACGGCTCGATCGCCGAGATCGACCGGCTGGTCAGCTCCAAGGAAGCGGAGATCCTGGCCGTCTGATGGCTTCCGACGCCGGCATCCCGCGCCACGTCGCCATCGTGATGGACGGCAACGGCCGCTGGGCCAAGCGCCGCTACCTGCCGCGCGTGTTCGGGCACAAGGCCGGCGTCGACACGCTGGTCAAGACGGTGCTGGCCTGCGCCGACCGCGGCATCGAGCACCTGACGGTGTTCGCCTTCTCCTCCGAGAACTGGAAGCGCCCGGCCGAGGAAGTGTCCTTCCTGATGGGCCTGGTGCTGGTGGCGGTGGAGAAGTACCTCGCCAAGCTGGCTTCGCGCGGCGTGCGCATCCGCATGATCGGCGACCGCAATCAGCTCAACGAACGCCTGCGCCAGGCCTGCGATCACGCCGAATCGAGCACCGCGCACAACACGCGCATCACGCTGTGGGTGGCCTTCGCCTACGGCGGCCGCTGGGACATCGTGCAGGCCTGCCAGGCCGCGATGCGCGCCGGCGTGAACCCCGACGGCCTCGACGAGGCCACGCTGGCGCGCTACATGTGCTTCGGCGACGCGCCCGACCCCGATCTGCTCATCCGCACCGGCGGCGAAGTGCGCATCAGCAACTTCCTGCTCTGGCAGGCGGCGTATTCGGAACTCGTCTTCAGCGACTGCCTCTGGCCCGACTTCGACGAAGCCGAACTCGACAAGGCGATCGCCGCCTACGCCGGCCGCGACCGCCGCTTCGGCCTCGTCAAGACGTCGCCCGCGGCGGCGCAGGCCTCGGCCGACTGACCATGCTCAAGCAGCGTGTCATCACCGCCATCGTGTTGCTGGCGCTGCTGTTGCCCGCACTCTTCGCGGCGTCGCCCTGGCCGTTCGCCGTGCTGACGCTGCTCCTGATCGGCGCGGCGGGCTGGGAGTGGGGCCGTCTCAACAACGCCGGCGCCGGCCTGGCCGTCGCGATGGGCGTGCTGCTCGCGCTGGCCGGCGCCGCCGCGCTGGCGCTGGGCTGGACGCTCGTGCCGCCGGCCTGGCTGTGGTGGCCGGTGGCGCTCGCCTGGGTGATTGGCGGTGCGCTGGCACTGCGCGGCGGCCCGGCGGCCTGGCCCGGGCTGCCGCTCGCGCTGCGCCGCGTGCTCGGCCTGGTGATGTTGTGGGTGGCCTGGCTCGCCATCGCGCATGCGCGCAGCATCGGCATCAACTTCATCCTCTCGGTGTTCTGCCTCGTCTGGGTGGCCGACATCGCGGCCTACTTCGGCGGGCGCGCGTTGGGCAGGCGCAAGCTGGCGCCGAGCATCAGCCCGGGCAAGAGCTGGGAGGGGGCGTTCAGCGGCATGGCCGGCGTGATCGTGCTGGCCTTCGTCTGGCGCTGGGTCGATGCCAGCCAGCCGGTCGATGCACCCAGCCTCTACAGCCGCATGGCCGCCTCCTGGGGCGTGGCCGGCATGCTGGCGGGCAGCCTGCTGCTCGGCGCGATGAGCGTGGTCGGCGACCTGTTCGAATCGCTGGTCAAGCGCGCCGCCGGCGCCAAGGACAGCAGCAACCTCCTGCCCGGCCACGGCGGCGTGCTCGACCGCGTCGATGCGCTACTGCCGGTCTTCCCGATCGCCATCGCCCTGGCCACGAACTGATCGCGCCATGAGCCCGACCCACAACACCCGGCAGCGCGTCTGCGTGCTCGGCTCGACCGGCTCGATCGGCGTCAGCACGCTGGACGTGATCGCGCGCCATCCCGATCGGTTCGAGGTCTTCGCGCTGACCGGCGCGAGCCGCGTCGACGAACTCGCGCAGCAGTGCCTGCAATGGAAGCCGCGCTTCGCCGCCACGCCGGATGCGGCGCGTGCCGCGGCGCTGCGCGAGCGGCTCAAGCGCGAGGGCCTGCGCACCGAGGTGCTGGCCGGCGAGCAAGCGCTCGACGAACTCGCGGCACATCCGGATGTCGACGCGGTGATGGCGGCCATCGTCGGGGCGGCCGGGCTGTCGTCCTGCCTCGCCGCGGCGCGCGCTGGAAAACGCCTGCTGCTGGCCAACAAGGAAGCGCTGGTGGTCGGCGGCGCCTTCTTCATGAACGCGGTCAAGGCTGGCGGCGCCACGCTGCTGCCCATCGACAGCGAGCATTCGGCGATCTTCCAGTGCCTGCCCGAAGACCGCGGCAGCTGGGCCTCGCGCATCGACCACATCGTGCTCACCGCCTCGGGCGGGCCGTTCCGCACGCGCGATCCGGCCACGCTGCGCGAGGTGACGCCCGACCAGGCCTGCGCGCACCCGAACTGGGTGATGGGGCGCAAGATCTCGGTCGACTCGGCGACCATGATGAACAAGGCGCTCGAGGTCATCGAGGCGCGCTGGCTGTTCGATCTCGCGCCCGAACAGATCCGCGTCGTGCTGCATCCGCAGAGCATCATCCACTCGATGGTGGTGTGCCGCGACAACTCGGTGCTGGCGCAGCTCGGCACGCCCGACATGCGCGTGCCGATCGCCTACGGCCTTTCGTTCCCGCAGCGCATCGAGTCGGGCGCCTCGCAGCTCGACTTCACCGCGCTCGCCGCGCTGAGCTTCGAGCCGGCCGACTTTCTGCGCTACCCCGGCCTGGCGCTGGCCTGGGAGGCGCTGCGCGCCGCGCCGGGCAGCACGGCGGTGCTCAATGCGGCCAACGAGGAGGCGGTGGCGGCATTCCTGGGCGGAACCATCCGCTTCGACCAGATTCACAGCGTCAACGCCGGCACGGTGGAGCACGTCGTTGCGCCGCAGGGCGCGGCGGCCTCGCTGGACGGTCTGCTCGGGCTCGACGCCCAGGCGCGCCGCCACGCACGACAACTCATCCAGGGCTTCACGCGATGATCACGGTGCTTGCCTTCATCTTCACGCTCGGCGTGCTGATCGTCGTGCACGAGTACGGCCACTACCGCGTGGCCGTGGCCTGCGGCGTGAAGGTGCTGCGCTTCTCGGTCGGCTTCGGCCGCGTGCTGTGGCGCCGCCAGGCCACGCCGCAGAGCACCGAGTTCGTGGTCTCCGCGCTGCCGCTGGGCGGCTACGTGCGCATGCTCGACGAGCGCGAGGGCCCGGTCGCGCCCGAGGAGGCGCACCTCGCCTTCAACCGCAAGACGCTGGCGCAGCGCACCGCGATCGTCGCCGCCGGACCGCTGGCCAACCTGATCCTCGCCGTGCTGCTGTACGCCGGCGCCAACTGGATCGGCATGGACGAACCCAAGGCGCTGATGGCCGCGCCGGTGACCGGCAGCGTGGCCGAGCGCGCCGGCCTGAGAGCCGGCGACTGGGCGCGCGCCTGGTCGGACGACGGCATGGAGTGGCAGGACCTGCGCTCGATGAACGATCTGCACTGGCAGGTCACGCAATCGGTGCTGCACGGCACGCCGCTGCACCTGATGGTCAGCGATGCCCAGGGTCACGGCCAGCGCCGCCTCGTGCTCGATCTGCAGGCGCTGGGCGCGCGCGAGGTCGACGCCGCGATGAAGAAGCGCATCGGCATCGGCGCGCCGTTCAGCGAGCCCGTGCTCGGTGAGACCAAGCCGGGCGGGCCGGCGGCGCGCGCCGGGCTGCACGCCGGCGACCGCGTGCTGAGCATCGACGGCGAGGCGATCGCCGAATCGGGCCGCATCCGCGAGCTGATCCGCGCCAGCGGCGCCGACGGCGTGGCGCGTGCCATGGCCTGGCGCGTCGAGCGCGCCGGCCAGGTGCTGGAGATCGCGGTCACGCCGAATATCGTCAGCGAAGGCACGCGCAGCGTCGGCCGCATCGAGGTCTACCCCGGCCAGCCGCCGGTGATGGTCAAGGTGCGCTACGGCGTGATCGAGGGGCTGACGCGCGCCGTCTCGCGCACCTGGGACATGTCGGCGCTGACGCTGCGCATGCTCGGCAAGATGCTGGTCGGCGAGGCCTCGCTGAAGAACCTCAGCGGGCCGCTGACCATCGCCGACTACGCCGGCCAGTCGGTGCAGCTCGGCCTGGCCTACTACCTCGGCTTCCTGGCGGTGGTCAGCGTGTCACTCGGCGTGTTGAACCTGCTGCCGCTGCCGATGCTCGATGGCGGGCACCTGATGTATTATCTTTTCGAGGGTGTGACGGGGCGGCCGGTCTCCGAGTTGTGGCTGGAGCGGCTGCAGCGTGGCGGGGTGGCCATCATGCTCATGATGATGTCCCTGGCTCTCTACAACGACGTGGCCCGCCTCCTGGGCCTGCACTGACCCCCGACGCATGCCTGCTTCCCGACGCGCGCCCGTTCTTCGTCCGACCGTTCTCAGCCTCGCACTCGCCGCCGCGCTCCAGGCCGGCAGCGCCTGGGCGGTCGAACCCTTCGTGCTGAAGGACATCCGCGTCGAGGGCCTGCAGCGCAGCGACGCCGGCACGGTATTCGCCTCGCTGCCCTTCCGCATCGGCGACACCTACAACGACGAGAAGGGCGCCGCCGCGCTGCGCGCGCTGTTCGCCACCGGCCTGTTCAAGGACGTGCGCATCGACATCGACGACGGCGTCGTCGTCGTGATCGTCGAGGAGCGCCCGGTCATCGCCGCGATCGACTTCGTCGGACTGAAGGAGTTCGAGAAGGACACCCTGGTCAAGTCGTTGAAGGACTTCGGCATCGGCGAGGGCCTGCCTTTCGACAAGGCGCTGGCCGACCGCGCCGAGCAGGAGCTCAAGCGCCAGTACCTGACGCGCAGCCTGTACGGCGCCGAGGTGGTGACCACGGTGACGCCGCAGGAGCGCAACCGCGTCAACGTCACCTTCACCATCACCGAAGGCACGGCGGCGAAGATCAAGGAACTGCGCATCGTCGGCAACAAGGCCTTCTCCGAGGGCACGCTCAAGGGCCTGTTCGACCTGAACGACGGCGGCTGGCTCAACTGGTATACCAAGGCCGACCGCTACTCGCGCTCCAAGCTCAACGCCGACCTGGAGACGCTGCGCTCCTACTACCTGAACCGCGGCTACCTCGAGTTCAACGTCGACTCGACGCAGGTGGCGATCTCGCCCGACAAGCAGGACATCACCATCACCATCAACCTCACCGAGGGCCAGCCCTACACGGTGACCTCGGTGAAGCTGGAAGGTGACTTCCTCGGCAAGGAAGAGGACTTCAAGACCCTGGTGAAGATCAAGCCCGGCGAGCCGTATCGCGCCGAGGCCGTGACCGAGACCACCAAGGAATTCGGCGACCGCTTCGGCCTGTTCGGCTATGCCTTCGCGCGCATCGACGCGCGCCCCGAGATCGACCGCGCCAACGGCCGCGTGGCGCTGACGCTGGTGGCCGATCCGTCGCGGCGCGTCTACGTGCGCCGCATCAACGTGGCCGGCAACACGCGCACACGCGACGAGGTGATCCGCCGCGAGTTCCGCCAGTTCGAGTCGTCCTGGTACGACGGCCAGCGCATCAAACTCTCGCGCGATCGCGTCGACCGCCTCGGCTATTTCAGCGACGTCAGCGTCGACACCACCGAGGTGCCGGGCACGCAGGATCAGGTCGACCTGACCTTCACGGTCAAGGAGAAGCCGACCGGCAACCTGCTCGTCGGCGCGGGCTATTCGTCGGCCGACCGGCTCTCGCTGACGGCGTCGATCAAGCAGGAGAACGTATTCGGCTCGGGCAACTACCTCGGCATCGAGGTCAACACCAGCCGCAGCAGCCGCACGCTGGTGATCAGCACGGTCGACCCGTACTTCACGATCGACGGCATCTCGCGCGCCTTCGACGTCTACTACCGCACCAACAAGCCGATCAACAGCCGCGGCGAGCAGTACCAGCTCGTCACGCCGGGCGTGGCGGTGCGCTTTGGCGTGCCGTTCAGCGAGTACGACACGGTGTTCTTCGGGCTGGGCGCGGAGCGCACCGAGATCAAGGGCACCAACGCGATGCCCAACAACCTCTACCTGTACCGGCTGCAGTTCGGCGAGAGCAGCAACTCCTTCCCGCTGACGATCGGCTGGACGCGCGACGAGCGCGACAGCGCGCTGGTGCCCAACGCCGGCAGCTACAAGCGCGTCAACGTCGACTGGACGGCCTTCGGCAACACGCGCTACCTGCGCACCAACCTGCAGTACCAGCACTACTGGCCGATCACGCGCCAGTACACCTTCGCGGTGAACGCCGAGATGGGCTACGGCAAGGGCCTGGCCGGCCGGCCCTATCCGGTGTTCAAGAACTTCTACGGCGGCGGTCTGGGCACGGTGCGCGTGTTCGACCAGGGCTCGCTCGGGCCGGCCGACGTCACCGGCGCTTACGTGGGCGGCAACCGCCGGGTCAACGTCAACAGCGAGCTCTACGTTCCCGTTCCAGGCGCCGGCAACGACCGCACGCTGCGCGTGTTCGGCTTCCTCGACATGGGCAACGTGTGGGGCGAATCCGAGAAGATGACGACCGACAGCCTGCGCGCATCGGCGGGCCTGGGCCTGAGCTGGATCTCCCCGGTGGGCCCGCTCAAGCTCAGCTGGGGCACGCCGGTGCGCAAGAAGCCCAACGATAGAATCGAGAGACTGCAATTCCAGATCGGGACCGCGTTCTAATGAATACCTCCTTCCTGAAGTCGTCGGCCGCTGCGGCGCTGCTCGCGCTGGCCGCCCTGGGTGCGCAGGCCCAAGAACTGAAGATCGGCTACGTCAACGCCGATCGTGTGCTGCGCGATGCCACGCCGGCCAAGGCCGCGCAGGCCAAGCTGGAGGCCGAGTTCGGCAAGCGCGAGAAGGAACTCGCCGACATGGCCAACAAGCTCAAGGCCGCCGGCGAGAAGCTCGACAAGGACGCGCCCACGCTGGCCGAATCGGAGCGCAACCGCCGCCAGCGCGAGCTGGTCGAGCAGAACCGCGACTTCGACCGCAAGCGCCGCGAGTTCCAGGAAGATCTGACGCAGCGCAAGAACGAGGAGCTGGCCTCCGTCGTCGAACGCGCCAACAAGGTGATGAAGCAGATCTTCGACAGCGAGAAGTACGACCTGATCATCCAGGAGGCGGTGTTCGCCGGCCCGAAGATCGACATCACCGACAAGGTGATCAAGGCGCTCAACGCCCAGAGCGGCAACAGCAAGTAAGGGCAGGGCAGCGCCGATGGAAGTTGCCCTGCGCGAGATCGCCGGGCAACTCGGCGGCGAGCTGATCGGCGACGGCGAACTGCGCATCGCGCGCATCGCCACCCTCGAGGGCGCCACGCCCGACGCGATCGCCTTCCTCGCCAACCCCAAATACCGCGCCCAGCTCGCGAGCACGCGAGCCGGCTGCGTGATCGTCGGGCCGGCCGTGCGCGACGAAGCGGCGGCGCGCGGCGCGGCGATCGTCACGCCGGATCCCTATGCCTACTACGCGCGCCTCACGCAATGGTGGGCGCGCACGATGCGGCCGCAGCCAGCCGCCGGTATCCACCCGAGCGCGGTGGTCGACCCGAGCGCGCAGATCGCCCCCGATGCGGTGATCGGCCCGCTGTGCGTGATCGGCGCCGGCGTGCGCATCGGCGCCGGCACGCGGCTGGCGGCGCGTGTCACCGTGTACGACGGCTGCACGATCGGCGCGCGCTGCATCGTGCACAGCGGTGTCGTCATCGGTGCCGACGGCTTCGGCTTCGCGCCGGTGAAGGACGACGGGGCCTTTCGCTACGAGAAGATCGAGCAACTCGGCGGCGTGCGCATCGGCGACGAGGTCGAGATCGGCGCCAACACCTGCATCGACCGCGGCGCGCTCGACGACACCGTGATCGAGGACGGCGTCAAGCTCGACAACCTCATCCAGGTCGGCCACAACGTGCACATCGGCGCGCATTCGGCGATGGCCGGCTGCGTGGGCATCGCCGGCAGTGCGGTCATCGGCAAGCGCTGCACCGTGGGCGGCGGCGCCATCGTGCTGGGCCACCTGACACTCGCCGACGACGTGCACATCTCGGCCGCCTCGGTGGTGATGCGCTCGATCCGCCGCAGCGGCCAGTACAGCGGCGTATTTCCCATCGACGACAATGCCGCCTGGGAGAAGAACGCGGCCACGCTGCGCCAGCTCCACACCCTGCGCGAACGCATCCGCGCGCTGGAGAAGAACGAGACCACGCCGAGACAATCATGAAGACGATGGACATCCACCAGATCCTCAAGAAGCTGCCGCACCGCTACCCGATCCTGCTGGTGGACCGCGTGCTCGAGCTCGACAAGGGCCGGCGCATCAAGGCGATCAAGAACGTCACGATCAACGAGGATTTTTTCAACGGCCACTTCCCGAAGCGGCCGGTGATGCCCGGCGTGCTGATGATCGAGGCGCTGGCGCAGGCCTCGGCGCTGCTGGCCTTCGAGTCGCTCGACACCGATCCGGATCCGAATACCGTGTACTACTTCGCCGGCATCGACAACGCGCGCTTCAAGCGCCCGGTGGAGCCCGGCGACCAGCTGGTGCTGGAGGCGACGCTGGAGCGCGCCAAGTCGTCGGTCTACAAGTTCAAGGCGCGCGCGCTGGTCGGCGACGAGCTGGCCGTCGAGGCCGACCTGATGTGCACGATGCGCAGCTTCGCGTGACCTCATCATGGCGAGCATCCACCCCACCGCCATCGTCGAGAGCGGCGCCGAGCTGGGCGAGAACGTCACGATCGGCCCCTACGCGACGATCGGCGCGCACGTGCGCATCGGCGAGGGCACGAGCATCGGCGCGCACACCGTGGTCGAGGGCCACACGACCATCGGCCGCGACAACCGCATCTTCCAGTTCGCGTCGATCGGCGCGATGCCGCAGGACAAGAAGTACGCCGGCGAGCCGACCGAGCTGATCATCGGCGACGGCAACACCATCCGCGAGTTCTGCACGCTGAATACCGGCACGGTGCAGGACGGCGGCGTCACGCGCCTGGGCGACGACAACTGGATCATGGCCTACGTGCACATCGCGCACGACTGCCGGCTCGGCAGCCACATCATCATCGCCAACGCCACCCAGCTCGGCGGCCACGTGCACCTGGGCGACTGGGTGTTCCTCGGCGGTCTGTCGGGCGTGCACCAGTTCGTGCGCGTCGGAGCGCATGCGATGACCGGCTTCCAGACCCGCTTGTCGCAGGACCTGCCGCCCTTCGTCACCGCCGCGGGCAACCCGGCCGAGGCGCAGGGCATCAACGCCGAGGGCCTGAAGCGCCGCGGCTACACACCCGAGCGCATCGCGCAGGTCAAGCAGATGCACCGCACGCTGTACCGCAAGGGCCTCACGCTGGCCGCCGGCATCGCCGAGATCGGCGCGATGAAGGGCGCATCGGCCGAGGGCGATGCCGACGTCGAGCTGATGCTCGGCTTCCTCGGCGACGCGAGCCGCGGCATCGTGCGCTGACGCCGGCGATGACCGCGCCGCGTTTCGGCATGGTGGCCGGCGAGGCCTCGGGCGATCTGCTCGCCGGCCTGTTGCTCGGCGGTCTGCGCGCGCGCTGGCCCGATCTGGTGGCGCAGGGCATCGGCGGGCCGAAGATGGCCGCGCAGGGCTTCGAGGCCTGGTGGCCGCACGACAAGCTGGCGGTGCGCGGCTATGTCGAGGTGCTGAGCCACTACCGCGAGCTGGCCGGCATCCGCAACCAGCTCGCCGAGCGGCTGCTGGCCGCCAGGCCCGATCTCTTCATCGGCGTGGACGCGCCCGACTTCAACCTCGATCTCGAGGCGCGCCTGAAGGCCGGCGGCATCCGCACGGTGCACTTCGTCAGCCCCTCGATCTGGGCCTGGCGCGGCAAGCGCATCGAGAAGATCCGCCAGGCCGTCGACGCGGTGCTGTGCATCTTCCCCTTCGAGCCGGAGATCTACGCCAAGAGCGGCATCGCGGCGCACTATGTCGGGCATCCGCTGGCCGACACGATTCCGCTCGAGGTGCCGCGCACCGAGGCGCGCGCCGCGCTCGGCCTCGGCGACGAGAGCGTGGTGGCGCTGCTGCCGGGCAGCCGGCGCTCGGAGATCCAGTACATCGCGCCGCGCCTGTTCGCGGCGGCGGCCGAGATGGCCAGGCTGCGCAGCGGTCTGCGCTTCATCCTGCCGGTGGTGCCGGGGCTGCGCCACCTGATCGAGCCGCTGCGCCGGCAGTATGCCGACCGCGTCACCGTCGAACTGCTCGACGGCCGCTCGCACGAGGCGCTGGCGGCCTGCGACGTGACGCTGATCGCCAGCGGCACCGCCACGCTGGAGGCGGCGCTCTTCAAGCGGCCGATGGTCATCACCTACGCCATGCACGCGCTCTCCTGGCAGATGATGAAGCGCATGAAGTACCAGCCCTGGGTGGGCCTGCCCAACATCCTGCTGCGCGACTTCGCCGTGCCCGAGCTGATCCAGGGCGATGCCACGCCGCAGCGGCTGGCGCACGCCACGCTGGCCTGGCTGGACGATGCGCCGCGCTGCGCCGAACTGCAGCGGCGCTTCCAGGCCCTGCACCTCGAACTGAAGCGCGACACCGCGCGCGCCGCCACCGATGCGATCGCGGAAATTCTTGCGCGCTGAGCAGCTCGGCCTCGCCTTCGACGTGCCCGGCCTGGTGGCCGGTGTCGACGAGGCCGGCCGCGGGCCGCTGGCCGGCCCGGTGGTGGCGGCGGCGGTCATCCTCGACGAGCTGCAGCCGATCAAGGGCCTGGCCGATTCCAAGGCGCTCACGGCGCGCAGGCGCGAGAAGCTCTTCGACGAGATCCGCGCCAAGGCGCTGTGCTGCTGCATCGCCGAGGCCAGCGCGGCCGAGATCGACGAGATCAACATCCTGCAGGCGACGTTGCTGGCGATGCGGCGCGCGGTCGAGGGCCTGCGCCTGAAGCCGGCCAAGGTGCTGGTCGACGGCAACCGCATCCCGGTGCTGAAGGTGCCGGCCGAGGCCATCGTCAAGGGCGATGCGAAGGTGAAGGCCATCTCGGCCGCGTCCATCCTCGCCAAGGTGCACCGTGACCGCCTCTGCGCGGCGATGCACGAGGCGCACCCGCAGTACGGCTTCGACGGCCACAAGGGCTACCCGACGCCGGAGCATCTGGCGGCGCTGCGCGCGCATGGCGCCTGCCCCGAGCACAGGCGCTCGTTCGCTCCGGTGCGCGAGGTATCGGGAGATTGAGCATGGCCGAGCCGCGCACCATCAGCTCCAAGGACAACCCGCTGCTGGTGCGCGTGCGCAAGCTGCTCGCCGACCCGGGCGGCTACCGCAAGCTCGGCGAGGTGTGGCTGGAGGGCGAGCACCTCTGCGCAGCCTTCGTGCAGCGCGGCGGGCGGCCGCTGCAGGCGATCGTCAGCGCCGAGGGCCTGCTGCAGCCGGCCCTGCGTGAACTGGCCGGCCATGCGGCAGCCGTGGCCGTCGTGCCGGACGAGCTGATGGCCGCGCTCTCGACGCTCGAATCGCCGCCGGCGATCGGCTTCGTGGTGGCCACGCCCACTGCGCCGGCGATCACGCCGGATGCACCGTCGCTGGTGCTCGATCGCCTGCAGGACGCCGGCAACGTCGGCACCATTCTGCGCAGCGCCGCGGCCTTCGGATTCACGCAGGTGGTGGCGCTCAAGGGCACGGCTGCGCTGTGGTCGCCCAAGGTGCTGCGCGCCGGCATGGGGGCGCATTTCGGGCTGCGCCTGGTCGAAGGCGTGGAGGCCGATGCGCTGGCGGCGCTGCGCGTGCCGCTCCTGGCCACCAGCTCGCATGCCGCGCGCTCGCTGCACGAGGTCGACCTGCCCTGGCCCTGCGCCTGGGTGATGGGCCACGAAGGGCAGGGCGTGTCGCCCGTGCTCGAACAGCGCTGCGCGATGACGCTGCGCATCCCGCAGCCGGGCGGCGAGGAATCGCTCAACGTCGCCGCCGCCGCGGCGGTGTGCCTGTACGAATCGGCGCGGCAACGCGTGGCCTGAAGCCGTTCAATACATCAGCCGATCCGGCCGCAGGTCGCGCAGGATGGTCGTCGCGATCTCCTCGATCGACTTGTGCGTCGACGACAGCCACGAGATGCCCTCGCGGCGCATCATCGCCTCGGCCTCGCGCACCTCGGCGCGGCAGTTCTCGATCGAGGCGTATTTGCTGCCCGGGCGCCGCTCGTTGCGGATCTGCGCGAGGCGATCCGGGTCGATGGTCAGCCCGAAGCACTTCTTCTTGAAGGGCGCGAGCGTCGAGGGGATCTGGCCGCGGTCGAAATCCTCCGGGATGAGCGGATAGTTGGCGGCCTTGATGCCGTGCTGCATCGCCAGGTACAGCGAGGTGGGCGTCTTGCCGCTGCGGCTCACGCCGACCAGGATCACGTCGGCCTCGGCCAGGTTCTTGGCCGACTGGCCATCGTCGTGGGCGAGCGAGAAGTTGATCGCCTCGATGCGGTCGGTGTACTCCTGGCTCTTCGAGACGTCGGAGAAGCGGCCGATGCGGTGGTTGGACTTGACGCCGAACTCGGCCTCCAGCGGCTCGATGAAGGTGTTGAACATGTCCAGCACCATGCCGTGCGACTGCTTCAGGATGGCGAGGATCTCGGTATTCACCAGCGTCACGAAGACGATCGGCTTGCGGCCCTCGGTGTCGGCGCTGTGGTTGACCTCGCGCACCACCTGGTGCGCCTTGTCGGGCGTGTCGATGAAGGGCCGCCGCACATGGCGCGGCTTGCCGGCGAACTGCGCCAGGATCGAGTTGCCGAAGGTCTCGGCGGTGATGCCGGTGCCGTCGGAGACGAAGAACACGGTGCGGTTGGGCATGGATGCGCGGCCTGCGGCCGTGGGGGGTGGTGCCCGGAATGATAGGGACAAACCTTAGAATTCCGCCCAACTTGGCCCCGACCCACCCGCTCGATGAACGCCTTGCGCCGCCACCCACAAGCACTCGAACAGTGCGGCGCACCGGCATGGGGAACACGGGGCACACCGCTTTCTCAACATCACGGAGTTCTCCCATGTCCAACCCCGCTCTGGCGACCGCCCTGGTCGTACCGTTCGAACAACTGAGGATGACCGACGTCGAGGCGGTCGGCGGCAAGAACGCCTCCCTCGGCGAGATGATCAGCCAGCTGGCTGCCTCGGGCGTGCGGGTGCCCGGCGGTTTCGCGACCACGGCGCATGCCTTCCGCGAGTTCCTCGCCCACGAGGGCCTGGCCAGGCGCATCGAGGAGCGCCTCGCCACGCTGAATACCGACGACGTGCGCGCGCTGACCGAGGCCGGCGCGCAGATCCGCCACTGGGTCGAATCCACGCCCTTCCCGCCGGCGCTGGAAGCGGCCATCCGTGCCGAGTTCGCCAAGCTGACCGCGGGCAACGCCGGCGCCTCGTTCGCGGTGCGCTCCTCGGCCACCGCCGAAGACCTGCCCGACGCCTCCTTCGCCGGCCAGCAGGAGACCTTCCTCAACGTGGTCGGCATAGCCGAGGTGCTGGCGAAGATGAAGGAGGTGTTCGCCAGCCTCTACAACGACCGCGCCATCAGCTACCGCGTGCACAAGGGCTTCGCGCACGCCGACGTGGCGCTGTCGGCCGGCGTGCAGCGCATGGTGCGCTCTGACCTCGGCGCGGCCGGCGTGATGTTCACCATCGACACCGAGAGCGGCTTTCCCGACGTGGTGTTCGTCACCGCCAGCTACGGCCTGGGCGAGACGGTGGTGCAGGGCGCCGTCAACCCCGACGAGTTCTACGTGCACAAGCCGGCGCTGAAGGCCGGCAAGCTGCCCATCATCCGCCGCAACCTCGGCTCCAAGCTGATCAAGATGGAGTTCGCGCCGGCCGAGGAGAAGGCCAGGACCGGCAAGCTGGTGCGCACCGTGGACACTGCGCCCGAGCAGCGCAACCGCTATTCGCTGACCGACGCCGACGTGGTCGAGCTCGCGAAGTACGCGCTGATCATCGAGCAGCACTACGGCCGGCCGATGGACATCGAGTGGGGCAAGGACGGCGGCGACGGCAAGCTCTACATCCTGCAGGCAAGGCCCGAGACGGTGAAGAGCCAGTCAAGCGCGAAGGCCGAGCAGCGCTACAAGCTCAAGGGCGCCAAGAGCACGGTGCTCGCCGAAGGCCGCGCGATCGGCCAGAAGATCGGCACCGGGCCGGTGCGCATCGTGCACAGCCTGGCCGCGATGGACCGCGTGCAGCCGGGCGACGTGCTGGTCACCGACATGACCGACCCGAACTGGGAGCCGGTGATGAAGCGCGCCAGCGCCATCGTCACGAATCGCGGCGGGCGCACCTGCCACGCGGCCATCATCGCGCGCGAGCTGGGCATCCCGGCGGTGGTCGGCTGCGGCGACGCCACCGAGACGCTGAAGGACGGCGCGCTGGTCACCGTGGCCTGCTCCGAGGGCGACACGGGCTACGTCTACGACGGCCTGCTCGAGACCGAGGTCAGCGAGGTGCAGCGCGGCGAGCTGCCGTACTGCCCGGTGAAGATCATGATGAACGTGGGCAACCCGCAGCTCGCCTTCGACTTCGCGCAGATGCCGAATTCGGGCGTGGGCCTGGCGCGGCTCGAGTTCATCATCAACAACAACATCGGCGTGCACCCCAAGGCCATCCTCGACTATCCGAACGTCGATGCCGACCTGAAGAAGGCGGTCGAGTCGGTGGCGCGCGGCCATGCCAGCCCGCGCGCCTTCTACGTCGACAAGCTCGCCGAGGGCGTGGCCACCATCGCCGCGGCCTTCTGGCCCAAGCCGGTGATCGTGCGCCTGTCGGACTTCAAGAGCAACGAGTACAAGAAGCTGATCGGCGGCTCGCGCTACGAGCCCGAGGAAGAGAACCCGATGCTGGGCTTCCGCGGCGCCTCGCGCTACGTCAGCGAGGAGTTCGGCGAGGCCTTCGCCATGGAGTGCGAGGCGATCAAGCGCGTGCGCAACGACATGGGCCTGACCAACGTCGAGATCATGGTGCCCTTCGTGCGCACGCTGGGTCAGGCGCAGCGCGTGGTGGGCATGCTCGCCGAGCGCGGTCTCAAGCGCGCGGCGGCCGGCGGGACCGACGGCCTGCGCGTCATCATGATGTGCGAGATCCCGAGCAACGCCATCCTCGCCGAGCAGTTTCTCGAGCATTTCGATGGCATGTCGATCGGCTCGAACGACCTGACGCAGCTGACACTGGGGCTGGACCGTGACTCGGGCCTCGAGCTGCTGGCGCGCGATTTCGATGAGCGAGACCCGGCTGTGAAGGCGATGATCTCGCGCGCCATCACGGCCTGCCGTGCGGTCGGCAAGTACATCGGCATCTGCGGCCAGGGCCCCAGCGACCACCCGGACTTCGCCGACTGGCTGGCGCGCGAGGGCATCGTGTCGATCTCGCTCAATCCCGACACGGTGGTCGAGACCTGGCAGCGCCTGGCCAAGCGCTGATCAGCCGAGCTCGAGGTTGTCGATCAGCCGTGTCGTGCCGAGCTTGGCGGCGGCGAGCACCACCAGGGGCTCGCCTTCGCACGGCGCGCCGAGGTCGCGGCGGCGGCGGATCGCCACGTAGTCGGGCGCCCAGCCGCGCGCGATGAGCGTGTTCATCGCCTCGACCTCGAGCTTGGTCCAGTCGCGCTCGCCGGCGCTGGTTGCCGCCTCGATGCGGCGCAGCGCCGCGCTCAGCTGCACGGCTTCCGCGCGCTGCGCGGCGTCGAGGTAGCCGTTGCGCGAGGACAGCGCCAAGCCGTCCGGCGCGCGGCCGGTCTCGCCGCCGACGATGGTGATGGGCAGCGCCAGCTGATCGACCATGCGGCGGATCACCATCAGCTGCTGGTAGTCCTTCTTGCCGAACACCGCCACCTTGGGCTGCACGGCGTTGAAGAGCTTGAGCACCACGGTGCACACGCCGGTGAAGAAGCCGGGGCGGAAGTGGCCTTCGAGGATGTCGGCCAGCTCGGCGGGCGGGTGCACCTTGTAGCCCTGCGGCTCGGGGTAGAGATCCTTTTCCGAGGGCGCGAAGACGATGTCGCAGCCGGCCGGCGCGAGCAGCTGGCAGTCGCGCTCCAGCGTGCGCGGGTAGGTGTCGAAGTCCTCGTGCGGCGCGAACTGCAAGCGGTTGACGAAGATGCTCGCCACCACCGGGCCGCCGCGCGCGCGCGCCAGCTTGATCAGCGAGAGATGGCCTTCGTGCAGGTTGCCCATGGTGGGCACGAAGGCGGTGTTGGCCTGGCCGGCCAGCGCGGCGCGCAGCTGGGCGATGCTGTGGACGATCTGCATGCTTGGGGCGTGGGGCTTCAGTAGCCGTGCTGGGCGGGGTCGGGGAAGCTGCCGTCCTTGACGGCGGTGACGTAGGCGCGGATCGCGGCCTCGATGCCGTCGCTGCCTTGCATGAAGTTGCGCACGAAGCGCGGCAGCCTGCCGCGCGTGACGCCCAGCATGTCGTGCAGCACCAGCACCTGGCCCGTGCAGCCGGGGCCGGCACCGATGCCGATCACCGGGATGGGCAGGCTTTGCGCGAGGCGCTCGCCCAGCGCGCTCGGGATCAGTTCGACCACCAGCATCGCGGCGCCCGCCTCGGCGAGCTCGCGCGCTTCGCGCAGCAGGCGTTCGGCGCCGTCCTCGTCACGGCCCTGGATGCGGTAGCCGCCCAGCGCATGCACCGACTGCGGCGTCAGGCCCAGATGCGCGCACACCGGGATGCCACGCTCGACGAGGTGGCGCACCACCGGCACCGTCCAGCCGCCGCCTTCGAGCTTGACCATGTGCGCGCCGGCGCGCATCAGCGCCGCGGCGCTCAGCAGCGCCTGCTCGGTGCCGGTGTGGTAGCTGGCGAAGGGAAGGTCGCCGACGATCCAGGCGAAGCGGTTGCCGCGCGCCACGCACTGCACGTGGTAGGCCATCTCGTCGAGCGTCACGGGCAGGGTGCTGTCGCGCCCCTGCAGCGTCATGCCCAGCGAATCGCCGATCAGCAGCACGTCGACGCCGGCGTCGTCGAGCAGCCGCGCGAAGCTGGCGTCGTAGCAGGTCAGCATGGCGATCTTCTCGCCGGTCGCGCGCATCGCCGCCAGGCGGTGCAGCGTCATGGCCTTGCGCGGGGTGCCGGCCCCAGTGTTGTCAGCGGCGGCGGGGGTGGGGTACATGAGTCTCCTCAGACCAGGCCGTCGAAGGGAAGAACATCGACCAGCTCGCCGGCCGCCACGTTGCCCTGCTCGTGGCCGAGCACGACCAGGCCGTTGGCCACGCTCATGCTGCGCAGGATGCCCGAGCCTTGCGCGCCGGTGATCTCCACCTGCCAGCCCGATGCCGAATCCGCGCTGCGCGTGACGATGCCGCGCTGGTACTCGGTGCGCCCGGCCTTCTTGCGGATCGCCTGCGTGCTCGCCGCGCGCAGCATGGGCAGCGGCTGCGGCGTGGCGCCGCTCATCGCCAGCAGCGCATCGCGCACGAAGGCGTAGAAGGTCACCATCACCGCCACCGGGTTGCCGGGCAGGCCGAACAGAATGGCGTCGTGGCCGCCGCTGCTGATGCGGCCGATGGCCATCGGCCGGCCGGGCCGCATCGCGATGCGCCAGAACAGCACGTCGCCGAGCGTCTTCATCACCTGCTTGGTGTGATCGGCCTCGCCGACGCTGACGCCGCCGGAAGTGATCACCGCATCGGCGTCCTGCGCCGCCTGGCGGAAGGCGGCTTCCAGCGCAACGGGGTCATCGCGCACCACGCCCATGTCGATCAGGTCGACGCCCAGGCGCTGCAGCATGCCCCACAGCGTGTAGCGGTTGCTGTCGTAGACGCAGCCTTCGGGGAGCGGCTCGCCGATCGAGCGCAGTTCGTCGCCGGTGGAGAAGAAGGCCACGCGCAGGCGCCGCAGCACCGGCACCTCGGCCTGGCCGAGCGAGGCCAGCAGGCCCAGGTCGGCCGGGCGCAGCACGCGGCCGGCCTTCAGCGCCGCTTCGCCCTTGGCCAGATCCTCGCCGGCGCAGCGCCGGTTGTCGCCGCGGCGCACGGCGCCGGCGGGCACGATGACCCGATCGCCCTCGACCCGCGTGAACTCCTGCGGCACCACGGTGTCGAGGCCGGCCGGCATCACCGCGCCGGTCATGATGCGCACGCACTGGCCGGGCGCGACGCTGCCGTCGAACTGCGCGCCTGCGAAGCCGGTGCCGGCCACCGTCAGCACGGTGTCGCCGCCGGCGGCGAGCTCGCTGCCGCGCAGGGCGTAGCCGTCCATCGCCGAGTTGTCGTGCGCGGGCACGGCGATGGTCGAGATCACGTCGCTGGCCAGCACGCGGCCGAGCGCGCTGCGGATGGCCAGCTTCTCCACGGCCTGCACGCGCGGCACCAGCCGGGCGATGAACTCCTGCGCCTGCGCCACGGGCAGGGCATCGGGGTCGTAGCCGCTCACGCAGGAGGCGATCTCGGCCAGGGTGGGATTTCTCGGGCTCATGGGCGCCGATGGTAGCGGGCCGCGCGGCTGCCCCGCGGGCAGCTCAGCGCTGCAGCTGCTGCAGCTCGGCCAGCGTGTTGGCGTTGAAGAAGGCGTTCGGGTCGTCGAACATCACCTCGATGCAGCGATGCTGCGCCGTCCAGCGGTCGATCTTGCGCTGGCCGGAGGCCGTGAAGGCGACCAGGCTCTCCATCAGCGCCGTCTTCATCAGGCAGAACACCGGCTGCACCTGGCGCTCACCGTTCTCGATGGTGGCCGCCATCGCGATGTCGGCGCCCTCGGCTTCCAGCGCGGCGGCCAGGCGCTCGACCAGGTCGGGCGGGAAGTGCGGCGTGTCGCAGGGCACGGTGACGAGGTAGGGCGTCTCGCAGTGCTCCAGGCCGGCCAGGAAGCCGGCCAGCGGGCCCGGGTAGTCGGGCAGGGCATCGGGCCAGACCGGCGCGCCCATGGCCTCGTAGGCGCCGAGGTTGCGGTTGGCATTGATCATCAGCGCGCCGACCTGCGGACCCAGGCGCAGCAGCGCATGCATCGCCAGCGGCGTGCCCTGATGGTTCTGCAGGCCCTTGTCGACGCCGCCCATGCGGCTGCCGCGGCCGCCGGCGAGGATCAGGCCGGTGATGTCGTCGCGCGGGATCGTCACGGCCTCACCCGCCGATGTAGTGCATCTCGACGCGCCGCTCGCCGCTGCCGCTGTCGGCCTGCATGGCGCCGCGCAGCTCGGAGTAGCGGTCGTCGCGGCCGGCCCAGAGCGCGGCGACGGCAGCGCCGATCTGCGCGTCGTCGTGGCCGCCGCGCAGCAGCGCGCGCAGGTCGTGGCCGTGGCTGGCGAACAGGCACATGAAGAGCTTGCCTTCGGTGGACAGGCGCGCGCGGTTGCAGTCGTGGCAGAAGGCCTGCGTCACGCTGGAGATCACGCCGATCTCGCCGCCGCCATCGCGGTAGCGCCAACGCTGCGCCGTCTCGCCGGGGGCGCTCGCCTCGGCCGCTTCGAGCGGGAAGACCGCGGCGATGCGCTGCACCACCTCGGCCGAGGGCAGCACCTCGTCCATGCGCCAGCCGTTGGTGGCGCCGACGTCCATGTATTCGATGAAGCGCAGCACCACGGCGCCGCCGAAGTTCTCGCGGAAGAAGCGCGCCATCGGCACGATCTCGTGGTCGTTGCTGCCGCGCTTGACGACCATGTTGACCTTGATCGGCCCGAGGCCGACGCGCTGCGCCTCGGCGATGCCTTCGAGCACGTCGGCCACAGGAAAGTCGACGTCGTTCATGCGGCGGAAGATGGCGTCGTCCAGCGCATCGAGGCTGACCGTCACGCGCTGCAGCCCGGCCTCCTTCAGCATCCGCGCCTTGCGTGCCAGCAGCGAGCCGTTGGTGGTGAGCGTGAGATCGAGCGGCATGCCGTCCGTGCCGCGCAGCGCGGCCAGCATGGCGACCAGGCGCTCGAGATCCTTGCGCAGCAGCGGCTCGCCGCCGGTCAGGCGCAGCTTGTGCACACCGTGCGCGGCGAAGAGTCGAGCCACGCGGGTGATCTCCTCGAAGCTGAGCAGCGAGGCGTGCGGCAGGAAGGCGTACTGCTTGTCGAACACTTCCTTGGGCATGCAGTAGCTGCAGCGGAAGTTGCAGCGGTCGGTGACCGAGATGCGCAGATCGCGCAGCGGCCGGCCCAGACGGTCGAGCACGCGGCCGGTCGGCGCTGCGAGCCGTTCCGGGATGCGCGGGATGCTGGCGGCGTAGCGATGGTCGGCCAGCGGGATGATCTTTTCGCCCATGGGGCTGAATTGTGCCTGCGAGGGCCGCGGGGCTGCCTGGCCACGACCCCGGCGGGCCCGGGGTTGAGCGCACGCCCGGGTTCAGTGCAGCGTGCGGTAGGTTTCGGCGTCCGGCACCGCGGCCGGGCCGGCCGCTGTCGGCTGCGGCGCAGCAGCCGGCGCCGGCACAGCGGCCTGCGCGGCCGGAACCGCGCCTTCGACCAGCGGCTGCGCGCGGCGCGCGCCGGTGAAGCGCTTGCTCCAGTAGGCGTAGCGCATGTCCTCGACGCGCACCTCGCCGCCGGTGCGCGGCGAATGGATGAACTTGCCCTCGCCGATATAGATGCCGACGTGCGAGAAGCTGCGCTTGAGCGTGTTGAAGAACACCAGGTCGCCGGGCTTGAGCTCCTCGCGCTTCACCTTCATCAGCCCGCTCGCGCGCGCCTGCTCGTCGGCACGGCGCGGCAGCACCAGGCCGAGGCTGGCCTCGAAGACGTGGCGGGTGAAGCCGCTGCAGTCGAAGCCCTGCTCGGCGCTGTTGCCGCCACGGCGATAAGGCACGCCGAGGAAGTTCATCGCGCTGAGCACCATGTCGGAAGCCTTGTCGCGCATGCTCTGCACGAAGGCATATTCGCTCGGCGGCACGGCGGCCGGAACCTTGTCGGGATCGCCCAGCCCGCGGTCGGCCAGCAGCTTGGCGATCGGGTCGGCCGCTGCCGTCTCCGGTGCAGCCCGCACGCCGGCGGCCAGCGCCAAGCCCAGGGCCAGGCTGGCCAAGGCGGGGCGGAGGCGGGCAGGGCGTGTCATCGGCGCGCAGCTTACGCGCTGGCGGGTCCGGGCGTCAACCCAAAAAATCCAGTGCTGACGGGCACTTGCGCCAACATTTCGAGAGCTTTGTGAGGCTGCGTTATCGTCCGGGCAACACCCGAGGAGATGCCATGTTCAAGGCCCTGCTGCTGGAAAAGGACGACGCCGGCTTCCGCGCCGGCATCCGCGAGCTCGACGAGGCCGCGCTGCCCGAGGGCGACGTGCTGGTCGCCGTGGCGCACTCGACGCTCAACTACAAGGACGGCCTGGCGATCACCAACCGCGGCCCGGTGGTGCGCAAGTGGCCGATGGTGGCCGGCATCGATGGCGCCGGCCGCGTGCTGGAAAGCTCGCATCCGCAGTGGAAGGCGGGCGATGCCTTCATCCTCAACGGCTGGGGCGTCGGCGAGACGCACTGGGGCTGCCTGGCGCAGAAGGCGCGCCTGAAGGGCGATTGGCTGGTGCCGCTGCCAGCAGCCTTCACGACGCGCCAGGCGATGGCGATCGGCACCGCCGGCTACACCGCGATGCTGTGCGTTCTCGCGCTGGAGCGCCATGGCCTGAAAACAGGCGACGGCGAGGTGCTGGTGACCGGCGCCACCGGCGGCGTCGGCAGCGTGGCCACCGCCTTGCTCGCCAAGCTCGGCCATCGTGTCATCGCCGCCACCGGCAAGGCGGCCGAGGCCGACTACCTGCGCTCGCTCGGCGCTGCCGACGTGATCGACCGCGCCGAACTCGCCGCGCCCGGCAAGCCGCTGCAGAAGGAACGTTGGGCGGCGGTGGTCGATGCGGTGGGCAGCCACACGCTGGCCAATGCCTGTGCGCAGACGCGCTACGGCGGCGTGGTGGCGGCCTGCGGGCTGGCGCAGGGCGCAGACCTGCCGGCCACGGTGATGCCCTTCATCCTGCGCGGCGTGACGCTGGCCGGCGTCGACAGCGTGATGGCGCCGCAGCCGCTGCGCCGCGAAGCCTGGCAGCGCCTCGCGCGTGATCTCGATCCGCAGCGCCTCGAAACCATCACGACCGAGGTTCCACTCGCGCAGGCGATAGCACGTGCGCAGGACTTGATGGCCGGCAAGCTGCGCGGCCGCGTCGTGGTCAGCATCGGCTGAGCGTCAGACGCTCGTAAGAGCCTGCGCTTGAAATTCGCCGCCAGCCAACGACGATCTTCGGGAGACAGGCCATGACGAGCTATGCCGCGTTCCACCAGCGTTCGATCCAGGATCGTGATGGCTTCTGGGCCGAGCAGGCCCAGCTGATCGACTGGCAGACGCCCTACGAGAAGGTCTGCGACTACGACAACCCGCCCTTCGCCAAGTGGTTCGTCGGCGGCAAGACCAACCTCTGCCACAACGCCGTCGACCGGCATCTGAAGACGCGGCCCGACCAGAACGCGCTGATCTTCGTCTCCACCGAGACCGAGCAGGAGAAGGCCTACAGCTTCCGCGAACTGCACGCCGAGGTGCAGCGCATGGCGGCGATCCTGCAGGAGCTGGGCGTCAAGCAGGGCGACCGCGTGCTGATCTACATGCCGATGATCGCCGAGGCCGCCTTCGCGATGCTGGCCTGTGCGCGCATCGGCGCGATCCACTCGGTGGTGTTCGGCGGCTTCGCCAGCCACAGCCTCGCGAGCCGCATCGACGACGCGCAGCCGACCGTGATCGTCAGCGCCGACGCCGGCATGCGCTCGGGCAAGGTGGTGGCCTACAAGCCGCTGCTCGACGAGGCCATCAAGCTCGCCGCCCACAAGCCGGCCAAGGTGCTGCTGGTCGATCGCGGCCTGAGCGCGATGGACAAGACCGCCGGCCGCGACGTCGACTACAGAAGCCTGCGCGACAAGCACCTGAATACCGTCGTGCCCTGCGTGTGGGTGGATTCCACGCACCCGAGCTACACGCTCTACACCAGCGGCACCACCGGCAAGCCCAAGGGGGTGCAGCGCGACACCGGCGGCTACGCGGTGGCGCTGGCCGCGTCGATGAAGCACATCTACTGCGGCAACGCCGGTGAAACTTATTTCTCCACCAGCGACATCGGCTGGGTGGTCGGGCACAGCTACATCATCTACGGCCCGCTGCTGGCCGGCATGGCGACCATCATGTACGAGGGCCTGCCGACGCGCCCCGACGCCGGCATCTGGTGGAGCCTGGTCGAGAAATACAAGGTCACGGTGATGTTCAGCGCGCCCACCGCCGCGCGCGTGCTGAAGAAGCAGGATCCGGCCTTCCTCACCAAGTACGACCTGTCGAGCCTGAAGGCGCTGTTCCTTGCCGGCGAACCGCTCGACGAGCCCACCGCCACCTGGATCGCCGGCGCGATCAACAAGCCCATCATCGACAACTACTGGCAGACCGAGACCGGCTGGCCCATCCTCGCCATCTGCAACGGCGTCGAGCAGGCGCCGACCAAGTTCGGCTCGCCCGGCAAGGCGGTGTACGGCTACGACGTGCGCCTGATCGACGAGACCAGCGCCGAGGAGATCACCGAGCCGGGCAAGAAGGGCGTGATCGCGGTCGAGGGCCCGCTGCCGCCGGGCTGCCTGCAGACCATCTGGGGCGACGACGCGCGCTACGTCAAGACCTACTGGTCGACCATCCACGGCCGCACCATGTACAACACCTTCGACTGGGGCGTGCGCGACGAGGACGGCTACTTCTTCATCCTCGGCCGCACCGACGACGTCATCAACGTGGCCGGCCACCGCCTCGGCACGCGCGAGATCGAGGAGAGCATCTCCAGCCATCCGGCCGTGGCCGAGGTGGCGGTGGTGGGCGTGGCCGACCAGCTCAAGGGCCAGGTGGCGATGGCCTTCGCGGTGCTGAAGGATGCGAACCTCGTCGCCGATCCGGCCGCACGCCTCAAGCTGGAAGGCGAAGTGATGAAGACGGTGGACGGCCAGCTCGGCGCGGTGGCGCGGCCGGCACGCATCCACTTCGTCTCGCTGCTGCCCAAGACGCGCTCCGGCAAGATGCTGCGCCGCGCGATCCAGGCGGTGTGCGAGCAGCGCGACCCGGGCGACCTGACCACCATGGACGACCCGACGGCGCTGCAGCAGATCCGCGATCTGGTCGCGGCGAAGTGATCCGAGGCCCCCGCAAGGGGGCCTTCTTCTTCGCCCCGGCGGAGGGATCGCCGGCGCGGGCGCGGCGCTTCACGATGGCTCCATGTTCACGATGGAGCCGCCCATGCACTTCTTCCGACCGAATCGCCGCCAATGGCTGGCGCTGGCCGCTGCCGCGCCGGCGCTCGTGCTGGCCGAGCAGGTGCGCCCCGGGCTGGATCCGGCCGGCTGGCTGGTGAGCGAGAAGCTCGACGGCGTGCGCGCGTTGTGGGATGGCAGGCAGCTGCGCTTTCGCAGCGGTCGCGTGGTGGCGGCGCCGGCGGGGTTCCTGGCGCGGCTGCCGCGCACGCCGCTGGACGGCGAGCTGTGGCTGGCGCGCGGCCGCTTCGACGAACTCTCCGGCCTGGTGCGGCGTGCGTCGCCCGACGATGCGCTGTGGCGCGAGGTTCGCTACATGCTCTTCGAGTTGCCCGGCGCGCCGGGGCCGTTCGCCGAGCGTGCCCGCGCGCTGGAGCGCATCGCCGAAGCGTCGCGCTGGCCGCAACTGCAGGCCGTGCCGCAGTGCGTGATCGCAAGCCGGGCGGCGCTGGCGACGCTGCTCGCGGACACCGTGCGCGAGGGCGGCGAGGGTCTGATGCTGCATCGCGCCGATGCGCTCTACGAAGCCGGCCGCAGCCGTGCGCTGGTGAAGCTCAAGCCGCAGCAGGACGAGGATGCCGTCGTGATCGGCCATCTGCCCGGGCGTGGCCGCCACGCCGGACGGCTCGGCGCGCTGCAGCTGCGGCGCGCCGACGGCCTGGTCTTCCAGCTCGGCACCGGATTCAGCGATGCCCAGCGCAGCAGCCCGCCGCCGCTGGGCAGCACCGTGACCTACACCTACCGCGGCCTCACGCCCGGCGGCGCGCCGCGCTTCGCGAGCTTTCTGCGCGTGCGGCCCGACGCCTGAGTAACCGTCTCTCGAGTCAAGCGCCGTGAAGCGAGTTGTCCCAGGGTTTGTTGGTTCTGACCATGGCATTGAGCGTGGTCAGCAGCTTGCGCATGCAAGCCACCAAGGCGACCTTGGGCAGCT
>JAGOAS010000011.1 GCA_017983795.1 Piscinibacter sp.
CGCTGGCGGTGAACCCCTACATCTTCGACAAGCTGCCCTACGACCCGGTGAAGGATTTCAAGCCGGTCTCGCTGCTCGCCAAGGTGCCCAGCCTCTACCTCGTGCGGCCCGACCTGCCGGTGAAGGACTTGCGCGAGTTCATCGCCTACGCGAAGAAGAACCCCGGCCGCCTGAACTACGGCTCGGCCGGCAACGGCAGCGCGGGGCATCTGGCGATGGAATACCTGAAGATGGTCAGCGATACCTTCATCCTGCACGTGCCCTACCGCGGCACCGGCCCGCAGCTGACCGACCTGCTGGCCGGCCGGCTCGACGCCGCCAGCGTGGGCGCGCCGGCGGTGATGCAGTTCATCAAGACCGGCAAGCTGCGCTGCATCGCCACCGGCACCACGCAGCGCCTGGCACAACTGCCCGAGGTGCCGACGGTGGCCGAGCAGGGCTTCCCCGGCTTCGAGATGACGCAGTGGTACGGCGTGCTCGCGCCCTCGAACTTGCCGCAAGCGGCGGTGGACAAGCTGGCCGCGGCCTGCGCCTCGTCGGTGAAGCAGCCGGCCTCCACCGAGAAGTTCAACGCCGAGGCGGCCATCGCGGCCGGCAGCACGCCGGCCGAGTTTGCGCGCTTCATCGCCACCGAGCAGCAGCGCTGGAAGGCGGTGGTGGCGCGCGCCAAGATCAAGCCGGACTGATCGCGGCACGCCGGCGGCGCTTGGCGCCGCTGCACGGCGTTTCGTCGCGCGGGGCCGCAGCGGCGGCGGCGTGGCGATGACACTGGCGCCACACAACGCCATCGAGGTCTGCCATGAATACCCGCTCCCTCATCGCCCCGGTCATCCTCATCGCGCTGGGCACCGCCTTCCTGCTTTCCAAGCTCGGCCTGCTGCCGCCGCTGGGCCCGCTGTTCGCGCAGGGGTGGCCGCTGATCCTGATCGCGGTGGGCATCTCGCTGCTGCTGCGCCGGCTCCCCTGAAGGGCGCGGGGCCGGTTGCACTTGTTGCGACCGAACACGCCGACAGCCGTCCGCCGGGCTGTCAGCATGTCAACCAGCCCCCCGGAGCCGGCGTTTCGGGTGCACAAGTCATAAATGTCCGTGATCCCGAACAAGGCGACGGTCGCTCTCTGGTGATGACCTCTCATTCGTCCCATCCCCCCACTGCCCCCAAACAGCAGCCCCGGCGCAACCCGGTGCCGATCGGCGAACGCCGTGACGCCAAGCAGGAAAGCGCCTTCTACAGCGGCGTCGCCTCGGTGCGGCGCTCGCTGGCCCAGGAGCTGATCGCCGACCGCAAGCGCTGACCCCGCTCGCGGCCCAGGCCCCAAACGGGGCGTCGTGCACGACACGGCGCCCCGTTTTTCTTGTGCTTTCACCGATCGACCGGCGCGACAGCCCTGCCGAGAATGGCCCGGTACCTTGCCGCCGCCATGCGCCGATCCACCCTCCTGCCCGCCCTCACCCTCAGCCTCGGGCTCTGTGCTTGTAACGCCTCGTTTTCGGCGGGAGGAAGCCCCCACTCACATGATGGCGAGCCGGCCCTGTTGATCAACCGCCTGGGCATGCAGATGCAGCGCATCCCGGCCGGCGAGTTTGTGATGGGCAACGCGGCCACGCCGGCCGAGCTGGCCAGCCTCTTCCCCGGCTACGAGCGGCGCCGGCTCGAGGAACTCGTCGACGAGGCGCCGGCGCACCGGGTGCGCATCACCCGGCCGTTCTACATGGCCCGGCACGAAGTGACGGTCGGGCAGTTCCGCGCCTTCCTGCTCGCCTCCGGCCATGTGCCCGAATCGATCGCCGACGGCAGCGGCGGCTACGGCTGGCGCGCCGACTACGACCCGGCCCGCACGGCGCGCGGCGACGCCTTCGAAGGCCGCGATCCGCGCTACTCCTGGCGCAACCCCGGCTTCGCGCAGGGCGACGAGCACCCGGTCGTCAACGTGACCTGGAACGACGCCCAGGCCCTGGCGGGCTGGCTGAGCCGCATGGAAGGCCGGCACTACCGGCTGCCCACCGAGGCCGAATGGGAATACGCCTGCCGCGCCGGCACGCACGGCCAATACCACGGCGGCGACGACCCGGCTTCGCTGGCGCGCGTGGCCAACGTCTTCGATGCCGACGCGGCGCCGCGCTGGCCGCGGTGGGCGGCATTCGCGCTGCCCACGCACGACGGCTTTGCCTTCACCGCGCCGGTGGGCAGCTTCGCGCCCAATGCCTTCGGCCTCTTCGACATGCACGGCAACGTCTGGGAGTGGACGGCCGACTGGCACGACGAGCACTACTACGCACGCTCGCCGCAAGACGATCCGCCCGGCCCGGCCGAGGGCTCGGTGAAGGTACGCCGCGGCGGCTCCTGGCACACCTGGCCGCTGTACGCGCGCTGCGCCTACCGCAACTGGAATTCGCCCGCCACGCGCTACACGCTGGTGGGCATCCGGCTGGTGATGGACGACCCCGGGCCGCGGCACTGACGCTTGCGTCAGCACAAGGCGGGGCCGCGGGCGCGCGGGCATGGTCGGCGCATGAAGACCAACACCAAGCTCCCCTTCCTTCCTTCCACCTTGCTGTGCGCGGCGCTGCTGTGCGGCGCCACGGCACGAGCGGCCGACAAAGGCACGCCGGTGACCGTCACGCCCGAGATGAAGGGCGCCGGCATCGTCAGCAGCGGCCTCGCGCTGCCCAAGCCGCCGCCCGTCACGGGCGATCGGCGCAAGCCGGTGGCCTCCTGGGGCAAGCCGCTGCCCTACCCGATCGTCATCGCCGACCGGCGCAACAACCGGCTCATCGAGGTCACGCCCGACAAGCGCATCGTCTGGGAATTCGCCTCGCCCGATCTGAGCTACTACCGCGGCAACGAGGACGTGAATTTCTCGCCCGACGGCCGCCAGCTCGCCGTCAGCGAGGAGGACAACTACGACCTGCACATCGTCGACTACGAGAGCCGCACCGTCACCTGGACCTGGGGCGTGCCCGACACGCGCGGCCGCGGCGAGCGGCTGCTCAACTACCCCGACGACGCGCACCTGCTCGAAGACGGCAAGTTCCTCACGGCCGACATCCGCAACTGCCGCGTGCTGATCATCGACCCCAAGAGCAACCAGATCGCCACCCAATGGGGCAAGCCCGGCCAGTGCCGCCACGACCCGCCGCGCACGCTGGCCTGGCCGAACGGCGCCACGCCGATGGACAACGGCGACATCCTCGTCAGCGAGATCACCGATGCCTGGATCTCGCGCATCACGCGCGAGGGCAAGGTGGTATGGAGCCGGCATGCACCGAATGTGCGCTATCCCTCCGACGCCTTCCCCACCGCCGACGGCAAGCAGGTGATCGTGGCCGATTTCAGCAAGCCCGGCCGCGTGGTGATCTTCGACCCCGCCACCGGCAAGCGCACCTGGGAGTATTTCGAGCGCGAAGGCGAGAAGGCGCTCGACCACCCCTCGCTGGCGCGCGAGTTGCCCGAGACCGGTGACGTGATCGTGGTCGACGACCTGCGCAACCGCATCGTCGTGATCGACCGCCAGACGAAAGAGATCATCTGGCAGTACGGCATCACCGACACGGCCGGCCACACGCCGGGGCTGATGAACTACCCCGACGGCCTGGACCTCGACGTATTCCGCGACTGGAAGGGCGCGCTTCAGTCGCGGAAGTAGACCATCTGGTGCGTGCTGGCCAGCAGCTGGCCGTCGTCGCCCCAGACCTCGGCGCTCTGGTCGAAATAGCCGTGGCGGAAGTTGAGCGCACGCGCCGTGCCGAGCAGGTGGCGCTCGCCTTGCGCGGCGAGCAGGGCCGCATCGGCGTGGAAGAAGGTCGTCAGCGTCACCGTGCCGATCGGCGCGGGCTTGCGGCGGCGGATGAAGATGCGCGGGAAGAACGCATCGCAGATCGCTGCCAGCGCGGCGAAGTCGAGCGGGCGCGGCGGCTCGTCGCGGATCCACAGCCGGCTCAGCGAATGCGGCTGCTCCTGGCCGTCGAAGCGGAAGGGCTCCTCGCCGGGCGCGAAGCGCATGTCGTAGCAGTTCGTCCAGGCCGGCGCGCCGTGGCGTGACAGGCGCTGCAGCGCGGCGGCCGCCGGCATGCCCTGCGGCGGCTGCGCCTCGTGCGCCGACCAGGTCTCGCGCCGCTGCGCGAATACGGCCGAGCCGCTGGCGCAGACCTGATCGCCCTGGCGCAGCAGCAGGTTCCAGTGCTGCGTCGAGCGGTTGCTGCGCAGCGGCAGCGCCTCGATCTCGAAAGCGCCGTCGGCGATCGGCCCGGCGAAGTTCACCGTCAGCGCGATCGGCTCGCCGGCGCGCGCCGGGTGCTGCAGCACGGCGTTCAGCAGCGCCGCGCCGGTGATGCCGCCGAAGGGCCCGACCATGTTGGCCCAGGCCGGATGGGTGGCGCCGGCAAAGCGGTTCGCATCGACGGGCGTGAGGGCGATGGCTTGGTCGAGGACGTGGGGCATGGAGATGGTCAGGGCGGCTTGGTCTGTCGCAATGATTGCATATGCAATATTTCACCTTCGAGCGACGCTGCCGCTAGCATGCTGCGCAAGCCCACTCTTCCCGCAGCCATGAGCGACTTTCCGCAAGACATCTATACCGAGCCCAAGGACGTGGCCGTCGACACGCTCGCCAATCTCGGCCCGCTGCGCGCCCTGGCAGGCGTGTGGCAGGGCGAGCGCGGGCTGGACGTGAAGCCCAAGGCCGAAGGGCCGAAGAAGCAGGCCTACGTCGAGCGCATCGAGCTGCAGCCGATCGACCCGCAGACCAACGGCCCGCAGCTGTTCTACGGGCTGCGCTACCACACGCACGTCACCAAGCCGGGCCTGGTGAAGACCTACCACGACCAGGTCGGCTACTGGCTGTGGGAGCCGGCCACCGGCACCGTGATCCACACCCTGACCATCCCGCGCGGCCAGACCGCGATGGCCGCGGGCACGGCGGCAGCCGACGCGAAGAGCTTCGAGCTGGTGGCGCAGGAAGGCCTGCAGACCTGGGGCATCTGCTCGGCGCCCTTCCTGCAGTACGCCTTCCGCACCGTCGAGTTCCGCATCAAGGTGACGGTCAACGACGACGGCAGCTGGGGCTACGAGGAAGACACGGTGCTGATGATCCGCGGCCAGGCCGAGCCCTTCCACCACACCGACCGCAACCTGCTGAAGAAGATCGCGGAGCCGACGCCGAACCCGCTGGCGCGCTAGTCAGTCGAGCGGCCAGGGCAGCGACTTCGGCAGCGTCAGCGGCTGCGGCTCCGGCGACGCCGCAGGCTGCCGCTTCGACGGCACGCCGGCGCCACGCCACCACGGCGTCGGCTCGGCCGCGTGCGCCGGCTCGACGGGCTCGCCCAGGCGCGGCATCACCAGCCGCGCGCCCTGCCGAGGCGCCAGTGCGAGCAGGGTCTCGGCCGGTTCGTCCCAGTCGTGCATGGCCAGCGCGAAGGTGCCCCAGTGCACCGGCAGGAAGGCGCCGCCGCCGAGCAGCGCCAGCGCCTGCAGCGCGTTCTCCGGGCCGAGGTGGATGTCGCCCCAGGAAGGATGGAAGGCGCCCACCTCGAGCATCACCAGGTCGAAGGCGCCGAAGCGCTCGCGGATGGCGGCGTACTCGCCGGTCAGGCCGGTGTCGCCGCTGAAGAACACACGATGGCGCGGCGACTCGATGACGAACGAAGACCACAGCGTCGCGTTGCGATCCTTCAGCGCGCGGCCGGAGAAATGCTGCGAGGGCGCGGCGTGCACCATCAGTTCCGCGCCCGGCAGCCGCGCCGTCTCCCACCAGTCGAGCTCGACGATGCGCTGCGGCGCCACGCCCCAGGCCTCCAGGTGCGCTCCCACGCCCAGCGAGGTGACGAAGGGCACGCTCTGGCGCGCCAGCTCGCGGATGGTCGGGTAGTCGAGGTGGTCGTAGTGGTCGTGCGAGACCAGCACCAGATCGATGGGCGGCAGCGCGCGCAGCGGCACCGGCACCGGCTGGAAGCGCTTCGGCCCGGCCAGGCGCGAGGGCGAGGCGCGCGCGCCCCACACCGGATCGGTGAGCACGCGCAGGCCGTCGATCTCGATCAGCACCGTCGAGTGCCCGAGCCAGGTGGCGCGCAGCCCGCTGCCGGCCGGCCGCCGCCAGCCTTCGAGCGGGTTTACCGCGGGCAGCGGCCCTTGCGGCACGCGCCGCCCCTCGGAGCAGAGAAACTCGCTCAGCGTCGGCCGCGGTGCGCTGCCGTCGCGCAGCCCCGGCAGCACCGGGTGGATGTTGCGGAAGGCCTCGCCCTGCCACAGCGGCGAAGCCCGCATGCGCTCCAGGCGCAGCCCGGCGGCGCGTTTACCGAGTGACTTCATCGTGGCATCGTAGCGCTGGCGCGGCGCGCTCGCAGTCTGTCGAAAACGCCGCGCCGCGATCGTCGTGCGAACGGATCCGCCACCCATCAACGCCGAGGAACCGCCATGAACGCCACGCCCGCCCGCAAGAAGTCCACGCCGCCGAAGCGCCTCGCGCTGCTCGTCGCCACGCGCAAGGGCGCCTGGATCTTCCACGGCGACGCCAAGCGCAAGAGCTGGACGGCCGACGGCCCGCACTTCCTCGGCCACACCGTCAGCCACCTGCGGCTCGACCCGCGCGACGGCCGCACGCTGCTGGCCGCCGCCCGGACCGGCCACCTCGGGCCGACGATCTTCCGCTCCACCAACCTCGGCCGCACGTGGAAGGAAGCCGCCAAGCCGCCGGCCTTCGCCAACCCGGCGGGCGGCCCGCCGGCGCGCTCGGTCGACCACAGCTTCTGGCTCACTCCGGGCCACGCCAGCGAGCGCGGCAGCTGGTACGCCGGCACTTCGCCGCAGGGCCTGTTCCGCTCCGAAGACGGCGGCGTGAGCTGGGCGCCGCTGCCCGCGGTCAACGACGCCCCGCAGTTCCGCGAGTGGATGGGCACGGTGCAGGACGGCACGCCCGATGGCCCCAAGCTGCACTCCATCATCGTCGACCCGCGCGATGCGGCGCATCTCTACTTCGGCATGTCGGGCGGCGGCGTGCACGAGTCGCTCGACGCGGGGCGCAGCTGGAAGCCGCTGGTCAAAGGCATGGAAGTGGTGGGCGGTTTCGACCCGACGACCATCACCTTCCACGACCCGCACTGCGTGCGCCTCGCCCCCAGCAACCCGGACCGGCTCTACCAGCAGAACCACTGCGGCATCTACCGGCTCGACCGCCCCGGCGACACCTGGCAGCGCATCGGCCGCAAGATGCCCAAGCGCGTCGGCGACATCGGCTTCCCGATGGTCGTGCACCCGCACGATGCCGACACCGCCTGGGTGTTCCCGATGGACGGCACCGACGTCTGGCCGCGCACCGCGCCCGACGGACGGCCGGCCGCCTACGTGACGCGCAACGGCGGGCGCACCTGGCAGCGCCTGGCCGACGGCCTGCCCGAGGCGCAGGCCTGGTGGACGATCAAGCGCCAGGCGATGACGGCGGATGCCGAACCCACCCCGGCGCTCTACCTCGGCACCACCAGCGGCGAGCTGTGGATCGGGCGTGACGAGGGCGCGCGCTGGGCCAACATCGCGCGGCACCTGCCGGAGATCTACGCGGTGGAGGTGGCGGAGCTGGCATGAAGGTGCTGATCCCCGGCGCGCTGCGCTCCTACACGCGCGCCTCGGAAGTCGAGGCCGAGGGCGGCACGCTGGCCGAGCTGTTTGCCGACCTCGAGCGCCGCTACCCCGGCATCCGCTTCCGCGTGGTCGACGAGCAGGGCCTGCTGCGGCCCAACATGCGCCTGTTCGTCAACGGCCGGGGCGTGCGCGAGCTCGGCCACGCGCTGCGGCCGCAGGATTTCGTCGCGGTGGTGCTGGCGCTCAGCGGCGGCTGAGGCGGGTGGGGCGCGCGGGCGGCGCCCTAGAATCCGCGCCCCATCCCTGCGTCTCAGGTTCATGTTCAAGAACGCGCTCGTCTACCGCATCGACCAGTGGGAACCGCCCACGCAAGCCGACATCGAACGCCGCCTCGAGGCGGCGCGTTTCGCCGAATGCGCCCCCTCGCAGCCCGAGGCGGCCGGCTGGGTGGAGCCGCGCGGCGGCAAGCACGGCGCGCTGCTGGAGAGCGTCGGCGGCCAGCTCATCCTGCAGCTGTGCACCGAGAACAAGCCGGTGCCCTCGGGCGTGATCAAGCAGCGCCTCGAAGCGCAGCTCGACAAGATCGAGGCCGACACCGGCCGTCGCCCGCGCGGCAAGGCCAAGCGCGAGCTCAAGGAGCAGATCGTTCACGAGCTGCTGCCGCGCGCCTTCCCCAAGCGTTCGAGCACGCTGGTGTGGATCGACCTGGAAGCGCGCCTGGCGCTGATCGGCGCCACCGCCGGCAAGAAGACCGATGCGGTGGTGACGCGCCTGGTCGATCTGTTCGGCGGCCTGCGCCTCGCGCCGCTGCAGACCGCGCTCGCGCCGGCCACGGCGATGTCGCTCTGGCTGAGCGAGAAGGAAGCACCGCGCGGCTTCAGCGTCGACCGCGAGTGCGAGCTCAAGCAGCCCGATAGCGAGAAGGCGGCGGTGCGCTACGCGCGCCACACGCTGGACATCGACGAGGTCGGCGAGCACATCCGCCAGGGCAAGCTGCCCACGCAGCTGGCGCTGACCTGGAACAGCCGCGTCTCCTTCGTGCTCACCGACGCGCTGGCGCTGAAGAAGATCAAGCTGCTCGACGTGGTGCTGGAGAACCGCGGCCCCGCCAGCGCCGACGAAGGCTTCGATGCCGACGTGGCGATCACCACCGGCGAGCTGCGCGGCCTGCTGCCCGACCTGATCGAGGCGCTGGGCGGGCCGCACGCGCCGGCCTGAGTCGCGGCGGCCGCCTACGTTCGCCGCAGCCGGACGGCGCCGCGGCTGGGCGTGACCGCCGGCGGATCGCTGGCGGGAAAGCTCTCCGCCGATGCCTCGTCGACCAGCGCGTCGAGGTGCCCGGCCGAGCCCACATCGGAATCGTCGCCGGCTTCCAGCGTGATCGCGCGGCGCAGGTGGGCGAAGCGCTGGTCGACCGGACTGGAGAACAACGGGTCCGGGCGCGCCTCGTAGCCGGCCGCGATCAGCGCCCAGTCGGCCGGCGCTAGGCGCCGGGCGGCCAGCGGGAACAGGACCAGTTCCTCGAAGGCGATGTTGTGCCTCAGGCGCTCGGCGTACAGACGGATGTTCAAGGCCACCAGTTCGAGCGAGGCCGACTCGGCGCGCATCGCGCCTTCCATGTCGCGCAGCAGCGCCGCGCCCTGCTGCGCCAGGCGCGCGTGCTGCGCTTCCAGTTCCTCGCTCAGCTCCGCCTGCAGCCACTGGCGCTCGCGCAGCCTCGATGCGATCCGGTCTTCGAGGGGATGGTGGCTGACGTCGGGGAAGTTCGTCAGGTAGACGAGCACGTCGACGAGCAAGGCCGCGTGCGCCGCCGCGGGGTCGGGTTCGAGCGAGGGCAGGCGGTCGAGCAGGCCGATGAGCCGGGCGAGATCGCGGTGCTGGTCGGCCAGGGCATCGAGCAGCGCATGCATGCAAAAACTCTAGCAGGCAGCGTCGCGCACAAGGCCGAGTCCATGGGTGGCGCATGGCCTTGCCCGTGAGCGATCATCGACGCTGAATGGATCCGCTCCCACGCCGAGGCCGCGCCATGCACAAGTTCGTCATCTATCGCTACGACCCCGAACGCGACGACAAGCCGCGCATGCAGACCCTGGCGCTGGACATCCCCGCCGGCGACCGCATGCTGCTGGACGCCCTGATCCGGCTGAAGGAGGCCGACCCGAGCCTGAGCTTCCGCCGCTCCTGCCGCGAGGGCGTGTGCGGCTCGGATGCGATGAACATCAACGGCAAGAACGGCCTGGCCTGCATCACCAACATGCGCTCGCTGCCGCAGACCATCGTGCTCAAGCCGCTGCCCGGCCTGCCGGTGATCCGCGACCTGATCGTCGACATGACCGCGTTCTTCAAGCAGTACCACTCGATCGGGCCCTACCTCGTCAACGACGAGCCGCCGCCCGAGAAGGAGCGCCTGCAGTCGCCCGAGGCGCGCGACGAGCTCAACGGCCTGTACGAATGCATCCTGTGCGGGTGCTGCTCGTCGGCCTGCCCGAGCTTCTGGTGGAATCCCGACAAGTACGTGGGCCCGGCGGGGCTGCTGCAGGCCTACCGCTTCCTGGTCGACAGCCGTGACCTCGACACCGAACGACGGCTCGACAACCTCGAGGATCCCTACCGCCTGTTCCGCTGCCGCGCGATCCTGAACTGCACCGACGTCTGTCCCAAAGGGCTGAATCCGGCGGGCGCGATCAGCAAGATCAAGTCAATGCTGGCGCGGCGTGCGGTGTGAGGGTGGCCGGTGGGCGTGGCGATAGCGCCCTGGCGCACCTGACGGCGCGCGAGCTGCCTTCGCCGCCACAATGAGCGCCCGCTCGACGAGGACACGCATGGCCTTTCACGACTCTCTCGCACGCGCCGTGGCCCTGGTGGGCGCAGCGGCGATCCGTTGGCGCCGCCTGCAAGGGCAGGTGCAGCGCACGCCGGCCGTGGGCACGGCGCCGCAGATCCCGGCCGCGCTGGCGCAGGGCCGCATCCCGACGCTGAAGATGCCCACCGCGCAGGGCTGGGCCGCCGGGCAGATGCCGAGTGCCGCGGCCGGCCTGAAGGTCAACGCCTTCGCCGCCGGGCTGAAGCATCCGCGCTGGATCCACGTGCTGCCCAACGGCGACGTCACCGTGGCCGAGGCGCTGCAGCAGGCCAGCGGCGCACCGCGCACGCTGTTCGACCATGCGATGCGCGCCACCATGCGCCGCGCCGCCGCGCTCGGCGAGAGCCCCAACCGCATCACGCTGCTGCGCGATGCCGACGGCGACGGCGTGGCCGAGCAGCGCCACGCCCTGCTCGAGAACCTCGACCAGCCCTTCGGCATGGCGCTGCTCGGCGACACCTTCTACGTCGGCAACACCGACGGCGTGCTGGCCTTCCCCTACACGCCGGGCGCGACGCGCATCGCCGCGCCGGGGCGCCGCCTCGCCAGCTTCAAGCCCGGCGGGCACTGGACGCGCAGCCTGCTGGCCAGCCGCGACGGCCAGCGCCTCTACGTCGGCGTCGGCTCGCTGAGCAACATCGCCGAACACGGCTTCGAAGCCGAAGAAGGCCGCGCCTGCATCTACGAACTGGACTTGCGCACGCAGCACTGCCGCATCTTCGCCGCCGGACTGCGCAACCCCGTCGGCATGGCCTGGGAGCCGCTGACCGGCCGGCTCTGGACCGTGGTGAACGAACGCGACGGCCTGGGCGACGAGACGCCGCCCGACTACCTCACGTCGGTGAGCGACGGCGGCTTCTACGGCTGGCCGTACTGCTACTGGGGCCAGACGGTCGACGAGCGCGTGCCGCAGGACGCCGCACTCGTCGCACGCGCGCTGACACCCGACTACGCGCTCGGCGGCCACACCGCCTCGCTCGGCCTGTGCTGGATGCCGGCGGGCACGCTGCCCGGCTTCGACGGCGACGGCATGGTGATCGGCCAGCACGGCTCGTGGAACCGCAGCACGCTGAGCGGCTACCGCGTCGTCTTCGTGCCCTTCGCCGATGGCCGGCCTGCCGGGCCGCCGCGCGACATCCTGTGGGGCTTTCTCGCGCCCGACGAATCGGTCTCCTACGGCCGGCCGGTGGGTGTGGCGATCGGCCCCGACGGCCGCTCGCTGCTGGTGGCCGACGACGTCGGCGACGTGGTCTGGCGCGTCGGTGCCGCCGCGTAGGCGGGGAGAGAATCTGGGGCGGGACCAACCACCGCACACCAAGGAGCGCACCATGCCCCGCACCGCACTTGCCAGCGCCTGCCTGACTCTGCTGACCAGCCTGTGCCTGCACGCGCCATCGCAGGCGCAGCAAGGCGCCAGCGCGCTGGCACCCAGGGTGGGTGAGCTGGTGGGCGGCATGTATGGCCAGCTGGACACGCTCTACAAGGACCTGCACGCCAACCCCGAGCTGGGCTTCCAGGAAGTGCGCACCGCCGCCAAGCTGGCGGCCGAGATGCGCGCCATCGGCTTCGAGGTGACGGAGAAGATCGGCAAGACCGGCCTGGTGGCGATCTACAAGAACGGCACCGGCCCGACCGTGATGGTGCGCACCGAACTCGACGCGCTGCCGATGGAAGAGAAGACCGGCCTGCCCTATGCCAGCAAGGCCAAGGCCACGGCGCTCGGCCGCGAAACCTTCGTGGCGCACAGCTGCGGCCACGACATCCACATGGCCAGCTGGGTGGGCACCGCGCGCACGCTGATGGCGCTGAAAGACCAGTGGCATGGCACGCTGATGTTCGTGGCCCAGCCCGCCGAAGAACTGGTGAGCGGCGCCGACGCGATGCTGGCCGACGGCCTGTTCACGCGCTTCGGCAAGCCCGACTTCGCATTTGCGCTGCACACCTCGCCGCAGCCCTACGGCACCGTGGGCTACAACGTGGGCGCGGTCACGTCCAATTCCGACGCGCTGGAGATCACCTTCAAGGGCCGCGGCGGCCACGGCTCGGCGCCCGACAAGGCGCTCGACCCGATCGTCATCGCCGCCAAGTTCATCACCGACGTGCAGACCGTGGTCAGCCGCGAGAAGGATCCCTTCGAGTTCGGCGTGGTCACCGTGGGCGCGGTGCAGGCCGGCAGCGTGGGCAACATCATCCCCGACCAGGCGGTGCTGCGCGGCACCATCCGCAGCTACAAGCCCGAGGTGCGCGCCAAGCTGCTCGACGGCGTGCGCCGCACCGCCCGCGCTGCCGCGCTGATGGCCGGCGCGCCCGAGCCCGAGGTGACGCTGCAGCAAGGCGGCCTGGCCGTGGTGAACGCCGAGAGCGTGGTGAGCACCACCGAGGCGGTGCTGAAAGACACGCTGGGCGCCAAGAACGTGTTCCGCGTGCCGCCCATCACCGCCAGCGAAGACTTCAGCGCCTTCGTCAACCAGGGCGTGCCGGCTATGTTCTTCTTCGTCGGCGTGAGCGAGCCGCAGCAGTTCATGGACTCCCTCAAGCCCGGCGGCAAGCCCCTGCCCTTCAATCACAGCCCGCAATTCGCCCCGGTGCCCGAGCCGTCGATCAAGACGGGCGTGCGGGCGATGAGCATGGCGGTGTTGAACGTGATGGCGAGGAAGTGAGGGGGCGGGCGTCGCGGCCGGTTTCCTGCCAGACTCGCCCCATGCCCGACATCCCCTCCGCCCCAAGCGACGCCATCGTGATCGTCGGCGGCGGCCATGCCGCTGCCGCGCTGTGCGCCGGCTTGGCCGCGGCCGGCCTGGGCGCGCGCACCCTCCTCGTCTGCGCGGAGGCGGAGCTGCCCTACCAGCGCCCGCCGCTGTCCAAGAGCTTCCTGAAGAACGTCGACGAGACGCTGCAGCCGCATCGCGGCGAGAGCTGGTACGCCGAGCAGGGCATCACGCTGCATCGCGGCGATGCCGCTGTGGCCATCGATCGTGCGGCGCACACGCTGCAGCTGCGCTCGGGCGCGACGCTGCCCTACGCCTGGCTGGTGCTCGCCACCGGCGCCCGTGCACGCAGCTTGCCGGCGCTGCCGACGACGCTCGCCAACGTGGCGGTGCTGCGCAGCGCGGCCGATGCGCTGCGGCTGCGCGGGCAGTTGGCGGCGGCTGCGAGCGTCACCGTGCTCGGCGGCGGTTTCATCGGCCTGGAGATTGCGGCCACCGCGCGTGCGCTCGGCAAGGCGGTGCAGGTGCTGGAGGCCGCGCCGCGGCTGCTGCAGCGCTCGGTGTCGGCCGAGCTGGCCGGGCATGTGCTCGACACGCACCGCGCGGCAGGTATCGATCTGCGCCTCGGCGTGCGCGTGAGCGATTTCGAGATCGACGGCGAGCGGCTCGCGGCGCTGTCGGTCGACGGCCGGCGCACGCCGGTGGAACTGCTGGTGATGGGCATCGGCGCCGCGCCCGACACCGCGCTGGCCGAAGCGGCCGGCCTCGCCTGCGACGCGCAGGCCGGCGGCATCGTGGTCGACGCGAACCTGCGCAGCTCGGACGCGGCCATCCTCGCGATCGGCGACTGCGCCAACTTCCCCGAGCACGGCACGGCGCGCCGGCTGCGGCTCGAATCGGTGCAGAACGCCAACGACCAGGCGCGCTGCGCCGTGGCCACGCTCCTCGGCACGCCCGAGCCCTATCGTGCGCTGCCCTGGTTCTGGTCGGACCAGGGTTCGATGCGCTTGCAGATGGCCGGGCTCATGCCCGCCCCGAGTTCGCCGGACGTCACGCGCCATCGCCGCCCCGGCGCCACGCCCGCCAGCTTCTCGCTGCTGCACTACCGGGGCGAGCGGCTGGTGTGCGTGGAGAGCGTCAACGCGCCGCTCGATCACATGGCGGCGCGCAAGCTGCTCGAAGCGGGCAGGAGCCCGGCGCCGGCGCTCGCCTGCGATCCGGCGCTGCCGCTCAAGCAGCATCTCTAGGGCGCGCGGCGCGGCCGCCTACCAGCGTTCCATGTAGGGCCGCAGATCCAGCTCGAAGGTCCAGGCGTCGCGCGGTTGCGCGTGCAGGTGCCAGTAGTTGTCGGCGATGTGCGCCGGATCGAGGATGCCGCCCTGCTCCTTGAGCGCGTAGCGCTCGGGGAAGCTGCTGCGGATGAACTCGGTGTCGATCGCGCCGTCGACGACGACGTGCGCGACGTGGATGTTCTTCGGCCCGAGCTCGCGCGCCATGCTCTGCGCCAGCGCGCGCAGCGCATGCTTGGCGCCCGCGAATGCGGCGAAGTGGGCCGACCCGCGCAGCGATGCGGTCGCACCCGTGAAGAGGATGGTGCCGCGGCCGCGCCCGACCATGCGCAGCGCGACTTCGCGGGCGTTGAGGAAGCCGCCGAAGCAGGCCATCTCCCAGATCTTGAAATACTTGCGCGGCGTCTCCTCGAGGATGCTGCAGGGCACGTTGGCGCCGATGTTGAACACCAGCACCTCGATGGCGCCGTGCTCGCGTTCGACGCGCTCGACCAGCGCGGCGACTTCCTCCTCCTTGCGCGCGTCGCTGCCGTAGCCGAAGGCCTGCCCGCCGGCCGCGCGGATCGCGTCGACGGCCGGCTGCAGCTTGTCCGCCGAGCGGCGCGTCAGGCACGCGATGTAGCCCTCTCGCGCGAAGCGCGCCGCGATGGCGCTGCCGGTCGAGTCTCCCGCGCCGATGACCAGCGCCACCTTGCCTGGCGTTGCCGAAGCGTTCATGTGCCTTCCTTCGAGTGGCTTGCGTGGCCCAGCGCCTCGCGCACGAAATCGAGCCGGTCCTGGCCGAAGAACATCTGCTCGCCCACGAACATCGTCGGCGCGCCGAAAACACCGCGCGCGACGGCTTCGTCGGTGGTGGCGCGCAGCTGCGCCTTCACGTCGGCGCGGCCGGCCAGCTCGAGGATCTCGGCCGGGTCGAGGCCGGCGGAGTGCAGCACCTGCGCGACCAGCGGCGCCTGGTTGAGATCCAGCCCATCGACCCACAGCGCGCGGAAGACGGCGCGCAGGTAGTCCTGCAAGCGCTCGGGACTGTGCATCTGCACGCCGACGGCTGCGCGCATCAACGTCAGCGTCATGATGGGGAAGTGCGGGTTGAACACCATCTCGACGCCGTAGCGCCGCGCATGGCGGGCCAGGTCGATCGAGGTGTAGGCGCCCTTGGCCGGCACCGCCGCCGGCGAGGCGTTGCCCGTCGCCTGGAAGACGCCGCCCAGCAGCATCGGGCGGTAGACCAGGCGGGCACCCGCGCGTTCGCACAGCGACGGCAGCTGCGTCCACGCCAGGTAGGACGCCGGGCTGCCGACATCGAAGAAGAACTCGACGCTCTTGTCCACGCATGCCTCCTTGTTGCCTGAACGTTCGTTTGCTTAACGGACGATATGTTATGGTCCGGCCGTCGTCAACAGGAAGATCCTCGGTCGAGGAACCGGCCATGCGCTACGCTGCGACCCACAAGGAAGAGACCCGCGAGAAGCTGATCGAGAGCAGCCGCGCCCTCGCGAAGAAGGGCGGCTTCGAGACGACCGGCGTGGATGCGCTGATGAAGGCGATCGGGCTGACCGGCGGCGCGTTCTACAGCCACTTCCGGTCGAAGGACGAACTGTTCGCCGCCATCGTCGAGCGCGAGCTGGAGCACAGCGCCGACATGCTCGCCGGCACGCAGGATTCGCGCGCCGACCACGTGGCGAAGTGCCTGCGCGGCTACCTGAGCACCAAGCACGCGGCACAGCCCGAATCAGGCTGCGCGCTGCCCGCGCTGGGCGCGGAGATCGCGCGCGCGCAGCCGCAAGTGCGCACGGGCGTCGAACGTTCGCTCAGGAAGCTGCAACGCAGCTGGGCCGAGCGCCTCGATGGCGACGGCGACGCCGCGTGGGCCGTGATGGCGCAGTGTGTCGGCGCGCTGATGCTGGCGCGCGTCGTCGAAGGCGAGCGCACGCGCCAGGAGATCCTGGCCTCGGCGCGGCGCTCGATCCAGGGCTTGCTGCCCGAGTAGCCTCGGAACCCGAGTCCGGCCGGCCATTTGGGTTTGCGCTGATTCGGGCTAGGCGCCGGCCGCCGTGCGTGCCTCCAGCTGGCGGCGGAACTGCCGCGGCGAGCAGCCGGCCACGCGCGCGAAGACGCGGCTGAACAGCGCCGGGTCGGCGAAGCCGAGCGTGTAGGCAATCGAGGTGATGCTCAGGTTGGTGAAGGCGAGGTGCCGGCGCGCCTCGCGCACCACGCGCGCGTCGATAAGCCGCGAGGCCGAACCGCCGGCCACGCTGCGCGTGACGCGGCTCAGGTGGGTGGGCGTCACGGCCAGCTCGCGGGCGTAGTCGGCCACGCGCCAGTGGTCACCGAAGTGCGTTTCGAGCAAGGACTCGAAGCGCCGCAGCAGGCGGGATTCCGCCAAGTTCTCGGCGGCAGGCGCGTCGCGCGCGGCAAGCCGCGCGGCCCAGCCCAGCAGCGTCGCGCCCAGTCCGCGCAGCACCAGCGCACGTGCCGGCGACGGCAGGGCGTACTCCTGGGCGAGCCGGCTCATCAGCTCGTCGACGGCCGCATCGGCCTGGCCCACCCAGGGCCGCGCGAGCGCGCGCCGCACCTCCGGGTCGCGCGCCAGCAGTTCGTCGAGCACGACGTCGGCCAGCGTGATCACCCAGCCCTGGGTGCCGGGCTCGAAGGCGAAGGCATGCACCGTGCCGATCGGCACGTTCACCAGCGAGGCCGGCGCGAGGGCGAGCTCGTCATGGTCCAGCCGCGCCATGCCGCCGCCGCTGCGCATCAGCAGCAGCTGGTGCAGGCGGTCGTGGCGATGCGGCGCCAGCTCCCAGTCGTGCAGCACCGAGCGCTCCGCGATGGTTTCGCAGTGCATCACGTCGGGCAGGTGCCCGGCCTCGCCGTAGAGGCTGTAGCTGCGAACCGTCTCGGGCCGTGCGGGCATGTTCGAATCGTACAAGTATTGGGCGCATTCAGCCATTCCACGGCCGGCCCGGCTCGGCTACCTTCTTGTCCTCGGTCACGTCCGCATTCCAGGCACAGGAGACAGGCATGAAGACAAGCGTTTGCATCATCGGTGGCGGGCCCTCGGGGCTGATGCTGTCGCAGCTGCTGCATCTGAAGGGAATCGATACCGTAGTGCTCGAGCGCCAGAGCCGCGAGTACGTGCTCGGCCGCATCCGCGCCGGCGTGCTCGAGCATGGTTTTGCCGAGCTGATGCGCGAAGCCCAGTGCGGCGAGCGCATGGACCGCGAGGGCGAGATCCACGAAGGTTTCTTCATCGCCCACGACGGCCGCATGGACCGCGTCGACCTGCACAAGTACAGCGGCGGCAGCTCGGTGGTGGTGTACGGCCAGACCGAGCTGACGCGCGACCTCTACGACGCGCGCGACCGCATGAAGGGCATCGTGATCCACAACGCCGAGGACGTGCAGCCGCACGAGCTGACCAGCAAGACACCCTACGTCACCTACCGCAAGGGCGACGAGATCGTGCGCATCGACTGCGACTACGTGATCGGCGCCGACGGCTTCCACGGCGTCAGCCGCAAGGCCATTCCGAAGAACGTGCTGCGCGAGTACGAGAAGGTCTACCCGTTCGGCTGGCTGGGCGTGCTCTCGCGCACCAAGCCGGTGTCGCCCGAGCTGATCTACGCGCGCCACGAGCGCGGCTTCGCGCTGTGCTCGCTGCGCTCGCAGGTGCTTTCGCGCTACTACATCCAGGTGCCGCTGAGCGACAAGGTCGAGGACTGGTCGGACGAAGCCTTCTGGGCCGAGCTGAAGCGGCGCCTGCCGGCCGAGGTGGGCGCACGCATGATCACCGGCGCGTCGATCGAGAAGTCGATCGCGCCGCTGCGCTCCTTCGTCGCCGAGCCGATGCGCTGGGGCAACCTCTTCCTCGCCGGCGACGCGGCGCACATCGTGCCGCCCACCGGCGCGCGCGGCCTGAACAGCGCCGCCTCCGACATCTACTACCTCTACCACGCGATGGTGGCGCACTACCAGCGCGGCGACGACAGCGGCCTCGAGGGCTACTCGGCCAAGGCGCTGGCACGCGTCTGGAAGGCGCAGCGCTTCTCGTGGTGGATGACGATGCTGCTGCACACCTTCCCGGACAGCATCGAGTACGACAGGAAGCTGCAGGACACCGACCTCGCCTACCTGTTCTCGTCGGAAGCCGCGCAGCGTTCGCTCGCCGAGAACTACGTCGGCCTGCCGTTCTGAGGGCGGCCGAGGCCGGGTCGCGGTTCTCGGCGAAGGCGCCGTCTGGCGCGTGACCGCGGGCTGCGCCGCGGCGCCCGCGGCGGCGAGTTCCTCGACGCGCTGCGCCCGCGTGGCATCGGGCGCAGCGCAACGAGCCGGCAGCGCGGATCGGCACGGGCACTAAACTGGCGCCTGCCCTCACCGACTCCGAGAGTTTTCCGACATGCCGACCTACCGCTCCAAGACCTCCACCGCCGGCCGCAACATGGCGGGTGCCCGCTCGCTGTGGCGTGCCACCGGCATGAAGGACGAGGACTTCGCCAAGCCGATCATCGCGATCGCCAACTCCTTCACCCAGTTCGTGCCCGGCCACGTGCACCTCAAGGACCTGGGGCAGCTCGTCGCCCGCGAGATCGAGGCGGCCGGCGGCGTGGCCAAGGAGTTCAACACCATCGCCGTGGACGACGGCATCGCGATGGGCCACGACGGCATGCTGTATTCGCTGCCCAGCCGCGACATCATCGCCGACTCGGTCGAGTACATGGTCAACGCGCACTGTGCTGACGCGCTGGTGTGCATCTCCAACTGCGACAAGATCACCCCGGGCATGCTGATGGCCGCGATGCGGCTGAACATCCCGGTCGTCTTCGTCAGCGGCGGCCCGATGGAGGCCGGCAAGGCACGCCTGGCGGTCGAGGGCACGCAGAAGGTCGAGATCCGCAAGCTCGACCTGATCGATGCGATGGTGATGGCCGCCGACGCCGCGGTGAGCGACGCCGACGTCGCCGAGATCGAGCGCTCCGCCTGCCCCACCTGCGGCTCCTGCTCGGGCATGTTCACCGCCAACTCGATGAACTGCCTGACCGAGGCGCTCGGCCTCGCGCTGCCGGGCAACGGCACGGTGGTGGCGACGCACGCCGACCGCGAGGCGCTCTTCAAGCGCGCCGGCCGCCTCAGCGTGGAACTGTGCCGCCGCTACTACGAGCAGGACGATGCGAGCGTGCTGCCGCGCGCGATCGGCAAGAAGGCCTTCGAGAACGCGATGGCGCTGGACATCGCCATGGGCGGCTCGACCAACACCATCCTGCACATCCTGGCCGCCGCGCAGGAAGCCGGCATCGCCTTCGACATGGACGACATCGACCGCCTCTCGCGCGACGTGCCGCAGCTGTGCAAGGTGGCGCCCAACACCAACAAGTACCACGTCGAGGACGTGCACCGCGCCGGCGGCATCATGGCCATCCTCGGCGAGCTCGATCGCGCCGGCAAGCTGCACACCGACGTGCCGACCGTGCACGCCAGGACGATGAAGGCGGCGCTGGACGAGTGGGACATCGCCCGCGCGCCCTCCGCCGCGGTGCAGACCTTCTACAAGGCCGGGCCGGGCGGCATCCCGACGCAGGTGGCCTTCAGCCAGGCCAGCCGCTGGCCCAGCCTGGACACCGACCGCGCCGAAGGCTGCATCCGCTCCTTCGAACATGCCTTCTCGCGCGAGGGCGGCCTGGCCGTGCTGCGCGGCAACATCGCGCGCGACGGCTGCGTCGTGAAGACCGCGGGCGTGGACGACAGCCTGCTGGTCTTCGAGGGCCCGGCCCATGTGGTCGAGAGCCAGGACGAGGCGGTCGAGCACATCCTCGGCGACAAGGTGAAAGCCGGCGACGTGGTGGTGGTGCGCTACGAGGGCCCCAAGGGCGGGCCGGGCATGCAGGAGATGCTCTACCCGACCAGCTACATCAAGAGCAAGGGCCTGGGCAAGGCCTGCGCGCTGCTGACCGACGGCCGCTTCTCCGGCGGCACCTCGGGCCTGTCGATCGGCCACTGCTCGCCCGAGGCCGCGGCCGGCGGCGCGATCGGCCTGGTGCGCAACGGCGACCGCATCCGCATCGACATTCCGAAGCGCAGCATCGACGTGCTGGTCGACGACGCCGAGCTGGCGCGCCGCCGCCGCGAGCAGGACGCGCTCGGCTGGAAGCCGGCGCAGCCCCGGCCGCGCAAGGTGTCGGCGGCGCTGAAGGCCTATGCCCTGCTCGCCACCAGCGCGGACAAGGGCGCGGTGCGCGACCTCTCCAAGCTCGACGGCTGAACCGCGACCCGGCGATGAAGCTGCTCGACGCACTGCAGGACGAGCACGCGCTCATCGACCGGGTGCTCGGGTCGTTTCGCAGCTACGTCGACGCGCTCGTCGACGGCACGGCGGATGGGGAGGACGGCGCGCGCTTCGCCGCCTTCTTCAGCGAATTCGCCGGCCATTTCCATCACGACCGCGAGGAGCGCGTGTTCTTCCACGCGCTGATCACGCAGGCCGAACTGCCGGCCGAGCGCGGGCCGGTGCACGCCCTCGCGCACGAGCACGCCGAGATGGCGCAGTGGCTGCACGAGATGACGCCGCTTCTCGAACGCGGGCCGCTCTCCGACGACGAGCGCGCCCGGCTTCAGGCCCTGGCAACGCGCTACTCGCGCGCGCTGTGGCGGCACATCGACGCCGAGAATTCGGTGCTGTATCCGCAGGGCGCGGAGCGGCTCGCGCGCTGCGGCGTGCGTGAGCTTGCTGATCGGCCGATGAGCGAAGCCGAGGCGGCCGCGCGCGAGGGCGCCGCGGCCTTGCTGCTGCGCTACCCGCCGAGCGAGGACGCTGCGCTCACGCGCGGCGACGGCTGCTTCATGTGCCGCGCCCACGGCGACACCTGCAAGGGACTCGAAGCCGAGTGGTGGACCGAGCTCGAGTGGGAAGAGTTCTACGACCGCGACGCGAGCGACTGAAGAAGCGACGCGGCGAGCAGAGACTGCCGATCCGGCGCGGCGTGTTCGCCGGCGAAGCCGTCGGCCACGGCGACCACGCGGTCCAGCGTGCCGGCGCGGTGGTCGGCCAGGTAGGCGATCACCGGCATCACCGAGCAGTCGGTGTTGAAGAGATCCGGGTTGTCGGCGCTGGCCTGCTGCGCTCCGCGGTTCAGCACGTCCTGGTTGCGCGCAATGGTCACCCTCGACCAGGGTCTCGTACTTGAGGCAGCCTTCCTTGGGCGTCTTGACGATCACCGCGAAGGCGTCGCTCGACAGCGTGTAGTGCGACGTGATGCAGGCGTTGTCGCGGTTGCAGCGGCTGTCGGCGCGCGGCTCGGGCGCGCCGGGGCGGCTGGCCGGCCTCCTTCAGCGCTGCGGCGGCGCGGCCAGCCGCCGGCGCAGCAGGCGCATCAGCGCGCCGAGCAGCGGCACGCGTTCGTAGAGCTGCCGGGCCGGATCCCAGAAGTCGAGGTGTTCGAGCACGCGGCCATCGGCGCCGAAGACGAGCCGGCTGGCGCCGTCGATGCGGCCGCCGGCGAAGCTGAAATCCCAGCGCAGCCAGGCGGCGTCACCTTCGCAGGCGGATTCGGTGATGCAAAAGCGCGGCTCGCGCACCTGCGTGGCCATGTGCTCGAAGATGTTGCGCAGCGCGGCGTGGCCGCGCACGTTGTTGAACGGGTCGCGAAAGCGCGCGTCGCTCGCGTAGAGCGCGAGCAGCGCGTCCAGGCGGGCGGCCGATCCGTCGAGGGCTTCGTAGGCGGCCGCGACGCGGCGCACGCGCGCGTCGGTGCTCGAGCCGCCGGGCATCGGAACGTTCATGGCTGCGTGACGCGGCGCACCGCGAAGAAATAGCTGCGTTCGCCGAGGTGCCGCAAGAGCTTCATCAGGAGCGTGAAGCGGCGCGGGAAGTGCATCTCGTAGCGCCCGGCGGCCCATCCGGCCAGTATCGCGCGCGCGGCGGCGTCGGGCTGCATCAGCGCCGGCATGGCGAAGTCGTTGCCGGCCGTCATCGGCGTATCGACGAAGCCGGGGTTGATCACCGACACGCCGAGGCCGCGATCGTGCAGATCGAGGTAGAGGATTTCCGCGAGGTTGTTGAGCGCCGCCTTGGTCGGCCCGTAGGCGAGTGCCTTGGGCAAGCCGCGGTAGCCGGCCACGCTGGCCATCAGGCTGACGTGGCCGCAGCCGGCCGCGAGCAGCGTCGGCAGCACCACCTCGAGCAGCTGCGTCGCGCCGAGGTAGTTCACCTCCATGTGCTCGCGCAGCGCCGCGGCCGAGAGCGCGCTGGCGTGCAGCGGCTCCCAGCGCCCGGCGCAGTACAGCACCAGCGCGGGCGCGCCCCATTGCGCGTGCAGTTGCGCGAAGGCCGCGCGCAGTTCGCCGGGCCGCGTCACGTCGGCCTGCAGCGCCAGGCTGCCGGGCAGGCCGGCGCAGGCCGCGGCCAGCCGCGCCTGGCCGCGTGCCGACAGCGCCACCTTCGCGCCCGCGGCGTGCAGCGCGCGCGCGGTGGCCAGGCCGATGCCGCTGGACGCGCCGACCAGCCACACCGCCCGCCCGCGCCAGTCGCGCAGCGGCGGGTTGAGGGGCCTGGGTGCGAAGCGCATGGCGTGCGGCCGGCGGTGCCCGCGTTCAGGCGCGCTGGAAGGCGATCTGCACATCGCCCAGCGTGACGCCCCACTTCGAGAAGCGCGCGCGGTTGAGCACGTGGCGCGCGTCGATGCGGTGCATCCAGTCGTCGACATCGACCTCCCAGGTGCGCCCCTGGACGGGCAGCAGCAGCCGGTACTGCCAGCGCACCGCCGAGCCGCTGGCTTCGCCGCGCGCCGCGCCGACCACGTCGTCGGCGCGGCCGCTCCAGCGCTGCGGCGCCTCGCTGCGGATGCGCCAGATGCGCTGCGAGCGCTCGCCGTCGTCGTAGAGAAAGTCCTCGGTCAGCACGCCGTCGCCACCCTGCCACTCGCCCACCATCCGCACGACGAAGCGCCGGCGCACATCGCCGAAGCGATCGACGAACAGGCCCTGGGCCGACAGCGGCCCGCGGAAGTAGTCCGCCAGGTCGAGCGCGGGCGTCTGCTCGCGGTAGCGCTCCAGCGGCGCGGCGCCACAGCCGCCGAGCAGCGCGCTGCCGCCGGCACCGAGGGCGGCCAGCAGCAGGCGGCGACGACGGGCTTGGTGTGCTCGAAGGTTCATGCGGCGATCTCCTTGCGATGGCGCGGCAGCGCCCACAGCGCCGCGGCGGCGAGCTTGAACGCCACCGGCAGGCCGACGTAGACGGCCAGCAGCGCGGCCGGGTCGTGCGCGGCGGCGTCGCCCTGCGCGGCGCGGTAGCCGAGCGCATGCGCGAGCGGCAGCGCCAGGCCGGCGGCCAGCGCCAGCGTGCTCTTGTTGACCAGCGCCCACCAGCCGAAGCCGCGCGCACGCTGCGCGGCGCCGCCGGCTTCGAGGCGGGCGATCCAGAGCGTCTGGCCGGCGAGCGTCTCCAGCGCCAGCGCGGCACCGGTGAGCAGGCACATGAGCAGGAAGACCGCGGGGGTCGGCGCCATGCCGAAGGGCAGGAAGGCCAGCGCTGCGGCGCCCATGCCGAGACTCCAGGCACGCGCCGCGCCCCAGCGCTGCACCGCCCGCGAGGCCAGCGGCAACGCGGCGGCCGCGCTGCCGAAGTACAGCAGCAGCGCGAGCGCCTGCAGCGAAGGCCCGCCTCCGAGCACGTCGCCGACGACCAGCAGCACCAGTGCGGAGGGCACGGCCGACGCGATGCCGCTGACGAGTTGCACCAGCAAGGGCCCGACCCACGCACGCGGCAGCGTGTGCGGCGGCACGCGCGCCTCGACGAGCGCCGCGGCGCGAACCGGCGCGGACCACGGCGCCGACGCGACGCTGCGCAGCGGCAGCAGCGCCCACGCGGCCAGCCCGGCCAGCAGCCACCACAGCGCCACCGTGGCCGGCCAGCCGGCCAGCGCCGGCAGCAGGCTGGCGACGAGCACGCCGGCCAGCGCGCCCAGCTCGCGCGCCGATACCCAACGCACCTGCGCTGCTTCGGCCGCGTGGTCCGGCCCGGCCTGCGATTCGGCCTGCGCCAGCTGCACGCCCCAGGCCTGCAGCGCCAGCTGCGCCACGCTGTAGCCCAGCGAGGTGAGCAGCAGCGCCAGCGCGGCGAGGCTCCAGCCGGCCGCGCCGGGCGGCCAGTCGAGCAGGAAGAGCGCGCTCCAGCCGGCCCCCATCAGCGCTGCGCCGCCGAGGCCGAGGCGCGGCAGCCAGTCGTGGCCGCGTTCGCCCAGGCGGTCCAGGCGCTGGCCGATCCAGGGGTCGAGCGCGGCGTCGATCACGCGCACCGCGAGCAGCAGGCCGCCGAGCGCGGCGAGGTTCCAGCCCGGCTGCGCGGCCATGTGCGCAGGCCAGTGCACATACAGCGGCAGGGCCGCGAAGGCGAGCGGCACGGCCCAGGCGCCGTAGCGCAGGCGCGCAGACGGGGCGAGCGCGGCTGGCGTGGCGCAAGCGTGCATGGCGCGGCCAGGGTGGCGAGGCGTCAGGCCGAACGGCCGAGCAGGCGCTCGCGCAGCTCGGGCTGCGACGAATGCGGCGCCAGCCAGATGCCGAAGAAGCGCGGCCCGAACACCGGGTCGAGCAATTCCACCGGCGCGCCGGCGTTGTGCGCGAAGCTCGAACTGGCGGCGCGCGGCTGCCAGCGGCCGACGATCACGTCGCCGCGGTTCACGTCCGGGAAGGCGCGCGCCATGAATTCGCGCCAGCGCGCTTCGTCGGCGGGCGCGATCTCGCCGCCGCGGCGCATCTCCTGGATCGAGCGATCGACGATGGCCGCGCCGGAGAGCTTGCGCAGGTAGGCGAGCTTGAGCTCGAAGGCGCTGGCCTCGGGCCGGGCCGGGTCGAAGCCCGCGGCCACCGCCAGCTCGGCCTCGTAGACGGCCAGCCCCATGAAGCGCAGCGTGCCGCGCCCGCGCACGCCGAGGCGGGGCTCGCCATCGGCGCCATCGGGGGTGTCGGAGGTGTTGCGGGCGAGCGCGCGGCGGGTGGGGGCCATGATCGACAGGGGCAGCAGCAGGGTCAGGGCCGCCGCGCCCAGCGCGGACGCGGCGACGGCGTGGAAGCGGCGGCGACGCGCCGGCATGCGCTCATCGCGCGCGCAGCGTGAACTGGATGACATCGGTCTGGCGCGCCGCGAAGGCGGCTTCGCAATAGGCGAGGTAGAAGCGCCACAGGCGGATGAAGCGCTCGTCGTGGCCGAGCGCGCGCACCTGCGGCAGCTTCGCTTCGAAGGCCGCCGACCACAGCGCCAGCGTGCGCGCATAGTCGCCGCCGAAGGCGAGTTCGTTCACCACCTCCAGGCCGGCGCGGCGCGCCTGTTCGACGAAGGCCGCGCGCGAGGGCAGCATGCCGCCGGGGAAGACGTGGCGCTGGATGAAGTCGCTGCCGCGGCGGTAGTCGTCGAACAGCGCGTCGGCGATGACGATGGACTGCACGCAGGCGCGCCCGCCCGGCCGCAGGCACGCGCGCAGCGTCTCGAACCAGGTCGGCCACCAGGCCTCGCCGACGGCCTCCACCATCTCGATCGAGACGATGCCGTCGTAGCGCTGCCCGCGCGCCGCTTCGGCGCGCAGGTCGCGGTAGTCCTGCAGGCGCAGGTCCGTGCTGCCCGCAAGCCCGGCCTCGCCGAGGCGCCGGCGCGCGAAGGCGAGCTGCTCGGTGGACAGCGTCACGCCGGTCAGGTGCGCGCCGCGCCGCGCCGCGCGCTCGGCCAGCGCGCCCCAGCCGCAGCCGATCTCGAGCAGGCGCATGCCCTCGCGCAGGCCGACTTCGGCCAGCGCGCGATCCATCTTGCGTTCCTGCGCCTGCTCGAAGCCGAGCGCGGGGGTGTCGCCCCACCAGGCGCTCGAATAGTTCCAGCTCGGATCCAGCCACAGTGCGTAGAAGTCGTTGCCGAGGTCGTAATGCGCGCCGATGTTGCGGCGGCTGCCGGCGCGCGTGTTGCGGTTCGACAGGTGGCGCAGCCCGTGCAGCACGCGCGCCCAGGGCCGGCCGTAGACGGCATCGCGCAGCGCCTCGCGCTGGCGCAGGAAGAGCTGCAGCAGGCCGACGAGATGTTCGGTGTCCCACAGGCCTTCGAGGTAGGTCTCGGCGAAGCCGATGTCGCCGTCGCGCAGCGTGCGTGCGTAGACCCGGTCGTCGTGGATGCGCAGGCGCAGCCCCGGCGCCGGCTCGCCCTGGCCGAGGCGATGCGGGCCGCGTGCGTCGTGCAGCAGCAGCGCCTCGCCCTGCATGCGCGCGAGCAGCGCATGGGCGCTGCGCGCGGCCCAGGGCGCGCGCGGCGTGGCCGCGCCCGATCGGGCATGCAGCGGCGAGGCGTTCGGGGTCGGCAGGGTCATGGCGAGATCCGCTCCGGATGAGAGGCCGGCGGGGTCGGGGTCGATGCCGGCGAGGGCGAAGGATCGGCAGGCCGGCTGAACCAGGGCACGCGCTTGGCCCACAGCCGCAGCGCCTGCCAGTGGATGCGCAGCGTGACGGCCCAGGCCGCCGCCGGCGCGCGCCACAGCAAGGCGCGCACCGCGGCCTGCGTCAGCGGCGTGGCGTGGCCGGAGAGGCTGGTCAGCAGGCGCGGCGAGCCGTCCGGTGCGTGCAGCTCGACGCGCGAGACCAGGCGCACGCCCTCGGCCTCGTCGCGGCGCATGAAGCGGAAGCGGTAGCCGCCCTGCATGTCGAAGAAGGGCGAGACGTGCAGGCGCTTGGGCGCCGCCAGCGTGCGCCCGAAGGCGACGCCCTCGCCCTGCAGCACGTAGCTGTGGCGCTCGCCGAAGGTGTTGTGCACCTCGGCGACGATGGCCGCCAGCGAGCCGTCGGCGCGCTGCGCGAACCAGAAGCTCACCGGCTTGAAGGCGTAGCCGAACATGCGCGGCAGCGTCTGCAGCCAGACCTCGCCGTCGGCGTCGTGCACGCCGGCCGCGGCGAGTTGCGCGTCGAGCCAGGCCAGCGCATCCGCGCCGCCGGCGCCGTGGTCGCGGTCGTGAAACGCGAACAGCGCGCGGCGGTTGCGCGCCAGCGCCGCGCAGGGCCGCTCGCGCAGGCTGCGCATCGGCAGCAGCAGGAAGGGCAGCGGGTAGGCGAAGGCGTGGTGGCGCGGCGCGAAGCGCTCGTGGCGCACCCGGCCCCAGGCGAGCAGCGCGCCGGGCGCAGCGGCGCCGCGCGGCGCGCTCATGCGTGCACCTCGCGGACGGCGCGCGCGCCCGTCGCCCGGGCCAGCGCGCCCACGCGCCAGGCGCGCAGCAGGCCGGCAGCCGCCGCCTCGCCGGCACGCAGGCCGTCCTCGTGGAAGCCGTGGCCGCACCAGGCGCCGGCCAGCCACAGGCCGTCGTGCCCCTGCAGGGCCTGCAGCCGCGCGCGCAGGTCGAACGATGCCGCGTCGAAGACGGGGTGATGCACTTCACCCTCCCACAGCACGCTGCCGCGCGCGGACTCGCGCACCGGGTTGAGCGAGACGATCAGCTCGGCCGCGAAAGGCAGCGGCTGGAGACGGTTGATCCAGTAGTGCAGGCAGACCGCGCCGGCGCCGTCCGCATCGCGCGGCGCGCGTTCGAAGTTCCATGCCGCCCAGGCCTTGCGCAGCCGCGGCAGCAGCGCGGCGTCGGTGTGCAGCACGGCGCGGTTGGGCTGCGTGCGCAGCTGCGCGAGCAGTGCGCGCGCCGGCGTGGCGGCGCCCAGCAGCGCCGCGGCCTGCGGTGCATGGCAGGCCAGCACGAGGGCGTCGAACTCCGCCGCTCCGGCGCTGGTCTCGAGCCGCCAGCCGCCACCGGCCAGCGGCCGGGCCGCCTGCACGGCGCAGCCGCTGCGCACGTCGGGCAGCCGCGCCGCGAGCGCCTGCACGTAGTGCCGCGAGCCGCCGCGCACCGTGAACCAGGCCGGCCGGGCGCTGATCTGCAGCAGGCCGTGGTTGTGGCAGAACTGCGCCAGCGAGCGCGCCGGGTAGTGCAGCATCTGCGCCGGCGGGCACGACCAGATGCAGGCCACCATCGGCAGCAGATAACCCTCCTGGAATTCGCGCGAGAAGCGGTGCGCGGCGAGGAACTCGGCGAGCGAAGCGCCGGGGCCGGTGCGCTCCGGTGCATCCGCCCGGGCCAGGGCGGTGGCGAGCCGGTTGAAGCGCCGGATGTCCGCCAGCATGCGCCAGAACGGCGGCGACAGCAGGTTGCGGCGCTGCGCGAAGAGCGTGTCCGCATCCGTGCCGCTCCATTCCAGGCGCGGCCCGCGGCCGTTCAGGCCGTCGGGCGCCTGCACCGAGAACGACATGTCCGAGCGCGCGCTCTGCACGCCGAGCTCGTGCAGCAGCGCGATGAAGCCCGGGTAGGTGCGCTCGTTGAAGACCAGGAAGCCGACGTCGACGCCGTGGCGCACGCGGCGGCCGGCGGCGTCGGGCAGTTCGACCTCGATCGTGTGGGCATGCCCGCCGAGCCGCGCCTGCGCCTCGAACAGCACCGGCGCCAGCCCGGCGCGGCTCAGCGCATGCGCTGCCGCCAGGCCGGTGATGCCGCCGCCGACGACGGCCACGCGCGGCGGCGCGGCGGCATCGGAACCGGCTGGGCTGATGCGTGTGACATTCATGTAAAGCAAATATACATGATCGTCAAAACGCTTGGCAAGCGCGTCCTTGTCGGCCGGAGATGGTCGGCGGGGGGGTGGATGCGCGCCCGCCGCAGGCGGGGCGGGCGCAGCTCAGCGCGACGCGGGTCGGCGCGCCGGGCGCCGCGCGGGTGGCGCCAGGCCGTTGAAGAGCAGCTTGACGGCCCAGTCGGCGATCGCCGCGGCGTCGTGGCCGAAGCCCTTGAGCACCAGCGGCACCGGATCGCAGGCGCGCGCGAACACGGTCATCAGCAGCACGTCGGAGGGCCAGGCCGGATCGATGTCGCCATCGCGCTGCGCGGCTTCGATCCAGGCCACGATGCGGCTGCCGACGCGGTCGAGCAGTTCCATGTACTGCGCGTCGGCGGTCAGCACCTCGGTGAGGGCCGAGTCGCGCGAGGGCAGCGTCGGCATGCGGCCGTTCATCTGCATGTCGACCGCCCAGCGCAGCAGGCCTTCGAGGCGGTCGCGCGCCGCGAGCGCGGGGTCGGCGTCGAGGCGGTCGAGTTCCTCCAGCGTGCGCTGCTGCAGCCAGCGCATCGTGGCGGCCGCCAGTTCCTCCTTCGAGGCGAAATAGCGGTACAGCCCCATGCGCGAGATGGCCGCGCGCTGCGCCACGTCCTCGAAGCGCATCGCCTCGTAGCCCTTCTCGGCGAGCAGCTGGATCGTCACGTCGACGATGGCATCGTGGCGCAGGCGCCGCACCTGGTCGTGGAACGAGGCGGCGGCGCTCGCGGCGGAGCGTGTGGTCGGCTTGCGTGACATGCATGCGAGTCTATGTGACACGCGTGCATCGATGCGATGCGGGCCACCCCGGCCTCGATGCCCGGGTGCTCAGTGCCGCGCCGCCGCGCGCGTCTTCCACAGCGAGAAGAGGATGCCGCCGGCCAGCAGGCTGCCGGTCACGCCCAGGCTGATGGCCGCCGGCACCTTGCCGTCGAAGAGCCAGTCGCCGAGGAAGATCTTCGCGCCGATGAAGATCAGCACCAGGGCCAGTGCGTACTTCAGGTAGTGGAAGCGGTGCACCACCGCGGCGAGCGCGAAATAGAGCGCACGCAGGCCGAGGATGGCGAAGATGTTGCTGGTGTAGACGATGAACGGATCCGGCGTGATCGCGAAGATCGCCGGCACCGAGTCGATCGCGAAGACCAGGTCGGCGATCTCGACCAGGATCAGGCACAGCAGCAGCGGCGTGGCGAACAGCACGGCCTTGCCGCTGCGCGGATCGGCCCGGCGCACCGTGAAGGCCTGGCCGTGCAGTTCGTCGGTGACCCGCAGGTGGCGGCGCAGCAGGCGCAGCACCGGGTTGGCGGCGATGTCGGGCTGGCGGTCGACCATCACCAGCATCTTGATGCCGGTGGCCAGCAGCACGACGCCGAACAGGTACATCACCCAGGTGAATTCCATCACCAGCGCGGCACCCAGGCCGATCATGATCGCGCGCAGCACGATCACGCCGAGGATGCCCCAGAACAGCACGCGGTGCTGGTATTCGCGCGGCACCGCGAAGTAGCCGAAGATCATCGAGATGATGAAGACGTTGTCCATCGCCAGCGTCTTCTCGACCAGGTAGCCGGTCAGGTAGAGCTCGACCGCCGTCCAGGCGCGTTCATCGGGCGCGGCGGCAGCGATCTGCGGGTCGAGCGCGCCGGCATCGGCGTAGTGCGCATAGATCCACCACACGGCGCCGGCCCAGGCCAGCCCCACGCCGATGTACAGCGCCGACATCTTCAGGCTCTCGCCGACGCCGATCTCGTGCGAGTCGCGGTGCATGACGCCGAGGTCGAAGGCGAGGATGGCCAGCACGGCGCCGAGGAAGGTGAGCCAGATCCAGACCGGCATGCCCAGCCAGAGGATGTCGAGGAATTGCATGAGGTGCGCGCTTCGCTTGCGGTGTCGGAAGCGCGATCGTCGCTGTTTCCTCGCTGCGCTGCGAGCAGCGCTACAGTGAGCGCCACTTCGGACTTTCCGAAGTCGACATGCCACCGGGGCGGCCACCGACATGCTGAACTATCGCCACCTGTACTACTTCTGGGTCGTCGCCAAGGAAGGCGGCTTCGCGCGCGCGGCCGAACGCCTGGACATGGCGATCCAGACCATCAGCGCGCAGGTCAAGGCGCTCGAGCAGGAGCTCGGCCACCAGCTGCTCAAGCCGGCCGGCCGCGGCGTGGCGGTCACCGACGCCGGCCAGGCCGTGCTGGCGCGCGCCGAGGAGATCTTCCGGCTCGGCGAGCGCATCGGCGAGGAGGCCGCAGCCGCCGCTTCGGGCCAGACGGCGCGGCTCGCGGTCGGCATGTCCGACGGCCTGCCCAAGCTCGCGGCGCACGTGCTGCTCAAGCCGGTGCTCGACACGCCGGCCCTGAAGCTGCTGTGCCACGAGGGCAAGGTCGATGACCTGCTGGCCGAGTTGGCGCTGCACCGCCTGGACGTCGTGCTGGCCTGCCAGCCCGCGCCGCAGAACTCGAACCTGCGCCTGAGCAGCGAGCGCCTGATGGTGTCGCCCGTGCACTGGTACGGGCCGTCGACGCTGGTGCACAAGGCGCAGATCGACGCCTTCCCCGCCAGCCTGGGCACGTTGCCGCTGCTGCTGCCGACCACGCACGCGGCGATGCGCGGGCGCATCGACCGCTGGTTCGAATCCCAGGACATCCGCCCGCGCATCGTCGGCGAGTTCGAGGACAGCGCGCTGCTGAGCCTGTTCGCCGCGCAAGGCCTGGGCGTGTTCCCGGTGACGGCGCTCGGCGCCACGGACCTGGCAGCGATGCGCGGCCTGCGCCTGCTGGGGCGCAGCGACGGCCTGATCGAGGAGATCCACGCGATCCGCTCGCGGCGCGGGCTGCACCACCCGCTGGTGCTGCGCATCCTGGCCGCGGCGCGCGATCTCGCGCCGGCGCCCGATTGACGGGCGGGGATCGGCGCGGCCCCGCGTCGCCTCGGAGCTTCTCCGGCCGCAGAGCCTCGACGTCGGCCGCGAACAGGATCATCGAATCGTCGTCGTCGTAGCGCTCGCTCAGCGCCGCGACGAGGGCCGCGGCGACCGGCACCGTTCAGCCGCGCGCGCCGAGCGCCTCCAGATCGGCCAGCAGCGTGTCTTCGAGTGCCGCCTCGCAGACGATCGTCAGGAGCCGGCGGCGCCCTGTCGCGGAGGTGTCGTTCATGGTGGGCTCAGGAAAGGGCCTGCTGCGCGAGCCGGTGGTACAGCGGAATGCCGACCAGCAGGTTGAACGGGAAGGTGACGCCCAGCGCCGCGCCGATCGACAGCGCCGGATTGGCCTGCGGCACGGCCAGCCGCATCGCCGCCGGCGCGGCGATGTAGGAGGCGCTCGCGTACAGCGTCGCCAACAGCGTCACGCCGCCGACCGACAGGCCGAGCGTCGTGCCGGTGGCCACGCCGAGCGCGGCGCCGAAGAGCGGCATGAGAATCGCGAAGCCGATCAGGAACGGCCCGGTGCGGCGCAGCTCACCGAAGCGGCTCGCCGCCACCAGCCCCATCTCGAGCAGGAAGAAGGCGAGCACGCCCTTGAACAGGTCGAAGAACAGCCGGTCCAGCGGCGCGATGCCGCCCGGGCCGGCGAACCAGCCGATCGCCAGCCCGCCCAGCAGCAGCACGATGCTCTTGCCGGCGAAGACCTCGTGCAGCACCTTGCTCCAGGGCGTGCCGGGTTCGCCGCGCCGTGCCAGCAGTACGCCGATCACCAGCGCCGGGAACTCGAGCAGCGCCAGCAGCACCGTCATGTAGCCCTCGGCCGGCTGGCCCAGGCGCGCCAGGTAGGTGGTGCCGACCGCGAAGGTGACCACGCTCACCGAGCCGTAGTGGCCGGCGATCGAGCCGGCATCGGCGCGCGACAGGCGGCCGATGCGCCGCAGCAGCGGGTAGGCCACGAGCGGGATCAGCGCGCCCGCCGCGACCACCACCAGCGCCGGCAGCGCGACCGCCGCGAGCGGATGGCGAGCCAGCTCGACGCCGCCCTTCAGGCCGATGGCCAGCAGCAGGAAGATGCTCAGCGACTCGTAGAGCACGCCGGGGATGCGCAGTTCCGAGCGCACGAACCCGGCCAGCGCGCCGAGCAGGAAGAACAGGATGACGGGCTCGAAGAACTGCATCGTGGGGCGTCCTGTCCGTCAGCGCGCGGATCAGGCGTCGAGGGCCTGCGGCGTGATGCGCTGCCGCACGAGCGGCCAGCTGCGCCGCACCGCGTCGATGAGCGTCTGCTCGCCTTCCGACAGGTGCCCGTCGGCGATCATCGCCAGCGCCACCAGGCGGGTGGCGGCCTCGGGGCTGTTGCGGGGATGACTGCGCATGGCGGCGTGCGGTAGTGATCGACCGCGGCAATGTGCTGCGTCGGCGCGGCCGCGTGAAGCAGCTCCGGCCGCAGGCACGCTTCGGTTTTCCCGAACGGTCGGGCTTGGGCTGGAGCGGCCCAGCAGACGCCGATCTCAGGTGCATCGAAGCAGACGACGAGTTCCGGGCCGCAATCAACTTGCCCGCGACGAAGGAGTGAAGCCGGCTCAGCGCGCGACGGTCACTCGACCGTCACGCTCTTGGCGAGGTTTCTGGGCTTGTCGACATCCGTTCCGCGCGCGCAGGCCGTGTGATACGCCAGCAACTGCAGCGGCACCACGTGCAGGATGGGGCTGAGCACGCCGTAGTGCTCGGGCATGCGGATCACGTGCACGCCTTCGCCGGACTCGATGTGCGTGTCGGCGTCGGCGAAGACGAACAGCTCGCCGCCGCGCGCACGCACTTCCTGCATGTTGCTCTTGAGCTTGTCGACCAGCGCGTCGTTCGGCGCCACCGTCACCACCGGCATCGCGCTGGTCACCAGCGCGAGCGGGCCGTGCTTGAGTTCGCCGGCCGGGTAGGCCTCGGCGTGGATGTAGCTGATCTCCTTGAGCTTGAGCGCGCCTTCCAGCGCGATCGGGTAGTGCAGCCCGCGGCCGAGGAAGAGTGCGTTCTCCTTGCGCGCGAAGGCCTCGCTCCACGCCACCACCTGCGGCTCGAGCGCGAGCACCGCCTGCACGGCCACCGGCAGGTGGCGCAGCGCCTTGAGGTGCTGCGCTTCCTGTTCGTCCGTCAGGTGGCCGCGCACCTGCGCCAGCGCCAGCGTGAGCAGGAACAGGCCGACCAGCTGCGTGGTGAAGGCCTTGGTCGAGGCCACGCCGATCTCGGCGCCGGCGCGCGTGATGTAGGCGAACTGGCACTCGCGCACCATCGCGCTGGTGCTCACGTTGCACACCGTCAGGGTGTGCTTCATGCCCATGCTGCGTGCGTGCTTCAGCGCGGCCAGGGTGTCGGCGGTCTCGCCGCTCTGCGAGATCGTCACCACCAGCGTGCGCGGGTCGGGCACGCTGTCGCGGTAGCGGTACTCGCTGGCGATCTCCACGCTGGTGGGAATCTTGGCGATGCTCTCCAGCCAGTACTTGGCGGTGGAGCCGCTGTAGTAGCTGGTGCCGCAGGCGAGGATGAGCACGCGGTCGATCTCCTTGAAGACCTTGTACGCACCGTCGCCGAACAGCTCGGGCGTGATGCTCTCCACCGCGTCGAGCGTGTCGGCGATGGCGCGCGGCTGCTCGAAGATCTCCTTCTGCATGTAGTGCCGGTAGGGGCCCAGCTCGGCCGCGCCGGTGTGCGCCTGCACGGTGCGCACTTCGCGCGTCACCGGCTTGAAGGCGCCGCTCGCGTCGACGTGCGTGATCCAGGTCTTGCCGAGCTGCAGGTCGACGACGTCGCCTTCTTCGAGGTAGACGATCTGGTCGGTCACGCCGGCCAGCGCCATCGCGTCGCTGGCGAGGAAGTTCTCGCCGGCGCGCTCGCCGGTGCCGATGCCCAGCACCAGCGGCGAGCCCTCGCGCGCGCCGACCACGCGGTGCGGCTCGTCGCGGCAGAACACCGCGATGGCGTAGGCGCCGCGCAGCTGCACCACGGCGCGCTGCACGGCGTCGAGCAGGTCGCCTTCATAGAGGCGGTCGACGAGGTGGGCGATGACCTCGGTGTCGGTCTGGCTGCTGAACTCGTAGCCCCTGGCCTTGAGCTCGGCACGCAGCTCGTCGTGGTTCTCGATGATGCCGTTGTGCACCAGCGCGATACGGCCCGCGCTGCCGGCCTTGGCCTGCGGGCCATGCGAGAAGTGCGGGTGCGCGTTGTGCACCGCGGGCGCGCCGTGCGTGGCCCAGCGCGTGTGGGCGATGCCGGTGCCGCCCTGCACTTCCTCGGCCTTCACGTTGGCTTCCAGCTCGGCCACGCGCGAGGTGCTGCGCGCGCGCTTCAGCTGGCCGCCCTGGTGCACCGCCACGCCGCAGGAGTCGTAGCCGCGGTATTCGAGGCGGCGCAGGCCTTCGAGCAGCACGGGGACGATGTTCTTGGTGGAGACGGCGCCGACGATTCCGCACATGGTGAGAGCTTCCTTGACTGGGGGCAGGGGCTGGATGCTAGGCAGCCCCTTGGGGAGATTGATTGCAATCTTCGTCGATCGATGCAATATTTCGCCATCCCGTGAATCGGGTGAAGAAATAGTTCACCGAATCGACGCTTGTGAGTGAAATCACCGAACCCCTCACCCTGGATGCCACCGATCTGCGCATCCTCGAGCAGTTGCAGCGCGACGCCTCGCTGACCAACCAGGCGCTGGCCGCCGCCGTGCACACCTCGCCGGCCACGTGTCTGCGGCGCGTGAAACGGCTGATGGATACGGGTGTCATCGAGCGCCAGGTGGCCCTGCTCTCGCCGGCCAGGCTGGGCGCGGGGCTGACGGCGATCGTCGAAGTCACGCTCGATCGGCAAGGCGCCGAGCACCTCGCCGCCTTCGAGGCCAAGGCGGTGGCCGACGAGGCGGTGCGCCAGTGCTACCGCGTCTCGCCGGGGCCCGATTTCCTGCTCATCCTGCAGCTGGCCGACATGGCCGGCTACCACGCGCTGGTGCAGCGCCTGTTCACGCAGGACGCCAACGTGCGCAACGTGAAGGCCTTCTTCAGCGTCTCGCGCGCGAAGTTCGAGCCTTCGCTGGCCCTGCCTACGATTTCAGGATCACCAGCCCCTTGAGGTACTCGCCCTCGGGGAACACCAGCGTCTGCGGATGGTCGGGTGCGGCCGCCACGCGCGCGTAGATCGCGCCGTCGACGCCGGCATCCATGGCCGCGCCGGCGACGATCTTGTGGAACAGCTCGGGGCCCACGCCGCCCGAGCAGGAGAAGGTGAACAGCGCGCCGCCCGGCGCCAGCAGCCTGAGCGCGAGGCGGTTGATGTCCTTGTAGGCGCGCGCGGCGCGTTCGGCGTGCGCGGCGCTGGGCGCGAACTTGGGCGGGTCGAGCACGATGGCATCGAACACCTCGCCGTTCTTGAGCGCATCGCGCAGGGTCTGGTTGACGTCGGCATCGCGCGCCTCGTGGCGTGATGCATCGAAGCCGTTCAAGGCAGCGTGCGCGGTGGCGCGCGCCAGCGCCGGCGCCGAGGAATCAACGCTGACCACGCGCTGCGCGCCGCCCGCCAGTGCGGCGACGCTGAAGCCGCCGGTGTAGCAATAGCAGTTGAGCACGCGCTGGAAGCCGAAGTGCTTCACGGTGTCGGCGAACAGCTTGCGGTTGTCGCGCTGGTCGAGATAGAAGCCGGTCTTGTGGCCCTCGGCCACGTCGAGCGTGAGCTTCCAGCCGTGCTCGCGGATCGTCACCTCGGTGGCGCCCTCGCCGCGCAGCCAGCCGGTGGCGGGCGCGAGGCCTTCGAGCTTGCGCACGCCGGAGTCGCTGCGTTCGTAGAGGCGTGTGCAGTCGGTGGCCGCGAGCAGCAGGTCGACGATGACGCCCTTCCAGCGCTCGGTGCCGGCGGAGAGGAACTGCGCCGAGAGCAGATCGCCATAACGATCGACGATCAGCCCCGGCAGGCCGTCGGCCTCGCCGTGGATCAGGCGCACACCGTCGCTCGCTATCGGCAGCCGTGCGCGCAAGCCCAGCGCGCGGGCGATGCGGCGCTCGAAGAAGGCTTCGTCGATGCGCTCGGCCTCGTCGAAGCTCCAGACGCGCACGCGGATCATCGAGCTGGGGCTGAACGCGGCCCAGGCGAGGAAGCGGCCCGCCGCGTCCTGCACGCGCACGGTTTCGCCGGCGTCGGCGCCGCCCTTGGCGATCGAACCCTGGAACACCCAGGGGTGGCGGCGCAGCAGCGAGCGCTCCTTGCCTTCGCGGAGGGTGATGACTTTCATGAACGGATCACTTGCGCTTGGCGCGCGGATGCGCGGCGTCGTAGACCTTGGAGAGATGCCCGAAATCCAGCCGCGTGTAGACCTGCGTGGTGGTGATGTTGGCGTGACCGAGCAGCTCCTGCACCGCGCGCAGGTCGCCGCTGGACTGCAGCAGGTGCGAGGCGAAGGAGTGGCGCAGCATGTGCGGATGCACGTGCGTCGGCAGCCCGGCCTGCAGGGCGCTGCGCTTCAGGCGCGAGCGCAGCTGGCTCGGCGTGAGGCGCGTGCCGCGCCGGCTGACGAAGAGCGCACTCTCGCCGGCCGCGGCGAGTTCGGCGCGTACCTCGAGCCAGCGCGCCAGCGCCTTCAGCGCCGCGGCGCCCACCGGCACGCTGCGCCGCTTGCTGCCCTTGCCGAGCACGTGCGCGCTGCCCTCGGCCGCGTCGATCCAGCCGGCGGTTGCCGCGCCCGCGCCAATGTCGAGCCCGATCAGCTCGCCGACGCGCAGGCCGCAGCCGTAGAGCAGCTCGACGATGCAGTGGTCGCGCACCGCGAGGCGCGGGTCGCCCGCGTCGTCGGCATCGGGGTGGTGGTCGGCCAGCGCCATCGCCTGGTCGACCGGCAGCGCCTTGGGCAGCGGCTTGGCGGCCTTGGGCGCACGCACGCCCTCCACCGGGTTGAGCGCGACCAGCCCGTCACGCCCGAGCCAGCGATACAGCCCGCGCCAGGCCGAGAGCACCAGCGCGATGCTGCGCGGCGCGAGCCCCTGCGCATGCAGCTGCGCGGCCCAGCGGCGCACGTGGTGCACCTGCACCTCGCGCAACTCGACCGGATGCCTGTGCGCGAAGCCCCGCAGCCGCTCGAAGGCCTCGCCGTACATCGCCAGCGTGCGCGGCGCGAGGCGCCGCTCCACCTCGAGGTGGACGAGGTGCCTGGAGATGTCGTCGTGAGATGACAGCCCCTCGTCCGCGGAGTACCGCGGCCGATCCCCCGGGGGGATGCGGGCCGGCTTGGGAGCGGCCCGGCGCTCGGCCCGCACAACCATCAGCCCACCGGCAAGAGTCTCGACAGCGACGCGCTCGCCAGCTCGCCGATGCGCTGCAGGAACTCGGTGCCCATCTCGGCGGTGTAGCGCGTCGGGTCGGGCGAGGCCAGCACCAGCATGCCGAAGGCTTCGACGCCGGCGCCGTGGCGCAGCGGAATCATCGCGAGCGACATCGCCGCGGCCGGGTCGTCCAGCCACTGCGCGGCCTCGAAGCCGCTGTTCACGCCGCAGTAGGGCAGCGTCAGGCTGGCGGCGAGGCTTTGCACGTCCTTGCTCACCGGCGCGGCGAAGGCGAGCGATCCGAAGGCGTCGGCCGCGCCCCAGACGCGGATGCCCGACTGCGGGATCATGAACTGGTGCATCAGCTCGCGCGTCAGCACCTCGGGCAGGTCGGCCGCGCTGGCGGTGAGCATCAGCGCACGCGTCCAGCGGTGCAGCCGGTCGGCGATGGCCACATTCTCCTGGCCGTGGCGGATCATCTCGATGATCTTGCCCTCCAGGCCCTTGATCTTCTCGCGCAGCATTTCCATCTGCCGCTCCTGCAGCGAGACGGCGCGCTGGCCATGCGGGCTGGTGAGCTGGATGCTGGCGAGCAGCTCGGCATTGCGCTCGAAGAAGCCCGGGTTGTGGGCGAGAAAGTTGGCGATGTCCGCTTCGGTGATGCCCTGGATGCTCACAGTTCGATTTCTCCCTCGAAGACGGTGACCGCCGGCCCCGTCATGAATACATGCGAATCGCCGCCGGCCCACTCGATGGTGAGCACGCCGCCGCGCGTCTCGACGTCGACCTTGGCATCGAGCAGCCCGAGCCGGATGCCTGCCACCACCGCCGCGCAGGCGCCGGTGCCGCAGGCGAGCGTCTCGCCGGCGCCGCGCTCGTGCACGCGCAATCGGATGCGAGCGCGCGAGAGCACCTGCGCGAAGCCGGCGTTGACGTGGCGCGGAAAGCGCGCATGCGTCTCGATCGCCGGGCCCTGCACCGCCACCAGCGCCGCATCGACGTCGTGCACGAACTGCACGGCATGCGGGTTGCCCATCGAGAGCACGGCCACTTCGGCAGCGTAGTCGCCCAGATCGAGCGGCCAGAGCTCGAAGCCGTTCTGAAGGCGCGGCGTCAACCCGCGTGCGCCGAAGGGCACGCGCGCCAGATCGAATACCGGCGCGTTCATGTCGACCGTGACGCGGCCGTCGGCTTGCGCGCGCAGTTCGAGCAGCGTATTCATGGTCTCCACGCGCACCGTGCTCTTGGCCGTCAGTCCCTTGTCCTGCACGAAGCGCACGAAGCAGCGCGCGCCGTTGCCGCATTGCTCGACCTCGTCGCCGCTGCCGCCGTTGAAGATGCGGTAGCGAAAATCCACGCCCGGCGTGGCGCTCTTCTCGACCACCAGGATCTGGTCGGCGCCGACGCCGAAGCGGCGGTCGCCGAGCTTGCGGCACTGCTCGCGCGTGAGCTCGATGGGCGCGCGCGTGGCGTCGAGCACGACGAAGTCGTTGCCCGCGCCTTGCATCTTGGTGAAGTGGAGCTTCATTGCCAGCGGATTATCGCTTCGACGACTCCGTTCGCCCTGAGCCTGTCGAAGGGCTCCGCGCTGCATCTCGAGGGGCTTCGACAAGCTCAGCCCGAACGGTGGAGGCGGGGCCCGTTCAGTACAGCGAAGCCTCGCCCGCCGGCCGCGTCTTGAAGCGCTTGTGCACCCACAGGTACTGCGCCGGGTTCTCGCGGATGCGCTCCTCGATCCAGCGGTTCATGCGCGCGGTGTCGGCGAGCGCATCGTCGCTGGGGAAGTCGTTCCAGGGCGGCAAGAAGCGCACGCGGTAGCCTTGGCCGCCGGGCAGCATCTCGGCGAGCACCGGCTGCACCGTCATGTTCAGCAGCCTGGCCATGCGCGAGGGCGCCAGCAGCGTGGCCGCGGGCACGCCGAAGAAGGGCACGAAGGCGGCGTCGCGCTCGCCGAAATCCATGTCGGGCAGGTTGAAGAAACCGGTGCCCTGGCGGATCTCGCGGATCAGCGGCTTGGCCGAATCGCTGCGCGGAAAGATCACCGCATTGCCCAGGCGCAGCCGGCCCTCGCGCATGATGGCGTCCATCACCGGGTTGCTCTGCTGCTGGTAGATCGAAGCGCCCTTGCGCTTCTGGAACAGCAGCACCGAGGCACCCGCCACGTCCAGCGCCATGAAGTGCGGCACCAGCCACATCACCGGCCGTTCGCTGCGCTCGGCCAGATCGACCTCGCCCTCGACGTGGATCAGCTCCATCAGCCGCTCGCGCGGCGCCCACCACAGCAGGCCGCGCTCGACGATGCTGCGGCCCAGCCAGCCGAAATGCTCGCGCGCCAGCGCCTCGCGCTCGGCCGCGCCCTTGTGCGGAAAGCACAGCTCCAGGTTGCGCAAGGCGATGCGCCGCCGCGAGCCGGCGAGGCGATACAGCAGCGCACCCAGGCCCTGGCCGATGCGCGCCTGCGCCGCGAGCGGCAGCCAGTGGATCAGCCACAGCGCGGCCAGCAGCATGCGTGTCGCGAAGGCCTGCATCATCACTCGGAAGAGGAGGCGCGCGGCGCCTTGTAGCGGTGGTAGCCCCACAGGTACTGCTGCGGGCACTGGCGGATCAGGTGTTCCATGGCACGGTTCACGACCGCCGCGGACTCTGCCTGCGCCGCCGCATCGCCCGGCAGCGCCTCGGGCAGCGGCTGGAAGCGCACCACGTAGCCCTGCCCGCGCGGCAGCCGCTCGCCCCAGATCAGCAGCACCACCGCACCGGTCTGCTGCGCGAGGCGCGCCGCCAGCGTCATGGTGTAGGCGCGCTGGCCGAAGAACGGCGCCCACTCGCCCTGTCCTTCGGGCGGCACCTGGTCGGGCAGCAGGCCCACCGTCTCGCCGCGGCGCAGCGCGCGGATCATCTGCCGCACGCCGGCCAGCGAGGCCGGCGCGGTCGCCAGGCCCTCGCGCCCCCGCGAGGCTTCCATCACCTCGCGCAGCCAGGGCTGCTTGGCCGGGCGGTAGAGCACGGTGATCGGCCCGTACTGCGCGGCGAAGCGCTCCGCATAGGCCTGCGCGCAGATCTCGAAGCAGCCCAGGTGCGGCGTCAGCAGCAGCAGGCCACGCCCGCCGGCGTGCGCAGCGGCTACCAGCTCGGCACCCTCGATGCGCGTGAACGAGGCGAGCGGCGTGGAGGCCGGACGCAGCCACAGGAAGGGCAGCTCCATCACCATGCGGCCGGCTTCGGCGATGGCCGCGCGCGCGGCGGCCGGGGCTATGCCCGCACTGCGCACGTGGTCGTCGAAGCGATGCCGGTACGTAGGCGACAGCCAGTAGCCCAGCCAGCCCACCAGGCTGCCCAGGGTGTGCAGAAAAGCCAGCGATCGGCCCGAGAGCCAGCGGAACAGTCGGATCATTTTTTCTATAATCGCGCCGTCGCCGAGTTACTGAACTACTTGCGGGGCGACTCACAAATCCCGCTAAAGCGTTCGCCGCTCCTCCAGAACTGCAAGGCCGGCAACGCGTTTGCAACCTGACTGGAGTTTAAGAGTGTCGAACGACTTCCTTTTCACGTCCGAATCCGTCTCCGAGGGCCACCCCGACAAGGTCGCCGACCAGATCTCGGACGCCATTCTCGACGCCATCTTCAAGCAGGACCCGAAGAGCCGGGTCGCTGCCGAGACGCTGACCAACACCGGCCTCGTGGTGCTGGCCGGCGAGATCACCACCAACGCGCACGTCGACTACATCCAGGTCGCGCGCGACACCATCAAGCGCATCGGCTACGACAACACCGAGTACGGCATCGACTACAAGGGCTGCGCGGTGCTGGTCGCCTACGACAAGCAGAGCAACGACATCGCCCAGGGCGTCGACCACGCCAGCGACGACCACCTCAACACCGGCGCCGGTGACCAGGGCCTGATGTTCGGCTACGCCTGCGACGAGACGCCCGAGCTGATGCCCGCGCCGATCCACTACGCGCACCGCCTCGTCGAGCGCCAGGCGCAGCTGCGCAAGGACGGCCGCCTGCCCTTCCTGCGCCCCGACGCGAAGAGCCAGGTGACGATGCGCTACGTCGACGGCAAGCCGCACAGCATCGACACCGTGGTGCTCTCCACCCAGCACAGCCCCGACCAGAGCGAGACGCCGACCAAGCTGAAGGCGAGCTTCTACGAGGCCATCCGCGAGGAGATCATCAAGCCGGTGCTGCCCAAGGAGTGGCTGACCAAGGACACCAAGTACCTGATCAACCCGACCGGCCGCTTCGTCATCGGCGGCCCGCAGGGCGACTGCGGCCTGACCGGCCGCAAGATCATCGTCGACACCTACGGCGGCGCCTGCCCGCACGGCGGCGGCGCGTTCTCGGGCAAGGATCCGAGCAAGGTCGACCGCTCGGCCGCCTACGCGGCGCGCTACGTGGCCAAGAACGTGGTGGCCGCCGGCCTGGCGCGCCAGTGCCAGGTGCAGGTGGCCTATGCCATCGGCGTGGCCAAGCCGATGAACATCACGGTCTACACCGAGGGCACGGGCAAGATCAGCGACGAGAAGCTGAGCGCCATCGTGGCCGAGGTGTTCGACCTGCGTCCGAAGGGCATCATCCAGATGCTCGACCTGCTGCGCCCGATCTACGAGAAGACCGCCGCCTACGGCCACTTCGGCCGCGAGGAGCCGGAGTTCACGTGGGAGAAGACCGACAAGGTCCAGGCACTGCGCGCAGCGGCCGGGCTGTAAGCGGCTGCAGCAGCGGCGCGCGCAGCAGGAAGTTCTCGCGCCAGGCAGTCGGCAGCGTCGAGGCCGCCTGCTGCATCCAGGCCGAGCTGCGCAGCGCGATGCGCCCGGCCAGCTCGCCGTCGCTGGTCCACAGCGCGGCGCACAGCTGTGCGCCGATGCGGGCGAACCACTCGGTGCCGGTCACGCCGTCTTCGACGCACTGCCACGCGGCCAGCGCGATCTCGCGCGCCTCGTCGGCGCGCCCGGCCTCGCGCAGGGCGGCCACGCGGCGGCCCTGCACCGACAGCCACAGGCCGTGCGCGCCCTGCTCGCGGGCGCTGGCAGCCGTCATCGCCAGCAGCGGCAGGATGGCCGCCGGCGCACAGCCGGGCTGCGCGACGCACAGCAGCGCGGCGCGCAGCGGCATGTCGTCGATCGCGACGATCTCGTCGAGCACCGCCTGCGCCGGCAGCGGCTCGCCGGCACCGAGCAGCGCGGCGCGCACGCGCGGCCGCTCCGGGCCGTGCAGGTCGCCGCGCGCGGCCAGCATCTGCCAGGCCTTGAGCGCCAGGTCGCGGCGGCCGAGTTCGAAGTGCAGCGCCGCCTGGCGCGCCAGCGCGGCCACGTCGCTGCGCACCAGCCCGCGCGCGCACAAGGCCACGGCGCGTTCCACGTCGGCCAGCGCCGCCCCCAGGTCGCCGCAGCAGGCGTGGATGGCCGCGCAGCTGACCAGCGTGTTGGAGCGCGTGTTGGCATAGATGTCGTCGCGGTCGTCGTCGGCCAGCGCCCGTGCCACCCAGCGCTGCGCCCGCGCGCCATCACCCTGCTCGATGGCGTTGCAGGCCAGCGAGGCGGCGATGCCGAGCGCCCAGGGCGTGCCGCGCCGCTGGCTGGCCACCACGATGGCCTCCTCGAGGCGCCGGTCGCCCTCGGCGTAGCGGCCGAGCGAGCTGAGGATCGCGCCCAGCGCGTGCAGCAGCTTGAAGTGCGTGTCGCGCAGATCGAGCCGCGCCGTGCCGGGCACGACGTCGGCCAGACGCCGCAGCGCGGCCTCGCCGTGGCGTGCGGCGCCGGCCAGTTCGCGGCGCTCCCAGTCGAGCGCGGTCAGGTCCCACAGCAGCTCGACCTCGATGTCCGCGGCGCCCGCGTCGCGCGCCAGTGCCAGGGCCCGCGCGGCCACACGGCGCGCGTCGGCGAAGCGGCGCTTCTCCACCAGCAGCGCCACGTGCAGGCAGGCCGTCGCGGCGCGCTGGGCGTCGTCTTCGGCCAGCGCGTCCAGTTGCGCGGCCCAATGCTCGACCTGTTCGTCGATGCGGTATTCGCTCATCGCCTCGGCGGCGCGGAAGTAGGCGTCGAAGGCCTCGCGGCGGCGTCCGGCGGCCTGCAGGATGTCGCCGGCCTGCGCGTACCGGTGGCCCGCCGCTTCGTGCTGCCACAGCCCACGCGCATGCTCCGCCGCGGCCATCAGCTGCGGCGCGGCGCGCAGCGTCTCGCCGGCGGCCAGCCAGTGTTCGGCCACGCGCGCCGGCGCGCCGTCGTGCGCCTCGAGCCAGGCCGCCACTTCGGCGTGCAGCGGGCGCGCCACCGCCTGCGGCACCGAGGCCAGCGCGGCTTCGGCGATGAGGTCGTGCGCGAAGCCGCCGTCGCGCAGCACCTGCGCGGCCTCGAGCTCGCTCCACGCGTCGGTGAGATCGATCAGGCGTTGGCCCAGCACCGAGGCCGCCAGCGCGGAGTTCAGGTCCTGCCCGGCCACCGCGGCGCAGCGCGCCAGGCGCAAGGCCGGCGCGCTGAGCCGCGCCAGCCGCTGCTGGATCAGGCGCAGCACGCTGGCGGCCACCGGCCAGTCGATCGCTGCCGGCGCCGGCCCGCGCAGCGCCAGGGCGCGGCCCGGCCGGGCCCAGGCGGCCTTGATCGTCTCGAGCACGAACAGCGGATTGCCCGCGGTGCGCGAGCGCAGCGATTCGGCCTGCGCCGCGCCGCCCAGGCCCTCGAGCCCCAGCGACTGCAGCAGCTCGGCGATGGCCGCCGCGTCCAGCGCCGGCAGCGTGACCGAGCGGGTGCTCGCCAGCCGCTCCATGGTGTCGACGAAGGCGTGCGCCGCTTCGCCCAGCTCGGCCGGGCGCATCGCCACGATCCAGCCGCAGTCGCCGCGGCCGGCCAGCGCCTGCAGCAGTGCGACGCTGGCCGCATCCGCGAACTGCAGGTCGTCGACCACCGTGCAGCGCAGGCCGCGCTGCAGCGCCTGCGCGAACAGCGCCTCGACGACAGCCACCAGCTGCTCGCGCTGCGAGGGAACGGCCGCACCCAGCTCGGGCAGCAGGCGCGAGAGTTCCTCGCGCTGCGCCGCATCGGGCTGGAGCGCATGCCCGGCGATCAGCGCGCGCAGCCAGCGGCCGGCCAGGGCATAGGGCACGAACGCATCGCCCGGCCGCGCCCCGACCGCCACGACGCCTGCGCCCAGCTCGGCCAGCAGGCGCGACTTGCCCATGCCCGCCTCGCCCCGCAGCAGCACGACGAGCGGCTCGTGGCAGGCCTGCGCCAGCACGGCCCGCTCGGCATCGCGGCCGATCAGGCGCGGCGGGCGCATCACCGCCGCGGGCACGGCCGCCGGCGCCGGCGGCGCGGCCGAGCTCTCGATGGTGCGCAGCAGCGCCAGGGTCTCGGGCGAGGGCGTGGCGCCCACCTCGTGCTTGAGCATGCGCTCGCAGGCGTCGAAGGCGAGCAGCGCGGCCGCGCGGTCGCCGGCGAGGTAGTGCAGGCGCACGACGCGCCGGTGGGCATCCTCGGAGGCCGGATCCAGCGCCAGCAACTCGCGGGCGTGCGCGAGCGCATCGGCCCAGTCCTGCGCCTGCTCGGCCATCGCCGACAGTTCGGCGAGTGAATCGCGCACCCGTTCGCGCCGGCGGCGGCGCTGGCGCGCCAGCCACGCTTCCAGCTCAGCGCCGAGCGCCAGCTCCACGCCGGCGAGCACGTCGTCGGAGTCCTCGAGGTCGTGCGACACCGCCTCGGCCAAGCTGAGCGTGGCCTGGCCCGCCACCAGATCGACGCCGGCCTGCCTCTTCAGCTGGAACAGCCGCTGGCGCAGTGCGTTGCGCGCCGCCTCGGGGGCGCTGTCGGGCCACAGCAGCTGCGCGAGGCGCATGCGCGGCGTCGCGCCTTCGATGGCCAGCCAGGCCAGCAGCGCGCCGTCGCGCGCGGCCAGCGCGATGCGGCGGCCGTCGCCGAGCGTGCAGGCCGGCGCGGCGCGGAGTTCGAGCTGCAGGGTGTGCATGGTCGGGCGATGGTATCGGCCCGCTGCCAGCCGGCCGTGTCGCTCAAGGCAACTCGGCGCGCACGATGCCGTTGGCGGTGGCGATGGCCAGCCGCCCCGGGCCCAGCACGGCCACGCCCATCGGCTCGGCCAGGCGGCCGTCGGCGCCCAGGCGCACGCCGCTGCGGCCCGGCGTGCCGACCACCGTGCTCACCACGCCGCCGGGGGTGACGCGGCGCACGGTGCCGTTGCCGCTGTCGGCCACGTAGGCGTTGCCGGCGGCGTCGAAGGCCAGCCCCTCGGGCGCGGCGAAGCGCGCCAGCGTGCCGGGGCCGTCGCTGCTGCCCGCCTCGCCGGCGCGGCCGGCCAGCGTGCTCACGCTGCCGTCGAGCGTCACCTGGCGCAGCGTGCGGCCGTTGCGGTCGGCCACCCACAGGCGGCTGCCGTCGAAGGCCAGCGCGAACGGGCCGTTGAAGCGCGCCGCCGAGCCGGCGCCGTCGGCGCTGCCGGCCGCGCGCGCCGAGCCGGCCAGCGTGCTCACCGTGCCGTCGGGCGCGATGCGGCGCACCAGCTGGTTGCCGGTGTCGGCCACGTAGACGTTGCCGGCGCCGTCCACGGCCACGCCGTAGGGCACGAAGAAGCGCGCCGCGTCGGCGGGGCCGTCGGCGCTGCCGGAGACGCCGGGCTTGCCGGCCAGCACGCTCATCGCGCCGGCCGCGCTGATCTTGCGGATCACGTGGTTGCCGACGTCGGCCACGTAGACGTTGCCGGCCGCGTCCGCCGCCACCGCGGCGGGCGCATTGAGCTGCGCCGTGCCGGGGCTGCCGGCGCTGCCGGCGACGGTGCTCACGCTGCCGTCGGCCGCGATGCGGCGCACGGTGTGGTTCTGCGTGTCGGCCACCAGCAGCCTGCCCGCGGCGTCGAGCGCCAGGCCGCGCGGGGCGTAGAAGCGCGCCGCGGCGCCTGCGCCGTCGCTGCTGCCGCTGAGCGCCGCGGCACCGGCCAGCGTGCCCACCACGCCGCCCGGCGTGACGGTGCGCAGCACGTGGTTGCCGCTGTCGGCCAGCAGCACGCCGCCGCTGCCGTCGGCCGCCAGCCCGCCCGGGCGGTTGAAGCGCGGCGCATCGCCGCTGCCCAGCGCCGGATAGTCGACGACGGTGCTCACGTCGCCCGCGGCCGTGCAGCGGCGCAGCGTGCCGTTCTGTGCCTCGCTCAGCCACAGGCTGCCGCCCGCACCCGCGGCCAGGCCGGCCACGTCGCCCAGGCGCGCGGCGCTGCCGTTGCCGTCGGTCGTGCCCGGCTCGCCGGCCACGCCGGCCAGCGTGGCCAGCGCGCCGTCGGCGGCCACGCGGCGCAGCGTGGCGTTGCCGCGATCGGCCACGTAGAGCACGCCGTCGCTGGCCAGCGCCAGCGCGCCGGGGAAGCTCAGCCGCGCGCCGGCGGCGGGCCCGTCTGCGCTGCCGCAGTCGCCGGCCGCACCCGACAGCGTGCTCACCGCGCCGTCGGCGCCCACGAGGCGCAGCGTGCAGTTGTCGGCATCGGCCACCACCAGGCGGCCCGCGGCGTCGAAGGCCAGCGCCACGGGGCTGGCGAAGCGCGCCTGCGCCGCCGCGCCATCGGCGCTGCCGGACTGCCCGGCCGCGCCGGCCACGGTGCTCACCGTTCCGTCGGGCGTGATGCGGCGGATCGTGCGGTTGCCGGTGTCGGCGACGACGATGTTGCCGGCCGCGTCCACGGCCAGCGCCATCGGGTTGTCGAAGCGCGCGGCGGCGCCGATGCCGTCGCTGCTGCCGCGGTCGCCCGCGGCGCCGGCCAGCGTGTCGACCGCGCCGGCGGGCGTGATCCTGCGGATGGTGTGATTGCGCGTGTCGGCCACGTAGACGATGCCGGCCGCGTCGCGGGCCACGGCGGCCGGCTCGTAGAAGCGCGCGGCCGCCCCGCTGCCGTCGACGCTGCCCGGGCCGCCCAGGTTGCCGGCCACGAGCGTGAGCGTGGCGGGCGTGATCGCGTCGACCGTCAGCTGCGCGGCGTTGCTGGCGGTGCTGCCGTGCACGTTGGAGAGCATCGCGCGCACGCGCTTGCCGTTGTCGGCGGCCGAGGTGGCCTCGATCGTGTACTGCGCGGCGGTGGCGCCGGGAACGTCGCTCCAGTGCTCGCCGGCGTCGGTGCTCACCTGCCACTGGATCGTCGGTGCCGGGCGGCCGCCGGCCTGCACGCTGAAGCTGGCCGCGGCCGGCGCAGCGACGCGCAGGTCGGCCGGCGCCGTCAGCACCTGGGGCCGTGAGTGCACCGTGAGCGTCACCTCGTTGCTGAGCGCGTCGGGCGTGCTGCCGTTGCTGGCCCGCGCGCGCAGCGTGGCGCCGTCGCAGGCCTGCGGCAAGGCGGCCAGCGTGACGGTGGCGGTGGCCGCGCCCGAGACCGTGGCACCGGCACAGCGGCCGGCCGCGAGCGCGCCGTCGGCCAGCGTCGTGCCGTCCAGCAGCCAGGCGATGGCCGGGGCCGGCGTGCCGCTGGCGGCCACGCTGAACTGCACGGATTCGCCGACCAGCCCGGTGAGCGCGAGCGGCTGCGTGGTGATCTGCGGCGCGACGCCGCTGTTGCCGCCATCGCCGCCGCCGCAGGCGGTGAGCACGAGCGGCAGCAGGATTGCTGCCAGCGCCGAGCGGCAGCAGGATTGCTGCCAGCGCCGAGCGGCATGACGATGAGGTCTGAAGGAATGGATGCATGGGATCTCCGCAGTCTGGTGTGAACGCAGGGCGGGCCTTACGGCTGCCAGAAGCCGCCGGCGATGCTCACCGCGTTGGGGGTGTTGCGCGCGACGCTGTCGCCGGTGCCCAGCTGGTAGTCGGAGTTGCTGCCCCAGCACAGCAACGAGCCGCCGGTGCGCAGCACACAGCTGTGGCCCTGGCCGCCGGCCATCGCGAGCGCGCCGGTGAGCCCGCTCACCGCGGTGGGCGACCACTGGTTCTCGTTGACGTTGCCGTTGCCCATCATCCCGGTGCCCCAGCAGTAGACGGCGCCGCCGTCGGTGATGGCGCAGGCCATGGCCTCGCCCGCGCCCACGGCGGCGGGGCTGCTGCTGAACACGGCGCTGGCCGTCGGGCTCATGGTGTTGCTGCCGTCCAGCGCCAAGCCCCAGCAGCTGACCACGCCGCCCTCGCCGATGTAGGCGCAGCTGAAGCGCCCGCCAAGGGCCAGGTGGTCGGTGTACTTGGCACCGGTGACGAGCGTGGCGCGCAGCGCGTCGGTGCCCGCGGTCGCTCCCGCTTGCGCCGAGCTGTTGTTGCCCCAGCAGTGCACGTCGTAGTTGTCGTCCGTGGCGCAGGTGTGGGTCAGGCCGGCCTGGATGGCCTGCACGCCCGCCAGAGCGGTGCCGTCGGCCGCCTGCACCCGCACCGGCGTGGCGCTGGGCGAGGTGCCGCCGTTGCCCAGCATGCCCGCCCCGTTGGCACCCCAGCACCAGACGGCAGCGTCGCTGGCCAGCACGCAGGTGTGCATCTGGCCCACGGCCACCTGGCGCACGCCGCTGAAGCCACTGAGCTGCGTGGGCACGAGGGTGTTCAGCGGCGAGCCGCTGCACCAGACGTTGCCGCTGACGGTGACGGCACAGCTGCCGTTGGCACCGGCGGACACCGACACCGCGGCTTCCGGCAGCGACCACACGTAGGGCGTGGAGCGCGCGGCCACGTTGCCTGTGCCGATCTGCCCCGAGGTGTTGTGGCCCCAGCAGGCCACCGCGTTGGCGGCGGTGATGGCGCAGGTGTGCAGGTAGGCCGCGGCGATCTTGCCGCGCGCCAGGGCCGGCGAGACCGCGGGCGCGGCCGAGACCGTCAGCAGCGCGGGTGTGCTGACGGCCACGCCGGCGCCGTTGTAGACGATGACGGCGTAGCTCGAGCCGCTGTCGGCCACGTCGAGCAGCGGCGTGGTGTAGCTGGCTGCCGTGGCGCCGGCGATGGCCACGCCGTCGCGCGTCCACTGGTACCCCAGGCCGCTGCCGGTGGCGGTGACGCTGAACGTCGCCGTGGCACCGGCCGTGACACTGCGCGCCGCAGGCTGCGATGTGATGGCCGGCGCGCCGATGACAGTGAGCGTGGCACCGTTGCTGGCAACGCTGCCCAGGCCGTTCGTCACGGTGACCGCATAGCTGGCGGCATCACCACCCGTCACGCCCGTGAGCACCAGCACTGCGCCGGTCGCTCCCGCGATCGGCGTGCCGTTCTTCAGCCACTGGTAGGCCAGCGGCCCCGTGCCGCTGGCGGCCACCGCGAAGGTGGCGCTGCCGCCGGGCAGTTGCACCTGCGGCGAGGGCTGGGTGGTGATGGCCGCCGCCACCGGCGCCGGGCTGTCGACGACGCTGAGCGTGGCCGCGGCACTGGTGACGCTGCCGGCGGCGTTGGTGACGCGCACCGAGTAGCTGCCCGCGTTGCCGGCGGTGGCCGCAGCCAGGCTGTAGAAGGCCGCGGTGGCGCCCTCGATCGGCTGGCCGTCCTTGAGCCACTGGTAGGCGTAAGGTGCCGTGCCGCCCACGCCCACGGCGAAGGTGGCGGTGTTGCCCACATTCACCGTCACCGCGGCGGGTGCGGTGACGACGGTGGGCGCCACGGCGGCCGGCGTACCGGCGGTGACGTCCAGCGTGGCCTCGCTGCTGGTGGCGCTGCCCGCGCCGTTATTGACCAGCACGCTGTAGCGGCCGGCCTGCGCGCCCGTGACCGCAGCGAGCTTGAGCACCGGCGCGTTGGCACCGGTGATGGCGTTGCCGTTGAAGCGCCACTGGTAGCTCAACGCCTCCGTGCCGCGAGCGGCGATGGCAAACACCGCGTCGCCGCCGGCGGGCACCGCGATCGAGGCGGGCTGCGTGGTGACGGTGGGCGCGACATCCGCGTCGCTCACCGACACGGTGACCGGCGGGCTCTCGATGTTGCCGGCCGCGTTGGCGGCCGTCACGCGGAACTGCCGGCCGTTGTCGGCCGGGCCGAGCACGGCGGTGCTGTGGCTGGCGCCCGTGGCGCCGGCGATGTCGGTCCAGTCGCCGCTGCTGTTCGCAGCGCGCGTCTGCCACTGCAGCGTGGGTGCGGGCGTGCCCTCGGCCACGGCATTGAAGCTGGCCGTCTGCCCGGTGCGCACCAGCACGGCACGCGGCGTCTGCACCCAGCGCGGCGGGTCGCCCTGGGCCAGCGTGGGCCGTACGGTAATCACCGCGCTGCGCTGGCAGTTGGTGACCTCGGTGGTGGCTTGGGGCCCGACGGCCCGGTCCACCACGTTCTGCGCCAACGCCCGGCCCTTGGCGCAGCCGACGGCGCGCAGCTTGATGACTTCCGACGTTCCCGGCAGGTTGGCGCGATAGGTCAGGGCCACGCGCCACCACCAGCCCGAGATGGCGCTGCCGCCACCCGAGGGGTCACGCTCGGCATCGGCCTGGTCGGCGTGGCCGATGGTCGTCCACGTGGCGCCATCGTCGTCGCTGCGCTCCCAGTCCACCCAGGCCGAGGCTTCCGGGCGGTTGGCCTGGGGCCAGATGTAGCGCAGCGAGGTGTCGGTCGCCGAGTCGCCATAACCCTGGACCGACAGGCTGTAGCCGCCCGAAGCGATGGCCTCCACGCGCGCGAAGCCGTCGCGCACGGCGGGCGCGGCGCGCAGCAGTTCCACGCGGGTGTTGAGCACGCTGGTGCTGGCGCCTTGTGCGTAGTCGAACTGCAGGTCGCCCATGCGGTTGCGATCCCACAGCGAGGCGCTATAGGCCGGGCGGCCGTTGCCGGCGTCGCAGGCCAGGCGCACGTCGCCGTACCAGGACGTCTGGCCCGGGAAGGGCGAGTTGCGGAGGTCGGGCACCAGGCGGAGGTCGGTGGTGTTGCTGGCCACCGGGGCCTGGCCCGTCACCACCGCGCCGTCGATCCATCTCGCGGGGCTGCTGCCCACCGCCGGCGTGTAGGTGCGCAGGCGAAAGACGTATTCGAGACGCGCGGCCTGCGGGTTGCAGGCCGCGGGCAGGGCCCCGCCGTTGGAGCTCATGGCCACGCGCACGTGCACCGCGCCATACACGGCCCCCGTGCCCGGGCCGAAGCCGCCCGGCTGGCACACCGTGTTGACCTGGTTCGGGCACTCGAACTGGAACGTCGGCGAGAAAGGCGTTGCGGTGGATTGCCTGATGCTGATGATGCCGACGGCGAAGTACGAGAACGACGACACCGCGGCCGAGATGTTCCCGTCGGCCACCACGGCGTCGCCCAGCACCGACCAGGTGCCGCCAGGGCTGGCCTTGTAGAGCACCCATTGCTCCCCCTCGGCCAGGGTTCGGTTGGGCAAAGGCAGGCTGACCTTGACCGGTACCGCGAAGTTCGAACCATGCGGGGTCAATGCGTACACGGGCGACACCGCGGTCACGCCCTCGGGCAGCGCCGGCGCGCCACTGCCGTCCTGCGCGATGCGGATGGTGGTGTCGACCGCCAGCGCACTGGCCGGCACCTCCACCCGCGCTCCGCTGGCCTCGACGACGCTGCCGCCGGCCGCGCCGAGAGTGGCGGAGCCGCTGGCCGCGCCGGGGCCGGCCGGCGCGACACCGCTGTTGCCATCGCCGCCGCCGCCGCAGGCGGCCAGCGCCACCGACAAGAGCAGCGACGCCAGCGCGCCGCCCCACGGCCGTGAAGCCCGGTTCCTCGCATCCATCTCGTAGTTCTCCCGCATGTGTTCGATGCCCGCGGTTGTAGGAGCCGGGGCGTTATGCGCCCGTTAGGGCGCCGCGAAGCGCCAGCGCACAGCCAGCGTGCCGCCCTCGTCGCGCTCGCCCTTGAGCTTCACGCTGAACTCGCCCGACTGGCTCTTCCAGCCGCCCTGCAGCGGCACGGTGAACGGCGCGATGTCGCGCAGCGCGCGGAAGTCCAGCTCGCGGCGCACCGGGCCGCGCGGCGGCTCGTGGTCGTGCGTGCCCTTGGGCTCGTCGGTGACGATGGTCTCGGTGTAGGGCAGCACGCCCAGCGGGATCGGCAGGCGCAGGCTCAGCGTGTTCTTCTGCGCATCCAGCTCGGCGTGGGCGAAGCCGGCGAGATCGATCGGGCGCGAGCCGGCCGGCACGAGCGCGCCGCTGCCGCGACGCTCCTCGCTGCGGTGGCAACGCGCGCCGGGCAGCGACATGCAGATCGGATCGGCATGCACGATGCGCACGTCCTCGCTGACCGAGTAGCTGCCCTTCTGCAGCGTCGCCTTCCACAGCTGGTAGCGCAGCGCGCCGGGCTTGAGTGCCTCGCCGGTCTCGCGCGCCAGGCGCTGGGTCTGCTCCTTCGGGCGCGCAGCGCCGGTGGCGGCCAGCTGCATCGCGAATTTCTGCAGGCAGGCCTCGTCGTCGCCGCACTTCTCCGCCGCGGCCTGCAGCCCCGCGGCCGAGGTGCCCAGGTGCGCGGCGATCGCCTCGCCCTGGGCGACGGCGCGCTGGGTCTTGGCCGCCTGGGCCGCGTCCGGCGCATTCACCGACGACAGCTCGGTCGGCTTGGCCGCCGCCAGCTCGCTCGTCAGCGAGGCGCTGCGCAGCACGCGCCATTCGCGCGAGTCGTACTTGTCGGCCACGCGGCCCTCGGACTTGTACGCGTACTCGACCGTCAGCACGGCCCGCGCACCGGCCGGCGCGAACGCGACCTGGGCGAGTGCACCGGTCGAGGCGGCCAGCATCGCGGCCAGGGCAAGCAGTCTCATGGCATCTCCTTGGTGAAGGGATTCAGCGGTCGCCGACGCGCTCGCAGCTCGGGATCGGCGTCAGCGTCAAGGCCTCGGTGATCTCGGCCGAGAACGTGCCCAGCGGCGAGTGGATCGAGCCGGTGCCGGACAGCTTGAGCGTCACCGGCGCGTCGGCGGCGCCGCCCGCGAGCACGCGGTAGCTGCCCGCGCCCGAGCCCCTGACGCCGCCGACATCCGCCGCGCTGTAGCTGAACTTGCCGCCCGCGGCCCCGGCCGGCGTGAACTGCCACTGCCCGGCCACTTCGGGCGAGCTCGCGGTGAACGGCCGGTCGAGCCGGCCGCAGACGACGCCGGTGACGCTGGCCTCGTCGATCTGCCCGCTGATGCGCCAGCCCGCGCGGCGCTTGCACAGCTTCTCGCCCAGGCGGCGCGCCATCGTGTCGGGGCTGTCGAGCAACTGGCCGGCGGGCACGCTGCCGCGCTCCTCGGCGAGCGTCGAGCCGGTCACCGCGTCGACGGCCTTGACGGTCCAGGCCACGCTGCCGTTGCGCTCGTTCAGCGTGCCGTCGATGAACACGTCGGGCTGCGTGGCCTGGCCGGGCACCGCGAAGCTCGAGCGGTCGGCATAACGCGAGCGGCCGAGCTCGACCTCCTTCAGCAGCTCGCCGCGCCGCCGCCATTCGGTGACGCGCACCGTGCAGGGCTGCGTCATCTCGCTCAAGGCGCCGCTGAGCAGATCGGTGATGCCCGGCGCCACGGCGACGGTGTCGGCCGACCCCGCGCCCGTGAAGCCCCGCACCGCGACGGCCAGCCCCTTGTCGGCGGCCGGGGCCGGGTGCAGGGCGACGCCGCTCAGGCACGCCGCCAGCAGGCGCGGCCAGTGATTCGTCGTTCGTGCCATGGCGTTCAGCCGCCCACCTTCGGCGGCGGCCCGTAGAAGTAGGCGTTCGGGAAGCCCGGCTGGTTGTCGAAGTCACCCTCGCGCAGCGTGGGCCGGCCGTCCTGCGGCGCGAGCACCAGGTACCACGCGCCCATGCCGGACAGCCAGTGCATGCGGCCGACGTACACCGTGGGCGCCGTCTGCGCCGGCTGCTCGTGCAGGCGCTGGCGCGTCTCCTTGTCTTCGACGTAGGCCACGGCGCGCTCGGGCTCGACGATCACGCGGTCGCCCTCGATGCGCCAGCGGCCGGTGTCCTCGATGCCCGACAGCTCCTTCGGCTTGTAGGTCATCGACCAGACCTCGACGCGGAAGCGGTAGCGCCCGTCGGTGCCGAACTGCCAGCTGCGCCGCGCGTAGCCCTGGCCGCCGGAGAGCTTGGCCAGCTCGGCGAGCTTGAAGTTGCTGCCCCAGTGCGAGTAGCTCGCCGCGGTCTTCATCCAGGTCTGCGCGGTGATCGGCGGCGCGCGTTCGGGGTCGGCCGCCGCGGCCAGCGGCACCGACACGGCGCCACCCGCGAGCAGCAAGGCCGCGGCCAGCCGGGCGCTTCGGATGCGGTTCGCCATGGCTCAGCGCCGCCAGAACTGCGCGCCCAGCGTGGTGCTGGTCGGCACGAGCACGTTGACGGTGTCGCTGAAGCTGCCGTTGCCCGCCTGGCCGGCGTTGTTCCAGCCCCAGCACTGCACGTCGCCGCTGGTGCGCAGCGCGCAGGTGTGGCGCTCGCCGGCGGCGGCCGCCAGCGGCGGATCGGCGCTGTTGAAGTAGGCGCCGACGCGGCCGGCCGCCACCGGCGCGAGCAGCGTCTCGCGCTCGGCGCCGTTGCCCATGAAGCCGTAGCCCCAGCAATACATGTCGCTGGTGCGGATCGCGCAGGTGTGCGTGGCGCCGGCGGCCAGGCTGAGGCCGCCGAACAGGTCCGCGGGCATGGCGTCGTCGCGCGAGAGGGTGCTGCCGTCGCCGAGCTGGCCCTGCTCGTTGTGGCCCCAGCACATCGGCTGGCCCGTGCTGCTCTCGAGCGCACAGCTGTGGTAGCGGCCGGCCACCACGCGGCCGGTGGCCGTGAAGTCCATGCGCGAGCCGTCGGGCAGGCGGCGCATCACGCGCGTGGCCTTGTCGTGGATGCCGAAGGCGACGTCGGCGCCCCAGCACCACACCGAGCCGTCGGCCAGCTGCGCGCAGCTGTGGTTGATGCCGATCGCCACCGCCACCGCGTCGCGCAGCAGGCTGTCGTCGGCGCGCCGCACCGGGTTGGGCGTGTCGCCCGGGTTCAGGTCGCCGCGCTTGCCGAAGCTGGTGTTGCCCCAGCAGTAGACCTGGCCGGCGGCGTCCACGTAGCAGCCGTGGTCGGAGCCCAGGCCGACCGCGCGCACGCGCACGCCGGCGGCCGACAGCTGCGCCGGCACCACGTCACCCATCGAGCCCCAGCACCACAGCGCGTCGGCGCTGTCGATGGCGCAGGTGGCCCAGCTGCCCGCCGCCACCGCCTTGACGGCGCCCAGGCCGCGCATGCGCGTGGGCACGTCACGGAAACCGGTGGAGCCGTTGCCGAGTTCGCCGTTGACGCCGTTGCCCCAGCAGTACAGCGTGTCGCTGCGGTCGATGGCGCAGGTGTGGTTGAGGCCGGCGGCGATCTTGTCCTCGGGCGAGGCCGCCGGCGGCGCGGCCACGCTCAGCACCGCGCCCTGGCTGAAGACGATGCCCGCGCCGTTGTAGACCACCACGCCGTAGACGCCGCCGTTGTCGGCCAGCGTGGTGGCGGGCGTGACGTAGCTGCTGTCGGTGGCGCCGACGATGGCCACGCCGTTGAGCGTCCACTGGTGGCGCAGGACAGCGCCACTGGCCGACACGCCGAAGCTGGCCGAGGCGCCGGCCGTGACGCTCTGCGCCGCGGGCTGCGTGGCTATCACCGGCGCGCCGACGACGGTGAGCGCGGCGGCATTGCTGGTGACGCTGCCCAGCGGGTTGCCCACGCTCACGGCGTAGCTGCCGGCATCGCTGCCGGTGACGCCCGCAAGCGTCAGCACCGAACCGGTGGCGCCGGCGATCGGCGCGCCGTTCTTCAGCCACTGGTAGCTGATCGGCCCCGAGCCGCTGGCCGCCACCGCGAAGGTGGCGCTGCCGCCGGGCAGCTGCAGCTGCGGCGACGGCTGGGTGGTGATCGCCGGCGCCTGCGGCTGCACCGCCTCGTTGACGGTGAGCACCACGTTCCAGCTCGTCACGCTGCCGGCCGCGTTGCTCACGCGCACGGCGTAGCTGCCGTCGTCGGCCAGCGTGGCGCTGGCCACGCTGTAGGTGGCGGCGGTGGCCCCGGCGATCGGCTGGCCGGCCTTGAGCCACTGGTAGGCGATCGGCCCGGTGCCGGCCACGCCGACGCCGAAGGTGGCCGTGTTGCCCACGTGCGTGAGCACCGAGACGGGCTGGGTGACGATGGTCGGCGCCACCGCGGGCGCGGCGCCGGCGCTCACCGTCAGCGCGGCGGCATCGCTCACGACGCTGCCGGCGGCATTGCTGATCAGCACGGAGTAACCGCTGGCGTCCGCGCTGGAGACGGCCGCGAGCTTGAGCACCGGCGCGTTTGCCCCGGCGATCGGCTGGCCGCCGCGACGCCACTGGTAACTCAGCGCCTCGGTGCCGCGCGCTGCCACAGCGAACACGGCCTCGCTGCCGGCCACCACGCTGAGCGCGGCGGGCTGGGTCTGGATGCTCGGCGCGACGTCGACGTCGCTGACCGACACCGTCACCGGCACGCTCGCCACCTCGCCGACCAGGTTGCTGGCCACTGCGCGCAGCTGCAGGCCGTTGTCGGCGACGGTCAGCGGCGCGGTGCTGTAGTTGGCGCCGGCCGCGCCCGTGCCGCCGGCCACGTCGGCCCAGGCGCCGTTCGAATTGGCCGGGCGGCTCTGCCAGCGCAGCGTGGGCGCGGGCATGCCCGTCGCCTGCACGCTCAGCGAGGCGGTCTGCCCTGTGCGCACCAGCAGCGCACGCGGCTGCTGGGTGAAGGTGGCGGCCGCCACGCCTTGCAGCACGGTCAGGCGCGCGGCGATGCCGTCCTCGCAGGCCTCGGCCACGCCGGCCTGGCGCGGCACCGCGCACAGCCGGGCGCGGAACAGCGCGTTGTGGTCGGTGACGGCCACGCTCGGCAGCGTGTAGGTGTCGGCCGTGTCGCTGACCGGAACGATGCTGGTGCGCACCCGCGTCCAGCTGCCGCCCTCGTTGTTCGAGCGCCACCACTCGATGCGCTGTTCGCCCACCGGCGTGGGCCAGGCGCTGGTGGAGAAGCTCGCCGGCGTGCCGACCGCAACGGTGGCGTCGCTGGGGTGCGAGGTGAAGCCGCGGGGCAGGTAGTCCACCTTGTACAGGACGGTGGCCCAGGTCCAGCCCTTGTCGTCCAGCGCCACCCAGTCGGGGGAAGCCGGATCGATGGCCCGGCGCTCGACCCCGGGTATGACCTGCAGCCTGCCGACGACGTTGCCGCCGCCCAGATCGAAGGGCGTGCTGCAGGTGGCCCAGGCGTTGAACGACACCGCCACCGCGGGCGTGGGCCCGGTGTTCGAGCCGGCCCGCAGGTCCTGGAACACGTTGGCCTTGAAGGGCGCGTTGTCGATGTTCAGGTCGAAGCCGAAATCCAGCGTGGCACGCGTCTGGCCGTCGACCACGGTGCTGCCGGCGGTGGCCACGGTGCGCGCGATCTCGGCGTCGACGCCCGGGCCGTACTGGCCGCCATTGGCGTCCTCGGCGCGCGCGGCCTTCGGGTAGCGGTATGCGCCATTGAGGGTGATGGCGGCGCAGGCGGCCGGCACGCCTTCCAGGTGGCCGGCATAGCGCAGCACCTGCGCACGGCTGGTGATCTCGCCATACAAGCGCCGGTGCTGGTTGTTGGGAAAAGCCGTGCTGGGGATGGAGTAGGTCTCGGGCCCTGCGCCGCCCAGCGTGGCGCTCATCACCGGCACCTGCGGGCCGGCGGGCAGGCCGGGCATCTGCAGCACGCGCACCGCCTTGTAGTAGGAGAAGCCGTCGATGGCCACCACCGCCGCGCCGTTCTCCACCTTGGCCACGGGCAGCATCTCCCAGCTGCCGCTGCCGGGCTCGGTGCGCAGCACCACCAGCACGCCGGGGCCCCGGGCCGCGGCGGCGTCCAGCGGAATGCGCAGATCCACCGGCGCGGCGAAATGCGTGCCGTGCGGCGTGAGCGCGTAGGTGGGGCTCAGGTCCACCGACAGCGCGGGGTTCGGCGCCACGCCCAGCAGCGCGGCGTTCATGCCGGTGGTGTCGCGCGCGATGCGCAGCGTCAGCGTGTCGCTCATGGCACCGGCCGGCACCTCGAGCACCACGCCGTCGGCATGGGCCAGCCGGCCGCCGGCGGCGCCGACCGTGGCCTCGCCGGTGGCGGTGCCGGCGCCGCCCGGCGCGCCCTCGCCGCCACCGCCCCCGCACGCACCCAGCGCCAGCGGCAACAGCAGCACCGCCAGCCGCTGCCACCACCCCCACGAAGTCCTTCTTGTCGTGCGCATCGTTCCCTCCAGGAACACTCGAATGCGCAGGTTGTAGGGAGGTGGGCGTTATGGGCGCGTTATGGATCAGTTCGCCCCAGGCGGCCTCGCGGGGTGGCTTCGCTTCCACTCCGCCCGCTGCGCCGCATACAGCGCATCGTCAAGATGCTTCGGCAGTCGTTCGGACAGACAGATCACGCCGGATCGCATTCACGGCGCGGCGAAGGTACGGGCGATGAAATCGAAGTCGCTGCGCCGCGGATCGAGGGCCGAGCGAGCGGCGGCGTCATGGGCGGATGATCGAGGTTGCCCGCCTTCAGCGCAACTGCTGCGCCTCGGCCCGCGCCAGGTTCAGCGCCAGCAGCCTGCGCAGGATCTCGTCGTCGGGCATGGCGTTCGTGTAGTCGCTCCACCCATAGGCGGCGGCGACGGCCGCATCGAGCACCTCGTGCGCCTGCGCGAGCCAGGCGGGGCGCTGGTTGTAGAGATTGGTGAGCGTGCGCTTGGCGACGTCCTTCTCGAAGCCGGCCTTGGCGACGATGCGATCGGGGTACGGGCTCTTGTCCATGCCGAGTGGGATGACCTCGGGGATGCGCTCGGTCCACTCGGGCGGGTTGAGCCAGGCGTCGCGCAGATCGACGAGGCGCTTGGCGGCGCGGGCGATTGGCAAGGCGTGTGCGCGGATTTCGCTCGGCAGACCGGCCGGGATCAGCGCGCCATCGGGCAGCGCTTCGGTGCGCTGGTGCGCGGTGTCGGCGGGGGTGAGGCCGGCGGGGAAGGGGAAGGTCTCGAAGCAGGTCGTGGGCGTGTAGCGTGGATCGTTGCCGACGCCCATCCAGGTGCACATGCGCAGCGACCAGAGTTCGTGGAAGCGGCTGTGCAGCGTGCCGAAGGTGGTGTCGTCGGCGCGGGCGGTGACGACGAGCTGATGATCGGCCAGTACGGAGCGATCCATCCACACGAACAGGCGATGCTTTGCGACGACCGGAGTTGCAGCAAAGCGCGGCAGGTTCACCAGCGCGCGACGCATTGCAGGAATCGGACGCGCCATCAGCCACCAGTTGCGCCGCTCTCGTTCGGCTCGCGTCTTCTCGCGTTCCGGCCGAACGACAGCTTCGACGAGCCGGAACGGCGCCTCGAACAGCGCCGCTTCGGCATGCGGCATGTCGACACCGAAGTCGATGATCCAGGTGTCCGACCAGCGCCGCGTCATGTCCATGCCGTTGGCCCAGCGCTTCACAACTTCTGCGTTCGAGCGGCGATGCGGGTTGGGCTCGCGCAGCCAGGCACGCGCCTGCTGGCCTGAAACGTCGAAGGCGCCGGCCTTGACTGTTGCGACGAAGGCGCACGAGGTATTCGCAGGGAGCTTCGCGGCAAGGGTCAGGTTCACGTCGGCCGTCAGATCGGCGTGAATATCACCAACCGCCTGGCCATCGAGCGTCGCCGCTTGCGCGCTCTGGCCGAACCCCACCAAGGAGACCCGCACCGCCGCACCATCGTTCACCCAATCGAGATCGCTCCACGCCTCGAAGATGCGCGTCGATGCGCAGACCCGATCCAGCACCTCGCGGTTGGCACCGCCGCGGATCGAGTTCGTCGCGACGAGCCCGGCGCGCTGCAACTCGCCGTTCTCGATCTGCCCGCGTGCCTTCTCGAACCAGTAGCACACGAGGTCGGCGAAGCCCGGAACGCGGCCCGCATACGCAGCGCGCAAGCGCTCCGAATACTCGACGCCGAGCTCGCTCCATTGCTTCTTGGTTCCAAGGAACGGCGGATTCCCCACCACCGCATCCGCCCTCGGCCACGCGGCTTCGACAGGCTCAGCCCGAACGGGGTGGGTGGCGAGCACCGCATCGCGACACTCGATGTGATCCAGCGGCTCCAGCACCGGCTGCGTCTTGAAGCCGTAGCCGCGCTGGATGCGCCACTGCAGTTCGCCGATCCACACCGTCACGCGCGCCAGCTCGGCGGCATATTCGTTCAGCTCGATGCCCAGCACGTTGTGCGGCCCGGTCACGTCGTGCTGGCGCTCCAGGCCGAGCGCCTCGGCCTCGAGGTTCACCTGGTGCTCGATGTCCTTCAGGCACTTGAGCGCCAGGTAGAGGAAGTTGCCGCTGCCGCAGGCCGGATCGAGCACGCGGTAGGCCTTCAGCCGCTCGAGGAAACCGACGAAGGCCGCCTGCGCGTCGCGCCACGCCTTGTCGCCGTGCTTCCTGCTCCTGGCGATCGCCGCCGCCACCTGCGCCTTGTGCGTCGCCCACTCGGCCAGCAGCGGGCGCTGCACCACCGGCTCGACGAGGCGCAGGATGGTGGCCGGGTCGGTGTAGTGCGCGCCGAGCTGGCTGCGCTTGGCGGGGTCGAGCCCGCGTTCGAACAGCGTGCCGAAGATGCTCGGGTCGATGGCGCTCCAGTTCAGCGCGCTGGCCGTCTTGAGCGCGGCCACGTCCTCGGGCATGAGTTCAGGTACGGCGACGCTCTTGAACAGGCCGCCGTTGAACCAGGGCACGGCATCCACGCCGAACAGGCCGCCGTCGCGCATCGCCTCGAACAGCTTGCCGAGCTGCGCGCGCATCTGCTTCGCGTCGACGTTCACGCCCACCAGGCGCTCGAACAGGCGCGAGGGCAGCAAGCCCACGTCTTCGGCGAAGAAGCAGAACAGGCACTGCGTGAGGAAGTGGCTCACCTCGGCGGCCGGCACGCCGGCGTCGCGCAGCCGCTCGGCGGTGCCGGCGAAGGTGCGCGCGGCCTCCTCGGTGATGTCGCGGTTGCTGCGCCGGGGGCGGAAGGCCTCCGGATCGGTCCACAGCGCGCGCAGGCGCTGCTGCACCTCGGGGCGGCCCATCTCGTCGAGCGCGAAGACGTGCTTCTCGCTCGGCGTGCCGGTGAAGTGGGTGTGGATCTCGATGCGCAGCCGGTCGCTCACCACCAGCAGCGGCGGGTTCTCGAGCGGCAGCGCATACATCATCAGCTGCTTGAGCGCGCCTTCCAGGCTCTTGCCGGGCGCCTTGTACTCCCAGGCGAAATGGCCGCGCAGCCAGACGTCGGCAAAGCCGTCGGTGCGTGCGCCGGCGCTGCCGGTCTTGGTGAGACCGCGCTCGAAGCAGTAGTTCTCGGGGTCGGCCGGCTCGGGCATGCCGAGCACGCGGCACAGGTCGATGAAATGGGCCTGCGCGCCGGCGCGTTCGTTGAGCTCGTGCGCGGTGCCCTGCGGGCCCCACTTGCGGATGAAGTCGCTTGCCTGCACTCGGTCAAGTCTCCCTGAAGCCCGCCTCGCGCTGCGCGCGGATGGCGAGCACCAGAACCAGATCGAAGGCGATCCGGTGCTCGTACAGCGCGACATACCCGTGCGCTCCCTCGCCGATCACCAGCTCGCGCATCGCCCGCCCGCTGGCATCGCGCACCGGTCGGCCGATCTGCGGGTGCCTTGCCAGGATTCCGAAGGCCTCGAGGATCTCGTCCACGCGCCCGAGTGGATCGTTCGCGTCATGCGCGCGCAGGTGATCGACGATCCGGTCCAGGTCCGCCCAGACCGGATCGCTGATCTCGACCCGCGCCATCGTCGTCAGGCCGGCGTGCGCGACTTGCGCGCAGCCGGGCGCGCCGCCTTGCGTCCGCGCGCGAGATCCTGGTAGTAGCGCCGCACTTCCTCCAGCGGCACCGACAGCCCGGTACGGTCGAACTGCTCGGCACGCTCGCGCCCGAGTGTCAGGAAGTGCTGCCGCGCAGCGTCCCGTTCGACCTTCTCCGCGATGGCCTCGAGCAGGTAGTTGTGCGGGCTGGTGCCGTTGGCGTCTGCCAGATCGGCCACCTGGCTCTTCAGTTCGTCGGACAGCCGGATGGTGGTGGTGGGCATAGGAACCTCCGAGGCCTCGAATGTAGCACTGCTGTGCTACGCGTCGACGATTCGCCCGCCCTTGCGCCGCAACGCCCCCGCCCCCACCAGCTCGTCGACCAGCAGCGCGCACCAGCCTTCCGCCGAATCGGCCGCCGCGCGCCCGTGCCGTTGCCACACGCCCGTGAGCATCGGTGTGCCAAGCGCCCAGCGCAGCAGGTCTTGCTCTTCCTGCTCGCGCACCTCCATCAGGTGGTACTTGATCAGCACCTTCACGCCGTGCTTCGCATGGCGCGCCGGCTCGGCACGAAACGATGCGAGGCGCGAGCGCGAGCGCGCCAGCGCCGCCTCGACATCGGTGAAGGGCGCGCCGTGGCCAGGCACGACGAGCTTCACCGGCAAGGCCGCGATGGCATCGAGCACCGCGCCGACGTCGTCGAAACCCGGCTCGCCGTCCATCTCCGGGAAGACCACGCCGAAGCCCTGCTCCCACAGCGCGTCGGCGGAGATCAGCAGGCCGTTCGTCGCGTCGAACAGCATCACCGAATCCGGGTCGTGCCCGGGCGCGGCCAGCACCTCGAAGCGGCGGCCGCCGGCGTGCAGCAGCTCGCCCGGGTGCAGCGTGTCGTGCACCTCGAAGCGTTCGCACAGCTGGCCGGTGGCCTCGTAGCTGAGCGCGCCCGCTTCCCACGTGCGCACCGCCTCGGCCAAGCCCGGCGGGATGGTGATGCGCGCGCCGAGCGCGCGCGCCAGCGTGGCGTTGCCGCCGCAGTGGTCGCTGTGCAGATGGGTGTTGACGATGCGCGCCAGCGGCGCCTCACCGAGTGCGTGGCGCACCAGCGCGAGCGTCTGCTGCGCATGGTTGACGTGGCCGCTGTCGATCAGCGTGGCGCCTTCTTCGCCCTCGGCCGCCTGCACCAGGATGTTGTTGGACGACAGCCAGCCGCGCTCGAATACGCGCAGCCCCGCGAGGGCAGGATGATCGTGAACCGGGGCACTCATGCGGCCGATTCTGCGCGAGCCTGCGCCGCGGCATCATCGGGACATGCCCAAGCCCCCGCTCACGCTGGACGATCTGCGCCGTCACGCCATCGCCCGCACCTTCTTCACGCCGACCACGCTGCCGCGCGCGATCACCAAGCTCGGCTTCGTGCAGGCCGACCCGATCCGCGCGCCGGCGCGCGCGCAGGATCTGACGCTGCGCCAGCGCGTCGCCGACTACCGCGCCGGCGACCTCGAGCGCCGCTATCCGAAGCTCGCCATCGAGGAGGATTTCTTCGTCAACTACGGCTTCCTGCCGCGCGAGCTGCACCACCTGATGCACCCGCGCGAGCCGCGCACGGCCTGGACCAGGGCGCGCTGGAAGCAGGCGCATGCGGTGCTCGAGTTCGTGCGCGAGCGCGGCGTGGTGCACCCCAAGGACGTGGATGCGCAGTTCGCGCACGGCAAGACGGTCAACTGGTTCGGCGGTTCCTCCAACGCCAGCACGCAGCTGCTCGACGGCATGCACTACCGCGGCCTGCTGCGCGTGGCGCGGCGCGAGGGCGGCATCCGCCTCTATGCGGCGCGCGAGGCGACGCCGCCGCCCGCCGACCTGCGCGCGGCGCACGACGCCTTGGTCGACGTGATCGTCGCCAAGTACGCGCCACTGCCCCTGGCCACGCTCGGCCAGCTGCTCAGCCACCTCGGCGGCGGCGTGCCGCAGTGGCGCGGCGAGCGCGCCGCGGCGCTGGCGCGCGCCAAGGCCCGGCTGGCGCATGAACGTGTCGACGGCATCGACTGGTACCGGCCGGCCGGCGAGCGCCTCGTGCGCCGCGAGAGCGCGGAGCGTGTGCGCCTGCTCGCCCCCTTCGACCCGCTGGTGTGGGATCGGCGCCGCTTCGAGCACTTCTGGGGCTGGGCCTACCGCTTCGAGGCCTACACGCCGGCGCCGGCGCGCAAGCTGGGCTACTACGCGCTGCCGCTGTTGTGGCGTGATGCGGTGATCGGCTGGGCCAACGCGGCGAGCGGCAAGGAGGGCCGCCTCGATCTGCGCTGCGGCTACGTCGCCGGCCGCGCGCCGCGCGAGGCGGCGTTTCGGCGCGAGCTGGAGGCGGAGGTCGAACGGCTGCGCGCTTTTCTGATTCCGCGCTGATTCGCGCAGGGCTTCGACAGGCTCAGCCCGAACGGGATCACAGCGGCTGCTTCAGCGCGCGCTGCCGCGTGGCGAGCAGCGCCCCGAGCGCCAGCACGCCGGCCGACACCGCCAGCCCGCGCGCCAGGCCGCCCGCGCCATCGGCCACCCAGCCGACCAGGCTGGGCCCGACGATCTGTCCGGCCGCGAAGATGCTGGTGAAGGCCGCGATGCCCGCCGGCCACGCCGCCGGCGGCAGGTTGTGGCGCACCAGGGCGGTGGTGGAGGCCACCAGCGAGAGGAATACCGCACCGAACAGCGCGCCGGAGGCGAATACCGCCAGCGGATGCGCGCTCAGCACCGGCAGCAGCGTGGCCACGGCGAGCAGCGCATTGAGCAGCGCAAGCGGCTGGCCGCCGCGGTAGCGCTGCAGCAGCGGCGCCCACAGCCACGAGGAGGCGATGACGCCGCAGCCGAGCAGGATGTAGAACGCCACCACCGTGGCGCCGCTCGCGCCCTGCTCGCGCAGCAGCGTGACGATGAAGGTCATGTAGCCGATGTAGCCGAGGCCGAACATCAGGTAGCCGGCCAGGCCGAAGGCGAAGTCGCGCGCGGAAAAGCCCGTGCCGCGAGCCGCGGCCGCCATCGGTGCCGCCGCCAGCGGCCGCGTGCCCCAGCCCATCGCCAGCGTGGCCGCCAGCGCCGCCAGTGCGAGGCCTTGCCATGCGACCGGCCAGGTGAGCGGCGGCACGATCAGCGACGACGCGACGATGCCCAGCCCGGTGCCGCCGTAATACAGGCCCAGCACCAGCGAGGGCCTGGCGCCCGGCTGCTGGCCGAGCCGCGCCGCCAGCAGGCCGCCGCTGGCGAAGGTGGCCGCGCTGGCCACGCCGGTGAGCCCGCGCAGCGCGTACAGCAGCGCATCGCTGCGCACCATGCTGCCTGCCACGCCGTGCAAGGCCAGCAGCAGCGCCGCGCCCCAGCCGCCGCCGAGAAAGATCGTGCGCGCGTCGAGCCTGGCCAGCGCGCGCGGCAGCAGCAGCGCGCCGACGAGGTAACCCGTCGCGTTGACGGTGTTCATCGCACCGGCCGTGAAGTAGCTCCAGCCGAGCTCGGCGCGCATCGGCGGCAGCAGCAGCGCGTAGGAGAAGCGCGCCAGGCCGAGCGAGATGGCCGCGCCCAGCGCGAGCGCCAGGGCGGTGACGAAGACGCGCCGCTCGTTCATCGGCCGCGCGCCGCCAGCAGCCGCTGCGCCACTTCCGCGAAGCCGCGGCCGCGCTCGCCGACGCTGATCCACGCCGGCCAGGTGTGCAGTTGCGCCGCGAAGCGCATCAGGTTTGCCACGCCCACGCTCAAGGGAAAGTGCTCGAACATGAGCTGATCGTTGGTCGAATCGCCGACGTAGACCCAGCGTGCGCGTTCGGCCTCGAGCTCGCGGCCGAGCAGGCGCTGCACGATCCAGCGCGCACCGCTCCACTTGTCGTGATCGCCGAACCAGCCGTTGACGTGGATGGAGCTGACGGTCGCGTTCATGCCCTCGTCCTGCATCAGCGCCACGACGCGTGCGATGGCCGCCTCATCGAGCTGCGCGAACTCGCTGTGATCGATGGCGATGTCGGTGATGCGCCCGGCGCTGTCGCGCGCCAGCGTGCTGCCCGGCACCTCGCGCAGCACGCGCCGCGCCGCCGCGGCCAGGCGCTGCGCGTTGTGCGTGCGCGTGGCCTCGTCCTGCGCATACTCGATCTGCAGCTCGCCGCCGCGCATGAACAGCGCCACCGCGCCGTTCTCGGCCACGATGGCGGTGATGGGCCACTCGCGCGCGAAGGGCTCGCTCCAGCCTGCGGGCCGCCCGGTGATGGCGATCACCGGCAGGCCGGCGGCACGCAGAGCGCCGAGCGCCGCGAGCGCCTCGGGCTCGATCGCCCCCTCGTGGGTGAGCGTGTCGTCGATGTCGGTGAGCACGCCGCAGACGGCGGCGAAGGCGGCGTCGGGGCAGTCGGCCAGCGGGCGGCTTGGTTGGGGCATGGCGGGAAGTCTCGCACGGCAGCGCGGCGCTATGCTGCGGCCATGACCGAAGTGAAGCTGCTGCTCTTCGACGTATTCGGCACGCTGGCCGACTGGCATGGTTCGATCGCGCGCGAGGTGCACGGCCTGCTCGCCGCACGCGGCCTCGCGGTCGACGGTGCCGGCTTCGCCACGGCCTGGCGCGCCGAGTACCAGGGCGCGATGGAGGAAGTGCGCAGCGGCCGCATCCCCTTCTGCAAGCTCGACCTGCTGCACCGTCGCAACCTCGACATCGTGCTGAAGGCCCAAGGCCTCGATCACCTCGACGAAGCGACGCGGCGCCAGCTCAACCTCGCCTGGCACCGCCTCGACGGCTGGCCCGACGTGACGCCCGGCCTGGCGCGGCTGCGCCTGAAGTACCGCCTCGCGCCGTGCTCGAACGGCAACATCTCGCTGATGGCCGATCTGGCGCGGCGCAACGGCTGGCACTGGGACGCCATCACCGGCGCCGAACTGGCGCGCGACTACAAGCCCAAGGCGATCGTCTACCTCAGCGCCGTCGAGGCCTTCGACTGCGCGCCGCACGAGGCCATGATGGTGGCGGCGCATTCCTCCGATCTCGCCGCGGCCGCCGCCGCCGGCCTGCGCACCGCCTTCATCGCGCGACCCAACGAGCATGGGCCGGGCATCGGCGAGACCGCGGCCAGCGTGCCGGTGGACGTTTCGGCCAACGGGTTGATCGACCTGGCCGAGCGCCTCGGCGGCTAGTAGGTGGCGCGCCCGCCGGAGATGTCGAACACCGCGCCGGTGGAGAAGGAGCAATCCTCCGAGGCCAGCCAGCCGATCAGCGCGGCGATCTCGTTCACCTGCACGAAGCGCTGCATCGGAATCTTCGACAGCATGAAGTTGATGTGCTGCTCGGACATCTGATCGAAGATCGCCGTCTTGGCCGCCGCCGGCGATACCGCGTTGACGAGCACGCCCTGCGTGGCCAGTTCCTTGGCGAGCGATTTGGTGAGCGCGATCAGCCCGGCCTTCGAGGCGCTGTAGTGCGAGGCGTTGGGGTTGCCTTCCTTGCCCGCCACCGAGGCGACGTTGACGATGCGCCCGTAGCCGCGCTGCAGCATCTGCGGCACCACGGCGCGGCAGGTGAGGTAGGGCGCGATCAGGTTGACCTCGACGACACGCCGCCACACCTCGGGCTGCAGTTCCCAGGTGGTCGCGTTGCCGCCGGTGATGCCGGCGTTGTTGACGAGGATGTCGATGCGGCCATGCGTGCGCATCACCGCGCCGGTGGCGGCGGCGACCGCGCCTTCGTCGGTGAGCTCCACGGCCGCGCCGTCCACGGGGCCGAGCGCGGACAAGGCTTCCTTGGCCGCGGCCAGCGCCTTGGCGTCGATGTCCCACAGCACCACCTTGGCGCCGGAGAGCAGCATGCGCTCGGCGGTGGCGTAGCCGATGCCCTGCGCGCCGCCGGTGATGATGGCGACGCGTCCGTTCAGGTCGAGCTGGTTCATCGTGCGAGCCCCTTCAGCGCCTCGGCGGCATTCGGCGATGCTTCGCAATCGGCGATGTACTGGCGAATGATGTCGGCGAACGAGCTGTCCGCCTGCAGGCCCAGTGCCGCGGCGCGCGCCGCGCTGGCACCGCTCGGCCAGTTGGCGACGATGCCGGCGATGCGCTCGTCGCGCTCGAAGCGCACGCGCGCGCGCACCGCCTTGCCGGCCACCTGCTCGAGCGCCTCGAGCATCTCGCCGACCTTGACATTGAGCGCCGGCAGGTTGAGCGCCAGCCGCCCCTTGAAGGCCTCGCGGCTCGCTTCGTAGACGGCGATCAGGCCAGCCACCGTTCGGCCCGGCGAAGCCACCGGGTGCGACACCTCGGGCGACACCGGGCAGACCGATTCCACCCCCGCCAGCGGCTCACGGATGATGCCGCTGAAGAACGAGGAGGCGGCTCCGTTCGGCTTGCCCGGCCGCACCGTCACCGTCATCAGGCGCGCGCTGCGGCCGTCGATGTAGCCCTTGCGCGTGTAGTCGGCGATCAGGTATTCGCACATCAGCTTGTGCGTGCCGTAGCTGGTCTGCGGCGCGGGCAGCGTGGTGTCGGCCACCAGCGGCGGCAGCGGCACCGCGGCATCGGGGCCGAACACGGCCACCGAGCTGCTGAAGACGAAGGTGGGCACCTTGCCGCCGCGGGCGAGGTTGAGGCGGAAGGCGTCGAGCAGGTTGCGCGTGCTGTCGAGGTTGCTGCGCAGGCCGAGGTCGAAATCGAGCTCGCATTCGCCCGACACCGCCGAGGCGAGGTGGAACACGCCGTCGAAGCCTTCCTCGGCCAGCGCCGTGCATTGCGCCAGCAGCGCGCCGGCGCGCGCGCTGACGCGCGGGTCGGCGAGCAGGTCGGCCGGCGGTGGGAACTGGTCGGCGAGCACCAGCTGTTCGATCTTCTTTCCCGCCAGCGTGCCGCGCGCCAGCAGCGTGCGCGCGAGGCGCGCTCCCACGAAACCGGCACCGCCGGTGATGAGCAGCTTCATGCCCTAACGATCCTTCTCTTTACGGGGTTCTTTCCAGGGTTGGAACCAGGCCAGGCCCGCCGAGGTGGCGCCGCGCGGCCGGTATTCGGCGCCGATGACGCCGGTGTAGCCGAGCGCGTCGATGCGCTCGAACAGGTAGCGGTAGTTGACTTCGCCGAGATCGGGCTCGTGGCGCTCCGGCACGCCGGCGATCTGCAGGTGGCCGACGCGGCCGGTGGGCAGATACGCCTCCAGCTTCCTGGCCAGATCGCCCTCGACGATCTGGCAGTGGTACAGGTCCATCTGCACCTTGAGGTTGGGCGCGTTCACGCGCTGCACGATCTGGTGCGCCTCGTCCTGGCGCTCGAGGAAGAAGCCGGGGATGTCGCGCGTGTTGATCGGCTCGATGAGGAAATCGATCTCGCGCGCCTGCGCGGCCGCCCAGGCCAGGTTGCTCTCGTAGACGCCGCGCAGCGCGGCACGCTCGGCGCCGGCCGGCGCGAGGCCGGCCATCAGGTGGATGCGCGGGCAGTTCAGTGCCTTCGCATACTCGATCGCCTTCACGACGCCGGCGCGGAACTCGTCCTCGCGCCCCGGCAGACAGGCCAGGCCGCGCTCACCCGCCACCCAGTCGCCCGGCGGCGCGTTGAAGAGCGCCTGCTGCAGGCCCTTGTCCTTCAATCGCGCGGCGATCTCGGCGGCCGGAAAGTCGTAGGGGAACAGGTATTCGACAGCGTCGAAGCCGTCTTTCGCCGCGGCCGCGAAGCGATCGAGGAAGGCATGCTCGCCATACATCATCGAGAGGTTGGCGGCGAAACGCGGCATGGGGTCGCTCCTTCAGGCCTTCTTCTGCGGCAGCTCGAGCCCGGCCAGCGCGGCGTAGAACTTCACCACGGCCGCGTCGTCCTCGTTGCCGTGGCCGGCGGCCGCGGTGGCGAGATAGAGCTGGTGCGCCGCGGCGGCCAGCGGCAGCGGGAAGGCCAGCTTGCGCGCCGCGTCGAGCACGATGCCCAGATCCTTGACGAAGATGTTCACGCTGGACAGCGGCGTGTAGTCGCCTTCGAGGATGTGCGGCACGCGGTTCTGGAACATCCAGCTCATGCCGGCCGAGTTGCAGATCACCTCGTAGAGGCTCGCCGGATCGGCGCCCGCGCGCATGCCCAGCGCCATCGCCTCGCAGGCGGCGGCGATGTGCACGCCGGCGAGGTGCTGGTTGACCATCTTCACCGTCGAGCCGATGCCGGCCTTGTCGCCGAGGCGGTAGACCTTGCCGGCGATGGCTTCGAGCACGGCGCCGGCGGCGGCGAAGGCTTCCGGTCGGCCCGAGGCCATCACCGTCATCTGGCCTTCGGCGGCTTTCTTGGCGCCGCCCGATACCGGGCCGTCGATCAGGTGGATGCCGCGCTCGGCGAGCCTGGCTTCCCACTGCGGCGGCAGCGTGGGGTCGACCGTGGCCGAGGCGATCACCACCGCGCCGCGGCGCAGCGTGGCGGCCAGGCCTCCTTCGTCGTCATTTCGGCCGAACAGCACCGCCTCGGTCTGCATGGCATTGACCACCAGCAGCTGCACCACGTCGCAGCGCGCGGCGAGATCGGCCAGCGACGCGGCCAGTTGCCCGCCCGCCGCGGCGAAGCGCTCGCGCGCCGCGGCGCTGCTGTCCAAGCCGAAGGTGCTCACGCCGCGCTTCATCGCCGAGACGGCCGCGCCATAGCCCATCGAGCCGAGCCCGATCACGCCAAGCACCTTGGCCTCGCTCATGAACGCACCGCCGCTTTCGCCCGCTTGCCGCGCGTGATCACCCCGCCCTGCTCCAGGCGCCGCTCGCCGTGCAGGATGTGCTGCGTGGCCCGCTTGCGCGCGCCGGCCGCATCGTGCGCGGCGATGGCATCGACGATGGCGCGGTGCTCGTCGCGCACCTGCTGCATGAAATCCCTGCGGCGCGCCTCGTTGCCGCGCGTGATGCGCATGCCTTCGCGCAGGTACTGCTCGAGAAAGCCGAGCAGGCGGCTGAACTGCGGGTTGCCGGTGGCCTCGCCGATGGCGCGGTGGAAGGCCAGGTCTTCGGCCACGCCGTCGCGGCCCTCGGCCTCGGCGCGGTCGATCTCGGCGAGCGCGCGCTTGAGGCCGGCCACCTGCGTGCGCGTGGCGCGCTGCGCGGCCAGCGCGGCGATCTCGCCTTCCAGCACGCGGCGCACCTCGACCACGTGCACCACCGCGCCCACCGATTCGAGCACGCTGGGGTCGAAGGCCAGCGGCTTGTTCGCCTCCGGCGCCGCCACGTAGACGCCCGAGCCCTGGCGCGACACCAGAAGCCCGCGCGACTTCAGTTGGTGCACCGCCTCGCGCACCACGGTGCGCGATACGCCGTGCGACTCGGCGAGCTGCTGCTCGGAGGGCAGGCGGTCGCCCGGCTTCAGGCCGCCCTTGTCGAGCTGCGCCGCCAGCAGCGCGGCGAGCCGGTCGGACAGCCGCTCGGCCACCAGACGCCCGCCGTTCACCGGGGCCGCGGGGCTGGGGACGAGGCCGATTGACATGATCATCAGGTTATCATACAACTTTGCGGCAGATCAACGACATCGCACCGGCAACGAACGGCGCGCACGGCAGGAGACAAGCCGCATGGCCAGCGTGAGCATCCGCGGCGCGAAGAAGCGCTTCGGCGACGTGGAGATCCTCCACGGCGTGGACATCGAGATTCCCGACGGTTCCTTTACCGTGCTGGTGGGCCCTTCGGGCTGCGGCAAGTCGACGCTGCTGCGCATGATCGCGGGGCTGGAGCACATCAGCGGCGGCGACGTGCTGATCGGCGACACGCGCGTCAACGACATGCAGCCCAAGCAGCGCGACATCGCCATGGTGTTCCAGAACTACGCGCTGTACCCGCACATGACGGTGCGCGACAACATGGCCTTCTCGCTGATGCTGGCCAAGGCCGGCAAGGCGGTGGTCGACCAGAAGGTCGGCCGCGCCGCCGAGATCCTGGGCCTCACGCAGCTGCTCGACCGCTACCCGCGCCAGCTCTCCGGCGGCCAGCGCCAGCGCGTCGCGATGGGCCGCGCCATCGTGCGCGACCCGCGCGTGTTCCTCTACGACGAGCCACTCTCCAACCTCGACGCCAAGCTGCGCGTGGCGATGCGCACCGAGCTGAAGGAGCTGCACCAGCGCCTGAAGACCACCTCGATCTACGTCACGCACGACCAGATCGAGGCCATGACCATGGGCGACCAGATCGTGGTGATGCGCGACGGCCGCATCGAGCAGACCGGCAGCCCGCTGGAGCTCTACGACCGCCCGGCCAACACCTTCGTGGCCGGCTTCATCGGCTCGCCGGCGATGAACTTCCTGCCCGGCACGCTGCGCCGCGCCGGCGGCCAGGCGAGCGTGCAGCTGGCCGACGGCACGGCGCTGCCCGCGCCGGCCGGCACCGCCGGCGACGACGGCCAGCCGGTGATCTTCGGCACGCGCCCCGAGCACCTCAGCCTGGGCAGCGGCGGCGGCATCCCGACGCAGGTGGTGGTGGTCGAACCCACCGGCGCCGACACCTTCGTCTCGTGCCGCCATCAGGGCAGCGAGCTGTCGGTGGTGTTCCGCGAGCGCCATGCGTTCGCGCCCGGCTCGACCATCCACCTGCAGCCCGACCTGAGCCGGGCCCATCTGTTCGACGCGCAATCCGGCCGACGGCTCGCCGCCTGAGGCTTCGCCCTCGCTTCTTCAACCCAGGAGACACGCATGACCGACAAGAACCGTCGCCAATTCCTCGAAAGCTCCGCCGGCGTCGCCGCCGCCGCGACGCTGGGCACCGGCGCGCTGTGGACACCGCTCGCGGCGCAGGCGCAGACGCTCGCCTACAAGCCCGAGAAGGGCGCCAAGCTGCGCGTGCTGCGCTGGAAGCGCTTCGTGCAGGGCGACGAAGACGCCTTCATGGCGAACATCAAGAAGTTCAGCGACAAGACCGGCATCGAGGTGCGCGTCGACAACGAGGGCTGGGAAGACGTGCGCCCCAAGGCCGCGGTGGCGGCCAACATCGGCAGCGGGCCCGACATCATCATCGGCTGGTTCGACGACCCGCACCAGTATCCCGACAAGCTGATCGACATGACCGACCTGGCCGACTACCTCGGCAAGAAGTACGGCGGCTGGTACGACGTGTGCAAGAAGTACGCGCAGCGCACCGGCACCAACAAGTGGATCTCGATTCCCTGGGGCATCGTCGGCAACGCGATCGTCTACCGCGAGAGCCACATCAAGGCGGCCGGCTTCGACGCCATCCCGAAGGACACCGCCGGCTTCCTCAAGCTGTGCCAGGCGATGAAGGCCAAGGGCACGCCGGCCGGCTTCGCGCTCGGCAAGGCGGTGGGCGACGGCAACAACTGGGTGCACTGGCTGCTGTGGTCGCACGGCGGCAAGCTGGTCGACAAGGCCGGCAACGTGGCGATCAACTCGCCCGAGACCATCGCCGCGCTGGAGTACGCCAAGCAGCTCTACGACACCTTCGTGCCGGGCACGCTGTCGTGGCAGGACCCGAACAACAACAAGGCCTTCCTCGACGGCCAGATCTCGCTGACGGCCAACGGCATCTCGGTCTACTACGCGGCGAAGAACTCGCAGGATCCGAAGGTCAAGGAGATGGCCGCCGACATCCAGCATGCGCGCTTCCCCATCGGCCCGGTGGGCAAGGCGACCGAGCTGATGCAGATCACGCAGTTCATGACCTTCAAGCACAGCAAGTACCCGCAGGCCGCCAAGGAGCTGGTGCGCTTCCTGATGGAAGAGGAGCAGTACGCACCGTGGATGCAGGCGGCGATCGGTTATGTCTCGCAGCCGCTGCGCGCCTACGAGAAGAACCCGATCTGGACGGTCGACCCCAAGCACACCGTCTACCGCGACGGCGGCTCGATCATGCTCGACCACGGCCACGAAGGGCCGCTGGGGTATGCCTCCGCCGCCGCGATGGCCGACTACATCGTGCTCGACATGGTGGCCGAGGCCTCCAGCGGATCGAAGACGCCCAAGGAAGCGGCCGAGCGCGCCGAGGCCCGCGCCAAGCGTTACTACAAGGTCTGACCCTCGAAGCGCTCCAGCCCCGTCGCGATGTCACTCCTCGAGAAACTGCAGAACAGCCGCAACGCGCTGGGCTGGACCTTCATGCTGCCGGCAGCAGTGCTGCTGATCGGCCTGCTGGCCTGGCCGCTCGGGCTGGGCACCTGGCTGGGCTTCACCGACGCCAAGATCGGGCGGCCCGGCGAGTGGGTGGGGCTGGAGAACTTCAAATACCTGGTGGGCGACAGCGTCACGCAACTGGCGCTGTTCAACACCCTCTTCTATACGGTGGTGGCGAGCATCCTGAAGTTCGCGCTCGGGCTGTGGCTGGCACTGCTGCTGAACAAGAACCTGCCGTTCAAGAGCTTCTTCCGCGCCGTCGTGCTGCTGCCCTGGATCGTGCCGACCGCGCTGTCGGCGATCGCCTTCTGGTGGCTGTACGACGCGCAGTTCTCGGTGTTCTCGTGGGTGCTCACCAAGCTGGGCTGGATCGACCGCTACGTCGATTTTCTCGGCGACCCGTGGAATGCACGGCTGTCGACCATCGCCGCCAACGTCTGGCGCGGCGTGCCCTTCGTGGCGATCTCGCTGCTGGCGGGCCTGCAGACCATCTCGCCCTCGTACTACGAAGCCTCGGCGATCGACGGCGCCACGCCCTGGCAGCAGTTCCGCCACGTCACGCTGCCGCTCTTGACGCCCATCATCGCCGTGGTGATGACCTTCTCGGTGCTGTTCACCTTCACCGATTTCCAGCTGATCTACGTGCTGACGCGCGGCGGCCCGCTCAACGCCACGCACCTGATGGCCACGCTCGCCTTCCAGCGCGGCATTCCGGGCGGCTCGCTGGGCGAAGGCGCGGCGCTGGCCACGCTGATGGTGCCCTTCCTCCTCGCGGCGGTGCTGTTCAGCTACTTCGGTCTGCAGCGCCGCGCCTGGCAGCAAGGGGGTGACAAGTGAGCAAGACCGCTTCGCCCACCGATGACATGGTGGGCATGGACTACCTGCAGTCGCTGCCGCGGCGCTGGGTGACGACCTACATCCCGATCGGGCTGTTCGTCTTCGTGCTGCTGTTCCCGTTCTACTGGATGGTGATCACCTCGTTCAAGCCGAACGAGGAGCTGCTCTCGCGCGAGGGCAATCCGTTCTGGGTGATCAGGCCGACGCTGGCGCACTTCAAGAAGCTGATCTTCGACACGCCCTACCCCGACTGGCTCTGGAATACGGTGCTGGTGTCGGTGGTGTCCACCTTCGTGTCGCTGGCGGCCTCGGTGCTGGCGGCCTATGCGATCGAGCGGCTGCGCTTCTCGGGCGCCAAGCCGGTGGGCGGCGCGATCTTCCTCGCCTACCTGGTGCCGCCGTCCATCCTCTTCATCCCGCTGTCGGCGGTGATCTTCCAGCTCGGACTGTTCGATACGCGCATGGCGCTGATCCTCGCCTACCCGACCTTCCTGATCCCGTTCTGCACCTGGCTGCTGATGGGCTACTTCCGTTCCATCCCCTTCGAGCTGGAAGAGTGCGCGCTGATCGACGGCGCGAGCCGCTGGCAGATCCTCGTCAAGATCATCCTGCCGCTGGCCGTGCCGGGGCTGATCTCGGCGGGCATCTTCGCCTTCACGCTCTCCTGGAACGAATTCATCTACGCGCTGACCTTCGTGTCGAGTTCGGAGAACAAGACGGTGCCGGTGGGCGTGGTCACCGAACTGGTGGAGGGCGACGTCTACCACTGGGGCTCGCTGATGGCCGGCGCGCTGCTGGGCTCGCTGCCGGTGGCCTTCATCTACTCGTTCTTCGTCGAGCACTACGTCTCGGGCATGACAGGTTCAGTGAAGGAATGAAGCCGTGAGCAAGCCGACCGTCGGCTTCGTCGGCGTGGGCCTGATGGGCCACGGCATGGCGAAGAATCTCGTCAGCAAGGGCTGGCCGCTGGTGGTGCTGGGGCATCGCAAGCGCGAGCCGGTGGAGCATCTCAAGTCGCTCGGCGCGCGCGAGGCCGCCACGCCGCGCGAGCTGGCGGCGCAGTGCGAGATCGTGCACCTGTGCGTGACCGGCTCGCCGCAGGTGGAAGCGCTGATGCGCGGGCCGGACGGCCTGCTGGCCGGCGCCGCGCCCGGCACGGTGATCATCGACTGCTCCACCTCCAACCCGGTGTCCACGCTGGCGCTGGCCGAGGAGGCGAAGGCGCGCGGCGTGCACTTCGTCGACGCGCCGCTGTCGCGCACGCCCAAGGAGGCCGAGGCCGGCACGCTGGACACCATGGTCGGCGCCGAGCCCGAGGTGTTCGCGCGCATAGCGCCGGTGCTGCGCGCCTGGGCCGGCAACGTGGTGCACCTCGGCCCGGTGGGCCTGGGGCACAAGATGAAGCTGATCAACAACTTCGTCGCGATGGGCTATGCGGCGCTGTTCTCCGAGGCGCTGGCGATCGCGCGCAAGTCGGGCCTGACGGTGGAGCAGTTCCATTCGGTCATCGGCTCCGGGCGCATGCGCAGCCCCTTCTACGACACCTTCATGCAGTGGACGCTGGCGGGCGACGAGAACGCCCACCGCTTCACCATCGCCAATGCGCACAAGGACATGCGCTACCTCGCCGCGATGGCCAACGAGGCCGGCGCGGTCAACCTGCTGCAGCCGCAGGTGAAGAACATGTTCGCGGCCATGCAGGCTGCTGGCCAGGGTGAGCGCTTCGTGCCCATGCTGGCCGATTTCATCGCGGGATTGAACGGGCTCGCGCCCGCCGGGAGCAAGGAATGACCAAGAAGAAGGCGCCGCACGAGCTGCGCTCGCAGCAGTGGTTCGGCCGCCAGGACCGCGACGGCTTCGTCTACCGCAGCTGGGTGAAGGGCAAGGGCGTGCCGCACGACCAGTTCGACGGCCGGCCGGTGATCGGCATCTGCAACACCTTCAGCGAGCTGACGCCCTGCAACTCGCATTTCCGCACGCTCGCCGAGCAGGTGAAGATCGGCGTCTACGAGGCCGGCGGCTTCCCGCTCGAGTTTCCGGTGATGAGCCTGGGCGAGACGCTGCTGCGGCCCACCGCGATGCTCTACCGCAACCTCGCGTCGATGGACGTGGAGGAGAGCATCCGCGGCAACCCGATCGACGGCGTGGTGCTGCTGATGGGCTGCGACAAGACCACGCCCTCGCTGCTGATGGGCGCGGCCAGCGTCGATCTGCCGACCATCGGCGTCTCCGGCGGGCCCATGCTCAACGGCCAGTGGCGCGGCCAGACGCTGGGCTCGGGCACCGGCGTGTGGAGCATGAGCGAGCAGGTGCGCGCCGGCACGCTCAAGCTGACCGAGTTCTTCGAGGCCGAGAGCTGCATGCACCGCAGCCACGGCCACTGCATGACCATGGGCACGGCCTCGACGATGGCGGCGATGGTCGAATCGCTCGGCGTCGGCCTGCCCGGCAATACCGCCTACCCCGCGGTGGACGGCCGCCGCAACGTGCTGGCGCGCGACGCCGGCCGGCGCATCGTGCAGATGGTGCATGAAGACCAGCTGCTGTCGAAGGTGCTGACGCGCGAGGGCTTCGAGAACGCGATCCGCACGCTGGCCGCGATCGGCGGCTCGACCAACGCGGTGATCCACCTCGTCGCGATCGCGCGGCGCATCGGCGTCGATCTCACCATCGACGACTTCGACCGCCTCGCCAGCGAGATGCCCTGCCTCGTCAACCTGCAGCCCTCCGGCGAGTACCTGATGGAGGATTTCTGCTACGCCGGCGGCCTGCCGGCGGTGATGAAGGAACTCGGCGACAAGCTGCACACCGGCCACGTGACGGTGACCGGCCAGACGGTGGCGGAGAACGTGGCCTCGGCGCAGAACTACAACCCGGCGGTGATCAAGACCCTGGCCGCGCCCTTCAAGGAGAAGGCCGGCATCGCGGTGCTGCGCGGCAACCTCGCGCCGCGCGGCGCGGTGATCAAGCCCAGCGCCGCCACGCCCGAGCTGATGGTGCACACCGGCCGCGCGGTGGTGTTCGAGGACATCGAGGATTTCCACAAGCGCATCGACGACGAGGCTCTCGACGTCGACGAAACCTGCGTGCTGGTGCTGAAGAACTGCGGCCCCAAGGGCTACCCCGGCATGGCCGAGACCGGCAACATGCCGCTGCCGCCGAAAGTGCTGCGCAAGGGCATCACCGACATGGTGCGCATCAGCGATGCGCGCATGAGCGGCACGGCCTACGGCACGGTGGTGCTGCACACGGCGCCGGAGGCCGCGGCCGGCGGACCGCTGGCGCTGGTGCAGAACGGCGACCTGATCGAGCTCGACGTGCCCAAGCGCCGCCTGCACCTGCACGTGAGCGACGAGGAACTCGCCAAGCGCCGCGCCGCCTGGGCGCCGCCCAAGCCGCCGCTCAAGAGCGGCTACTGGAAGCTCTACGTCGACCACGTGCTGCAGGCCGACGAAGGGGTGGACCTGGATTTCCTGGTCGGCAAGCGCGGGTCGTTCGTGCCGCGGGACAACCACTGACGCCTCGGCGTCAGTGGTTGCGGCGCAGGGTCACATCGCGCAGCGATGTGGGCCGGAGCCACAACCGGTGCCGCTGCCGCGTCGCCGGCGCAAGCTCACTGCTTCAGGATCCAGCGCGCGATGCGCTTGGCTTCAGCGTCGCTCACCAGCGGCCGCTCGGACTGATCCGGCATCGTCGCCTTGTTCCAGTGCGGGCCACCAGTGGCACTGCTTCCCTGGCGGATCGTCTTGACGAGAACGGCCTGGGCGCCCTTGCGCCCCTTCCACGCCTTGGCGACCTTCTGGAAGGACGGGCCGGCCCCGTCTTCCTTGATCGAATGACAGCCGAAGCACTGCTTCTGCTCGGCGAGCTTCTGGTTCGCCATCGCAGCGCCGTGCGCGGTCAGTGCGAACGCCAGCCCAAGAACCAACGACATCTTCATTGCGACACCTCCATCGACCTATAGGAGAGCCCAGCGTAGGCGTCGAGGCCGCGTCGGGCATTGCGTGCACTCAATGCAGGCGGACAGCGTCGCTGAAGTGCCAGGTGCGTCGGATCTCGATCACATCGAAGTCGCGCGCCAGCGCGGGCGGGAAGGGCAGGTAGGGTCGCTGGCTATCCACCATGTTCCGGATCGCCGCGTCGACCTCGTGCACGCCGCTGGGCACCACGAAGCTCATCGACTCCACCGAGCCGTCGCTGCGGATCGCCACGGTGACCATCGGCGGCGTGTGAGGCCGCTTCGCCAAGGCGCGCACGATCTCGAGCGGCGTATTGAACTGGATCTTGCGCGCCCAGGCTTCGGCGTACTCGACCAGCTCGGCGTTCGGATCGCTGCGCCCCCACAGCCTGACCCGGCGTGCCGTGCTCAGCGACAGCGGCAGCGCATTGGGCGAGCGGGCCGCGGCCGTCGCCGCGTCGCGCCGGGCGGCCTCTTCGTCGAGCTGGCGTCCGATCGAACGGAGCACGGCTTCGCGGCGCTTCGTTTCTTCCTGTTCCGCCGCAGCGCGCGCCGCTGCCCCCTTGGCCGCGGCGCTCTTGGGCGCGGCCGGAGGGTTTCTGCGTTTCGTCTGCACGCGGGCCATGGTGGCGATTCTCGCGGGGCCGGGCGGCCCTCAGCGCCGGCGCAGGCCGAGCCACATCACCGTGCCCACCACGATCAACCCGCCGGCCACCTGCGAGGGCGCGATGGCTTGGCCGAGCACGGCCCAGGCCAGCACCAGCGCGAAGATGGGCTCGACGTTCATGATCGCGGAGTTGCCCACCACGCCCAGGCGCGGCAGCACGGTGAACATGATGGTGAAGCCGGTGCCGTAGAGCAGCGTCAGGCCGGCGAGGCCCCACCAGCCCGCGGCGGCGTTCGGCAGGTGGAAGCCGCCCTGCACGGCCACGCCGATGAGCGCCAGCAGCGCCACCTGGCCCATGGTGGCGGCGGTGCGCACGCGGCCGTCGAGATCGCCCGCCTCGTGCTGCGTGAAGACGAGCGCGAGGCCGAAGGTCGCCGCAGCGCCGAGCGCGAAGGCCACGCCGGCGCCGATGCGGCTCCACTGCCCGGCCGCGCCCAGGCCGGAGGCGGCGCCGAAGACGTCGAGCGCCAGCGCCAGGCCGACCAGCATCACCGGCATGGCCATGAGCACACGGCGCTCCGGCCGGTGCGCGTAGACCACGCGCGCCCACAGCGCCGTCCACAGCGGGTAGGTGTTGAAGGCCAGCAGCGCCAGCGCCACCGGCAGGCGCGCCACCGCGGAGTACAGGCACAGGCTCTGGATGGCGATCAGCACGCCGATGGCCGGCAGCGCGCGGCGGTGCTTCGCGGTGAGCTGCAGCGGCACGCCCTGCAGCACGATCAGCATGCCCACCACCAGCGCCGTCACCGCGCTGCGGAACACCACCGCGGTGGCGACGTCGGCGCCGTGGTTGAAGGCGACGCGCGCAGCGACGTGGTTCGCGCCCATCAGCAGCGCGATCAGCAGCAGCGTGAGGAAGGCGGCGCCGGACAGCGCCGTCGGCGAACGTCCGCTCACGGCGTGCTCAGACGCTGGCCGTGAGGCCGCCGTCGACGTAGAGGATGTGGCCGTTGACGAAGCGCGCCGCATCGCTGGCGAGGAATACCGCCGCGCCGGCGAGCTCCTCCACCTCGCCCCAGCGCCGCAGCGGCGTGCGGCCGACCAGCCAGCCGCTGAAGGCCGCATCGTCGATCAGCTTGCGGTTCAGCTCGGTCTTGAAATAGCCCGGGCCGATGCCGTTGACGGTGATGCCCGAGGGACCGAGGTCGACCGCCATGCCCTTGGTGAGCATCTTCACCGCGCCCTTGCTGGCGGTGTAGGGCACGATGCCGGGCCGGCCGAGCTCGCTCATCACCGAGCAGATGTTGATGATGCGGCCGCGGCCGCGCGGCAGCATGCGCCGCGCCACCGCCTGCGCGGCGTGGAAGACGGCGTCGAGGTTGGTGCGCATGAGCTCGTCCCAGTCGGCCGCGGCGAAATCGACGAAGGGCGCGCGGCGCTGGATGCCGGCGTTGTTGACGAGGATCTCGATCGGCCCGAGCTCGCGCTCGATCGCCTCCACCGCCGCATCCACCGCGGCGCGCTCGGCGACGTCGAAGCCGCTCGTCTCGGCCGCCAGGCCCTCGGCGCGCAGCGCGTCGCGCGCCTGGGCGAGGCGCTGCGCATCGCGGCCGTTGAGCACCACGCGCGCGCCGGCCTGCGCGAGGCCGCGCGCGAGCGCCAGGCCGATGCCGGCCGAGGAGCCGGTGACCAGCGCGAGCCGGCCGTCGAGGCGGAAGCTGTCGAGGACGTTCATGGGTCGAATTGCGCCGTGAAGACCTCGCTAGTCTCGCATTGCCGGCAGCCTCGCGCGGCACTCGCGCTGCTAGAATGCGGGCCGTTCCGAGGAGCGTTGCAAGGCCGCCAGGCCCCAGGCTCGGAAACCTTCACTGCAACGGCGCTCACCCGCACGGCCTCGTCCCGTGGGTGAGTTCGAACGAATTCCCACCGGTCGCGTCGCGCGGGTTCCATCGATTCCGGAGCTCACCATGAACGCTGTTCTCAAGCCCTTGCATTCCGACCAGTACGCCATTGCCGACCTGTCGCTCGCCGACTGGGGCCGCAAGGAGCTGCGCATCGCCGAAACCGAGATGCCCGCCCTGATGGCGATCCGCGAGGAATACGCCAAGACCCAGCCGCTGGCGGGCGCGCGCATCACCGGCTCGCTGCACATGACCATCCAGACCGCCGTGCTGGTCGAGACGCTGCAGGCGCTCGGCGCGCAGGTGCGCTGGGCCTCGTGCAACATCTTCAGCACGCAGGACCACGCCGCCGCCGCGCTGGTGGCCGCCGGCACGCCGGTATTCGCCTACAAGGGCGAATCGCTGAAGGACTACTGGGACTACACCCACCGCATCTTCGAGTTCGGCGCCAAGGGCGAGGCGGGCGAAGGCCCGAACATGATCCTCGACGACGGCGGCGACGCCACGCTGCTGATGCACCTGGGCAAGCGCGCCGAGAAAGACACCTCGGTGCTGGCGAACCCCGGCAGCGAGGAAGAGCGCGAGCTCTACGCCGCCATCAAGGCCAAGCTGGCGCAGGACGCCAGCTGGTATTCGCGCAAGAGCGCGCAGATCATCGGCGTGACCGAAGAGACCACCACCGGCGTGCACCGCTTGAAGGAGATGAGCGCCAAGGGCACGCTGCTGTTCCGCGCCATCAACGTCAACGACTCGGTGACCAAGTCGAAGTTCGACAACCTCTACGGCTGCCGCGAATCGCTGGTCGACGGCATCAAGCGCGCCACCGACGTGATGGTGGCCGGCAAGATCGCCGTGGTGGCCGGCTACGGCGACGTGGGCAAGGGTTCGGCGCAGGCGCTGCGCGCGCTGTCGGCCCAGGTGTGGGTGACCGAGATCGACCCCATCAACGCGCTGCAGGCGGCGATGGAGGGTTTCCGCGTCGTGACGATGGACTGGGCCGCCGACAAGGCCGACATCTTCGTCACCGCCACCGGCAACAAGGGCGTGATCACGCACGACCACATGGCCGCGATGAAGCACAACGCCATCGTCTGCAACATCGGCCACTTCGACAACGAGATCGACATCGCCTCGGTCGAGAAGTACCAGTGGGAAGAGATCAAGCCGCAGGTCGACCACATCATCTTCCCGGACGGCAAGCGCATCATCATGCTGGCCAAGGGGCGGCTCGTGAACCTGGGCTGCGCCACCGGCCACCCGAGCTACGTGATGTCGAGCTCGTTCGCCAACCAGACGATCGCGCAGATCGAACTCTTCACGCACGCCGACGCCTACGACGTGGGCAAGGTCTACGTGCTGCCCAAGCACCTCGACGAGAAGGTGGCGCGCCTGCAGCTCAAGACGCTCAATGCGCAGCTCACCGAGCTGAGCGAGGAGCAGGCCGCCTACATCGGCGTGCCCAAGCAAGGGCCCTACAAGCCCGACACGTATCGCTACTGAGCGAGCGGCGATGCGCGCCGACCAGCTGCTCGTGCAGCGCGGTCTCGCGCCTTCGCGCTCGGCCGCGCAGCGGCTGATCGCGCAGGGCGCGGTGCGCTGGCGCGGCCCGGCGGGCTGGGCGGCGCCACGCAAGGCGGGCGACGAGCTGCCCGAGGGCTGCGAGCTGCAGGTCGCCGACGACGCCGAGCTGCGCTGGGTGTCGCGCGGCGGGCTGAAGCTGGAAGGCGCGCTGGCGCATTGCGCTCTGGACGTGAGCGGCAAGACCTGCCTCGACGTCGGACAGAGCACCGGCGGCTTCACCGAGGTGCTGCTCGCACGCGGCGCGGCCGGCGTGGTCGGCATCGACGTGGGCCACGGGCAGCTGCATGCGAAGCTGCGCGGTGATCCGCGCGTGACGGCGCTGGAAGGCGTCAACGCGCGGCATCTCGACGCGGCGGCGCTGCCGCTGCAGCGCTTCGATCTGATCGTCGGCGATCTGTCCTTCATCTCGCTGACGCTGGTGCTGCCGGCGCTCGCGCCGCTGCTGGCCGAGGGCGGCGAGCTGCTGATGCTGGCCAAGCCGCAGTTCGAGCTGCAGCCGGCCGACATCGGCAAGGGCGGCATCGTGCGCGACGCAGCGGCCTATGCGCGCGTCGAGGCGCGCATCCGCGCGGCCTGCGCCGAGTGCGCGCTCGACGTGGTCGATTGGTTCGCCAGCCCCATCCAGGGTGGCGACGGCAACAACGAATTTTTTGTCAGGGCAAGACGACATGGATGAGATCCGCACCCCGGTGCCGGTGAGCTTCGAGTTCTTTCCGCCCAATACGCCGGTGGGCAGCGAGAAGCTGCGCGGCGTGGTGGCCGACCTCGCGGTGACGAAGCCCGAGTTCTTCAGCGTCACCTACGGCGCCGGCGGCTCGACGCGCGAGAAGACGCTGTCCACCGTCAGCGAGATCGCCGCGATGGGCCACGAGGCTGCGGCGCACCTGTCGTGCATCGGCGCGACGCGCGAGAGCATCGCCGAGATCCTCGCCACCTACCGCGAGCGCGGCATCCGCCGCCTCGTCGCGCTGCGCGGCGACCTGCCCAGCGGCACGGCCACCGCGGGCGAGTTCCGCCACGCCAGCGACCTGGTGCGCTTCATCCGCGAGACGCAGGCCGGCGACTCCTGGCACATCGAGGTGGCGGCCTACCCCGAGTACCACCCGCAGGAGCGCTACGCGAAGCGCGACCTGCAGCATTTCGCCGACAAGGTGGCTGCCGGCGCCGATTCGGCGATCACGCAGTTCTTCTTCAACCCCGACGCCTATTTCCACTTCGTCGAGCAGGCGCGCGCGCTCGGCGTCACCGTGCCGATCGTGCCGGGCGTCATGCCCTTCCACAACTACGCGCGCATCGCCCAGTTCGCGCAGCGCGACGGCATCGAGATCCCGCGCTGGGTGGCGCTGAAGATGGAAGGCTTCATGGACGACGTGGCCTCCATCCGCGCCTTCGGGCTGGACGTGGTGACTCAGGCGTGCGAGCGCCTCATCGCCGGCGGCGTGCCCGGCATCCACTTCTACACGCTCAATCAGTCGGCCCTGGCGCTGGAGATCTGCAAGCGGCTCGCCGGGCCGGTTTGACCTGGGTCATGGTGATCCAGGGTCGCGTTGTGCAGTAGCCACGCCAGCGGTAGGGTCTTGATGTGCCGCAATAGTCAGGGTTAACCCGTGCTCTGAAATGCCTGCCGAGGACTTGACCTCGTTCTTCGACAGGAAAAACACCATGAAGACCCAGACCTTCCAGCGCGCCGCCCTCGCTCTCGCCGTGGCCGGCGGCCTCGCCCTTCCGATGCTCGCCCAGGCGCAGACCACGCCGTGGATGGTGCGCGTGCACGCGCTCAATCTCGACAGCGCCAACAAGGACGGCACCGGCCTCGACCTCAGCGTGAACAACAAGGTGTTCCCGGAAGTCGACATCTCCTACTTCTTCAGCCCGAACCTGGCCGCCGAACTGGTGCTGACCTATCCGCAGAAGCACACCCTGAAGGCCGGCGGCACCGAGATCGGCTCGCTCAAGCACCTGCCGCCGACCCTGTCGGTGCAGTACCACTTCACCGACCTGGGCGCCTTCAAGCCCTACGTCGGCGCGGGCCTGAACTACACGCACTTCTCGAACGTGAGCCTGCCGGCTGGCGTGGACATCAAGCGCAACAGCTACGGCCTCGCGGTCGGCGCCGGCTTCGACTACGAGATCCAGAAGAACATCTACTTCAACGTCGACGTGAAGAAGGTGCAGATCAAGACGACGGTCAGCGCCGGCGGCGCCGAGCTGGGCGACTTCAAGGTCGACCCGCTGCTCGTGGGCGTGGGCGTGGGCTTCCGCTTCTGAGGAAATGACGGCCCCTCGGCCGGCGGGTACGCCGGCCGATCCCCCGCGGGGATGGCCGGCCGGCTTGGGAGCGGCCCGGCGCTCGGCCGGCCCCTCGCCCGGGGAAGCCGCTGCTAGATCAGCGGCTTCTGCCAACTGACGCCATCCTCCGTGAGCATGGCGTCGAGCACGAAGTCGGCAGCGGTGGGCAGCAGCAGCGGCAGGAAGCCGTGGCTGTAGCTCACCCCCACGGTCACCGGCCGTGGCGAGATGGAGGCGAGCGTGCGGTCGAAGAAGCCGCCGCCGTAGCCGAGGCGAACGCCGCCCGGCCCGTAGCCGAGACACGGCACCACCAGCAGATCCGGCACGAACTCCTCGGTGTCCTTGGGCTTGGGGATGTCGTAGGCATCCAGCTCCATCGGGCAGCCCGGGTACCAGACGTGGAAGCGCAACGAGCCGCTGTCGCGATCCTTCACCGGCAGGCCGATGCGCCGCGTCACGCCCTCGGGTGCGCCTTCCGTCCAGCGGTACAGCGCCGGCAGCGCATCGAACTCGCCCTTGATCGGCCAGTAGGCGCCGATGCTGCGCTCGGTGCGGCCCACCAGCCAGACGCGCAGCACGCTCTGCAGCGACACCGCGCGCTCGAGCCGGTCGGGCAGGGCCTGGCGGGCAGCGACCAGCCGTTGGCGCAGGGCATCGCGGTCGGTGGGCAGCATGGCGCGAGAAGTGATGGCTCGGGGCCTGCATTGTGCAAGACTGCGCCCCCATGGCCGCGCACAACGAACTCGTCGAACACTGCCGCGAACTGCTCGCGCCGCTCGGCGCCGTGCGCGTGAAGCGCATGTTCGGCGGCCACGGCTTCTACGTCGACGAGCTCTTCATCGCCCTGATCGCCTTCGGCCGGCTCTACCTCAAGGCCGACGCCTCGACGCGCGCGCGCTTCGAGGCGGCCGGCTGCGAGCCCTTCGTCTATGAAACGCAAAAGAGCAGCAAGGACAAGCCCGTGACGATGAGCTACTTCACCGCACCCGAAGACGCGATGGAGTCGCCCGCGTTCATGCAACCCTGGGCGCGGCTGGCGCTGGAAGCAGCCCTGCGCGCCAGGGCGGCGAAGAAACCCGCGGCCAAGCCGGCCAGGCCCGCTCGCTGAACGCGCGGCTGCCAGCGCAGCACCGCCCCTTCGCCGCGCCGCCAGGACTCCACCACCACCGCGCCGGCGTCTGCCAGGCGCAGCGACTCGCCGCTCGCGAGCACGCGGTCGCCGTCGTCACTCGGACCGCAGCGCTCCGTCAGCCAGATGCGGCCATGCAGCACGGTCAGTTCACCCGCGCCCGCGCCCACGCGGCGAGCCTCGCCGGCGGGCAGGGACAAGATTTCTGAGGTTTGCGCATTCATCATCAATCTCCTTCGAGTCACGCTACGATGATCGGCGCTTCACCGAGGTAGATCCAATGAGTTCGGTGAACCCGATTCATGCGAGATTGATATGAATACAGCACGCCGCCGCCCGCTCTCCCTGAACAACCTGCGCGCCTTCGAGGCGGTGGCGCGGCTGGCCAGCTTCAGCGCCGCGGCCGACGAGCTGTTCCTCACCCAGTCGGCCGTCAGCCGGCAGATCAAGAGCCTGGAAGACGAGCTGGGCGCGGCGCTGTTCAGCCGCGGCACGCGCCACGTCGAGCCGACACCCGACGCGCAGTTGCTGCTGCGCTCGGTCGAGCCCTGGCTGGCGCGGCTGGATGCCGGCGTGCGGCAGATCCGCGAGCAGCGCACGCGCCGCCGCGTCAACGTGCACACCTTCGCCTCCTTCGCCTCGCTGTGGCTGCTGCCGCGCATCGAGGCCTTCCAGCGCCAGCACCCGGACATCGACATCCGCGTCTCGGCGCACGATGCGATGAGCGATCTCGACGACCCCGAGGTCGACCTGATCCTGCGCTACTGCAGCCCGGCGCAGGCGCCGGCCGGCGCGGTGCGGCTGTTCGGCGAGACGCTGACGCCGGCGGTGAGCCGCCAGCTGATGGAGCGCATCCGCGCCGGCGAGGCGCCGGCGATGGCACGCCCGGCCGATCTCGCCCGGCACACGCTGGCCGAGGAGGACGACCACCGCGCCAGCGCCGAATACCTGAGCTGGCGCCACTGGCTGGCCCAGCACGGCGAGCCGACGCTGCAGCCGCGCCGCTGGCTCTACCTCAACTTCACCTACCAGCAGGTGCAGGCGGCGCTGGCCGGCCACGGCGTGGCGCTGGCGCGCGTGGCCCTGGTGTCCGATGCGCTGGAGCGCGGCGAGCTGGTCGAGCCCTTCGGCGCGGCCGGGCGCATCACCAGCCCCTACTGCTACTGGCTGATCACCTCGCCGGCCCACCGCGCGCGCGCCGACGTGGCGCAGTTCTGCGACTGGGTGGAGGCGCAGGCGGCGCTGACGCGCACCGCCACCGGTGAAGACGAAGCTGCCGCTACCCCACCACGCCCTGCTCGGTGACGATCAGCGTGAGCGGGATGTCGTGCGGCTGCGGCGTGTAGTCGGCCTCGGCCAGACGCATGAAGCCCCAGGCCACGCCCACGGTGGTGACGTGCGGGTGGCGGGCGAGGTAGCGGTCGAAGTAGCCGCCGCCGTAGCCGAGCCGGTAGTTGCCGGCGGCGAAACCGACGCAGGGCACCAGCAGCACGTCGGGCACCACCACGGCCCCGGCGGCGCTGGCGATGCCGCACTCGTCGGGAACCATCTTCGCGCTGCGGTCCCACAGCCGGTAGTCCATCTCGCGCGGCTCGCGGCGGCAGAAGGGCAAGGCCCACGGCATTTCGTCGCAATCGGGGTCGGCGCCCAGTGCAACCACTGCGTTAAATTCGGATCGTATGGAAGCGTAGAGGCCCAGGGTTTCGGGCTCCAGCTGAGTGATGACTTGCGTCAAATGCCCGGCCAGTGCGGCCTCGGCGGCCCCGTAGCCGGCCGACAGCGCGAACTGCTGGCGCTTCTCGCGCAGGGTCTTGCGCAACTCGGCGCGGGGGTTCGGGGTCGGTGTCACGGCGCCGGCGGGAACGAAGAACAGGAACGATGTTGTCGAATCGAACGAAGAAGCTCGGGGCAGTATATGGGCGCGCGCTGTCGCGCGACTGGAGGCGCAGCGGCGCGCTGGCGCTGCTCGCGGTGAGCTTGGCGATGCCCTTGAGCGCCTCCGCCGCCCCCGGCGACGGCGCGATCGTCGACGCCCGCGAGGCGCTGCGCAAGAAAGACCGCAAGGGCCTCTCGGTGGCGCGCGCCGCGGCGATGGCGTCGAACCACCCGCTGGCGCAATGGGCCGACTACTTCGAGCTCAGCAACCGCCTGCCCGAGGCGCAGCAGAGCGAGCTCGACGCCTTCTACGCGCGCTGGCCCGCCACCTACGTCGAAGACCGGCTGCGCAACGACTGGCTGCTCGAGCTCGGCAAGCGGCGCGACTGGGCCAACTTCGCCGTCGAGTACCCGCGCTTTCGCATGAACGACGACCGCGAGGTGCGCTGCTACGCCTTGCTGCTCGATCACCAGGCCGGCAAGGACGTGAAGGACGAGGCGCTGGCCACCTGGCTGGCACAGCGCGACGCCGACGACGGCTGCGCGCTGATGGCGGCGACGCTGGTGGACGCGAAGAAGTTCGGTGCCGCCGAGGTGTGGCGCAAGGCGCGCTTCGCGATCGACGCCGGCCGGCCGCGCGCCGCGCGCCAGGCGGTGGCCCTGCTGAGCACCGATGCAGCCTCGCGCGTGGGCGAGCTGGCCGACAACCCGGCGCGCTGGCTCGCCAGGAGCGCGGCCGCCTCGTCGCGCCCCGCGGCCGAGCTGGCCACGCTGGCGCTGATGCGGCTGGCGGCCAACGACCCCGAGGCTGCGGCGCTGCAGCTCGACGAGCGCTGGGACAAGGCGCTGCCGCCCGACCTCTCCGCCTGGGCCTGGGCCAGCGTGGCCAGGCAGTCGGCCATGAAGCAGCTGCCGGCCGCTGCCGACCAATTCCAGCGCGCCGCGCTGCGCGCCAGCCGCGGCGGCGCCGAGCCCGACTGGCCCGACGACACGCTGGCCTGGAAGGTGCGCGCGGCGCTGCGTGCCGACGAGGGCCGCGGCCGCTGGCAGCAGGTGGCGCAGGCCATCAACGCGATGACGCCCGAGCAGCAGCGCGACCCGGCCTGGATCTACTGGAAGGCGCGTGCGCTCAAGGCCATGGCCTCCTCCTCGCAGGACGAAGCCGGGCTCTCCGCCCTGTCCACCGAACTGCTCTCGGGCATCGCCGGGCGGCTGCATTTCTACGGCCTGCTCGCCGCTGAGGATCTGGGCCAGCCGATCACGCTGCCGCCCAAGCCCGCGCCGCTGACGCCCGAGGAGATCGACGCCGCGAAGAACCACGCCGGCCTGACGCGTGCGCTGCAGCTGATCGAGATCGGCCTGCGCAACGAAGGCGTGCGCGAGTGGAATTTCTCGCTGCGCGGCATGAACGACCGCGCCCTGCTCGCCGCCGCGCAGCGCGCCTGCGACGCCGAGGTGTGGGACCGCTGCATCAACACCAGCGACCGCACGCGCGAGGAGATCGACATCGACCAGCGCTTCCCGCTGCCCTTCCGCAAGGAGGTCATCGCCAAGGCGAACGAGATCGGCCTGGATCCGACCTACGTCTACGGCCTGATCCGCCAGGAATCGCGCTTCATCATGGATGCGCGCTCGCATGTCGGCGCCTCCGGCCTCATGCAGATCATGCCGGCCACGGCGCGCTGGACGGCACGCAAGATCGGCCTCGACTACAAGCAGGACATGATCGCCGACCGCGAGGTCAACCTGCGCCTGGGCACCAGCTACCTCAAGCTGGTGCTGGACGACTTCGGCGGCTCGCAGGCGATGGCCGCGGCCGCCTACAACGCCGGGCCGAGCCGGCCGCGCCGCTGGCGCGAGGGCCCGGCGCTGGAGCCGGCGGCGTGGGCGGAGAACATCCCGTTCAGCGAGACGCGCGACTACGTCAAGAAGGTGCTGCACAACGCCACCGTCTATGCAGCCGTCACCGGCGCGAGCGCGTCCTCGCTGAAGGCGCGCCTGGGTGCGCGCATCGGCCCGCGCGACGCCGCCGCGCCGGCCGCCGACACCAGCCTGCCTTGAGTAGCATCGGCGCCTCAACCCAAGGAGGTTCAGGATGCAGCTGGTCGTCGGCAACAAGAACTACTCGTCCTGGTCGATGCGCCCCTGGGTGCTGATGAAGCAGGCCGGCATTCCCTTCGAGGAGGTGATGCTGCGCTTCGACGCCTTCAGCCCCGATTCGACCTTCAAGCGCCAGCTCGCCGGCCTCAGCCCGGCCGGCCGCGTGCCGGTGCTGCTGGACGACGGCTTCGCGGTGTGGGACACGCTGGCCATCGCCGAGTACCTCGCCGAGCGCTTCCCCGCCAAGCAGCTGTGGCCGGCGGACACGAAGGCGCGTGCCCGCGCGCGCAGCGTCTGCGCCGAGATGCACTCCGGCTTCACCTCGCTGCGCAGCCACTTCCCGATGAACATCGAGGCGAAGCTGCCCGAGATCGGCGCCAAGGCGCTGGCCGAGCAGGCCGGCGTGCGCGCCGACCTGGAGCGCATCGTCACGATGTGGACCGAGTTGCTGCGCGAGCACGGCGGGCCGCTGCTGTTCGGCGAGTTCAGCATTGCCGACGCCTACTTCGCGCCGGTGGTGATGCGCCTGTCCACCTACGCGCCGCCGCTGCCCGAGGCCGTCACGGCCTACATGGCGCGCGTGCAGGCGCTGCCCGGCGTGGCCGCGTGGGTCAAGGACGCGCTCGCCGAGCAGGACTTCCTGCCCTTCGAGGAACCGTACCGCACGAAGCGCTGAGCGCGGCGCATGAAGGTCTACCTGGTCGGCGGCGCGGTACGCGACGAGTTGCTCGCACGCCCCTCGGGTGATCGCGACTGGGTGGTGGTGGGCGCCACGCCCGCCGAGATGATCGAGGCCGGCTACCAGCCGGTGGGGCGCGACTTCCCCGTCTTCCTGCACCCGCAGACGCACGAGGAATATGCGCTGGCGCGCACCGAACGCAAGACCGCGCCGGGCTACCGCGGCTTCGTCGTGCACGCCGCGCCCGAGGTCACGCTGGAAGACGATCTGGCGCGGCGCGACCTGACGATCAACGCGATGGCGCGCGATGCCGATGGCGCACTGGTCGACCCGCACGGCGGGCAGCGCGACCTGCAGGCCAGGGTGCTGCGCCACGTCTCGCCGGCCTTCGCCGAAGACCCGGTGCGCATCCTGCGGCTGGCGCGCTTCGCGGCGCGCCTGCACGACTTCACGGTAGCGCCCGAGACGATGGCGCTGATGCGCGGCATGGTCGAGGCCGGCGAGGTGGATGCACTGGTGGCCGAGCGCGTCTGGCAGGAGCTGGCGCGCGGCCTCATGGAAGCGAAGCCGAGCCGCATGTTCGAGCTGCTGCGCGAGTGCGGCGCGCTGGCGCGGCTGCTGCCCGAGGTCGACCGCCTGTGGGGCGTGCCGCAGCGCGCCGAATACCACCCGGAAGTCGACACCGGCGTGCACCTGATGATGGTGCTGGACATGGCGGCGCGGCTGGAGGCCAACCTCGCGGTGCGCTTCGCCTGCCTGGGCCACGACCTCGGCAAGGGCACGACGCCGGCCGACGTGCTGCCGCGCCACATCGGCCACGAGATGCGCAGCAGGAAGCTGGTGCGCAGCCTGTGCGAACGCTGGAAGGTGCCCACCGAGTGCCGCGAGCTGGCCGAGGTGGTGGCGATGGAGCACGGCAACGTGCACCGCAGCGGCGAGCTGAACGCCGCCGCCGTGCTGCGCCTGCTGGAGCGCTGCGACGCGCTGCGCCGGCCGCAGCGCTTCGACGAACTGCTGCTCGCCTGCGAGTGCGATGCGCGCGGGCGTCTCGGCAAGGAGGCCGAGGCCTATCCGCAGCGCGAGCGCCTGGCCATGGCCTTGCGCGCGGCGCTGGCGGTGGACAGCGCACCGATCGCCGCGGCCGCGGCGGCACGCGGGCTCACGGGCCCGGCGGTCGGCGACGCGGTGCGCGAGGCGCGCGTGCGCGCCATCGCCGCGGCGCTCGCGCCGATCTGATCCGCGCCAAATCGCGGCCAACTGCATCTTGTCCGGCGCCTGCGGCGCGGGCGATGATGGTTCATGTCTTCCGCTCTCGTGCTGCCCGCCGCAGCCGCCGCCGCGCCGCCGCAGGAGCTGCCCGGCCATCGTGCGATGTGGGTGGCGATCTGCCTCGAATTCCTCGAGTTCGCGGTGTTCTTCGCCGTCTACTTCTCGGCGCGCTGGCACCACCCGCGCGCCTTCCAGGAAGGTGCTCACCGCCTGTGGACCAGCGGCGGCGTGGCGATCACCGCGGCCATGGTGAGCAGCGGCTGGATGCTCACGCGCGTGCTCGCCGCGATGCGCGCCGATCGCCGGCGCGCGGCCATGCTCTGGCTCGCGGCAGCCCTGCTGGTCGGCGCCTGTTATCCGCTGGTGAAGCTGGCCGAGTGGCAATGGAACGCCGCACACGGCCTCACGGCCGGCGCCGGCATCTTCGTGGTGGTGTACTGGTATCTCACGATCAACCACTTCATCCACGCGAGCTGGGGCCTGCTGGGCATGGGCTGGTGCCTGGCGCGGCTGACCGCCGGCGCCTACAGCGCCCAGGAGCACCGCGGCCTGGCCTCGATGGCCATCTACTGGCACGCCACCGATCTGGTCTGGCTGATGCTGTTCGCCCTCTTCTACGCCTTCGCCTGAGGCTGCTCATGCATCGCCAGCTCACCCGCTTCACCCGCTTGCCACGCGCACTCGACGCCGCCACGCTGACCTGGCTGGCGCTGCTGGCGCTGACGCTGCTCGGCGTGCTGGCCGCGTCGCAGGGCACGGCCGGCGCCGCGCGACTCGCGATGGCCTGGGCGGTGGCGGCGCTGTGTGCATTCAAGGCGCGGCTGCTGCTTGCGCACTACCTGCATGCGCAGGGGACAGGGCCGGTCTTCAGCGTGTTGATTCGCGCCTTCGCGCTGCTGGCGCCGCTGGGCCTGGCCGTGAGCGCCTTGCGCGAGTGGTGGCTCGGCTGAGCTCTGCTCTGGCCCTTAGATCAGCGCCCCGATCGCCATCGCGATCAGGCTCAGCAGCAGGCTGCTGGCGATCGGCAGGTGCCACTCGCGGCCGCGGAAGCGGAAGCTGAAATCGCCCGGCAGCCGGCCCAGGCCGATGCGGCGCAGCCAGTCCGCCAGGCCCTGGAAGACGAGGAAGGCGAGCAGGAAGACGATCAGCCAGCGCATGCGAAGCTCACAGCGTGTGGGTGCGGTCGCCGTGCGCGAAGCCGATCGGATCGAGCTCGATTCCCTTCGCCAGCCCGATCACCTTGAACAGCTCGCCCATCTCGTGCTCGGTGAGCAGCTTCTGCGTATTGGCGGTGGTGCGCACATCGGCACCCCGCAGCAGATCGAGGATGCCGCAGTTCATCAGGAAGCGCGCCTGCGTGGTGTAGCCGATCACGTCCAGGCCGGCGTCCTGCGCGGCCAGGGCGATGCCGGTGAAATCGACGTGGGCGGTGATGTCCTTCTCGCCCACGTCGGCGAGCGGATCCTCGTCGCTGCGGTGCGCACGGTGGCACATCAGCGTGCCGCCGCGGCGCTGCGGGTGCCAGTACTCGGCTTCCGGGAATCCGTAGTCGATGAAGAAGGCAGCGCCGCGTTCGAGTCGCTCGGCCAGCGTGGCGATGAAGGCGCGCGCCTGGGCGTGGATCTCGGTGACGGTGCCGGGCGCGAAGCCGGCCTCGACGGGCGGGCGCAGCTCGGTGGGGCGATCCGACCACACGAAGCGCTCACCCTCGAGCGCCACGCCGCGCTCCAGCCACTGCGTGCCGTCGAAGTGCAGCAACTGCACCGGCATCGCATCGAGCACCTCGTTGCCGACGATCACGCCCGCCATGCGCTGCGGCAGCGCGTCGACCCAGCGCAGCTTGTCGCCGAAGGCCGCGAGGCGCTCGCGCTGGCGCGCGCGCAGCGAGCCCGACAGGTCGACGATCGTGTAGCGCGTGACGCGCTCGCCGAGCGATTCGAGCAGTTGCGCGGCGAGTGCGCCCGAGCCGGCGCCGAACTCCCAGACCTCGCCGCTGCCGGCGGCGGCTAGTGCCTGCGCCACCTGGCGCGCCAGCGCGCGGCCGAACAGCGGCGAGAGCTCGGGCGCGGTGACGAAGTCGCTGCCGGATTCGGGCAGGGCGCCGAACTTGCGGCTCTCGCGGCTGTAGTAGCCCAGCCCCGGCTCGTAGAGCGCCATCGCCATGAAACGGTCGAAACCGAGCCAGCCGCCGGCGGCGGCGATGGCCTCGTCAATGCGGCGCGACAGGGCCGCCGATACACTGTCGCCCTCGTTGGATTGCATTGCCGCATTGTAGGAAGCCATGTCCGCCGCTTCGTCGGTTCGCCCCGTGGTGCTGGTCACCGGCGCCGCCCGCCGCATCGGCCGGGCGATCGCGCTCGATCTCGCGGCGCACGGCCACGACATCGCGCTGCATTGCCACCAGGCATCGGCGGAGTCGGCGGCGACCAGCGAGGAACTGCGCGCGCTCGGCGCAAGGGCCGAGGTCTTCGCCGCCGACCTGGCCGACGAAGCGGCCTGTCGCGCCCTCGTGCCTGCTGTCGCGCAGCGGCTCGGCCGCGTCGACGCGCTGGTCAACAACGCCTCGCGCTTCGCCTACGACGATGCGGCCAGCGCCGGACCGGCCGAGATGGATGCGCACTGGCGCGTCAACGCCGCCGCGCCGGTGCTGCTGGCGCGCGCGCTGCACGAGCACCTGGCCGCACGCGACGCGAGCGGCTGCGTGGTCAACCTGCTCGACCAGAAGCTCGCCAACCCGAATCCCGATTACTTCTCCTACACGCTCTCCAAGGCGGCGCTGCAATCGGCCACGGTGATGCTGGCGCAGGCCTTCGCGCCGCGCCTGCGCGTGTGCGGCGTGGCGCCGGGCGTGACGCTGCTCTCGGGCGACATGAGCGAGGCCGAGTTCGAGCGCGCGCACCGCATGACGCCGCTGCAACGCAGTTCCACGCCGCAGGACATCGCCGGCGCGGTGCGCTACCTGCTGGGTGCGCGCGCCGTCACCGGCGGCACGCTGCTGGTCGACGGCGGCCAGCACCTGGCCGCGCAGCCGCGCGACGTGGCCTTCCTCGCGCAGGCGGATCGGCCATGACCGCCTTCGACCCCGCCCTGCGCGATTGCCGCCGCCTCTTCCTGCGCGACTACGAGGTGCGCATGAATATCGGCGTGCACGATTTCGAGAAGCGCGGCGAGCAGCGCGTGCTGATCAACGTCGAGCTCTACGTGCCGCTGGCCGTCTCGACGCCGACGCGCGACGAGCTCGACGAGGTGCTCGACTACGATTTCATCCGCCGCAGCATCGTCGCGCGCCTGGCGCGCGGCCACGTGCATCTGCAGGAGACGCTGTGCGACGACGTGCTGGCGATGATGATGGCGCACCCCAAGGTGCGCGCCGCGCGCGTGTCCAGCGAGAAGCCCGATGTGTACCCCGACTGCAAGGCGGTCGGCTGCGAAGTCTTTGCGATGAAGGAAGAGAGATCATGAGCGCCGTGCTCGACGACCCCAAGGCCGCTGCGAAGCAGGCCCATGAAATCAACAAGCTGTCCAAGCGCCTGCACCGCCAGGTCGGCCAGGCCATTGGCGACTTCAACATGATCGAGGCCGGCGACAAGGTGATGGTGTGCCTCTCCGGCGGCAAGGACAGCTATGCGCTGCTGGACATCCTCATCGAGCTGCGCCGGCGCGCGCCGGTGCGCTTCGACCTCGTCGCGGTGAACCTCGACCAGAAGCAGCCCGGCTTTCCCGAGCACGTGCTGCCCGAATACCTGAAGAGCCGCGACATCCCGTTCCACATCGAGGGCCAGGACACCTACTCCATCGTCAAGCGCCTGGTGCCCGAGGGCCAGACCATGTGCAGCCTGTGCTCGCGGCTGCGCCGCGGCATCCTCTACCGCGTCGCCGGCGAACTCGGCGCGACCAAGATCGCGCTCGGCCACCACCGCGACGACATGCTGCAGACGCTGTTCATGAACATGTTCTTCGGCAGCCGCCTGAAGGGCATGCCGCCCAAGCTGGTGAGCGACGACGGCAAGAACATCGTCATCCGCCCGCTCGCCTACGTGGCCGAGACCGACCTGGAGCGCTGGGCGGCGCACCGCCAGTTCCCCATCATCCCCTGCTCGCTGTGCGGCAACCAGGAGAACCTGCAGCGCGTGCAGATGAAGAAGATGCTGCGCGAATGGGAGCGCCAGTTCCCCGGCCGGCTCGACAACATCTTCACCGCGATGGGCAACATCGTGCCCTCGCACATGATGGACAGGAAGCTCTACCCCTTCACCACGCTGAAGACCACCGGCGTGGTCAACCCCGAGGGCGACCGTGCGTTCGACGAGGACGAGGACTGCGCGCCGCCCGAAGCGCAGCCCGTCCGCATCCATCGCGACGACTGAGCCCCGACCTTGCAGGAGGAGCCCGCCATGATCCGCACCCTCACCCTGCTTGCCACCACGGCGCTGCTGGCCGGCTGCGCGGCGATGAACAGCCTGACCAGTGATGTCGCCAGCTACAGCGCCTGGCCGGCCGATCGCAAGCCCGGCAGCTACGCCTTCGAGCGCCTGCCCTCGCAGCAGCTGCGCGCCGACCGCGCCCAGCTGATCGAGGACAGCGCGCGCCGCGCGCTGGAGGGCGCGGGCTTCACGCCGGCGGCCGAAGGCCAGGCGAGCGAATACGTCGTGCAGCTGGGCGCGCGCGTCAGCGCCACCGAGGCCTACTATGACGATCCGTTCTGGTGGCGCGGCGGCCTGTACGCGCACCGCTTCGCGCGCCCGTGGCCGTACTACGGCTTCGGTCTGGGGATGCCCACGGTGACCTACGAGCGCGAGGTGGCGCTGCTGATCCGCGACCGCAAGAGCGGCCAGCCGCTCTACGAGACGCGCGCCAGCAACGACGGCGGCTCGCCCTCCATGGCCTCGCTGCTGCCGGCGATGTTCGAGGCGGCGATGAAAGACTTCCCGGCCGGCAGCGTCACGCCGCGGCGCGTGACCACGCCGATCACGCCACCCTGATCACCGAGCACGCCAAGCTCAGTCGGGTGAGGCGGCGAGCGCGCGCAAGTCGACTTCCCAGCCCTTGAACTTCGCGGCAGCGGCTTGGCGCTGCGCCGGCGTCGTGCTGTTGTGCACGCTGGCGGCGAAGCTGCAGTTGTAGGCCTCCAGCTTCTCCTGGTAGCGCCGGTAGGGCTCGCGCGGCGAGCGCCACAGGTGCGCCATGTAGGCGCGCAGCGCGGCGAGCGCCGTGTCGCGCTCGGCCGGCGGGTTGGCGAGCCGGCGCAGCAGTTGCAGCGCCTCCTGCTGGCGCTGCACGCGCTCGGCATTCCAGGCCTCGGCATCGAAGGGCGACGCCGCCACGCCGCGCGCCACCAGCGCACGCTGGCCTTCGTCGAGCGTTCCGTAGAAGAACTCGGCGCGCTCGACGGCACGCTCGACCGAGCGTTCCAGGCGGCGCGCCGGATCCTTGTCGAGAAAGTCGCGGCGGAACTCGTCGTTGTTGCGTGCGTAGCGCCGCTCGACATGCTGGATCTGCGCCGGCGTGAGCGTGGTGACAACGTCTGCCGCGCCGGGCAGCGCCTGCTCGGCGGCCGTCTCGGCGCGCTGGCGCCATTCGCTCCACCAGCGGCAGGCCCGGTCGGGCGAGGTGTCGGCCAGCACCTCGCTCTGCATGCGTGCGAGCAGCGCGGCGGCGTCGGGCAGCTGGCTGCGGCGGTGCCAGGCGAACCACTGCGCGATGCGTTCGCGCGCCTGGCGCGACTGCACCTCGTCGAAGTCTGCGTAGCCGTCGAGCCACCAGAACGCCAATTCGGGCGCCTGGTTGTAGCCAAAACGCAGCGCGCTGCACCCCGTGAGCAGGGCGGGGGTGAGCAGCAGCAGCGCCACGATAATGCGCAGTCTCGTCACCACGTTCCGCACGAACAACAGCGTCATGGCTCTGGACATCGTGATCATGGCCGCGGGCAAGGGAACCCGCATGAAATCGGCCCGGCCCAAGGTGCTGCACCGCCTGGCCGGGCGCAGTCTACTTCAGCATGTCGTCGACACCGCCGCGACGCTGAAGGCCGATCGCACCGTGGCGATCACCGGCCACGGCGCCGCGCAGGTCGAGGCCGCCTTCGCCGGCGCCGGCCTCGCCTTCGTGCGCCAGGAGCCGCAGCTGGGCACCGGCCACGCGGTGCAGCAGGCCGTGCCGCAGCTGCACGACGAAGGCACCACGCTGATCCTCAACGGCGACGTGCCCCTGATCGAGGCCGACACGCTGGCCAAGCTCGTGCACGCCTGCGGCGGCAAGTCGCTCGCGCTGCTGACCGTGGTGCTCGACGACCCCACGGGCTACGGCCGCATCGTGCGCAGCGGCGATTCGGTGGGCGGCCTGGTCGAGGCGATCGTCGAGCACAAGGACGCCAACGAGGCGCAGCGCCGCATCCGCGAGGTCTACACCGGCGTGATGGCCGCGCCCACGGCGCTGCTCAAGCGCTGGCTCGCCAACCTGAAGAACGACAACGCGCAGAAGGAGTACTACCTCACCGACGTGGTCGCGATGGCGGTGGCCGAGCGCGTGCGCGTGGTGGCCACGCATGCGCACGACGAGACCGAGGTGCTGGGCATCAACAGCCCGGCGCAGCTGGCCGACCTGGAGCGCCGCTACCAGCGCCGCCAGGCCGATGCGCTGATGGAAGCCGGCGTGCGCCTGGCCGACCCGGGCCGCTTCGACCTGCGCGGCGAGCTCACCTGCGGCCAGGACGTCGAGATCGACGTGAACTGCGTGTTCGAGGGCCGCGTCGAGCTGGGCAACAACGTGCGCATCGCCTCGCACTGCGTGATCCGCAACTGCCGCATCGCCGACAACGCGGTGATCCATTCCTTCACGCACATCGACGGCGAGGCGCTGGGCGCGCGCGTCGGCGCGGGCGCGCTGGTCGGCCCCTTCGCGCGGCTGCGCCCCGGCGCCGAGCTGGCCGAGGAGGTGCACATCGGCAACTTCGTCGAGGTGAAGAACTCCACGCTGGCGCGCGGCGCCAAGGCCAACCATCTCGCCTACCTGGGCGACGCCACGGTGGGCGAACGCGTCAACTACGGCGCCGGCAGCATCACCGCCAACTACGACGGCGCCAACAAGCACCGCACCGTGCTCGGCGACGACGTGCACGTGGGCAGCAACTGCGTGCTGGTGGCGCCGATCACGGTGGGCGCGGGCGCGACCATCGGCGCCGGCTCGACGGTCTCCAAGGACGTGCCGCCCGGCCAGCTGACCGTGGCGCGCGCCAAGGCGGCTTCGCTGCCGGGCTGGACGCGCCCGCTCAAGGCGAAGAAGTAGCCGCGCCGCGCTCGGCCGCGCGGCGCTGGCGCGCCCAGTCCTCGAAGGCGGCCAGCGGCATCGGTGGCCCGATCAGCAGGCCCTGCACCTGGTCGCAGCCCTGGCGCAGCAGGAAGGCGCGCTGCGCCTCGGTCTCGACGCCTTCGGCGGTGACGGTCATGCCCAGGCTCAGCCCGAGCTGCACGATGGCGCGCGTGATCGCCGCCGAGTCGCGGTTGTCGGGCAGGTCGTGCACGAAGGAGCGGTCGATCTTGATCTTGTCGATCGGCAGTTCCTTGAGGTGGCCGAGCGACGAATAGCCGGTGCCGAAATCGTCCACCGAGATGCCCAGGCCCATGGCCTTGAGGCGCAGCAGACGGTGCTTCACCTCGCCGATGTCGTCCATCAGCATGCGTTCGGTGAGCTCGAGCTCGATCAGGCGCGCGGCGCGCGCCGCATCGCCGTCGTCGGCCAGCACCTGCGCCACCGCTTCCACGAAGCCGACCGACTGGAACTGCACCGTCGAGAGGTTCACCGCCACCGGCGCCACGGCCAGTCCCTGCGCGTCCCAGCGCAGCGCGCAGCGCGCCGCTTCGGTCAGCGCCCACTGGCCGATCGCCAGCATCAGGCGCTGGCGCTCGGCCACCGGGATGAACTGGTCGGGCAGCAGCAGGCCGCGCTCGGGGTGGTTCCAGCGCAGCAGCGCCTCGCAGCTGACCAGCACGCCGTCGCGCAGACGCAGCTGCGGCTGGAAGTAGAGCTCGAACTCGCCGCGCTCGAGCGCGTGCGCGAGCTGGCCCTCGAGCACCAGCGCGGCGTAGGCGCTGTCGGCGATGCCGCGGTCGAAGAACTGGTGGTTGGCACGGCCCTTGGACTTGGCCAGGTACATCGCGCTGTCGGCGTTCTTGATCAGCTCGTCGGGCGTGCCGGCGTCGCCGGGGAAGAAGGCCACGCCGATCGACGGCGTCACCGAGATCGGCCGGCCCTCGGCGTTGACCGGCACCTCGATCGCGGCGAGCAGCTTGCGCGCCACCTCGTCGACGTCGTCGCGCTGCTGCTCGCGCGAGGGGCCGCCGTGCAGCAGCACCATGAACTCGTCGCCGCCGAAGCGCGCCACCACGTCGGTGGCGCGCAGGCTGGCGAGGATGCGCGCCGCGACGGTGCGCAGCAGCGTGTCGCCGACCAGGTGGCCGAGCGAATCGTTGACGCGCTTGAAGTGGTCGAGGTCGATGAACAGCAGCGCCAGCCGCGTGCCTTCGGCCTCGGCCGCCACCATGTGCTGCTGCAGCTGCTCCATGAACGACATGCGGTTGGGCAGGCCGGTCAGCGCGTCGTGGTGGGCGAGGTGGTGGATGCGCGCCTGCGCGGCCTGGCGGTCGCGGATGTCGCGCACGATGGTCATGCGCAGCCGCTCGCCGTTGCGCAGCATGGTGCGTACGATGAACTCGACGGCGATGCGCCGGCCCGCCTTGTCGACCACCGCCGTCTCGTAGCTGATCTCCTGCCCGGCCTGCATCACGGCCGTCACGCGCGGCACCTGGTCGGGCGCGACGAAATCCAGCGCCGGCCGGCCGCGCAGCTCCTCCAGCGTGTAGCCGATCAGCGCGCACAGCGGCGGGTTGGCGTCGGTGATGACGCCGTCCTTGTGGAAGACGATGCCCTCGGCGCTGGCGTGCAGGAACTTGGCGAGCCGCTCCTCCGACTCGCGCACCGCGCGCTCGGCCAGGCGATGCCGCGTGATGTCGGAGATCAGCACGAAGCAGCCCACCGTGTCGCCGCCCTCGCCCACGTGCGGCAGCAGGTTGACGTCGATGAAGCGGGTGCTGCCGTCGGGCTGCGCCAGCTCGCGCTCGTAGGCGGCCGGCTGCTGGAGGTGCAGCATCTGCTGCACGCGCGGCTCGATCTGCGCCGCAGCGTCGTTGCCGATCACCTCGGCGAAGGTCTTGCCGACGACGGCGCGCTCGTCGGTGCCGAAGGTGCGCGCGTAGGCCTTGTTGGCGAACTGGCACTGGAAGTCGCTGGCGCGGTAGTAGGCGATCAGCACCGGCACGTTGTCGGCCAGCAGGCGGAACAGCCGCGCCTGCTCGCGCGCTTCGGCCTCGGAGCGCTTGGCCGCGCTCGCGTCGTGCAGCAGGCACAGCCAGCGGCCGGCCTCGGCTTGCCAGTGCGCCGCCCACTCGACCCAGGCCGCACCCTCGCCCGCCGCGCTGCCCGAGACGAACAGCGCGGTGGCGAAATCGGCCGGCTGCGCGAGCTGCGCGAGCAGCCCGCGCCGGCTGTCGGCATCGAGCAGCTCCTGCCAGGCGCGGCCGAGCAGGTGCGCGGCATCACGCCGCGCGAAGGCGGCGAAGGCCGGGTTGACGTGCAGCGCGCTGCCCTGCGCATCGAGCAGCAGCACCGGGCCCGGCAGCGCGTCCCAGGCGGTGTGGTCGGCGCTGGCGTGGCGTGCCATCGATCAGGCCGCGGTCGACTTCAGCGTCTGCAGCGCAAGGCAGAGGTCGTCCCAGGCCTTGGCCTTGTCCTCGAGGTTCCGCAGCAGGTAGGCGGGGTGGTAGGTCACGATCAGCGGCACGCCCTGGTAGCGATGGACACGCCCGCGCAGCTTGCCGATCGGCTCGTGGCTGCGCAAGAGGCTCTGGACAGCGAAGCGCCCCATCGCCAGGATGATGCGCGGCTTGACCAGCTCCACCTGCCGGATCAGGAAGGGCTCGCATTGCGCGAGCTCCTCGGGCTCGGGGTTGCGGTTGCCCGGCGGTCGGCACTTCAGCGTATTGGCGATGAAGACCTGCTGCGCCGCATCGGCCTCGCCGCGCGTCAGGCCGACGGCGCGCAACATGTTGTCGAGCAGCTGGCCGGACTTGCCGACGAAGGGCTCGCCCTGGCGGTCTTCCTGCTCGCCGGGCGCTTCGCCGACGATCATCCAGTGCGCGCTCGTGTTGCCGACGCCGAAGACGGTCTGGCGCCGCCCTTCGCAGAGCTTGCAGGCGCGGCAGGCGACGACGGCCTCGCGCAGCGCGTCCCAGCCCATCGCCTCGACGCCGACGGCGCGGTCGCGCGCGGCGGGGGCCGCAGGCTCGGGCGCGGCCTGCGCCGCGCCCTCCCCCCGCTCGGCGGGGGGCCGGGGGGTGTCGTCAAGGCCACCCCGCAGGGGATCCGCCTGTGGCGGCTGCCACAGGCGGATTCCCATGGCCTCGAGCATCGCCTCCTGGCGCTCAGTCCAGCCCATCACCCGCCCCTTCGATGCCCAGGCTCATGACGACTGCATCCTCGCGCTTGCCGCGCGCGTCCGGGTAATAGCCCTTGCGCCGGCCGACCTCGGCGAAGCCGCGCCGGCGGTAGATGGCACGCGCGCGCTCGTTGCTCACGCGCACCTCGAGCCAGAGCTGGCGCGCACCGCGCTCGCGGCACAGCGCCTCGAGCGCATCGAGCATGAAGCGCCCGTGGCCCAGGTGCCAGGCGCGCGGCGCCACCGTGATGTTGAGCAGGTGCATCTCCTCGACGCCGGCCATCGCGACGAAGTAGCCGAGGATGGCGCCCTCGTCGTCGTAGAGCACGCGTGCGTCGTAGCCGGCCGCGAGCGAGTCGACGAAGTTGCCGTGGCTCCACGGGAACGGGTAGGCGCCCGCCTCGATGGCCATCACCGCATCGAGATGCAGCAGGCTCATCGGCAGCAGCAGTGGCTGCCGGGGCCGCGGCACCGCACTCATACGGCCTCCCGCGCCCGCTGTGCCGCCTCGCGCTCGGCCGTGGTCTGCGCGACCTTGTCGCGCAGGTAGACCGGCAGCGCGAGCGCGGCGTCGACGGCAGCACCGTCGCGCCACGCCGCCTCGGCCAGGCGCGCCAGCGCCGCGGCACGCGAGCGCGTGGCGGGGCACCGCAGGGCGGTGCCGATGGCCAGCCGCTCGCCGAAGGCGTCGAGCGCCGAGCCGGCCACGCAGCGCGGAGCCTCGCCCGCCCAACGCTGGTTCAGCTCCTCGGGCCGGCACAGCAGAGGCTCGATCACGGTCTGCCAACGCCCGCCCACGTGGCGGTAGTGCGCGGCATAGATCTCCTCCATGCGCGCGTCCATCGCCACCCAGCAATCGGCGGCTGCGTCGCCGAGCGCGTCGTATGCGTCCTGCGCCACCAGCAGCAGGCTGTCCAGCGCCAGCACCGGCCTGGCCGCGCCGAGCGCGAGGCCTTGCGCCACCGAACAGGCGCTGCGCAGGCCGGTGAAGGCGCCCGGCCCGCGGCCGAAGCCGATCGCGTCGACCTCCTGCAGGCGGCAGCCGGCGCGCTGCAGCAGCGCCGTCAGTTCGGGAAGCAGCCGCGCCGAGGCCAATGCACCGCCCTCGCCTTCGAAGACGAAGGTCGCGCCGTCGCGGCTCAGGGCGATGCACATCGCCTCGGTGGAGCTGTCGATGGCGAGCAGGCAGGTCATGCCGGCCAGTGTAGGTCAAGCCCTGTGGCGGCCCGGGGCGCATGCGATCATCGCGCGTCATGCTTTCCACGACTTTGCTGCGGCTGGCCACCGCCTCGCTGCTCGCCGCGGCATCGGCCGCCGTCTCCGCCCGGCTCCCCGGCGAGGTGTATGCGGCACTCGACCGCGCCAAGCTGCCGCCCGACGCGGTCGTCGTCGTCGTCCAGGAGGCCGGCAGCACGCGCAACCGCCTCGCCTGGCGCGAGACGGCCGCCGTCAACCCGGCTTCGCTGACCAAGCTGCTCACCACCTACGCCGCGCTCGAGCTGCTCGGCCCGGCCTGGAGCTGGAACACGCCGGTGTGGCTGCACGGCACGGTGAACGACGGTGTGCTCGAAGGCAACCTGGTGATCAAGGGCGGCGGCGACCCCAAGCTGGTGCCCGAGCGCCTGTGGCTGCTGATGCGCCGCGTGCAGCAGCTCGGCGTGCGCGAGATCCACGGCGACATCGTGCTCGACCGCAGCGCCTTCAGCGTGCCCGAGCAGAACCCGGCCGAGTTCGACGGCGAGCCGCTGCGGCCCTACAACGTGCGCGCCGACGCGCTGCTGCTCGGCTACCGCTCGGTGCTGATCGGCTTCACGCCGGATGCGGCGCGCGGCCTCGCGCTGGTGAGCGTCGACCCGCCGCTGGCCGGCGTGAGCGCCGATGCGAGCGTGCCGCTCTCTGCCGGCGCCTGCAACGACTGGCGCGGCGAGCTGAAGGCCGATTTCAGCGACCCGCAGCGCCTGCGCCTGGCCGGCAGCTTCCCGGCCGCCTGCGGCGAGAAGACTTGGCCGCTCGCCTACGCCGAGCCGCGCCGCTACGACGAGCGGCTGCTGCTCGGCCTGTGGCGCGAGATGGGCGGCCGCATCACGGGCACGGTGCGCGAAGGCGCGGCGCCCGCCACGCCGCCGAGCTTCACCAGCACCTCGCCGGCGCTCGCCGAGGTGATCCGCGAGATCAACAAGTACAGCAACAACGTGATGGCGCAGCAGCTCTTCCTCACGCTGGGGCTGGCGCGCAATGGCAAGGGCACGCCCGAGGCCGCGCGCGAGGTGCTGCGGCGCTGGCTGGCCGAGCGCCTCGGCCGCCAGGGCGCCGAAGGCGTGGTGATCGACAACGGCTCCGGGCTCTCGCGCGAGACGCGCCTGTCGGCCCAGCAGCTCGCGCGCTTGCTGCAGTCGGCCTGGGGCAGCGCGGTGATGCCCGAGCTGATGGCCTCGCTGCCGGTTTCCGGCATCGACGGCACGCTGACTCGCTCCAAGGCACCGCCCGGCCGCGCGCACCTCAAGACCGGCTCGCTGCGCGACGTGGCCGGGGTGGCGGGCTATGTGCTCGCTTCCAGCGGGCGCCGCTACGTGGTGGTGGCGATCGTCAACCACCCGAACGCGAACGCGGCGCGCCCGGCGCTCGACGCGCTGGTGCAATGGGTGGTGCAGGACGCCGGCCTCACGGCGCCGGGTGCGGAACAGCAGGCGCAGCGCGAATGACGAGCGCGGCCACCGTCACCGACTGGGTCGGCTACGTCGCCGCGACGCTGACCACGCTGTCCTTCGTGCCGCAGGCCTGGCACACCTTCCAGACGCGCGACGTGAGCGGCATCTCGCTGGGCATGTACAGCGCCTTCACGCTCGGTGTGCTGCTGTGGCTGGTCTACGGCGTGCTGCTGGGCGCGTGGCCGGTGATCATCGCCAACGTGATCACGCTGGCGCTGGCCGCCTGCATCCTCGTGATGAAGCTGCTACACGGCCGCGCTGCGCATCAGAAGCGGTACGACAGGCCGAAGGAGTAGGTCACCGGCCGGAAGTCGATCTCGGTGGTCAGCACCGTGGTGCCGGCCGCGACCAGCTTCGACTTGGTATCCACCCGCGCCACGCTGGCGAACAGGCCCCAGGTCTTGTCGAACGCGTAGTCCAGGCCGGCCTGCACGACCAGGCCGGTCGAATCCGACATCTTCACGTCGGGCGCGAGCTTGGACTTCACGCTGGTGAACTTGGTGTAGTTGATGCCGGCGCCGAGGTAGGGGCGGAAGCGGTCGCCGTCGCTGCCGAAGTGGTAGTTGAGGATCAGCGTCGGCGCCACGTTGCGCGCCGAGAGCACGTCGTCGCCCAGGAAGGCGACGCTGCCGGTGGCCTTGGCCTTGATCTTGGGCGGCACGCCGATCACCAGCTCGAGGCCGACGTTGGGCGTGAACAGGCGCTCGTAGGTGAACAGCAGCGTGGCCGCGTTGCCGGTCTCGGCGTCGGCGCCGGGCGGCACGCCGATGCCCTGGATGCCGTTGGTCTTCGAGTTCGTCGTGTACTCGATCACGCCGACCTTGAGGATGTTCTGCTGGGCCTGGGCCGCGCAAACGCTGCCGGCCGTCAGCACGGCGAGGGCGATCGCCTGGAGGGTGGGCTTCATGGAATGGTTCTCCCGAGGGCGTGCGGTTCAGATCCAGCCGAAGGCGCGCAGCTGGGCGAGGAAGGCATCGCTGACGGCCTTGTGGCCACCCGTGGTGGGGTGGACGCTGTCCGCGAAGAACCAGGTGTTGGCATCGGCCTGCAGCGGCGAGGTCATCAGCGTGTTGCCGTCGCAGAACAGCGAGGACCCGGAGGTGATGTTGTTCGCCGTCCGGGTGGCGATCTTGGCGGCGTCGCAGGCGGGCAGCGCGAAGTTGGTGAAGCCGAGCTGCGCCCCGTTGGCGCTCAGGTTCTTGAACAGCGCGAAGGTGTCGATGATCTGCACCGGCTGGCCGGTGAGCTGGTCACGCAGCCAGAGGTTGAAGATGCGCGACAGGTCGGTGAGCACCGAGCGCGCCGGCGCCACCTGGGCCGAATTGCCGAAGGGCGTGTCGGCGATGTCGCTGAGCGTCATCACCGCGACGTACTTGCCGCCCTTGGCGAGGATCTGCGTCTTGATCAGCGTGGCCAGTTCGATCGCGGCCTGCTTCATCCCCGCCTGCGCTTCGGTCTGCGCCTGGAACAGCGCGCCGTTGGCCTGGTCGGCGGTGATCTGCCCGGCCGTGGCCTGCGCCTGGATCTGCGCCGCCTTGGTGGCGAAGATGCCGAACTGCGTGAACACGTCGTTGTTGCCGGCGTAGACCATCACCAGGTCGGTGGCCTTGAAGCTGCCGCCGAAGGCCGTGCTGGCGAGGTGGTTGGCGATCTGCGTCGCCACCGGCACGGTCAGCGCGCCCGCCCCGGTGGCCGGGTCGTGGCCGATGCCGTTCGGGTCGGTGACGCGCGAGCCGCCCTGGCCGTAGGCCGTGCACGAGTGAGCGATCACCGGGTTCGGGTTGGCCGCCGCCGGGCACTTCACCGATTGCCCGTTGAAGCCGACCTCGGCGGGCGTGACGAGCAGGCCCAGCGAGGTGGCCACGTTCTCGACCCAGATCGTTCCGGCCGGCCCGTTGGTGGTGAACTTGCCGCCCTGGATACCGAACTGGGCCGGCGCCGGCGAGTAGCTGCCGACATCGCTCAGGCTGTCGCCGAAGCTGATGAACGCGGTGAAGTTGCCCTTCGTGGTGGGCGCGCCGGAAGGCGAGCCGCTGCCGGGAACGTCGGGATCACCTCCACCGCAGGCCGCCAGCAGCGCGGCCGCCAGCGCCAGCGGCGCGAGGGAACGGAACAGCTTCATGCACACCTCTCTGTGGTCGAAGAAAACGAACGACCGTTCGTTTTTGTATCCGGCCACTATAGGTGCGAGGCTGCCGCTCGCGCCGCGGGGGAAACCCGGCTCGCGCGCTCAGGACTTGCCCGGATCCGATCAGAACGGATTCGTGCGCGTGCGGTTGGCGGCCAGCGCGCCGATGTAGGCGTGGCCGTTCGGGCTGAGATGCAGGTCGTCGGCCCACAGGTGCGAGGTCGAGGTCGCGCCGCTGACCAGCGTGTCGCTGGTGCACTGGAGCACCGTCGGAGCCAGCGTCTTGTCGCAGACGGCGTCGAGCACGTTGGTCATGGCGCCGTAGCTGACCGGGAAGGTACGCATGTTGTCCATCTGCTCGTTGGTCAGCATGAGTGCGACCTGCGAGCCGTTCTCCTTGGCGATGCCCAGGCGCAGGCCGGCGTTGAACTCGTCCACCATCAACTTGAGCAGCGCACTGCGCGAGCTGTCGCCGGCCGCTGTGTCCTCGGCGCGTGCGAAGGGCGTGATCGACAGGCTGGGCGCCGTGGAGACGAGCACCTTGCCGCCGGCGTCCGCGATGCGCGTCACCTGCCCTGCCAGCGCCAGGCCGGCGCTGTGGGCGGCGGTCAGCAGTTGCTCTTTCGGCGTGGCCGGGTAGAGCGCGTACTGCTCGAGCAGGTCGTTCTGGCCGACGAACAGCGTGACGAGGTCCTTGTCGGAGAAGGTGTCGGCCGCGAGGTGCTGGTCGACCTGTGCCACCAGGTCGGCCACCTTGGCGCCATTGGCCGCGTAGATGCGGCTCGCCGGGCTGGGCACGGCATTCGGGTTGCACTCCGGGAACACCAGGCTGTAGCTGGTGGCCAGCTGCTGCACCCACAGCGGGTTGCTGGCGCAGGTGAGGGTCTTGACGCCGTTGGCGTCGGCCACCAGGGCATTGACGGTGTACTTGTGCCCGTCCGCCGTGATCACGCTGTTCTCGTCGCCGAAGGCCAGCACGCGGTTTGGCGCGAAGGCCACGACCGGGTCGCCGCCACCACAGGACGCCAGCAGCGCGGACAGTCCGAGTGCGACGGCGAGTGCAGCGCGTCGGGTGGCGTGGACGGGGAAATTCATCGAAGCTCCAAGAGGGTGTTCATTGCTCGGGCCGCCCGATCAGGCAGCGGCGGCGCGCGCGAGCCGGTCACGCACGCCGTCCCAGGCGGCATCGGCCGGCGGCTCCTCGACCCAGATCAGATCCACGCCTTGGCCATCGAGTTCGCGCAGGGTGGCGAAGAGTTCGTGGGCGGCTTGATCGGGCGCGTCGGGCATGGCGCGACGCGTGAGACGCGAGCCGCTCGGCAGGGGCACGGTGCGCGAATATACCGCCAGCTTCAGCGTGCTGTCGCCGAGCATCTGCAACGCCGTGTTCAGCATGGCCCCCGGCATCAGGCGCAGCTTGGCGCGCGGTGCGTAGTGCGCTTCCAGCGTGCCGGAAGCGCGCGGCGAATCGGCGTCGCGCGCGGCCAGCGGCTGGCCCAGCACCGCCTCGATGCGCTGGCGCGCAATCTGCCCCGGCCGCAGCAGCGCCGGCACGCGGGCCGTGCAGTCGACGATGGTCGACTCGATGCCGACCTCGCAGTCGCCGCCGTCGAGCACGAGCAGATCGGCGCCGGACTCGCCGAACTCGTCCACGACATGCTGCGCGCGCGTCGGGCTGATACGGCCGAAGCGGTTGGCGCTGGGTGCGGCCACGCCCGGCACGCCCAGCCGGCGCGCGGCGGCGAGCAGCGCGCGCGCGACCGGGTGCGCGGGGCAACGCAGGCCGATGGAGTTCTGCCCCGTGGCGGCGGCCTCGGCCATGCCGGGTGCGCGCGGCACGATGATGGTCAGCGGGCCGGGCCAGAAGGCATCGATCAGGCGGCCGGCCGCATCGCCGAGCCCGCTGGAGAAGGCCTGCGCATCCGCACGGTCGAGCACGTGCACGATGAGCGGGTGATCGGCGGGCCGGCCCTTGCGCGCGAAGATGGCAGCGACGGCGCGGTCGTCGTCGGCGCGTGCACCCAGGCCGTAGACGGTCTCGGTCGGGAAGGCGACCAGCTCGCCCGCGGCGAGCGCCTGTGCCGCGCGTTCGATCGCGCCATCGTCCTGGCCGGAAAGCAGCACGACGCGGGCCCTAGAACGCCTCGAGGCCCAGCGCGACGGCGGCACGCAGGGCGATCTCGCGCGCGCCCTCGGCCGTGGCCGCGGTGATGGTGAGGTGCCCCATCTTGCGGCCGCGCCGCGGCTGCGTCTTGCCGTACAGGTGCAGGTGCGTGCCGGGCAGCGCGAGCACGGCGGCCCAGTCGGGTTCGGTCGCGTCGTCGGCGCGCGCGAACCACAGGTCGCCCAGCAGGTTCAGCATCACGGCAGCCGAGTGCAGGCGCGGCGCCACCAGCGGCGCGCCGGCGAGCGTGCGCACCTGCAGCTCGAACTGCGAGAGGTCGCAGGCGTCGATGCTGTAGTGGCCGGAGTTGTGCGGGCGCGGCGCCATCTCGTTGGCAGCCAGCGAGCCGTCGCCGAGCACGAAGAACTCGACGCACAGCACACCGACGTACTGCATCGATTCGGCGATGCGCGTCGCGGCGGCGATCGCCTGGGCGGACAGCGCATCGGCGATGCCGGCCGGCACCGTGGTGACGGCGAGGATGCCGTCACGGTGCAGGTTGCGCTGCACCGGCAGGTGCACGACCTGGCCATCGGCGCCGCGCGCCACGATCACGCTGATCTCGGCGGCGAGGTCGAGGCGCTGCTCGAGCACACAGGGCACGCCCTTCATCGCCGCCCAGGCGGCGGCCAGTTCGGCACGGTCGCGCACGCGCGCCTGGCCCTTGCCGTCGTAGCCGAGGCGTGCGGTCTTGAGGATGCCGGGCAGCAGCGCGGCATCGACGGCGGCGAGTTGCGCTTCGGTTTCGATCAGCGCATGCGCGGCGCAGGGCACGCCGCAGCGGCGGAAGTGCGCCTTCTCGAGCGCGCGGTCCTGGCAGATCGCCACGGCATCCGCGCCGGGCGCGACCGGGCGATGAGCACCGAGCGTGACCAGCGCGGCCGCCGGCACGTTCTCGAACTCGGTGGTGATGGCCGCGCTGCGTTGCATCAGCTGCGCGAGGCCGGCCTCGTCGAGGTATTCGGCCTGCACGTGGTGGTGCGCGACCCAGCCGGCGGGGCTGGCGGGGTCGGGGTCGAGCACGGCGGTGAAGTAGCCGAGCTGCTGCGCCGCGTGCACGAACATGCGGCCGAGCTGGCCGCCGCCCATCACGCCGAGCGTGGCGCCGGGGGGGATGAAGCGCGAGGATGCTGAAGTCACAGGGCAGCTTCAGCGCAGCTCGGCGCTCATGGCGCGAGCCAGTTCGGTCTGGCGCGCACGATAAGCCTCGAGCTTCTGGCGCAGGCCAGCGTCGGTGGTTGCCAGCATGGCCACGGCGAACAGCGCGGCGTTGGCCGCGCCGGCCGTGCCGATCGCGAAGGTCGCCACCGGAATGCCCTTGGGCATCTGCACGATCGAGTGCAGCGAGTCGACACCCTGCAGGTGGCGGCTCGCCACCGGAACGCCCAGTACCGGCACCGTGGTCTTGGCCGCCAGCATGCCCGGCAGGTGGGCCGCCCCGCCGGCGCCGGCGATGATGGCGCGCAAGCCGCGCGCGGCGGCGCTTTCCGCGTAGGCGAACATGTCGTCCGGCATGCGGTGTGCCGAGACGACCCGCGCCTCGTGCGGCACGCCGAACTCGGCGAGAATCTCGGTGGCGAGTTTGAGGGTCTCCCAGTCGCTGCTGGAACCCATCACCACGCCGACGAGACAGGGGGCGACGCTCACGGCCTGCTCCGGTCTTCGAAAGGCGGAGATTGTAGGCGGCGCGCGCCCGCGCCCCGGAACCACACGAGAGACCATGGCGGACATCACGCTGAGCAACTTCGAGAGCGAGGTCATCGAGGCCTCGCGCCGGCAGCCGGTGCTGCTGGACATCTGGGCCCCCTGGTGCGGCCCCTGCAAGACGCTCGGGCCGATGCTGGAGAAGCTCGAGACGGCCTACGCCGGCCGCTTCGTGCTGGCCAAGCTCGACGCCGACCAGCAGCCCGAGATCGCCGGGCAGCTCTCGCGCATGTTCGGCGTGCGCAGCATCCCCTTGTGCGTGCTGTTCCAGGACGGCCAGCCGGTGGACGGCTTCGTCGGCGCGCTGCCGGAGAGCGAGCTGCGCGCCTTCCTCGACAAGCATGTGCCGAGCGCGGACGCCGCCGCCGGCCAGGACGACGCCGAGCGCGCCCGCGAGATGCTCGCCGCCGGCCATGTCGACGACGGCATCGCTGCCTTGAAGCACGCGCTCGAACTAGCCCCCGCCAACGACGACGCGCGCTGCGCCTGCCTGCTCGCGCTGATCCACGCCGGGCGGCTCGCCGAGGCGCGCGAGGTCTACGCGCCGGTGGCCGGCCGCGGCACGACGCCGGCGACCGACGACCTGGCCGCCGCCGGGCTATGGCTGGAGGCCTGTGAACAGAGTGCCGCAGCCGACGCAGCGCCCGAGGCCACGCCGCAGGAGCAGCGCTTTCGCCGCGCCCGCGCGCACCTCGCCGCCGCGCGCTTCACCGAAGCGCTGGACGAGCTGCTGGAAATCCTCATGCGCGACAAGAACTGGGGCGAGGGCCGCGCGCGCACGACCTATCTGGCGATCCTGCGGCTGATGCGGGCCACGCAGGCCGAGGCCGAGCCGGAAGGCGCCGCGCAGGGCGCCATCGTGGCGGCGGGCGCGACGGCCGCGCGCCGCGCCAGCGACGCCGACACCTACCACCGGCGCCTGTCGATGATCCTGTTCTGAGCGGCGCTCAGACCACCGTCTGCGCCAGCTCCCCGCGCGCATAGCGCTGCGCGACCTCGACCAGCGACTGCCCCTTGATCTTCGCCGCCTGGCCTTCGCAGCCGAACTCCAGGTAGCGCTGCTTGCAGACCTTGTAGGCCGCTTCGCGCGCCGGCTTGAGCCACTCGCGGGCGTCGAACTTGTCGGGGTTCTCGGCCATGAACTTGCGCACCGCGCCGGTCATCGCCAGGCGGATGTCGGTGTCGATGTTGATCTTGCGCACGCCGTGCTTGATGGCTTCCTGGATCTCCTCGATCGGCACGCCGAAGGTCTCCTTCATCTTGCCGCCGTACTGGTTGATGATGGCCAGCAGTTCCTGCGGCACCGAGGAGGAGCCGTGCATCACCAGGTGCGTGTTGGGGATGCGCTTGTGGATCTCCTTGACGCGGCCGATGGCGAGGATGTCGCCGGTGGGCTTGCGGCTGAACTTGTAGGCGCCGTGGCTGGTGCCGATGGCGATGGCCAGCGCGTCGAGCTGCGTGGCCTTGACGAACTGCGCCGCCTCCTCGGGGTCGGTCAGCAAGGCGCTGTGGTCGAGCTTGCCGACCGCGCCGACGCCGTCTTCCTCGCCGGCCTCGCCGGTTTCCAGGCTGCCCAGGCAGCCGAGCTCACCTTCGACCGTCACGCCCACCGCATGCGCCATGTCGACGACCTTGCGCGTGGTCTGCACGTTGTAGGCGAAGTCCGCCGGCGTCTTGCCGTCCTCGCGCAGCGAGCCGTCCATCATCACCGAGCCGAAGCCCAGCTTGATGGCGCCTTCGCAGACCGTGGGCGAGGTGCCGTGATCCTGGTGCATCACCAGCGGGATCTGCGGATAGGCCTCGGTGGCGGCCTGGATCAGGTGCTTGATGAAGGGCTCGCCGGCGTACTTGCGCGCCCCGGCACTGGCCTGCAGGATGACCGGCGCGCCGACCTCGCTGGCGGCCTGCATCACGGCCTGCACCTGCTCCAGGTTGTTGACGTTGAAGGCGGGGATGCCGTAGCCGTTTTCGGCGGCATGGTCGAGCAGCTGGCGCATCGAGACGAGAGGCATGTCGTTCTCCGGAGTGTGAGTAACCTGTCTGTAACTACAAGATTTTAGCGAGCGCCCCCGGGCGCGCAGGCTCGCGCCACGCCCGCATCCGGGGGATCGCGCAACGCCTCAGCCGCGCGCCGCCGCCTCGATCTCCGCCAGCATGCGCATGGTGCGCAGCACCGTGTCGGGCGTCAGGCTGATGCTGTCGATGCCCAGCTCGAGCAGGTATTTCGCGATCTCGGGGTGGTCGCTGGGCGCCTGGCCGCAGATGCCGCTGTGGCGGCCGTTGCGCTTCGCGCCTTCGACGGCCAGCTTGAGCATCTTCAGCATGCCGGGGTCGCGCTCGTCGAAGGACTCGGCGACGATCTCGCTGTCGCGATCCACGCCGAGCGTGAGCTGGGTGAGGTCGTTGGAGCCGATCGAGAAACCGTCGAAGAGCTGCGAGAACTCGTCGATCAGCAGCACGTTGTTCGGGATCTCGCACATCACGTAGACCTGCAGGCCGTTCGCCCCGCGCGCGAGGCCGTGGCCGGCCATCGCGTCGAGCACGCGCCTGGCCTCGTCGAGGCGGCGGCAGAAGGGCACCATCACCTTCAGGTTGGTCAGCCCCATGTCGTCGCGCACACGCTTGAGCGCCTGGCACTCGAGCGCGAAGCCTTCGGCGTAGGCCGGGTGCACGTAACGCGCCGCACCGCGGAAGCCGATCATCGGGTTCTCCTCGTGCGGCTCGAAGGCGCGCCCGCCCATCAGCGCGGCGTACTCGTTGCTCTTGAAGTCCGACAGCCGCACGATCACCGGCCGCGGATAGAAGGCCGCCGCGATCGTGCCTATGCCTTCGGCGAGGCGTTCGACGAAGTAGCTCGCACCGTCACGCGAACCTGCGATCAGCGCCAGCACCTGCGCGCGTTCACGCTCGTCGGCGATGCGCTCCGGGTGCAGCAGCGCCATCGGGTGCACCTTGATGTACTCGTTGACCACGAACTCCATGCGCGCCAGGCCCACGCCGTCGCAGGGCAGCAGGCTGGTCTGGAAGGCGAGCTCGGGGTTGCCGAGGTTCACCATGATCTCGGCACGCGGCTTCTTCAGCCCCTCGAGCTCGCTCACCTCGCGGTGGAAAGCGACCTCGCCGGCGTAGACCTTGCCGACCGCGCCTTCCGCGCACGACACGGTGACGCGCTCGCCATCGGCCAGCGCCGTCGTCGCGTGCTCGGCGCCCACCACCGCCGGAATGCCCAGTTCGCGCGCCACGATGGCCGCATGGCAGGTGCGCCCGCCGCGGTTGGTGACGATGGCCGCGGCCGTCTTCATCACCGGCTCCCAGTCGGGCGTGGTGGTGTCGGCCACCAGCACCTCGCCGGGCTTGAACTCGGCGAGGTGGCGCGTGTCGGCCACACGCCGCACCGCACCGCTGGCGATACGTGCGCCCACGGCGCGGCCGCGTGCCTTGACGTCGCCTTTGCCGTCGAGCACGAATTCTTCGATCTGCGTCGGCTTGCGCTGGGACGCGGCTGTCTCCGGCCGCGCCTGCACGATGTAGAGCGGGCCATCGGGGCCATCCTTGGCCCATTCGATGTCCATGGGCCGGCCATAGTGATCCTCGATCTTGATCGCCGCACCCGCGAGTTCCAGCACGTCCGCATCGCTGAGGCAGAAGCGCGCCCGATCCGCCTTTGGCGTCGGCCGGTTCACCACCGGCTCGCGCGTGCGGCCGCTGGCGTAGACCATCTGCACCTGCTTGTCGCCCAGCGTGCGGCTCAGCACGCTGCGGAAGCCCTGTCGGTAGGTCGGCTTGTGAACGTAGAACTCGTCGGGGTCGACCGCGCCCTGCACCACGTTCTCGCCCAGGCCCCAGGCGCCGGTGACGAACACCACGTCGGGGTGGCCCGATTCGGTGTCGATCGTGAACATCACGCCGCTGGAGGCGAGATCGCTGCGCACCATCTGCATCACCGCCACCGAGAGGTAGACCTTGAAGTGGTCGAAGCCCTTGTCGATGCGGTAGGAGATGGCGCGGTCGGTGAACAGCGAGGCCTGGCAACGCTTCACCGCGTCGAGCAGAACCTCCTCGCCCTGGATGTTGAGGTAGGTGTCGTGCTGGCCGGCGAAGCTGGCGTCGGGCAGATCCTCGGCGGTGGCCGAGCTGCGCACCGCCACGCTCAGGTCTTCGCCGTGGCGCGCCACCATCTCGCGCCAGGCTTCGCGGATCGTCGTCTCGACATGCTTGGGCATGGGCGCGCCGTAGACGATCTCGCGGCAGCGCGTGCCGGCACGCGCCAGCGCCCTCACGTCGCGCTTGTCCAGGCCGTCGAGCGCGCGGTGCAGCTCGACCCAGGCGTCGGATTCGTCGAGCGCGTCGCGGTAGGCCTCGGCCGTGATGGCGAAGCCGTCGGGGATGCGCACGCCCAGCGGCGTCAGCTCGCGCGCCATCTCACCGAGCGAGGCGTTCTTGCCGCCGACCAGCGGCAGGTCGGTCAGGCGCAGGTCATTGAACCAGCGGATGCAACTCGTCGGCGCGCTCGTCATCTCGGATCTCCCCGTGTGCAGGTCGACCCTCATGCTCCGCCCGCGGCGCGGGCCGCAGCTTGCGAAGCGTCAACCGATGCGTTCGGCCCGGTAGCCCTGAGCGCGCATCGTCTCGAGGATCTGCGCGATGTGCGCTACGCCGCGCGTCTGCACCACCACCTCGATCTCGGCGCGCTCCACCGACAGCGAGGTGAAGGCGCGCTGGTGCTCCACCGAATCGATGTTCGCGCCCAGCTTGCCGAGCAGCGTGGCGACGTCGGCCAGCGCGCCCGGCACGTCGCGGATGTCCAGGCGCAGGCGCGCCAGCCGGCCCGACTTCACCATGCCGCGCTGCACGATCTCGGCCAGCACCAGCGGCTCGATGTTGCCGCCGCTGAGCACCAGGCCGACGCGGCGCCCGGCGAAGCGCCCGCTGTGCTTGAGCAGCGCGGCCAGGCCGACGGCGCCGGCGCCTTCGACCACGGTCTTCTCGATCTCCAGCAGCATCAGGATGGCCTGCTCGATGTCGTCTTCGCCGACCAGCAGCACGTCGTCGACGCGCTCGCGGATGAGGGGCAGCGTCAGCGCGCCGGGCGACTTCACCGCGATGCCGTCGGCGATGGTGGCCTGGCCGCTCTCGCGCCGCTCGCCATGCACGGCGTTCCACACCGCCGGGAAACGTTCGGTCTGCACGCCGATCACCTGCAGGCCCGGGCGCAGCGCCTTGGCGGCGGTGGCCATGCCCGAGATCAGCCCGCCGCCGCCGATGGCGACCACCAGCGTATCGAGTTGCGGCTGCGCCGCCAGCATCTCGAGCGCGATCGTGCCCTGGCCCGCCGCCACGGCGAGATCGTCGTAGGGGTGCACGACGGTGAGGCCGCGCTCCTGCGCGAGCGCGAGGCCGCGGGCGCGCGCGTCGTCGAAGGTGTCGCCCTCGAGCACCACGGTGGCGCCGAAGCGGCGTGTGTTCTCCACCTTCACCGCCGGCGCGAAGCGCGGCATCACGATGGTGGCCGGCACACCCATGCGCTGCGCGTGGTAGGCCACGCCCTGCGCGTGGTTGCCGGCCGAGACGGCGAGCACGCCGGCCGCGCGTTCGGCCGCGCTCAGCTGCGCCATCTTGTTGAGCGCGCCGCGCTCCTTGAACGAGGCGGTGAACTGGTGGTTCTCGAACTTGAGCGCCACCTCGCAGCCGGCGATCGCCGACAGCGTGCGCGAATGCAGGCAGGGCGTGTCGACCACCTCGCCGCGCAGCCGCTGCGCGGCGGCCTGCACGTCGGCCAGCGAGAGCATCGCAGTCATCAGGCCACGCGGCAGACCTTGAGCATGTTGGTGCCGCCCGGATAGCCCATCGGCTCGCCGCAGGTGATGGCGTAGGTGTCGCCGGGGCGCAGCACGCCGCGCTCCACCAGCAGCTTCTCGGCGGCGGCGAGCGCCTGGTCGCGGTCGGTGTAGCCCGGCATCAGCAGCGGCCGCACGTTGCGGTAGAGCGTCATCTTGCGCTGCGACACCAGCTGCGTGGTCAGGCCGAAGATCGGCACCTTGACGTTGTGCCGGCTCATCCACAGCGCGGTCGAGCCCGATTCGGTGAGCGCGAGGATGGCCTTGCAGCCCAGGTGGTGCGCGGTGAACAGCGCGCCCATCGCGATCGACTGGTCGATGCGGCCGAACTTCTTGTTGGTGAAGTCGGTCTCGATGGTCACGTCTTCCGCGGCCTCGGCCTCCAGCGCGATGGCCGCCATCTGCGTGATGGTCTCGACCGGGTATTTGCCGGCGGCCGTCTCGGCGCTGAGCATGACCGCGTCGGTGCCGTCGAGCACGGCGTTGGCCACGTCGCTCACCTCGGCGCGCGTGGGCACCGGGTTGACGATCATGGACTCCATCATCTGCGTCGCGGTGATGACCACCTTGTCCATCTCGCGCGCCATGCGGATCATGCGTTTCTGCAGCGCCGGCACGGCGGCGTTGCCGACTTCCACCGCGAGGTCGCCGCGCGCCACCATGATGCCGTCGCTCGCCTTGAGGATCTGGTCGAGCACCGGGATCGCCTCGCTGCGCTCGATCTTGGCGATCATCGCCGGCTTGTGGCGCCAGGGCTCGCCGGCCACGTTGGCGAGCTGGCGCGCCATCTCCATGTCGGTGGCGTTTTTCGGGAAGCTCACCGCCAGGTACTCGCACTGGAAGGACATCGCGGTGCGGATGTCTTCCATGTCCTTGGCCGTCAGCGCCGGCGCGGTGAGCCCGCCACCGGCCTTGTTGATGCCCTTGTTGTTGGAGAGCTCGCCGCCGATCACGACGGTGGTGACCACCTCCTCGCCGCGCACCGCCTCGACCGTCAGCCGGATCAGCCCGTCGTTGAGCAGCAGCGTGTCGCCGGGCTTCACGTCACGCGGCAGATCCTTGTAGTCCAGGCCGACGCGCTCGTGGTTGCCGAGCTCGCTGGTGGCCGCGTCGAGGATGAAGCTCTGGCCGGCCTGCAGCTGCGTGGAGCCGCCGTCGAACTTGCCGACGCGGATCTTCGGGCCCTGCAGGTCGGCCATGATCGCGACCTCCTTGCCGGCGCGCGCCGCCACCTCGCGCACCAGCGTGGCGCGGTCGATGTGGTCCTGCGCCTTGCCGTGCGAGAAGTTCAGGCGCACCACGTCGACCCCCGCGCGCAGCATGCGCTCGAGCACCTCGGGGGAACTGGATGCGGGGCCGAGCGTGGCAACGATCTTGGTGGCGCGGGCCATGGAGTCTCCGTGAGCGGGGTCGTTTGAGGAATTATCGAAGCGTGCCGGCGCGCCGACCCCGGAATGCCGGCATGACTGTCATGCCTGCGCGCGCTTGGCGAGGATCTCGAAGGCCGGCAGCGTCTTGCCCTCCAGCACCTCGAGGAAGGCACCGCCGCCGGTGGAGATGTAGCCCACCTGCTTCTCGATGCCGTACTTGGCGATGGCCGCCAGCGTGTCGCCGCCGCCGGCGATGCTGAAGGCCTTGCTCTTGGCGATGGCACGCGCGACCGCTTCCGTGCCCTTGGCGAAGGCGTCGAACTCGAACACACCCACCGGGCCGTTCCAGACGATGGTGCCGGCGGCTTCCAGCATGCCGGCCAGCTGCGCGGCGGTCTGCGGGCCGATGTCGAGGATGAGGTCGTCGGCGGCCACGTCCTGGGCGGCCTTCACGGTCGGCTTGGCATCGGCCTTGAATTCCTTGGCGGTCACCACGTCGACGGGAATCGGTACCGCCGCGCCGCGCGCCTTCATCGCCTCGATCACGGCCTTGGCGTCGCCCACCAGATCCTTCTCGGCCAGGCTGTTGCCGATCGGCAGGCCCGCGGCCAGCATGAAGGTGTTGGCGATGCCGCCGCCGACGATCAGCTGATCGACATTCTTCGCCAGGCTCTGCAGGATGGTCAGCTTGGTCGAGACCTTGGAGCCCGCGACGATCGCCACCAGCGGGCGCTTCGGGTTGGCCAGCGCCTTGGAGATGGCGTCGATCTCGGCCGCGAGCAGCGGGCCGGCGCAGGCGACCTTGGCGAACTGCGCGATGCCGTAGGTCGAGGCCTCGGCGCGGTGCGCGGTGCCGAAGGCGTCGTGCACGAAGATGTCGCACAGCGCGGCCATCTTCTTCGCCAGCTCCTCGTTATTCTTCTTCTCGCCCTTGTTGAGGCGGCAGTTTTCCAGCATCACCACCTGGCCGGGCGCGACCTGCACACCATCGACCCAGTTGGACACCAGCTTGACCTCGCGGCCGAGCAGTTCGCCCATGCGCTTGGCGACGGGTGCGAGCGAATCCTCCGGCTTGAACTCGCCTTCGGTCGGGCGGCCCAGGTGCGAGGTGACCATCACCGCGGCGCCGGCCTTCAGTGCCTGCTCGACGCAGGGCACGCTGGCGCGGATGCGGGTGTCCTCGGTGATGTTGCCGGCGTCGTCCTGGGGCACGTTGAGGTCGGCGCGGATGAAGACACGTTGGCCCGCCACCTTGCCGGCGGCGATGAGGTCGGTAAAACGCAGAACGTTCATGATGAAACTCGGCTAGTGATGATAAGGTAACTTGGTTACGGCGTGGATTCGGCTTGTCGCCGGCGGATCGCTGCTCACCATCCCCACCACCATCGCAGTGGCAGGAACACGGCCAGACCGGCGAGCAGCGGACCCAGCACACCCGGGCGCCACAGGTAATACAGCGAGGCGGCGATCACGGCGGGCAGCCGCGCATCCTGCCAGGTGGCGATCAACGCTCCGTGGGTCATGATCACCTCCGGGACCACGACCGCAGCCAGCGCCGCGAGCGGCGCCACCTTCAGGCCTCGCTGCAACCAATCGGGAATCTTGACCTCGCGCTCGGGAAAAAGGAAGAAGCCGCGCGCGACCACGGTCACCACGGCGAGCCCGAGGATGGTGAGAGCGCCCCAGACGCCGTCGATCGTCGTCATGCGCCGCCTCGCAGTTTCTGGGCCGCGCGGTCGGCGTGCTCCATCATGAAACCGGCGGCAACGGCCGCGGCGATGGCGACGACGATGTTGAGCTTGAGCGGCAAGGCGTAGGCCGCCACCGCGGCGGCGCCGGCGACCAGCGCGGCCGTCCAGGTGCTGCGGTCGTGCATCAGGCCGTAGGTCAGGCCGAGCATGGCCAGCGTGCCGGCGAAGCCCAGCCCCCATTCGGTCGGGATCGCCGCCGACAGGAAGATGCCGAGCAGGGCGGGGATCTGCCAGGTCAGCCAGATCGTGGCGATGCCGCCGAGGATGTAGGGCACCTGGCCCGGCTCGCGCTTCGCGCCCGGCCAGGCGCGCTGGAAGGCGATCAGGTTGAGATCGGCGAGCAGGTAGCCGATCGCCAGGCGGCGCGCGCGCGGCAGGTGGCCGAGGTGGGTGCGCCATTGCGCGCTGAAGATCACGAAGCGCAGGTTGACGCAGAAGGCCGCGGCCCAGATCACCCACATCGGCGCGCCGCTGGCCAGCAGCGGCAGCGAGGCCAGTTGCGCGCTGCCGGCGTAGACCGTGAGCGACATCAGCACCGCCAGCGGCAGCGACAGGCCGCTCTTGGCCATCGCCACGCCGGTGACCAGGGCCCAGGCCGCAATGCCGGGGGCGAAGTCGAGCATGTCGCGCGCGCCGCGGCGGAAGTGGGAGTCGTGCAGCAGCGCACGCAGCGGGGTCATCCCCGCATTGTCGTCGCTCGCGGTGAAGGGCCGATCAGGCCCGGGTCAGCACGCGATCAGGACTCGTGCCCCTTGGCCTTGTCGCGCGCCTTGGCTTCGCGGCCCTTGGCGGGCGGCTTCTCGGCGCGCTCGCCGTCCGCTTCCTCGCTGGGCTTGGCGGCGGGCGCCGCCGCGGCGAGTTGCGGGTGCACCTCGTCGATCTTGTTCTCGCGCATGTAGTCGTTCATCTCGCGCCAGCCGGCAAACACCGCGGCGCGATCGGCCTTCTTGTTGAGCGCGTAGCAGTCCTCGATCGCGCGGCCGGCATGGCGGCAGGCGCCGCCGATCGCCTTGCCGTCGGCTTCGCGGGTGGCGGCCAGCTTTTCGGGCGACTCGATGCCCAGCATGTCGCAGCCGGCGAGGAGCGTGAGCAGCAGCAGCGGGACGAGGTGCTTTTTCATGGCGGTCTGAGCGCCTTTTCGGCGCGCCCGCCGCGAACTTGAGCGCCTCAGGCGCCGCCCGGCGCCATCGCCAGCAGGCGCTGCACGCGCTCCTCGGTCGAGGGGTGCGTGGAGAACAGCCCGCGCAGCCCGCCGCCGGACAGCGGGTTCATGATCATCATCTGCGCCGTCTCGGGGTGGCGCTCGGTGGCCGCCATCGGAATGCGCTGGGCGTAGGCATGGATCTTCTCCAGCGCCGAGGCGAGCGCACGCGGGTCGCCCGAGATCTCGGCGCCGCCGCGGTCGGCCTCGAACTCGCGCGCACGGCTGATCGCCATCTGGATCAGGCTGGCCGCCAGCGGCGCCAGCAGGGCGACCAGCAGGCCGACGATGGGGTTGGCCGGCCGGCCCTCGCTGTCGCGCCCGCCGAACATCATGGCGATGTTGGCCAGCATCGAGATCGCGCCGGCCATGGTCGCGCTGACGGTGCTGATCAGGATGTCGCGGTGCTTCACGTGCGCCAGCTCGTGTGCCATCACGCCGCGCATCTCGCGCTCGCTGAGCACGCGCAGGATGCCGGTGGTGGCCGCCACGGCGGCGTGCTCGGGGTTGCGGCCGGTGGCGAAGGCGTTGGGCGCGTCCTCGTCGATCAGGTAGACGCGCGGCATCGGCAGCTGGGCCCGCTCGGCCAGTTCGCGCACCATGCGATAGAACTGCGGCGCGCTCGCCTCGTCGACCTCGCGCGCGTTGTACATCTTCAGCACCATCTTGTCGGAGAACCAGTAGCTGAAGAAATTCATCGCCACGGCGATGGCCAGCGCGATCATCATCCCGCTGCGCCCGCCCATGACCGAGCCGATGGCCATGAAGAGGGCGGTGATGGCCGCCATCAGGACGGCGGTCTTCATCAGATTGAACATGGTTCGCTTGACTCCGTGACTGTGTGCGCCGCCAACGCGGCACTGCCGTAGATGCGGCCCGCGCCGCCGAGTTCAACCGGGGGTGACGTGAAAGCGCGCGCCGGGCGCGATCGGGTGGCCGCTCAGGTAGGCCGCCGCGGGGAGGCGCTTGCCGCCGGCGCGCTGCAATTCGGTCAGGCGCAGGGCACCTTCGCCGCAGGCGACTTCGACGCCCGCCTCGCCGACCGCCAGCACCTCGCCCGGCTGGCCGCTGCCGGCGCAGGGCAACGCGCGCCAGACCTTGATCGTCTCGCCCGCCAGCACGCTGCTGGCCCCGGGAAAGGGGTCGAAGGCGCGCAGGCGGCGTTCGATCACGGCCGCCGGCAGCCGCCAATCGATGGCTGCCTCGGCCTTCTCGATCTTGTGCGCGTAGCTCACGCCTTCGGCCGGCTGCTTCACCGGATGCAAGCCGCCGCAGGCTGCCAGTTCCAGCGCCTCGACGATCAGCCGCCCGCCCAGCGCGGCCAGGCGGTCGTGCAGCGTCGCGGTGCTGTCGTCGGCACGAATCGCCTCGCGCGCTTCGAGCAGCATGTCGCCCGTATCGAGGCCGGCATCCATCTGCATGATGGTGATGCCGGTCTCCGCGTCACCCGCCTCGATGGCGCGGTGGATCGGCGCCGCGCCGCGCCAGCGCGGCAGCAGCGAGGCGTGGATGTTCAGGCAGCCCAGGCGCGGCAGCTCCAGCACCCAGGCCGGCAGGATCAGGCCGTAGGCCGCAACCACCATCACCTCGGGCCGCGCCGCCAGCAGCGCCTCGCGCGCGGCCGCCGCGTCCTCGCCGTACTTGCCATCGAGCTTGAGCCCGCGCGGCTGCGCGACGGCGATGCCATGCGCTTGCGCGAAGGCCTTCACGGGCGAGGCCTGCAGCTTCATGCCGCGGCCGGCCGGGCGATCGGGCTGGGTCAGCACGAGCGGAATCTCGAAGCCGGCGGCGTGCAGCCGCTGCAGCGCGACGGCCGCGAATTCCGGCGTGCCGGCGAAGACGACGCGCATGGCCGCCGCCGCCTCAGGCGCGCACTTCGTCGCGCGACTTCTTCAGCATCTTGGTCTTGATGCGCTCGCGCTTGAGCGGGCTGAGGTATTCGACAAAGACCTTGCCCATCAGGTGATCCATCTCGTGCTGCACGCACACCGAGAGCAGGCCCTCGGCCTCGAACTCGTAGCTCTGGCCTTCGCGGTTCAGCGCACGCACGCGCACGCGGGCGTGGCGCTGCACCTTGTCGTAGATGGCCGGCACCGACAGGCAGCCTTCGTCGCCGACGTGCATCTCCTCGCTGCGCATCGTCAGCTCCGGATTGATGAGCACGCGCGGCTCGTTGCGCGCCTCCGAGGTGTCGATGACGATCACGCGCTCGTGCACGTCGACCTGCGTGGCCGCGAGGCCCACGCCCTCCGCGGCGTACATGGTTTCGAGCATGTCGTCGACGAGCTGGCGGATGCGCGCGTCGACCTGCGCGACCGGCCTGGCGACGGTATGCAGGCGCGGGTCGGGGTAGCGGAGGATGTTCAGGTGAGCCATTTGTATCCAGTCGATTCTGCCGGAAGGCTTTGTGGAGCGCGCACAACGAGACGGTCCGTGACAGGCCTCACACTGCGCGCTGCAGCGGCCCAGTTTCGTTGCGATATCAAGGGTTTAGAGGCAGAATCTTCGAAACCATATGAGCATTTTCGCCGAATGCGGGCCGCTCACGGAGCGTTCGGCTCAGCAACCCTAGAGCGCGCCGGCTTGCCCGCACGCCCCGGAGAACCGCCCCCATGATGCGTCGCCAGCCCATTGTCCCCCCTGCCCGCCGGGCCGCTGCGCTCACGACGGCCATCGGCGCCATGCTGCTCGCCACGTCGGCGTCGGCCGTCAACTACCCGGTGACGCCGCAGCAGCGTGGCACGGCGCAGCAGGTCGCGCAGGCGGGCGTGCCGCTGTCGGAGCTGGCCGCCAACGCACCCGACTCCTACACCGTCAAGCGCGGCGACACGCTGTGGGCCATCTCCAGCCTGTTCCTCAAGTCGCCCTGGCGCTGGCCGGAGCTGTGGGGCATGAACCTCGAGCAGATCCGCAACCCGCACCTGATCTACCCGGGGCAGATCCTCTACCTCGACAAGACCGGCGGCCGGGCGCGCCTGCGCGTCGGGCAGGCGATCGGCCCGGACGGCAGCGTGAAGCTCTCGCCGCGCGTGCGCTCCAGCGGCCTGGGCGACGGCGCGATTCCGTCCATCCCCTTCCACCTGATCGAGCCCTTCCTGACCGAAGCGGTGATCTTCCCGGCCAACGAACTCGAAACCGCGCCGCGCATCGTCGGCACGCAGGAAGGCCGCGTCGTGCTCGCCAAGGGCGAACGGGCCTACGTGCGCGGCGAGATCGCGCCGCAGCGTGAGTTCCGCATCTTCCGCGAGCCCAAGGCCCTGCGCGACCCGTCGACCAAGGAAGTGCTGGGCTACGAGGCCACCTACGTCGGCGCGGCCGAGTACACGCGCCCCGGCGAGACGCGCAACGGCGCCGACGGCAAGCCGGAGATCGTGCCGGCGACCTTCACCGTCACCGCCGCCAAGCTGGAAGCCGGCGTGGGCGACCGCCTGGCGCCGATGCCGGCGCGCGAGTTCAGCAACTACGCACCGCATGCGCCGCAGGGCGCGGTCGGCGGCCAGATCGTCTCGATCTACGGCGACGGGCTGACGGCCGGCCAGAACCAGATCGTCGCGCTCAACAAGGGCTCGGCCGATGGCCTCGAACGCGGTCACGTGCTGGCGCTGTGGAGCACCGGCGAGCAGATGATCGACAAGACCGATCCCTCGCGCCCGACCATCAAGCTGCCCGACGAGCGCCACGGCATGCTGTTCGTATTCCGCGTATTCGATCGCATGTCCTACGCGCTGATCCTGTCGGTGCAGAACCCGGTCAAGCCGGGCGATCGTTTCACGCAGCCCTGAGCGGGCGGGCCGCGGCATCGACGCCGACGAACTGGCCGCCTGGCTGCGGCTGATCGAGACCCCCGGCATCGGCCGCGCCGCGGCGCGCCGGCTGCTCGCGGCGCACGGCTCGCCGCAGGGCGCCGCGCGGCATCTGCCCGAGCCCTCCGAAGCTCTCGCGTCGCGCGTCGAAGCGACGCTGTCCTGGCGGTCCGGCGCGGCCGCGCGCCACGTGATCGCGCTCGGCGACGCAGCCTATCCGCACGCGCTGCTCGAAAGCCCCGACCCGCCGCTGTTGCTGTACGCGATCGGCCGGCTCGAACTGCTGCACGCGCCGGCGCTGGCCATCGTCGGCAGCCGGCACGCCAGCGTGCAGGGACGGCAGAACGCCAGTGCCTTCGCGGCGCATCTGGGCGGCGCCGGCTTCACCATCGTCTCCGGGCTGGCGCTGGGCATCGACGGCGCGGCCCACGAGGGCGCGCTCGGCAGCGCGGGCAGCACCATCGCGGTGGTCGCCACCGGGCTCGATCAGGTCTACCCGCGCCGCCATCTCGCGCTGGCCGGGCGCATCGCCGCCGAGGGGCTGCTGCTCAGCGAACACCCGCTCGGTACGCCACCGCTGCGCGAGAACTTCCCGCAGCGCAACCGCATCATCGCCGGGCTGACGCGCGGCACGCTGGTGGTCGAGGCCACGCTGCAGTCGGGCTCGCTCATCACGGCGCGGCTGGCCGTCGAGGCGGGCCGCGAGGTATTCGCGATCCCGGGCTCCATCCACTCGCCGCAAGCCAAGGGCTGCCATGCGCTGATCAAGCAGGGCGCCAAGCTGGTGGAGACAGCGCAGGACGTGCTGGAGGAACTCGGCGTCGCCACAGCGCCCGCCCCGGCCTCGGCCACCGAGCCCGTGCTGGAGCGGCCGGACCCGCTGCTCGACGCCATGGGCCACGATCCGATCGTCCTCGACGAGCTGATCGCGCGCACCGGCTGGAGCGCGGCCGAGCTCGCCGCGAAGCTGCTCGATCTCGAGCTCGCCGGCCGCATCGAGCGCCTGCCCGGGCAGCGTTTCCAGCGCATCGCGCGCGCCTGAAACGCCCTGCCTGCGGCCGAGGAACTTCACACTCCCCGGCGCAGGCCGCTGGGGTATAGTGGATTCATGTTCGACGTGCTCGTGTACCTGTACGAAAACTACTGGCGGCCCGATGCGTGTCCCGACCACGAGCAGCTGACGCGCAAGCTCACCTCGGTCGGTTTCGAGTCGGACGAGATCCAGGAAGCGCTGCGCTGGCTCGACGGCATGGCGAATGCCTCGGAAGCCTACGTCGGCGAGCAGGGCGCCGATACGCTGCGCGTCTACACGCCGCAGGAGCAGGAGCACCTCGGCGAAGAGTCGATCGGCTTCATCAGCTTCCTCGAATCGGCCGGCGTGCTGCCGCCTCCGATGCGCGAGATGGTGATCGACCGCGCCAGCGCCATCAGCGGCAGCCCGCTCGACCTGGAAGACCTGAAGATCATCGTGCTGATGGTCTTCTGGAGCCTGGGCGAGGAGCCCGACGCGCTGATCCTCGACGAACTCTTCGTCGACCCCGAGGATCGCCTCATTCACTGAGCCGCCGAAGCGAAGCGCCTATGCAATTGCGCAGCGCAGGCGGCTCAACTCAGGCCGACGCTGGCCAACTTCGTAGGGCCTTCGCTCTGGCCTGAGCACGCGGCTTCAGTTCAAGAGCCGGCTGGGATCGACGTCGAGCTTGGCCAGCGCACTGCGCGTGGCCTTGACGGTCAGCGACTCTTCCTGCGCCGGCACCAGCAGGCCGGCCTGCAGGAAGGCCGCCAGGCGATGCTGCTGGAACAGGATGCCGCGGCCCTGCGGCGAGACGAACAGCGTGAGCTGCTTGCGCAGGCCCTGCCAGGCGAGCTGCACCTGCTCGTTGCGGCCGCGGTAGTCGAGCATGTACCAGCTGCCGACCTGCAGCTCGCGCGCCCAGGCCACCATCGCCGGCGTCGGCATCGAGCCGCCCTCGCCCACCACCTCGAGCTCGGAGCTCTCGTGGCCGGAGAGATCGAGCACCATCGATTCGTCGATCTCGACATCGGCCGCCTCGGGCAGCAGTTCCTCGAGCGTCTCGAGCCGGCCCATCAGCTCCTCGAGGCGCTCGTGCGGGATCACCGCCGCCTTGGCGGTGAAGGCCGCCGCCAGCGAGTTGTTGAGCTTCTGGATGTGCTCGTCCTGCTTGTCGAGCGGCACGCCGGCGTGCTCCATGCCTTCGCGCAGCGTCTTCAGCAGCGGCGGCAGGCGGCGGATGACGTCGGCGCGTTCCTCGCGCGAGACCTTGGCGCTGGCCGACCAGATCAGGTCGGCCGCGGCGCGCTTCATGGCCTTGGTCTGCTCGCTCTGCGCGCCGCCGGACTTCACCGCGGTCATCGCCATCACGTCGGCCCAGACCTGGAACAGGAACTCGCGCACGCCCTCCTGCACCGGCACCTCGTTGAGCATCTTGCGCAGCTCGATGGTGTACTGGATCGCCATCGTCTCGCGCTGCTCGACCTGCTGCGCCAGCGACACACCCTTGCGCGAGGCCTCGTTGGCGTTCTTGAAGTAGTGCTCGAGAAACTTCTCGAACTCGGTCAACACGGTCTGGAAGACGCGCCGGCCGGTGTCGGGATAGGCCTCGACCACCTGCACGACGCGCTTGATCTCCTTCTCGAGCAAATCGGCCACGGCGCGGCCGGTGGCGTCGAAGCCCATCACGCAGGCGCCCATGCGGTCGATCAGCTTGCGCGCCGGATGGTCGACGGTCGCGAAGAAATCGGGCTCGCTCACCGCCACGCGCAGCACCGGCATCTGCAGTCGCGCGAACCAGACGCGCACCGAGGCCGGGATGCGCTCTTCGGTGAGGATGCTCTGGAACAGCAGCGCCACGATCTCGATGGTGGCGCGCTCGACCGGCGTCGCGGCGGCCTGCTTGAGCGCCTGCTTGCGCTGATGCAGTTCCTCCAGCATCGCCGGCGTGCTGACCACGACCGCGCCGGCCTCGGTGCGCGCACCGGAGGCGGAGGCGGGCGCGAGGCGGCGCGCGATGCCTTGCTGGGCGTCCGAGATCGCCGCGCGCAGCGCCGGCGAGGCCGGTGCCGGAGCGGCCGCCTGCTGGGTGGCGACGAATTCGGGCAGCTGCCGGCCGATCAGCTTGTTGAGCCGCCCCAGCACCGCCTCGGCGTGATCGATGCCGCGCGCCAGCGCTCCGGCGCGCGTCATCATGCGCGTCTCCTCGCCGACGCCCATGCGGCCGTGGCCGGAGGTCGTCGTGCCGCCGGGCATCGTGTGCATCCCGGAAGCCATCGACCCCACCCAGGCCGAGTTGGCCGTGCGCTTGATGTAGGGCCGCAGGTCGACCTCGGGCATCACGCGGCGCTGCACCAGCCAGGCGTTGATCTCGTGGAAACCCTCCTCGACGAACTGCGCGAACTCCTCGTGCAGCACCGCCTGCAGCACGCGCCAGGCGTCCAGCGACAGGCCCGCGGCGCGCCACGAGGCGGTGGCGATGCGCGCCAGCACATGCGGACGGAAGGCGTCGTTGGGGTCGAGTTCCTCGCGCCGCTCGAGCTGGTTGATGCGCGAGCGCAGGTCGCTGAACTCCCAGGAGGCGCGGTCCATCATCGCCAGCGCGAGGCGCGAGCTGAGGATCTCGTGCTCGATGGTGTCGTCGTCGACCAGGCTCAGGCTGCCGCCGCGCGTCGAGGGGTGCGGCAGGTCGCCGGGCCGCGAGGCCGACACCATGCCGCTGGTCAGGCCGCTGCGCAGCATGGAGATCATGCCCTGCTGCCAGAACGGCGCCGCCTTCTGCAGGTCGAGCACCAGGTCGCGACGCTTCATCGCCAGCGCCGGCTCGGCCGACTGGCCGGCCATTGCACGGGCGCCCTTCTCGATCGCCTGCACCACGCCGGGCAGCCCGCGCAGCGCCCCTTCGACGTAGGCGCGCCGGGCCTGCTGGGCGAGCGCGGACTGGGTCGAGGGCGAGGTCGCCATGGGTTGCGGTCGGGTCGGGCCTGCGCGAATCGGGGGTGACGAGAGGGGACTCGGGAGGACTCTACACCACGGCCCCGGCGTTCGGGTCGTCCGGGTCGGTCTCCTTGGGCCCTTGTCGCACCAAGTCCTCACGCTTGACGCCCAGCCACATCGCGATCGCCGCGGCGACGAATACCGAGGAGTAGATGCCGAACAGGATGCCGATCATCAGCGCCAGCGCGAAGTAGTGCAGCGTGGCGCCGCCGAAGACGTACATGGACATCACCATCATCAGCGTGCAGCCGTGGGTGATGATGGTGCGGCTGATGGTGCTGGTGATGGCGTGGTCGATCACCTCGCGCGGCTGCATCTTGCGGTACTTGCGGAAGGCCTCGCGCACCCGGTCGAAGATCACCACCGACTCGTTGACCGAGTAGCCCAGCACCGCCAGCACCGCCGCCAGCACGGCCAGCGAGAACTCCCACTGGAAGAAGGCGAAGAAGCCGACGATGATGACCACGTCGTGCAGGTTGGCGACGATGCCGGCCACCGAGAACTTCCACTCGAAGCGCACGGCGAGGTACAGCATGATGCCGATCACCGTGGCGAGCAACGCGTAGGTGCCGTCGCGCGCCAGCTCGGAGCCGACCGAGGGGCCGACGAACTCGCTGCGCTTGAGCATGACCGGCTCGGCGCCCGGCTGGCCGCAGACGACCTTGCTGACCGACTCGCCCTTGTCGGTGGTGGCCTGCACGTTGCCGGTCTTCGCGCCCTCGGCGGCGCACAACGCGTCGAACACGCGGCCGACCACTTCGCTCTGCTTGACGTCGCCGCGCACCGGCAGTCGGATCAGCACGTCGCGCGAAGTGCCGAAGTTCTGCACCTGCACCTCGCCGAACTTGAGCGTGTCGACCGCCGTGCGCACCTTCTCCAGTGGCGCGGCCTGCGGGTATTCGACCTCGATCACGGTGCCGCCGGTGAACTCGATCGACAGGTGCAGGCCGCGCGTGGCGATGAAGAACACCGCGGCCAGGAAGGTGATGATGGAGATCACGTTCAGCACCAGCGCGTGGCGCATGAACGGGATGTCGCGGCGGATGCGGAAGAATTCCATGGTCCTTGCTCCTCAGGCCTTGGCCGCCGGTTCGGCGCCGGGCTTCCACACCTGGCCGATCGACACGCCCTTGAGCTTCTTCTGGCGGCCGTACCAGAGGTTGACCAGGCCGCGCGAGAACATCACCGCCGAGAACATCGAGGTCAGGATGCCCAGGCAGTGCACGATCGCGAAGCCGCGCACCGGGCCCGAGCCGAAGGCGAGCAGCGCCAGGCCGGCGATCAGCGTGGTGACGTTGGAGTCGAGGATGGTCGCCCAGGCGCGTTCGTAGCCGGCGCTGATGGCCGTCTGCGGCGAGGCGCCGTTGCGCAGCTCCTCGCGCACGCGCTCGTTGATCAGCACGTTGGCGTCGATGGCCATGCCCAGCGCCAGCGCGATGGCGGCGATGCCCGGCAGCGTCAGCGTCGCCTGCAGCATCGACAGCACGGCGATCAGCAACAGCACGTTGAAGGCCAGCGCCAGCGTCGAGAAGACGCCGAACAGCAGGTAGTACAGGCACATGAACACGGCGATCGCCGTGAAGCCGTAGAGCACGCTGTTGAAGCCCTTGGCGATGTTCTCCGCGCCCAGGCTGGGGCCGATGGTGCGCTCCTCGATGATCTCCATCGGCGCGGCCAGCGAGCCCGAGCGCAGCAGCAGCGCGGTGTCGTTGGCCTCCACCGTGGTCATGCGGCCGGAGATCTGCACGCGCCCGCCGCCGATCTCGCTGCGGATCACCGGCGCGGTGACGACCTCGCCCTTGCCCTTCTCGAACAGCAGGATGGCCATGCGCTTGCCCACGCTCTCGCGCGTGACGTCGCGGAAGATGCGTGCGCCCTTGGCGTCCAGCGTCAGGTTGACGGTCGGCTCCTGCGTCTGGCTGTCGAAGCCGGCCTGCGCGTCGACCAGGTTCTCGCCGGTCAGGATGACCTGGCGCTTCAGGATCAGCGCCGAGCCGCCGCGCTCGACGTAGCGCTCGGTGCCGAAGGGCACCGGGCCGCTGCCGGCGGCCGCGGCCGCGGCTTCGGCGCTGTCCTCGACCATGCGCACCTCCAGCGTGGCGGTGCGGCCGATGATGTCCTTGGCCTTGGCGGTGTCCTGCACGCCGGGCAATTGCACGACGACGCGATCCAGCCCCTGCTGCTGGATCACCGGCTCGGCCACGCCGAGCTCGTTGACGCGGTTGTGCAGCGTGGTGATGTTCTGCTTGACCGCCGTCTCCTGCACCTTGCGCGCCGCCTCGGGCTTGAGCACGCCGGAGAGCTTGAAGTCGGCGCCGTCGGGCGCGTCGGTCCAGCTCAGGTCGGGCAGCTGCTCGGCCAGCAGGCTGCGCGCCGCAGCCAGCGTCTCGCGGTCACGGAAGCGGATGTCGACGTTGTTGCCGTCGCGCGTGATGCCGGCGTGGCGCAGGTTCTTGTCGCGCAGCAGGGTGCGGATGTCGCCGGTCAGCGCCTCGGCGCGCTTGGTCAGCGCCGCCTTCATGTCGACCTGCATCAGGAAGTGCACGCCGCCGCGCAGGTCCAGGCCCAGGTACATCGGCAGCGCGTGCAGCGCCGAGAGCCAGTGCGGCGAGCGCGACAGCAGGTTGAGCGCGACGATGTAGCTCGGGTCGGCGGCGTCGGGGTTGAGCGCCTTGTCGATCGCGTCCTTGGCCTTGAGCTGCGTGTCGGTGCTCTGGAAGCGCGCGCGCACCGACGTGCCGTCGAGCTGCACGAAGTCGGCCTCGATGCCGGCGGCCTTGATGGCCTGCTGCACGCGCGGCACCAGCGCGCTGTCGACCTTGAGCGTCGCCTTGGCGCTGCTGACCTGCACGGCCGGCGCCTCGCCGAAGAAGTTCGGCAGCGTGTAGATCGTCCCGACGATCAGCGCGACCAGCAGGATCGCGTACTTCCACAGGGGATAGCGGTTCATGGCGGCTTCCTTGCCGGCAGCGGACACAGGGGCCGCGCGCGGCGCGCGCGGCCGGGGCGGCCGATTACTTGAAGGTGCCCTTGGGCAGCACCTGCACGACGGACGAGCGCTGCACCTGGATCTCGACGCCGCTGGCGACCTCGACGTGCACGATGCTCTCGCCGAGCTTGGCGACGCGGCCGATCAGCCCGCCGCCGACGACCACCTCGTCGCCCTTGGCCAGCGCGTCGATCATGGCCTTGTGCTCCTTCTGCCGCTTCATCTGCGGGCGGATCATCACGAAGTAGAGCACCACGAACATCAGCAGCAGCGGCAGCATGCTGCCCAGGCTGCCGAAGAACGACTCGGGAGCGGCAGGCGCTGCGGGCGCGGCCTGCGCGAAGGCTTGGGAGATGAACACGGGTGAATCCTCGGGTGAATGCCCCCGGGACGCCGGGGGCAAAACCCGCGGATTGTACGGGTCGGGTGTCAGAGCGCCCGCATGGCTTTTCCGACCTCGTTGCTGCCCTGCGCGCTGCCGTTGTCGGGAACGATCTCGCCCTCGCGCTCGGAGATCTCGGCGAAGCGCGCCGCCACCTGCTCGGCGGTATCGGCGCTCGTGCCGATGTGCACGCCCTGCGTCAGCGTGATGTAGGCGCGCTCGAAGGTGCCGGCGCCGGCGCACAGGATCGCGCGCGTCGGCGCGTCGGCCGAGACGAGGTGGATCAGCCCCGGCGTCACCGCCTCGGGCGCCAGCTTCTCGAGCACGGCTTGCGGCATCAGGCCTTCGGTCATGCGCGTCGCCGCGGTCGGCGCGAGGCAGTTGACGCGGATGCCGTCTTTCGCGCCTTCCAGCGCCAGCGTCTGCATGAAGCCGACCAGCGCCATCTTGGCAGCGCCGTAGTTGGTCTGGCCGAAGTTGCCGTACAGGCCCGTGGACGAGGTCGTCATGACGATGCGGCCGTACTTCTGCGCGCGCATCACCGGCCACACCGCGTGCGTGCAGTTGACGGCGCCCATCAGGTGCACGTCGAGCACGAGGCGGAAGTCGGCCAGGTCCATCTTGGCGAAGGTCTTGTCGCGCAGGATGCCGGCGTTGTTGACCAGGATGTCGATGCGACCCCAGCGCGCCATCGTCTCGGCCACCATCGCGGCGACGCCGGCTTCGTCGGTCACCGAGGCGGCGTTGACCACCGCGGTGCCACCGGCAGCTTCGATCTCGCGCACCACCGCCTCGGCGGCCGTCATGGTCTGCCCTTCGGCGGCGCGGCCGAAGTCGTTGACCACCACCTTGGCGCCGCGCGCGGCCAGCGCCAGCGCATGCTGCCGGCCCAGGCCGCCGCCCGCGCCGGTGACGATGGCCACCTGGCCGTCGAATCGGATGCTCATCGTTTCCCTCGTCCCTTGTTCGTGAAAGTCCGGCGCGGATTATCGAGGTGCCCGCGAGTGCTTCGCGTTTCCCCTGGGTTGCGCGCGCTTGATCCTGGTTAATATTCATGCGTGCTTATATACAGATCCTCAACCCGAACCTCGAGCAACCCCGTGCAAGGCGATCCCCGCAATACCGGCCGGCTGCAGCGCGCACCGGAAGGATTCATCGACAAGTCCGGCGTGCGCACCGTGTTCGCCGAGGCCAAGCAGGGCCGGCGCGACTTCCTGCGCAGCGCCTTCGCGGCCGCAACGGCAAGCGCAGCCGCGCCGCTGGCCCTGGCGCAGTCCAACCCGGTGCCCGTCGACGGCGGCGACCCGAACATCCTCGAGCTGCCCGAGCACAGCAAGGGCCTCGGCCAGCCGGTGGCCACCGACGGCTACGGCAAGCCCTCGAAGTACGAGGCCAACGTGCAGCGCCGGCCCAGCCCGGGCCTGACGCAGACGGCGCAAGCCTCGGTGTCCTTCGCGCCGCTGCAGTCGCTGTTCGGCATCGTCACACCGGCCGGGCTGCACTTCGAGCGCCATCACCAGGGCTGGTGGGACATCGACCCCTCCAAGCACCGGCTGATGCTCAACGGCTCCGATGCCTCGCTGCTGAAGAAGGCCATGGTCTTCACCATGGACGAGCTGATGCGGCTGCCTTCGGTGTCGCGCTTCCACTTCATCGAGTGCGGCGCCAACACCGGCATGGAGTGGGGCAACGTCGCGGTGCCGACGGTGCAGTACACGCACGGCATGCTCTCGTGCAGCGAGTTCACCGGCGTGCCGCTACGCATCCTGCTCGACCTGGCCGGCGTCGACACCAGGCGCGCGCGCTTCGTGCTCGCCGAGGGCGCCGACGGCTCCTCGATGACGCGCACCATCCCGATGGAGCTGGTCGAGTCCGGCGAGGTGCTGGTCGCCTACGGCCAGAACGGCGAGATGCTGCGCCCCGAGAACGGCTACCCGCTGCGCCTGGTGGTGCCGGGCGTGCAGGGTGTGAGCTGGGTGAAATACCTGCGCCGCATCGAGGTGGGCGACAAGCCCTACGGCACCAAGGACGAAACCATCCACTACGTCGACCTGATGCCCGGCGGCCTGCACCGCCAGTACAGCAGCACGCAGGAGGTGAAGAGCGTGGTCACCACGCCCTCGGGCGGCCAGGTGCTGCTCGACCGCGGCTTCTACAACGTCTCGGGCCTGGCGTGGTCGGGGCGCGGCAAGATCACGCGGGTCGACGTGTCGGTCGACGGCGGGCACAACTGGCGCAGCGCGCGCCTCGAAGGGCCGGTGATGGCCAAGTGCCTGACGCGCTTCAACATCGACTGGGCCTGGGACGGCAAGCCGGCCATCGTGCAGAGCCGCGCCACCGACGAGACCGGCCACGTGCAGCCCACCTACCGCCAGAACCGCGCGGTGCGAGGCACGCGCTCGATCTATCACAACAACTCGATCCAGTCGTGGCTGGTGCAGGAGAGCGGGGAGGTGAAGAATGTCCAGCTCTCGTAGCCTCCTCCTCGCCGTGGCGCTTGCCAGCGCCGGCAGCGCCTTCGCGCAGACGGGCTTCCCCGGCATCGGCCGCGAGGCCACGCCGAGCGAAGTGGCGGCCTGGGACATCGACGTGCGCCCCGACTTCAAGGGCCTGCCCAAGGGCCAGGGCTCGGTGAGCCAGGGCCAGGACGTGTGGGAGGCCAAGTGCGCCTCCTGCCACGGCATCTTCGGTGAGTCGAACTCGACCTTCATGCCGCTGGTGGGCGGCACCACGGCCGAGGACGTCAAGACCGGCCGCGTGGCGCGCCTGAACGACCCCGCCTTCCCCGGCCGCACCACGCTGATGAAGGTGTCGACCGTCGCTACGCTGTGGGACTACATCCGCCGCGCCATGCCCTGGACGGCGCCGAAGTCGCTCTCGGTCGACGAGGTCTATGCGGTCACCGCCTTCCTGCTCAACCTCGGCGGCATCGTGCCCGACGACTTCGTGCTCAGCGAGCGGACCATGGCGCAGGCGCAGGCGCTGCTGCCGAACCGCAACGGCACCACCACCGATCACGCGATGTGGCCGGGCGGCAAGGCGCGCAAGCCCGACGTGCAGGGCTCGTCGTGCATGACGAAGTGCGAGGTCGAGGCGCAGCTCGCCTCCTTCCTGCCCGACTTCGCGCGCAACGCGCACGGCAACCTCGCCGAGCAGAACCGCATGGTCGGTGCGCAGCATGGCGCCGACACGACGCGCCCCGCCGGCAGCACGCCCAAGGCCGCGCCGGCGGCACCCGCCGTCAAGGCCGAGGCGCCGGCGGCCGTGGGCCTGCTCGCCAAGCACGGCTGCACCGCCTGCCACGCGGTCGACGCGAAGCTGGTCGGCCCGGGCCTGCGCGAGGTGGCGAAGAAGTATGCCGGCCGCTCCGATGCCGCGGCCTACCTCGCTGGCAAGATCCGCGACGGCGGCAGCGGCGTGTGGGGCGCGATACCCATGCCGCCGCAGAGACTCGCCGAGGCCGACGCACAATCCATCGCCCAATGGCTGGCCGAAGGCGCGAGGAAGTGAATCCTCCAATGGCGCCGCGCTGCGCCGCTACTTACGATCCATCGAATCCCACAGGAGAACACATGCAAACCCGTCGTGACATGCTGGCGCGCTCCGCGTCCGTCGCCGCCGCGCTGGCCGGTCTCGGCCTGCTGCCGCAAGCCGCGCAGGCGGCCTGGCCGCAGGCGGCCTTCGAAGCCAAGAACATGGGCGAGCTGATGAAGGCGCTGGGCTACAGCGCCCCGGCCGAGAGCAAGGACGTCAGCATCACCGGCCCGGACATCGCCGAGAACGGCGCCGTGGTGCCGGTGGGCGCGGCCACCACGCTGGCGGGCGCCAAGCGCCTGCTGCTGCTGGTCGAGAAGAACCCCAACATGCTGGCCGCGGTGTTCGACCTCACCGACGCCGTCGAGCCCAGCATCTCCACGCGCGTGAAGATGGGCCAGTCGTCCAACGTCTTCGCGGTGGCGATCACGGCCGACAACAAGGTGCTCTACGCGGCCAAGGAAATCAAGGTGACGCTCGGAGGCTGTGGCGGCTGAGGCCACACGCCCGAACCGCATCCCTCTTCATCGAATCCCAGGAGAAACACATGGCAGACCCGATGCGCATCCGCGCCCAGGCCCAAGGCGACAAGACCACCGTGCGCGTGCTGATGAGCCACGAGATGGAAACCGGCCAGCGCAAGGACGCGGCCGGCAAGGTGATCCCGGCCTGGTTCATCCAGGAAGTCAGCGCCACCCACAACGGCAAGCCGGTGATGACGGCGCAGTGGGGCCCCTCGGTGGCGAAGAACCCCTTCCTGCAGTTCACCCTCAAGGGCGCCAAGGCCGGCGACAAGGTCGCGATCAGCTGGAAGGACAACCGCGGCGACACCCGCACCGACGAAGCCACCGTCAGCTGAACCGGGGCCGACACCATGCGACGCCTGCTACTCACCGCCGCGCTGGCAGCCGCCTGCGCCAGCGCCTTCGCGCAGAAGAGCGCCGCCGACGGCATCGCCGAATACCGCGCGATGCTCGCCGACGGCAACCCGGCCGAACTCTTCGAAGCCAAGGGCGAGGAGCTCTGGAAGAAGAAGCGCGGCCCCAAGAACGCCTCGCTCGAACGCTGCGACCTCGGCAAGGGGCCGGGCGTGGTGAAGGGCGCGTGGGTCGAACTGCCGCGCTGGTTTGCCGATACGAACAAGGTGCAGGATCTCGAATCGCGCCTGCTCACCTGCATGGAGACGCTGCAGGGCCTGAGCGCTGCCGAGATCGCCAAGACGCCCTTCGGCCGCGGCGAGCAGGCCAACATGGAGGCGCTGGCGGCCTGGATCTCGGCCGAGTCGCGCGGCAGCCGCATGAACCTGCCGCAGGGCCACGCCGAGGAGCGCCGCATGTACGAGCTCGGCAAGCGCGCCTTCTTCTTCCGCGGCGGGCCGATGGATTTCTCCTGCGCCTCCTGCCACGGCGAGGACGGCAAGCGCATCCGACTGCAGGACCTGCCCAACCTGACCAAGAACCCCGGCGACGGCATCGGCTTCGCGGCCTGGCCGGCCTACCGCGTCTCCAGCGGCGAGCTGTGGAGCATGCAGCGGCGCCTGAACGACTGCTACCGCCAGCAGCGCTTCCCTTACCCCGGCTACGCGTCGGACGTGACCATCGCGCTGGGCGTCTACATGGGCGTCAACGCCAAGGGCGCCGAGGCCATCGCACCGGCCATCAAGCGCTGAGGAAGACCATGTTCAACAAGACTCTGACTCTCGCCGCCGCCGGGCTCGCCGCGGCCCTCGTCGTGGCCGGCTGCGCCACCGCGCCCTCGAGCGCCGAGCTCGACCAGCAGGCGCTGGCCATGCTCAAGGCCTCGTTCCGCGACCAGGGCATCGCCAAGGTCGACCGGCTGAACCAGGACCTCGGCCAGAAGGCCTGCTCCTCCGACAAGCCGCCTGCCGAGGCGCTGGCCAAGCAGATCGAAGCCGAGTCGCTGGCCTCGATCAAGTGGCCCGAGGGCGGCCGCTACCTCGGCGACTGGCGCGAAGGCGAGAAGCTGGCGCAGAACGGCCGCGGCATGACGTGGACCGACGCCTCCGCCGACCCGAAGGCCAACGGCGCCAACTGCTACAACTGCCACGAGATCGACAAGAAGGAGATCTCCTACGGCACCATCGGCCCGAGCCTGTGGAACTACGGCAAGCTGCGCGGCGTGAAGGACGTGGCCGACCCGGCCAGCGCCGCCATCGTGCAGTACACCTGGGGCAAGCTGTGGAACAGCAAGGCCTATGCGGCCTGCTCGAACATGCCGCGCTTCGGCCACATGAAGCTGCTCAACGAGGAGCAACTGCGCCACGTGATGGCCTTGCTGCTCGATCCGAAGTCGCCCGTCAACCAGTGAGGTCCGAAGAGCCCGCTCGCGCGGGCTTTTTGATCACCCGAACATAAGCCGACACTTATCATGAGTTTGAGCAAGCGCGAGTTCCTGCAGATGCTGGGCGTCGCCGGCGTCGCCGGCATGGGGCTGGCCCGCCATGCCGAGGCCGACGCCGCCACGGCCGAAGCGGCGCTCTACGAGCTGCCGCGCTTCGGCAACGTCTCGCTGCTGCACATGACCGACTGCCATGCGCAGCTGCTGCCCATCCGCTTCCGCGAACCGAGCGTCAACCTCGGCATCGGCACGATGGCCGGCGAACTGCCGCACCTGGTGGGCGAGGCGCTGCTGAAGAAGGCCGGCCTGCGCCCCGGCAGCGCGGCCGCGCATGCCTACAGCTTCATCGACTTCGAGACCGCCTCCAAGCGCTACGGCAAGGTCGGCGGCTTCGCCGAGCTGGCCAGCCTGGTCAAGCGCCTGAAGGCCAGCCGCCCCGGCGCGCTGCTGCTCGACGGCGGCGACACCTGGCAGGGCTCGGCCACCTCGCTGTGGACCAATGCGCAGGACATGGTCGACGCCTGCAAGCTGCTCGGCGTCGACGTGATGACCGGGCACTGGGAGTTCACCTACGGCATGGAGCGGGTGAAGGAGATCGTCGAGAAAGATTTCAAAGGCAAGGTCGACTTCGTCGCGCAGAACGTCAAGACCACCGACTTCGGCGACCCGGTGTTCTCTCCCTACGTCATCAAGACCATCAACGGCGTGCCGGTGGCCATCATCGGCCAGGCCTTCCCCTACACGCCGATCGCCAACCCGCGCTACATGGTGGCCGACTGGAGCTTCGGCATCCAGGACGACAACCTGCAGAAGATGGTCGACGAGGCGCGCGGCAAGGGCGCGCAGGTGGTGGTGGTGCTGTCGCACAACGGCATGGACGTCGACCTCAAGATGGCCTCGCGCGTGCGCGGCGTCGACGCCATCCTCGGCGGCCACACGCACGACGGCATGCCGGTGCCGGTGCTGGTGAAGAACGCCGGCGGCACGACCATCGTCACCAACGCCGGCAGCAACAGCAAGTTTCTCGGCGTGATCGACTTCGAGGTGAAGGGCGGCAAGGTGGCCGACTTCCGCTACACGCTGCTGCCGGTATTCGCCCAGCAGATCCAGCCGGACAAGGAGATGGCCGCGCTGATCACCAAGATCCGCGCGCCCTACGAAGCCAAGCTGGCCGAGAAGCTCGCGGTCACCGACGGCACGCTGTACCGCCGCGGCAATTTCAACGGCAGCTGGGACCAGCTCGTCTGCGACGCGCTGATGGAGGTGCAGGACGCGCCGATCGCCTTCTCGCCGGGCTTCCGCTGGGGCACCTCGCTGCTGCCGGGCGAGGCCATCACGCGCGAGCTGATGATGGACCAGCTCGCCACCACCTACTCCTACGCCACCGTGACGAGCATGAGCGGCGAGATGATCAAGACCATCCTCGAGGACGTGGCCGACAACCTCTTCAACCCCGACCCCTACTACCAGCAGGGCGGCGACATGGTGCGCGTCGGCGGCCTCACCTATGCGATCGAGCCCGGCGCGAAGATGGGTTCGCGCATCAGCGACATGCGCCTGGCCGGCACGGCCATCGACCCGGCCAAGACCTACAAGGTGGCCGGCTGGGCGCCGGTGGCCGAGGAAGCGAAGACGGCCGGCAACAAGCCGGTGTGGGACGTGGTCGAGCAATGGCTCAAGGCCAAGGGGGCTCTATGCCGTTTCGTGTGGAACGCAACAGCACAACCTGCCACTGCCTTAGAGCGTTAGCGATACATTGCCTGCCACGGTCTTATCGCGTTAGCGATGCATGGCTGGCACGAACGGCGAGGGCG
>JAGOAS010000042.1 GCA_017983795.1 Piscinibacter sp.
AGAACCGTTGAACAGCCGCCCCGTGGACATGTGGACAGGCCCAAATGCGGCCTGCCCACATGCCCACCGGGCTCGACTACGACCAGCTATTGTCGGTGTTGGATTCCACACGAAACGACGAGGGGCCACCAGCTCTCGGGCGGCATGAAGATGCGCGTCTCGATCGCGCGCGCGCTCGTCACCCAGCCGCAACTGCTGCTGATGGACGAGCCCTTCGCGGCACTCGACGAGATCACGCGCCAGAAGCTCAACGTCGATCTGCTGGCCGCCCGCGATGCGCAGGGCTTCGCGACGCTGTTCGTCACGCACAGCGTCTACGAGGCGGTGTTCCTCAGCCAGCGCGTGCTGGTGATGAGCGCGCGGCCGGGGCGCATCGTCGCCGAGCTGAAGATCGCGGCGCCGTACCCGCGCGACGCGGGCTTCCGCCACACGCCCACCTTCGTCGAAGCCTGCGCGACGCTGTCTGCCGCGCTGGAAGCCGCGCACGCATGAAGCCCGCTCGCGCGCTGCCGCTGCTCACGCTCGCTGCCGCGCTGCTCGGCTGGGAGGCGCTGGTGCGGCTCGCGCACATTCCGCACTACACGCTGCCGGCGCCCTCGCTGGTGCTGCAGACGCTCGTCGCCAACTTCGCCTCGCTGGCGGCGAGCTGGTGGTTCACGCTGAAGATCACCTTCGGCGCGCTGGCGCTGGCCTGCGCGGGCGGCGTGCTGATCGCCTGCGTGTTCGCGCTGTCGCGCGGCGTCGAGCGCGCGCTGTTCCCGATCGCGGTGGTGCTGCAGGTGACGCCGGTGGTGGCGATCGCGCCGCTGATCCTGATCTACGTGCGCAGCACCACCGCCGCGCTGCTGCTGTGCGCGTGGATCGTGGCCTTCTTCCCCATCCTCTCGAACACGGTGATCGGCCTGCGCTGCGCCGATGCGAACCTGAAGGATCTGTTCCGCCTCTACCGCGCCACGCCGTGGCAGCGCCTGCGCCTGCTGCTCGTGCCCAGCGCCCTGCCCTACTTCATCGCCGGGCTGAAGGTGTCGGGCGGGCTGAGCCTGATCGGCGCCGTCACCGCCGAGATGGTGGCCGGCGCCGCGGGGCGCGAAACCGGCCTGGCCTCGCGCATCCTCGAAGCCAGCTTCCGCACCGAGACGCCGAAGATGTTCGCCGCGCTGCTGCTGCTCGTGCTCACGGGCGTGCTGATCTTCTGGTCTTTCGAGGTGCTCGCGCAGGCGCTGCTCGGCCGGTGGCATGCTGGCGAGCAGCCGGATTGAAGGAGCCCGCCAGATGTCACCGCGTTCCTGCTTGCTGCTCGCCGCCGCCCTGTTCGCCGCCGCCCCCGCGCTCGCGCAGGACAAGGTGATCTTCGCCACCAACTGGAAGGCGCAGGCCGCGCACGGCGGCTTCTACCAGGCGCTGGCCGACGGCACCTACCGCAAGTACGGCCTCGAGGTGACCATCCAGCCCGGCGGGCCGCAGGTGAACAACCGACCGCTGCTGCCGGCCGGCCGCATCGACTTCCTGATGACCGGCAACCTGCTGCACAACTTCGACAACGTGAAGAACGGCGTGCCCACCGTCGTGGTGGCGGCGATGTTCCAGAAGGATCCGCAGGCGCTGATCGCCCACCCGGGCCAGGGCTACGAGAAGTTCGAGGCCTTGAAGAACGCGCCTGTGGCGCTGATCGCCAAGGACGGGCAGTTCTCCTGGTGGCAGTGGCTGAAGGTGACGCACGGCTTCCGCGACGAGGCGCTCAAGCCCTACAACTACAACCTCGGCCCCTTCCTCGCCAACCCCAAGGCGATTCAGCAGGGCTACTCGGTGGCCGAGCCGATCTACGTCGAGAACCAGGGCAGGTTCAAGCCGGTGGTGCACCTGCTGGCCGACCACGGCTTCTCGACCTACTCGACGGTGATCGAGGCGCGCATCGACACGGTGAAGAACAAGCCCGATCTCGTGCAGCGCTTCGTCGACGCGAGCATCCTCGGCTGGGTGAACTACCTCTACGGCCAGCGCGCCGCCGCCAACGCGCTGATGATCAAGGACAACCCCGAGATGACCGAGGCCGAGCTCGAAGCCTCGGTGGCGCTGATGAAGCAGCAGGGCATCGTCGACTCGGGCGAGGCGCTGGCCAAGGGCATCGGCGCGATGAACGAAGGCCGCATCCAGGACTTCTACGCGCAGATGGTCAAGGCCGGGCTCTACAAGCCGGGTGAGGTCGATCTGTCCAGGGTCGCGACCTTCCAGTTCGTCAACCGCAAGGTGGGCCTCGATGTGAAGGCGAAACTCGGCGGCAGGTAGCCGGGCTCAAGGCGGCGCGGAACAGGCCGATAACGAGGCACGATCACTGTCCACGGGGTTCGCCATGCCGGACCTTCATGCCCCACTGACCCGACCGCTTCGCGATCTCGACGCCTGGACCGACCATTTCCGCCGCGCGGAGATTCCGGTGCTCGCGCAGACCGCCGAGGCCATCGAGGCAATGCGCGCCAACGAGGACGAGGTCGACGCCAACGCCATCGGCGAGATGATCGCGCACGACCCGCTGATGACGCTCAAGGTGCTGGCCTATGCCGCCACGCACCGCAGCGCGCGCATGGTGACCGACACCGAGACCGTCACCGCCACGCTGGTGATGATGGGCATCTCGCCGTTCTTCCGCACCTTCGGCCCGCAGCCGACCATCGAACAACGCCTGGCGGAGCATCCCGAGGCGCTGCAAGGCCTGAACGACGTGATCCTGCGCGCGCACCGCGGCGCGACCTTCGCGCTCGCCTTCGCCGTGCATCGCATGGACCCCGACGCGCCGCTGATCCACCAGGCCGCGCTGCTGCACGATTTTCCCGAGATGCTGCTGTGGTGCCACGCGCCGGCGCTGGCCTTGCGCATCCGCAACGCACAGCGCGCCGATGCGACGCTGCGCTCGGTGGCGATCCAGCGCGACGTGCTGGGCATCGCGCTGTACGAGGTGAAGCACTCGCTGATGAAGGCCTGGCGGCTGCCCGAGATGCTCAGGCGCATCAGCGACGAACGCCACACCGAACAGGCCAACGTGCGCAACGTGCTGCTGGCGGTGCGCCTGGCGCGCCACACCGCGGGCGGCTGGGACAACGCCGCGCTGCCCGACGACATCGCCGACATCGCGGCGCTGCTCAACCTCTCGCACGGCGCGGCGCAGCAGCTCGTGCGCAGCGTCGAGGCCTGATTCCTCCTCTTCCCCGTGGCGCTGCGGCGCCATCCCTGTGAAGATGTCACGCTGGCCCAGCGATGGCCGTGGCATGGCGCCAGCGTGCTGACGATAGTGCGCTCGCGCTTCAATCACAGACACGAGGAGAAGACCACATGAAAGCCTTGTTCGCGGAGTTCTTCGGCACCTTCTGGCTGGTGCTCGGCGGCTGCGGCAGCGCCGTGCTGGCGGCCGCGTTTCCCCAGGTCGGCATCGGCCTCATGGGCGTGTCGCTCGCCTTCGGCCTGACGGTGCTGACCATGGCCTACGCCATCGGCCACATCTCGGGCTGCCACCTCAACCCGGCGGTGTCGATCGGCCTGTGGGCCGGCGGCCGCTTCGAGGCGGGCAAGCTGCCCGGCTACATCGTCTCGCAGGTGCTCGGCGCGATCGTCGCCGGCGGCGTGCTCTACCTGATCGCCAGCGGCAAGGCCGGCTTCGACGTCTCGGCCGGCTTCGCCTCGAACGGCTTCGGCGAGCACTCGCCGGGCAAGTACTCGCTGCTCGCGGCGCTGGTCTGCGAGGTGGTGATGACGGCGATGTTCCTGCTCGTCATCCTCGGCGCCACCGACTCGCGCGCGCCGGCCGGCTTCGCGCCGATCGCCATCGGCCTGTGCCTGACGCTCATCCACCTGATCAGCATCCCGGTCACCAACACCTCGGTGAATCCGGCGCGCAGCACCGGCGTGGCGCTGTTCGTGGGCGACTGGGCGGTGGCGCAGCTGTGGGCGTTCTGGGTCGCGCCGATCGTCGGGGCGCTGCTCGGCGCCTCTGCGTACAAGCTGATCGGTTCGAAGGACTGACCAGCGCTTCTCGGACGACGGTGCTGCCGCTCACAGCGGCAATGCCGTCGTATTCTTGACGCGGTCGAGCACGAAGCTCGTCTTGCAGTCTTCCACGCTCGGGTGGCGCAGCAGCGTGTCCATCACGAAGCGCGAGTAGTGCGCCATGTCTTCGACGACCACGCGCAGCAGGAAATCCATCTCGCCGGTGAGCGCGGCGCACTCCACCACCTCGGGCCAGGTCTGCACCGCGGCACGGAACAGGTCCATCGGGTTGCGCTTGTGCACCTCGGCGTGCTTCTCCAATCGCACGTTGAGGTAGGCCGTGAGGCCGAGCCCGACGCGCTCGGGCGCCACCAGCGCCACGTAGCGCGCGATCACGCCCGACTCCTCCAGGCGCTTGACGCGCCGCAGCGTCGCCGAGGGCGACAGGCTCACCTGCGCGGCCAGCACGTCGTAGGTGATGCGACCGTCGCCCTGCAGCGCGCGAAGAATGCGCCGATCGATCGCGTCGAGCGGGATCTGGGTTTCCATCCGGCGCATTCTGCTGTTTTCCTGCGCCAGCAGCCAGATTCAAGCCGGATTTCGCAGAAAAACTGCGCCGCCGCGCTTCTACAGTGCCGGACAGCGTTGAGGCAGATCAAACGCCTCCGCATCGCACCACAGGAGACGCCGCATGAAGTTCACGCCTTGGGACAACCCGATGGGCACCGACGGTTTCGAGTTCATCGAGTACGCGGCGCCCGACCCGGCCGCGCTGGGCAAGCTGTTCGAGCAACTCGGCTTTCGCGCCATCGCCAGGCACCGCACGAAGAACGTGCTGCTCTACCGCCAGGGCGAGGTGAACTTTGTCGTCAATGCCGAGCCCGATTCCTTCGCGCAGCGCTTCGCGCGCCTGCACGGCCCCTGCGTGTGCGCGATGGCCTTCCGCGTGAAGGACGCGAAACAGGCCTACGAACGCGCGCTCTCGCTGGGCGCCTGGGGCTTCGACAACAAGACCGGCCCGATGGAGCTGAACATCCCGGCCATCAAGGGCATCGGCGACAGCCTGATCTATTTCGTCGACCGCTGGCACGGCAAGGACGGCGCCAAGGCGGGCGCGATCGGCAACATCAGCATCTGGGACGTCGACTTCGTGCCCTTCGAGGGCGCCGCGGCCGAGGTGCCGGGCCATGGCCTCACCTACATCGACCACCTCACGCACAACGTGCACCGCGGCCGCATGAAGGAATGGGCCGAGTTCTACGAGCGCCTGTTCAACTTCAAGGAAGTGCGCTACTTCGACATCGAGGGCAAGCTCACCGGGCTGAAGAGCAAGGCGATGACCAGCCCCTGCGGCAAGATCCGCATCCCGATCAACGAGAGCAGCGACGACAAGAGCCAGATCGCCGAGTACCTCGACCTCTACCACGGCGAAGGCATCCAGCACATCGCGCTGGGCACCAACGACGTCTACCGCACGGTGGACGGCATGAAGAAGGCCGGCGTCGCCTTCCAGGACACGATCGAGACCTACTACGACCTGGTCGACAAGCGCCTGCCCAACCACGGCGAGCAGCTCGCCGAACTGAAGCGCCTGCGCATCCTGATCGACGGCGCCACCCACCAGGGCGCGCCGAACGAACTGCTGCTGCAGATCTTCACGCAGACGGTGATCGGGCCGATCTTCTTCGAGCTCATCCAGCGCAAGGGCGACGAGGGCTTCGGCGAAGGCAACTTCCGCGCGCTGTTCGAGGGCATCGAGCTCGACCAGATCCGCCGCGGCGTGCTGCAGGACAAGAGCGCGGCTTAGCCCTGCGCTGCCGCGAGCCGCGACCAGACCGCCTCGAACACCTCGGGCTGCGCCGCCAGGTGCACGTGCGCGCTGCCGGGCACGTGGCGGTTGTCCGCTCCCGGCAGCGTGGCCGTCGAGGGCGGGAAGACGATGTTGTCGCAGTGGCTGTAGAAGCAGGTGAAGCGCGCGTAGGGCGGCGCGCCGGCGCTGCGCGCGGCTTCGCTTTCCTGCAGCCGCGCCAGCCAGTCGTTGGCGCGGCGCATCTGCCGGCCGTTGGGCGTGTGGCCGAAGCGCGCCAGCCAGGTGCCGTGGTGCGGCGAGCCGATGGTGACCACATGCTCGACGGCATCGGCCGCCGCGCAACGCGACAGCCAGGCGCGCACCGCCAGCCCGCCCATGCTGTGCGCCACCACCAGCGGCGCGCGGCCGGTGGCTTCGCGCACGCGCGCCACCGCGGCGTCGACGATGCCCACATAGTCGCCGATGCGGCCGAACACCGGCTCGAGGTTCACGGCCACGAAGGGCACATCGGCCTGGCGGAAGCGCCGCAGCCAGGGATTCCAGAAGCCGCGGTTGCAGACGAAGCCGTGCACCAGCACCACGCCCAGCCGGCCCTGCGCGCCCGCGGGCAGATGGTCGGGCTCGGCGTTCGAGCGGAACGGCTGGCGCCAGCAGAACACGAGCGGCGCTGACAGCACTTCGCCCCACCAGGCGCGCAGCAGCTGCGCGACGCTGGCGCGCGGCGCCGGATCGGAGCCGCGCACGCGCGCGAGCAGCGCGAATTCGAGCACGAGCACGAGCGCATAGCCGAACAGGATCAACAGCGCGCCCGCCACAGCCCAGCCCCAGCGGCCGTCGCTGCCGAACCAGGCGCCCCAGGCCAGCGCAACGGCGAGCAGCGAGAGCGTGGTGAACTGCTGCAGGCGGGCGAGCATCCTGTGCGTCAGGCCAGCACGACATCGCGGCCGCTGAGCCGCTTGGCCAGCCCGCTGGCGAGCCGGTTGACGATGCCGTAGATCGACAGCTGCGGATTGGCGCCGATGCTGGTCGGGAAGATCGAGCCGTCGTGCACCGAGAGGTTGGCGATCTGCCAGTGCGTGCCGTCGGGCCGCACCACGCCGCGGCGCTCGTCGCCGGCCATGCCGCAACCGCCCATCACGTGCGCGCTGACCACGCGCGTCAGCAGCGGCTTGATCGGCAGGGCCGTGATGGCCTCGCGCGCTTGCTTCCACGACGTGTAGCGCTGCGCCATCTCGTGCACCGGCAGCACCACCTTCGCGCCGGCGGCGAACTGGATCTCGGCCATGCTGAGGAAGGCGCGCCGTGCGCCGTCCATGACGAAGTCGGTGAGCGGATAGTCGAGCAGCGGCGAGCCATCGTCGCGCAGCGTGACGCGTCCGCCCGGCGACTGCTCGTGGAAGCCGTCGCGCAGCAGCGCCAGCAGCGCCTGCGTCTTCGGAAACTGCCCCAGCAACTCGCTCTGCTCGCGCCCGTAGCCCGGCAGCGTCGAGGCGAAGATCACCGGGTGGATGGGCGGCGCCTCGAGCTTGTAGCCGATCGCGCCGTCGATCGGCTGCGTCTCGAGGAAGTGGTCGGAGTAGACCGTCTGCGGCGCACCGTGCCAGCCTTCGACGGCGCGCTCGAACAGCGCCGCCGAGATCACGACGGGGTGCAGGAAGGTGCGCCGCCCGAGCAGGCCGTGCGGATCCGGCAGCTTGGAGCGCAGCAGCAGGGCCGGTGAATTGATCGCCCCGCCCGCGACGACGACGTGCCTCGCGTTCACCAGCGTGGCGGGCGCACCCGCGGGTGAGCCGTCGAGCGCCACCGGCACGCAGCGCAGCGCCTCGATCTGGTCGCCCTGGAGCAGCAGCGACTCGACGCGCGTCTGCACGAACAGCGTCGCGCCGCGCTCGAGCGCCGCGGGAATCGTCGTGACCAGCATCGACTGCTTGGCGTTGGTCGGGCAGCCCATGCCGCAGGAGCCGAGGTTCCAGCAGCCCTTCACGTTGCGCTTGATCATCGGCGCCGTGATGCCCAGCGAGGTCGCGCCCTTGCGCAGCAGTTCGTTGTTGTCGTTTGGGGCCATCAGCCAGGGGCCGACATTGAGGCGCCGCTCGGCCTGCTCGAACCAGGGCACGAGCGCCTCGTAGCCGTAGTCGGCGAGGCCGAACTGCGATTGCCAGTGCGTGAGCGTGGGCACGGGCGTGCGGAAGGAACTGGTCCAGTTGACGGTGGTCGAGCCGCCAACGCAGCGCCCTTGCAGGATGGTGATCGCCTTGTCGGCCGTCTTGCGCGCCGCGCTTTCCTGATAGAGCGTCGGGTAGGCCTCGCTCTCGCGCTGGTGGAAATCGGTGCTGCTGCGCAGCGGGCCTTCCTCGACGATCACGACCCGGAGCCCGGCCTGCGCCAGCAGTTCCGCGCTGATGCCGGCGCCGGCGCCGCTGCCGACGATGGCGACGTCGCATTCGATGCGCTCCGGCAAGGGGCCGTGCGGCCCGCCCAGCACGTGCCAGCCGCGGGACAGTCCTTCACGCACGGGATCGGGCAGGCGGCTCATGGCGGTGGGCGGGTCAGATGTCCTGCGGGCCCGGATAGCCCAAGTGGGCCCAGGCCGACGGGTCGGAGAAGTAGGCCGCGTTGGTCAGGTCGCGCAGCGCGTGGTAGGTCTGCTGCTTGAGCGCAAGGCGCGACAGCCGCAAGTCCTGCAGCGACTGCTGGATGGCGTCGACCTCGGCCTCGGGCCAGGTGCTGTGCAACCCGGCGAGGACCACGCGGCCGGGTGCGCTGGCCAGCAAGGCGAGCATTTGCGAGAGCTCGGCGCGCGTGGCGGGCGGGAAGGTCGCAACGGCCGCGTCCAGGCGATCGAGGTGGGCGCGCAGCACCTGCTCGCGCTCCGCGGCGGAGCTCGGCAGGATGCCATCGAGCACGGCACGCGCAACCGCATGCATGACCTCGCGTGCGCCCGGGCTCAGATGCCCGCCGCGCAAGCCGGGCTGGAATAGCGCGACACCACCGCCGGCGACGGCAAGTACCGCCGCTGCGCCGATGCCGAGCTTGAGAAGCGTGCGCCGTTGCATGCGCGGCGAGTGTTGCATCAATCGCGGTGGCTGGCCTAGAGCGGAGCGACTAACCAGGGCGGAGGGAAACCCGGGTGCGCGAGGCTACAGTGAACATATGGGGTGGAGGCTTTGATCATGGCTGCAGACGCGCAGGCCATCCTTTCACAGCTGGCGATCGTCAGGAGCGAACGCGAGGCCCGCACTGCGGACGGCGCCCTGGGCGAGACCGTGCACGCACTCAAGGCGTATCAGCAGCAGCGCTTCTCGCGCACCTATGCCGATCTGCTCGCGAGTTCGCGCTACGCAGCGGCCTCGCGCTTCTTCCTCGACGAGCTGTACGGCCCGCAGGATTTCAGCGACCGCGACGCGCAGTTCGCGCGGGTCGTGCCGGCGCTGGTGCGACTCTTCCCGCAGGAACTGGTGGAGACGGTGGCCGTGCTGGCGCGGCTGCATGCGTTGTCCGAATCACTCGACAGCACGATGGGCCGCCACCTGCTCGGCCGGCTGATCGACCGTTCGACCTACGTCGAAGCCTGGCAGCTCACCGGCCGGAGCGAAGCCCGGGAAGAGCAGATCCGGCTGACCCTGGCCGTGGGCCGCGATCTCGATCGGCTGACGCGCAAGCCGCTGCTGCGTACCACGCTTCACCTGATGCGCGGCCCGGCGCGCGCAGCGGGGCTGCCCGCGCTGCAGCAGTTTCTCGAGACGGGCTTCGACACCTTCAAGGCCATGGGCGGGGCCGAGGAGTTTCTCGCCATCGTCGGCACGCGCGAGCGTGCGCTGGCCGCTGCGCTTTTCGAGCGGCGGACAGAGTGCGCGCCCGAGGCCGCAGCGTTAGGACAACTCCCGTAGCGACGCCCGTCGGGCGCCGGGAGCATCGCAAACCTGAACCCTGAGGAGACGCTTCCTTGACGACCCCTGCCGCTTCGCCCTGGCTGGCGAGCTACCCGCCCGGTGTTCCCGCCGAGATCGACGCTTCGTGCTATCGGTCGCTCTCGGAGCTTCTGGAAGAGGCGTTCCGCAAGCATGCTCGTTCATGCGCCGCGATCTGCATGGACAGCGAGCTGAGCTTTGCGCAGCTCGATGAGTTGTCCGCAGCGCTGGGTGCCTGGCTGCAGGTGCGCGGGCTGGCGCGCGGCGCGCGGGTGGCGCTGATGATGCCCAACGTGCTGCAGTATCCGGTGGCGATCGCCGCAGTACTGCGTGCCGGCTACGTCGTCGTGAACGTGAACCCGCTGTACACGCCGCGCGAACTGGAACACCAGCTCAAGGACTCCGGCGCCGAGGCAATCGTCGCGCTCGAGAACTTCGCGTCGACGCTGGCCGAAGTCATCGAGCACACCGCCGTGAAGCACGTGGTGCTGGCCGCGATGGGTGATCTGCTGGGCTTCTGGAAGGGCCAGCTGGTGAATGTGGCGGTCCGGCACGTGCGCAAGATGGTGCCCGAGTTCAAGCTCCCTCTCGGCGAGGGGCGGACGGTGACGCGTTTCAACATGGCCGTCGCAGAGGGCACGCGGCTGAAGCTGAAGCGCGTGGATCTGGGGCCGGACGACATCGCCTTCCTGCAGTACACCGGCGGCACGACGGGCGTGTCCAAAGGTGCGACCTTGCTGCATCGGAACGTGGTGGCGAACGTGCTGCAGTCCGAAGCTTGGTTCCAGCCCAAGCTCGACACACTCCCGCCCGGGCGTCAACTGACACTGGTGTGCGCGCTTCCGCTGTATCACATCTTCGCCCTGACGGCCTGCTTCATGCTCGGCGCGCGCCTGGGCATGGCGAATCTGCTGATCCCGAACCCGCGCGACATTCCAGGCTTCGTGAAGACGCTGGCCAAGCATCGCGTGAACATGTTCCCGGCGGTGAATACGTTGTTCAATGCACTGGCGAACGATCCGGACTTCGCGCGCCTGGACTTCTCCGATCTGGTGATCTCGAACGGCGGCGGCATGGCCGTCCAGCAAGCCACGGCCGAGAAGTGGCGAAAGATCACCGGCTGTCCGGTGGTGGAAGGCTACGGTTTGTCGGAGACCTCGCCCGTGGTGACGGTCAATCGATTCGACGACGCGGAGTTCAGCGGCAGCATCGGTCTGCCTGTTCCCTCGACGTCGGTGGCGATCCGCAACGACGAAGGCGATGATGTCCCGCTCGGGCAGCCTGGCGAGATCTGCATCAAGGGCCCGCAGGTGATGGCGGGATACTGGAACCGGCCCGACGAGACGGCGAAGGTCATGACGGCGGACGGCTACTTCCGCTCCGGCGACATCGGCGTGATGGCGTCCAACGGCTCGATCAAGATCGTGGACCGCAAGAAGGACATGATCCTGGTGTCCGGCTTCAACGTCTATCCGAACGAGATCGAGCAGGTCGTGAACCTTCATCCCGGCGTGCTGGAGTGCGCCGCCGTCGGCGTGCCCGATGAGAAGTCGGGTGAGGCGGTGAAGCTGTACGTGGTTCGGCGCGACCCCTCGTTGAGCGAATCGGATCTGACCGATTACTGCAAGGACAACTTCACGGCCTACAAGCGGCCGCGGCACGTGGAGTTTCGGGATGAATTGCCGAAGTCGAACGTCGGGAAGATCCTGCGCCGAGAACTTCGGGCCTGATCAATCATTTTCAGATCTGCAAAGCAAAAAGCCCCGGTCAATTTGACCGGGGCTTTTCTCTTGTATTAGCCTGACAATGTCCTACTTTCACACGGGAATCCGCACTATCATCGGCGCTGAGGCGTTTCACTGTCCTGTTCGGGATGGGAAGGAGTGGGACCACCTCGCTATGGTCATCAGGCTTAA
>JAGOAS010000030.1 GCA_017983795.1 Piscinibacter sp.
CGCCTGCGGCGCACCGGCGGCCACCGTGGACAACGCTGCGCGTTGCCCACAGCGTCCACCTTCGCCCACAAGCTCCACTGCCTGCGACCATCTTCAGCGATGGCCCTCAGGAGTCAAGATACAAGGCTCACGCTGGTCATCGGCCAGCATGCAGCGCGCTATCACCTTCCGCAGGAACGATCGGGGCTCACGGCAAGCGTGCAGAACTGGCGTCGTCACTGGCCGGCGCTGATGCCGCTGCCTCATCCCAGCCCGATCAACAACCGCTGGCTGGCCCGCAACAAGTGGTTCGAGGCCGAACTCGTGCCGCGGCTGCAGGCCCGGGTCGCGGAGATCCTCCATGAGTGACACCTCCACCATGGCGACGCTCGCGTTGTAGGGCGTCACGCCGACAAGAAGACATGCTGTTCGGACGATCGCTTCGATTCGACACGACGGAGTCTGCGCAGCTCGTGCTCGGCCGTCTCTCGGCCTTGGTGCTGGACACCGAGGCCATCGCAGGGCTCGAGCCCGCGCGCATGAGCGACTGGATGACGCGGCATGCGGGCAAGCGCTTCGTCGGCACGGTCCGAAGCTCGGGCTTCAAGCTCGGGCTGCTGCCCGCACCGGGCACCCGATTCCGTGTTCGCGGCAGCGTCGTCGTCATCGTCGGCAGCGTCGAGGGCCGCACGGTTCGGGTCAGGCTTCGCCCTCCCCTGTTCGTCTCGGCGTTCCTGCTGTCATTCACGGCAACCATGGGCGGCGGACTTGCCTTGTCGTTCTTCGGCCCGCTCGCCGGTCATCCGCTTCAAGCGCTGCTTGCGCTGGCCCTCGTCCTGCCGCTGCTGGTCGTGGGCGGATTCTTCCGCCGCGAAGCCCGTCTCGCGGAGCAGGCCTTGCGTGAGGTGTTCCGGGGCGCCTGAGCACGAAGCGAGCAACCTCCCTGCACTTGGCTCGCGAGGCGCCGGCTGTCATCATGCGGTGGCCAGGGCCACACGACAGCCACCGAAGGAATTCGCAACCATGCTTCGCCAGGCACTTCTCCTCCTGCATCTGCTCGCGGCGATGGCCTGGATGGGCGGCATGTTCTTCGCCTACTTCTGCCTGCGCCCTTCGGCGGTCGAAGTCCTCGAACCGCCCAAGCGCCTGCCGCTGTGGCTCGCCACGCTGGGGCGTTTCCTGCGCTACATGAGCATCGCGGTCCTGCTGATCCTGGCCAGCGGGCTCGGCATGCTGCTGCCGCTGGGCTTCCAGGCGGCGCCGGCCGGCTGGCACCTGATGTTCGCGCTCGGCCTGGTCATGGCCGGCGTGTATGCCTACGTCCATCTGGCGTTGCTGCCCCGGCTGCGTGCCCACTGCGCGGCGTCGACCTGGCCGGCAGCCGCCCAGGTGCTGAACGCCATCCGCCAGCTGGTGGCGCTGAACCTCGCCCTCGGTGTGATCGTCGTTCTTGCGGCGGTGTCCGCGCGCTAAGCGCTGCAGCAGAATGCCGCCGCACCCTCGCAGAAAGAAAGGTCCTCGCATGCTGTACGCATCCTTCGCCCGCGTCCGCCCCGACAAGGTCGACAAGCTGCAAGCCTGGCTCGCCGAACTGATGCGCCGCCGGGCGGAGGTGCTGGAATCGTTCCGCCAGGAAGGCACGCGCGAGGAGCAGGCCTACCTGCTGCCCGACGGCCAGGGCTTCGTGCTCGTGCACATCACGGACGCCGACGACAGCGACCAGGCCAACGCCGCCTACGAGACCTCGTCGCTGCCCATCGACATCGAGCACCACGCGATGCTCGAGGAGTGCCTTGCCGAGCGCCTGCCGCTGCGCCCCAGCTACCGCTGCACGGCGGCGGGCGACTGAAGCGCGAAGGAGACGCCATCATGGCGATTCGTGTCGTCCGCCTGGGCTCGCCGCGCGCGGCGCAGGAGGGCCTTCGGCTCGGCACCGTGCGGCGCCCGCCGCGCGGCGTGCCCAAGGCCGAGTTCGCGCGGCAGGACTGGTACGACCTCTGGTACCCCAACCTCGCGCCCAGCGTGGAGACGATGAAGCTCGGCCAGCAGGCGGGCACACCGGCCGAGTGGGCGGCCTTCACCCGGAAGTACCGCGCCGAGATGGCGACGCCGGAGAACAGCCACTCCATCGCGCTGCTGGCCGCGCTCTCGCACCAGACCAGCTTCTCGGTCGGCTGCTACTGCGAGCACGAATCGCACTGCCACCGCTCCGTGCTGCGCGAACTGCTCGCCGCGCAGGGCGCGCACATCGCGCCCGAGGGCACGTGACGCGCGCGGCGCTCGGCGCTATCGTGGCAGTCTGCCTCCCGGAGTGTTCAGCATGACACAGCAAAGCCTGCGCATCGCGCTCTCGTTCTCCGACGAAGACCAGGCCTGGCTGCGCCTGTCGTCGATCGCCGTGCCGCGCTTCTTCGAGGGGCACGCCGAGGTGCCGCAGGCGGGCGATGCGCTGCGCATCGGCGGCCGGCAGTTCATCGTGCAGGGCCGCGTGTGGGAGCACGACGGCATGGGGCCCTCGCTGCGGCTGCTGCTGAGCAGCGCGCACGCTGCCAGCGACACGGTGTTCGGCTAGGCGTGAGGGCGCCTGATCAACGCTTGGCGGCGCGTCGACGAGCCACCGGCGCGGCGTCGGTGGGCCAGCCGCAGGCGGCCACCAGGCGCGTGCGCAGCGGCTGCGCGGGCAAGGTCACGGCCGCCGGCCGCGCTTCGGCGGGCCGCTGTGTCGTGGCGCTTCGCGCCGCCTTCTCGTCATTGTGCAGGCTCGTCTTCAAGTTTCTGGCTCAGGGCATCCGAAGGGGCAGGATTGTAGAGGGCCGCGCCAACCCGGCTTGACACGCACGCATGCACCACGACTCCACCCACCGCGCACGCTGGCTCGTCGTGCTGGCCGCCGCCGCCACCGCGCTGCTGATCGCCTCGGGCTGGCGGCCCTACGACCGCGCCACCTGGCTGATGGAAGTGCTGCCCGTCATCGTCGCACTGCCGCTGCTCGCCGCGACGTGGCGGCGCTACCCGCTCACGCCGCTGCTGTATGCGCTGATCTTCCTGCACGCCGGCGTGCTGATGCTCGGCGGGGCCTACAGCTACGCGCGCGTGCCGCTCGGCTTCGAGCTGCAGGAGATGCTGCAGCTCTCGCGCAATCCGTACGACAAGATCGGCCACTTCTTCCAGGGCTTCGTTCCGGCGCTGATCGCGCGCGAGATCCTGCTGCGCGGCGACCATGTGCGCGGGCGGCGCATGCTCGCCTTCCTCGTCACCTGCATCGTGCTTGCCATCAGCGCCACCTACGAGTTCATCGAATGGGGCGCGGCGCTCGCGCTCGGCCAGGGCGCCGACGAGTTTCTCGGCACGCAGGGCGATCCGTGGGACACGCAATCCGACATGTTCTTCGCGCTGCTGGGTGCGCTGGCGGCGCAGCTCACGCTCGCCGGGCTGCACGACCGCCAGCTGGCGCGCCTGCGGCGCAAAGCGGACGCCGGGCTATGCTGAGCGCCCATGCAGATCGCACTCGAAACGCCCGACCAGCCCGAGGTCATCGCGCTCATCGACGAGCTCGACGCCTACCAGAAGCCGCTCTACCCGGCCGAGAGCCATCACGGCATCCCGATCGACGCGCTGTGCCGGCCGAACGTGATCTTCGCGGTGGCGCGCGAGGCGGGCGGCGCGGCGGTCGGCTGCGGCGCCATCGTGCTCGAGCGCGAATACGGCGAGCTCAAGCGCATGTTCACGCGGCCCACGCACCGCGGCCGCGGCATCGCCGGCGCGCTGCTGAAGCTGCTGGAGTCGGAGGCGCAGCGCCGAGGCTGCGCGCAGTTCATGCTGGAGACCGGCCACCTTCAGCCCGAGGCGCTGGCGATGTACGAGCGCTGCGGCTACCGCCGCCGCGGCCCCTTCGGCGACTACACCGAGGACCCGAACAGCGTCTTCATGGGCAAGGCGATCACGCCCGCGCGGCTCGACCATCCCTAGCCTGACGCTTGGGCCGCAGGACCGGAATCCGTATGCTCGGCGCCGACCATGAGCACCAGCACCGACCGTTTCGACCAGGAGCTGTTCCAGCGCATCGACGAGGTGCTGCTGTACCACTGGGATCCGTCCGGCTTGGCGCGCGACCCGCTGGCGCGCGAGCACTACGCGGGCTTCGTGCCCGACGTCTTCGCAGCCCTGCTCGACGATGCCGACGAGCAGCGCGTCATGGAGCTGCTGCTCCTGCTCGAGACCGAATTCCTCGGCCTCGCGCCGCGGCCCAGCCACGCGCGCCGCGTGGCCGAGATCCTGGTCGAGTGGCGCGAAGTGCTGGAGCGCAAGTACACCGGCGCGTCGTCGTACTGAACGCACACGCGCCGCGCGCGGCTAGACTGCCGGCGTGAACCTCAACACCGCCCGCGTCTTCGTGCGCGACATCGCGCTGGCACGCCGCTTCTATGCCGAAGCGCTGGGCCTCAAGCCGCATTCGCAGGATCTCGCGCGCGGCTGGTGCGTATTCAATGCCGGCAACTGCGAGCTGGTGCTCGAGGCGGTGCCGGCGGATGCAGCCGCCGACAGGCAGGCGCTGGTCGGGCGCGTCACCGGGCTGTCCTTCCTCGTGCCCAACCTGCACGTCGCGCACCAGGATCTGAAGTCGCGCGGCGTGGACTTCACCGCCGCGCCCGAGCGGCAGTTCTGGGGTGGCAGCGTGGCCGGCTTCCGTGATCCGGACGGCAACCGCTTCCAACTCGTCGAGCGCGATCGCGCCTGACGCGAGGCGACAATCGCGGCCAACGCCGTCCCGCAGCCGCGCCACCGAGCCATGCCGAAGTTCGAGGTCCTCGTTGGAGCCGTGTGCATCGGCCACACCTGGCTGGAGCACGGCGATGCGCCGATCGGCGTGGCGGCCGGCCGTTTCGTGCCGGCACCGGCCTATGCGGCGGTCCAGCCGGCGGTGCTGGCCTCGGCGGGCGGCTCGTCGCTCGGCGTGGTGCTGCGCGTGCTCGCGCCCGACGGCAGCGAACTGGCCGGCGACGGCAGCGTGCAGATCGTCGACTACTCGCCGGAGCTCGGCGACGATGCGATCGAGGTGCACGTGATCGGCATCGAGCCGGATCGCTACGTGCAGTGGTTCAACACGCAGGCCACGGGCTTCCAGGACACCCAGCCCGTGCCGCCGCGCCGCATCTGAACGCGAAGCAGGAGAACTCGTCATGGCCAAGGGCTACTGGATGGCGCGCGTCGACGTCGCCGACGCGGAACGCTACAAGGACTACGTGGCCGCCAACGCCGCCGCCTTCGCCAAATACGGCGCACGCTTCCTGGTGCGCGGCGGCCGCTTCGAGAACCCCGAAGGCGGCGCGCGCCAGCGCAACGTGATCATCGAGTTCCCCAGCTACCAGGCCGCGCTGGACTGCTGGAATTCGCCGGAATACCGGCGCGCCTGGACGATCCGCCAGCCGGTGTCGAGCGCCGACGTGGTGATCGTCGAGGGCTACGACGGGCCGCAGCCCGGCGCCTGAACCATCCGCCGGGTTGTGGGATGGAATCCGCGCTGCCGCGGCGTTATCGTCACGACCCGTGAACCGGATCATCATCTCCCTCGCCGCGCTGGCCGGCATCATCGCCGCGGATGCGGCGCAGGCCCAGTCCTACCGCTGCAGCAGCGGCGGCACGATCTACTACTCCGACCGGCCCTGCTCCGGAGCGCCGCCGTCCAAGCTGGGCGCCTACGCCGGGTCATCGCGGCAGGGCACGCTGCCGCCGGGCTACGGCGGCTTGCCGCGCGCGGGCAAGCCGCAGGAGCACGTGAAGTACCTGAGCGCCGAGTGCGCGGACATCTCCGAGGCGATCCGCACCGCGCCGACACGCGGCGTTCGCGGCGAGGTGGTCTCCGGCCTGCGCGAGGAGTATCAGCAGAAGTGCGCCCTGCAGGACGAGGAAGCGCGGCGCCAGCATGGGCAGGCCGAGCGCGAGCGCAGCGATCGACAGCGCGCCGAGCGCGACTCGCTCGCGCTGCAGCGCGATGAGTCGCGCCGCCAGGGCGAGCAGTGCAAGGGCATGCGCGACGTGATCGCGCTCAAGCGCAGCCGCGAGGCGAGCCTCAACGACACCGAGGTGGCCGCGCTGCGCTCTCTCGAGGCCAGCTACAACGCGCGCTGCCTGGGCCGCTGAGCCTGGCTCAGCTCAGCTCCGCCTGGCGCTCGACGATGCGCGAGGCGATGCCGTACTCGATGGCTTCCTTCGCGCTCATCCAGAAGTCGCGCTCCATGTCCGACACCACGGTGTCGTAGGGGCGGCCGGTCTGCGTGGCGATGACGCGCGCGATGCGCTCGCGTGTGCGCAGGATCTCCTTGGCCTGGATGGCGATGTCGGTGGCCTGGCCGCCGGCGCCGCCGGCCGGCTGGTGGATCATGAAGCGCGTATTGGGCAGGCAGACGCGGCGCTCCTTCGGCGGCGCGAGGAAGATGTGCGCGCCGGCGCTGGCCACCCAGCCGCTGCCCACGGTGGTGACCGGGGCACGCACGAAGCGGATCATGTCGTGGATGGCGTCGCCCGATTCGACGTGGCCGCCCGGCGAGGAGATCAGCATCGTGATCGGCGCGTCCGAGTCTTCCGACAGCGCCAGCAGGCGCCGGCAGGTGGCGAGTGCGAGCTTGTCGTCGATCTCGCCGAACACCAGCACGTAGCGCGACTTGAAGGCGAGCTGCTCCTCGAGGCGGCCGGGGCCGGCGGCAGCGGCGTCGGGCTTCTTGTTGTCGTCGTCGGCGAGGCGGGTGGGGGTCATGCAAGGCTCCTGTTCGATCCGGGAATGGGGTGATTCTGGCGCAGCAAGCTCAGCCGCTGCTCGCGCCGTGGGTTTCGAGGAAACGGCGCTCGCGGCGATCCTTCCAGTGCCAGGCCCAGCGCCCCTGTGCCGACCAGCCGCCCCAGCACGCGATGGCACGGCGCTCGCCGCAGCCGATCAGCTCGAGCGTGCGCGCCGGCGGTGCCCAGGGCACGAGTGCGCCGCCGGCGAGGAAGCGGCGCAGGTTGAGCGCCAGCGCCGCGCCGGCGCGCGCATCGGCGCCGGCCGCGAAGACCTCGGGCTGCGTGGCGCTCTGCAGCGTCGCGCCGGTGGCGACGAGGCCCTGCCCCTGCGGCACCAGGCCGGCCTCGCGCAAGCACGCGGGCACGCCCACGGGCAGCGCCATCACGGCCGCGTCGCAGGCCACGCGCGTGCCGCTGGCCAGGGTGAGGTGCGTCGCGCCGATCTCGGCGCAGGCGTCTTCGAGCAGGGTCACCTGGCGCCGCTTGAGCGCCTGCAGCACGCGCCGCCGTGCTGCCTCGGGGTGGCCCGGCAGCACCGTCCCGCCGCCGCTGACCAGGCTGACGCGCGAGCGGTCGCCGAGCCGGTGCTGCAGCGCCAGCGCCATCTCGACGGCGTCGACGCCATGGCCCACCACCACCACGCACATCGGCTGCCGCTGCGCCAGCTCGTGCATGCGTTCCCACAGTTGTGCAAAGGCCTCGAGCGGGCGCAGGAACAGGCCGTGCTCGCGCGCACCGGGAATCGCGTCGCGGTCCATCGCGTCGGCGAGATCCAGGCTCAGCGCGTCGTAGGGCAAGGTTCGGCCGTCGGCCAGGCTCACACTGCGCGCCGCGAGGTCGATGGCAACGGCCGAGGCCTGCAGCAGCCGCGCGCCGGCGCGCTCGGCCAGCGGCGCGAGCGGCACGCTGCACTGCGCCAGCGTGTAGTGCCCGGCCACGAAGCCGGCCAGCAGGGGCGCGTGCAGCGCGCGCGGCGCGGCCGCCACCACGCTCAGCTCGACGCCGGGCAGCGCCTCGGTTGCGAAGGCGTGCAGCACCTGCAGATGCGCGGCGCCGGCACCCAGGAGCAACAGGCGCTTCAAGGCGCGAGCACCAGCTCGGCCACGTGGGCAAGGCTGCGTCCGTGGGTGTTGTCGGTGTCCGCGCCGATCGCCACGCCCACCACCGGCGGCACCTGCGGGCTCTCGTTGCCGAACAGGCGCAGGAAGTCGGCGCCGATGTCGCGCCGCTCCTCGTGCCAGTGGTGCAGGTCGGCCGCGCCGCTGCGCAGCACCAGGTAGCGGATGCGCCGCGTGAAGGCGTTGGCGATGGCCGTGCCGGCGGGCAGCAGCCGATCCCACACGTAGCAGACGGTGGCGGCCGGCAGCGGCTCGTGGGTGGCGGCGCGCACCACACGCAGCGCCTGCCGGTCGACGAAGCTCAGCTGCTCGATCGGCAGGTCGAACAGCACGCAGACCTTGACCGCCGTGTCGTCGCCGTTCTTGTCGTGCAGGTCGGACTCGGCCACCAGCTCGTCGACGCGCCATTGCCAGGACAGCGTCATCGCCGTGCCGTCCACGCGCAGCGGGTGCACGAGATTGCCGTAGGCGCTCTCCGATTCGATGCGCACGGCGCGACGCCCGTCGATCTGCTCCACCGCGAAGCGCGTGTAGGGCTTGGTCTGGTGCGGCAACCCGGCGATGTGCCAGGGCGCGGCGAGCGTGCCCGAGGGGCTGGCCAGGGGCTGCAGCCAGACCACGTCGGCGTGCGTGGGCAGCGCTGCGAGAAGCAGCGCGGGCACGCACCAGCGTCGGGCCAGGAACCGCATCGGGCAATGCTAATCCAGCGCGCCGCGATACCTCCGGTCACGAGAGGTACAAGTGATGCACTGGCTCAGGTTTGACAGGCGCGCTCACTGTGGCGCGCAGGCGACCGTGCAATCCAGCGCTCGCAAACGACCCGATCTGCGGCAGCATGCAGGGCTCCGACCCGCCGCACCCGCGATGCCCCCACGCATGCCTGCCGCCGCGCCCGCCGCCACCGCGCCCCCGGTCGCGCTGCGCTGGCTGGCGCCGGCCGTGCTCGCCGCCGGCCTGGCCATCACCGCCGGCCTGTCCCTCTGGTCGTGGCAGCGCGAGGCCACCGAGCAGCGCGCCCGCTTCGAGCGCAATGCCGAGCGCGTCGTGCAGGCGCTCGCCAACCGCGTGCAGTCCTACATCGACACGCTGCCGGGGCTGCGCGCCTTCGCGGCGAACCGCGCCGACATCGACGACGCCGCCTTCGCGCGCTACATCGACACGCTCTCGCTGGAGCGGCGCTTCCCCGGCCTGGCGCTGACCTTCGTGGCCGAGCGCGTGCGCGGCGAGGAACGCGCCGCCTATGTGGCGGGCGTGCGCGGCGACCGCAGCCGGCGCGCCGAGGGCCACCCCGACTTCGAGATCCGCCCGCCCGGCGCGCGGCCCGAGCACATGGTGATCCGCCACGTGCAGCCCGAGGATCCCGCCACCTTCGGCTACGACCTGTTCGACCCCGACCAGCGCTACCGCGTCGAGGTCGATGCCGCGCTGCGCGGCGGCGGCTACGTGGCCACCGCCCCGCTGCTGCTGGCGCGCGACCGCGGCGGCGCCATGGCCCCGGCGCTGACCAGCGTGGTGATCCGCGCCGCCACCTACGCCACGCCGCTGCCGCCCGCCGACGAGGCCGAGCGGCTGCGGCGCGCCGACGGCGTCGTCGGCGTCGCCTTCCGCACGCTGGAGCTGCTGCGCAGCGTGATGACGAGCGAGCAGCAGCAATGGCTGCACCTGCACATCAGCGATGCGCGCGCGCCCGCCGAGGGCCGGCCCGCGCTGGTGTTCGACAGCAGCTGGCTCGACGCCGGCGCCACGCGCGCCGCGGCGGGCCCGCTGCACAGCGTCACGCTGCCGGTGGCCGACCGGCGCTGGGAGCTCGAGATCGGCGTGCGCTCGGGCGCCGTGCCCGCGCCCGTCGATGCCGCCAGCGCACTGGCGATGCTGCTGGGCGTGCTGCTGTCGGGCACGCTGGCGGCCATCACCCACGTACTGGTGCGCGCCAATGCCCGCGAGGCGCGCAAGGTGCACGAGGCCACCGCGCGGCTGCAGGCCGAGACGCGCAGCCTGCACGAGAGCGAGCAGCGCTTCCGCATGCTGTTCGAGCACAGCATGGATGCGGTGCTGCGCACCCGCCCCGACGGCACGGTGCTGGCCGCCAACGCCGCGGCCAGCGCGCTGTTCCGTTGCAACGAGGCGCGGCTGTGCGCGCTCGGCCGCGCCGGCCTGGTCGACCGTGACGATGCGCGGCTCGGCCCGCTGCTTGCGGCGCGCGAGCGCGACGGCCGCGCCAGCGGCCAGCTGCGCCTGCGGCGCGCCGACGGCAGCAGCTTCGAGGCCGAGGTGTCCACCACCGTCTACACCGACGCCGACGGCCTGCCCGCGGCCAGCATGATCGTGCGCGACGTGACCGAGCGCGAGCGCGCCGCCGCGCAGCAGGCCGAGCTGACCGCCATCCTCGACGCCACGCCGGATTTCGTCGCCTCGGCCGACCGCCAAGGCCGCATCACCTTCCTCAACCGCGCGGCGCGCCGCATGCTGGGGCTCGGCGAGCAGGACGATCTCGGCGGCATCACCTTCGCGCACTGCCATCCGCCCTGGGCGGTGCGCACGGTGCTCGAGGTCGGCGTGCCCGCCGCCACGCGCAACGGCGTCTGGGCCGGCCAGCTCGCGATCGCCTGCGCCGACGGCCGCGAGCTGCCGGTGTCGCAGGTGATCGTCTGCCTGCGCGACGCGAGCGGCAAGCTCATGCGCCTGTCGACCATCGCGCGCGACCTCAGCCCCGTGCACGCGGCGCAGGCCCAGCAGCGTGCGCTCGAGGCGCGCTTGCAGGAAGCGCAGAAGATGGAGTCGATCGGCACGCTGGCCGGCGGCGTGGCACACGACTTCAACAACGTGCTGGCGGTGATCCTCGGCAACCTGGCCATCGCGCGCGAGGATCTGGCCGAGGCCCACGAAGTGCAGCGCCCGCTCGCCCTCGCGCAGCAGGCCGCGATGCGCGCGCGCGCGCTGGTGCAGCAGATCCTCGCCTTCAGCCGCCGCCTGCCGCAGCAGCGCGAGGTGCAGCCGCTCGCGCCGCTGGTCGAGGAGGCGGTCGCCATGCTGCGCTCCACCCTGCCCGCCTCGGCGACGCTGCACGCGCAGCTCGAGGCCGAGCCGCTGCTGGTGGAGGTGGATGCGAACCAGATCCAGCAGGTGGTGCTGAACCTGTGCACCAACGCACTGCAGGCGCTGCCGGCGCACCTGGGCAGCATCCGCGTCGAGCTGCAGCGCACGCGCGAGGGCCAGGCGCGGCTGTCGGTGATCGACGACGGCAGCGGCATGGACGAGGCCACGCGCGCGCGCATCTTCGAGCCCTTCTTCACCACCAAGCCGGTCGGCCAGGGCACCGGCCTCGGCCTGGCGGTGGTGCACGGCATCGTCACCGACAGCGGCGGCCGCATCGTGGTCGACAGCGCCCCCGGCCGCGGCACGCGCGTCGATGTGCTGCTGCCGCTGCGCGAGGCGGTGGCCGGCGCGCCGCAGGTGGCGGCGCCGGCGCATGCGCGGCCCGTCGGCCGCGGCGAGCACATCCTGCTGGCCGACGACGACGAGGTGGTCGGCCTCACCACCGAGGCGCTGCTGCAGCGCGCCGGCTACAAGGTGACGCGCGTGAGCAGCGGGCTGGCCGCGGTCGAGGCGGTGCGCGAGGCGCGTGATCGCTACGCGCTGGTGATCACCGACTACAACATGCCCGGCCTGTCCGGCCTGGGCGTGGCCGAGCACCTGGCCGCGGCGGCGCCCGGGCTGCCGGTGCTGATCACCTCGGGCTACGTCACCGAGGAGCTGATCGCGCGCGCCCGCGCGCTCGGCGTGCGCGGCGTGATGCTCAAGGAACACAGCCTCGAGCGCATGGCCGTGCTGGTGCGCGAGGCGCTGGCCGGGTGAAGGCTACGCTGCCGGCGCCAGGTGGCGCCGCTGCAGCGCATACAGCGCGCTCGCCACCACCAGCGCGGCGATCCACGCCGCCGCATAGGCCACGCCGGCAGGCCAGGCGGCCAGCCCGAGGTAGAGCGTGACGAAGAAGGCGCCGAAGCCCGACAGCCCGCGCACGAAGCCGCGCAGCAGCGCCACCGTGGCGGCCGCGCCGTAGCGTGGCAGCGTGAAGCAGGGCAGCACGTTGCCGGTGATGGGCACGGCCAGCAGCAGGCCGCTCAAGGCCGCCGGCGCCACGCCGGCGCTGCGGATGATCGCCCAGGCAACCAGCAGCGCCGCGGCCACGCGGCAGGCCAGCTCGGCGTGCGGGATGTCGACCGCGCCCGGCGCGATGCGCAGGCGCGGCATCGCCACGCCGCCCAGCGCCAGCACCGCCAGCGCCAGCAGGCAGACGAGCCAGGCGGGCAGGCCCAGCTGCGGCATCAGCATGCCGAGGCCGAAGAAGGCCAGGTTGGCCAGCGCCAGCGACAGCCACCAGGGCCAGCGCGTTCCGCTCCAGGCGAAGGTCACCAGGTGCGCCACCGTGGCCGGCAGGCACACCAGCGTGGCCAGCGCGATGGCGCGCACGCCCTCCACCGGCGTCGCCCACAGCACGAAGCCCATGATCGGCCCGGCGATCATCGGCAGGCCGGCGAGCGTGCCGCCCACCGCGTGGCCGAAGCGCTTGGCCACCAGCGACGACAGCAGCGCCGACGCGGCGACCAGCAGCAGCTTCAGCAACATCGGTTCAGGTCACCCGGGCACGCCGTAGCCGCCGCCGCCCGGCGTCTCGATCACGAACTGGTCGCCTGGGTTCATCGCCACCGAGCCGATGTGGCTGAGCCGCTCGACGCGGCCGTCGGCGCGTTCGACGCGGTTCGCGCCCGGTTGCCCCGGCGAGCCACCGGCCATGCCGAAGGCGCCGTGCACGCGGCCGTTGGAGAGGATGGAGGCGGTCATGGGCTCGAGGAAGCGCACGCGGCGCGTGCCGCCGTCGCCGCCCCTCCACTGCCCGGCCCCGCCCGAGCCGGCGCGGATCGCGTAGCTCTCCAGCCGCACCGGGAAGCGGAACTCCAGCACCTCGGGGTCGGTGAGGCGCGAGTTGGTCATGTGGGTCTGCACCACGCTCGTGCCGTTGAAGCCCGGGCCGGCGCCGCTGCCGCCGGAGATGGTCTCGTAGTACTGGTGGCGCTGATTGCCGAAGGTGAAGTTGTTCATCGTGCACTGGCCGGCGGCCATCGCGCCCAGCGCACCGTAGAGCGCGTTGGTGATGCAGGTCGAGGTCTCGACGTTGCCCGCCACCACGCTGGCCGGCGGACGCGGGTTGAGCATCGAGCCTTCGGGGATGATCACGCGCAAAGGCTTGAGGCAACCGGCGTTGAGCGGGATGTCGTCGCCGACCAGCGTGCGGAACACGTACAGCACTGCGGCCATGCACACCGCGGTGGGTGCGTTGAAGTTGTTCTCGAGTTGCGCGCTCGTTCCCGTGAAGTCGATCTCGGCGCTGCGTTCGGCGGCGTTGACGCGGATCGCCACGGCGATCTGCGCGCCGTTGTCCAGCGCCAGCGTGAAGGCGCCGTCCTTCAGCTTCGTGATCACGCGGCGCACCGATTCCTCGGCGTTGTCCTGCACGTGGCCCATGTAGGCCTGCACCACGGCCAGCCCGAACTGCGCCACCATCTTGCGCAGCTCCTGCACGCCCTTCTCGTTGGCGGCGATCTGCGCCTTCAGATCCGCGAGGTTCTGCTGCGGGTTGCGTGACGGGTACTTGCCGCTGGCCAGCAGCGCCAGCATCTCCGCCTCGCGCAAGCGGCCGGCCTCGACCAGCTTGACGTTGTCGATCTGCACGCCCTCTTCCTCGATGCGCGTCGAGAAGGGCGGCATCGAGCCGGGCGTGCTGCCGCCGATGTCGGCATGGTGGCCACGGCTGCCGACGTAGAAGAGGATCTCGCGGCCGGCCTCGTCGAACACCGGCGTGACCACCGTGACGTCGGGCAGGTGCGTGCCGCCGTGGTAGGGATCGTTGAGCGCGTAGACGTCACCCGGCTTCATCGCCCCGGCATTGCGCGCGATCACCGTCTTGATCGACTCGCTCATCGAGCCCAGGTGCACCGGCATGTGCGGCGCGTTGGCGATCAGGTTGCCCTGCGCGTCGAACAGGGCACAGGAGAAGTCCAGCCGCTCCTTGATGTTCACCGAGTAGGCGGTGTTCTGCAGCTGCAGGCCCATCTGCTCGGCGATGTTCATGAAGAGGTTGTTGAACACCTCCAGCATCACCGGGTCGACCGTGGTGCCGATGGCGCGCTGCGCCTCGCGCGGCACCACGCGCTCGAGCACGAGATGGTCGAGCGCCGTCACGCGCGCGCGCCAGCCGGGCTCGACCACGGTGGTGGCATTGCGCTCGGCGATGATGGCCGGGCCGTCGACGAAGAGCCCCGGCTTCGCGGCCTCGCGCAGCACCAGCGCCGCGTCCCACCAGCGGCCGCCGCTGAAGAGCCGCACGGTCTCGGCCGCGGGCATGGGCGCCGCCGGCAACAAGGGCTGCGCGGATTCGGCCGGCGCGTCGCCCGCGCCCACCGCCTCCACCGACACCGCCTCGACCACCAGCGCGCGCTCCTTCATCAGGAAGGCGAAGCGCTGGCGGTAGGCGGCCTCGAAGGCGGCCTCGATCTGCGCGGCCGTGCCGTAGGGCACGATCAGCGCCGAATCGGTGCCCTCGTAGCGCAGGTGCACGCGCCGGTGCGTGTGCAGCGCGCCGCTGCTCGCGCCCTGGCGGCGCAGCTCGGCTTCGGCCTCGGCGGCGAGCGCGTCGAGGCGCTCGGCCACGGCCGGCAGCGCCTCGGCCAGGCACAGCTCCACCGCCGCCTCGCGCATCACGCTCTGGTCGGCCAGGCCCATGCCGTAGGCCGAGAGCACGCCGGCCAGCGGGTGCGCGAAGACGCGCTCCATGCCCAGCGCATCGGCCACGCGGCAGGCATGCTGGCCGCCGGCGCCGCCGAAGCACTGCAGCGTGTAGCGCGTGACGTCGTAGCCGCGTGCCACCGAGATCTTCTTGATCGCGTTGGCCATCGCGCCCACCGCGATGTCGATGAAGCCCTCGGCCACCTGCTCGGGCGTGCGCCGGGTGCCGGTGGCCTGCTCGATCCGTGCCGCCAGTTCGGAAAACTTCGCGACCACGATGTCGCGGTCCAGCGGCTCGTTCGCATGCGCGCCGAACACTTTCGGGAACCAGGCCGGCTGGATCTTGCCGACCATCACGTTGGCGTCGGTCACCGCCAGCGGCCCGCCGCGCCGGTAGCAGGCCGGGCCGGGGTTGGCGCCGGCGCTCTCGGGGCCGGCACGCAGCCGCGCACCGTCGAAGGCGAGGATGGAGCCGCCGCCGGCCGCCACGGTGTGGATGCTCATCATCGGCGCGCGCATGCGCACGCCGGCCACCTGCGTCTCGAAGGCGCGCTCGAACTCGCCGGCGAAGTGGCTGACGTCGGTCGACGTGCCGCCCATGTCGAAGCCGATGACACGCTCGCCGCCGAGGTCGTTCTTCGCCAGCTGCGCCGTGCGCACCATGCCGACGATGCCGCCCGCCGGCCCGGAGAGGATGGCGTCCTTGCCCTGGAAGGCGCGCGCGTCGGCCAGGCCGCCGCTGCTGCGCATGAAGAAGAGCTTCACGCCCGGCATCTCGGCAGCCACCTGCTCGACATAGCGGCGCAGGATGGGCGAGAGGTAGGCATCGACCACGGTGGTGTCGCCGCGGCTGACCAGCTTCATCAGCGGGCTCACCTCGTGCGACACGCTCACTTGCGTGAAGCCGAGCGAGCGAGCCAGCCAGGCCGCCGCCTGCTCGTGCGCCGGCCAGCGCCAGCCGTGCATGAAGACGATGGCCACGCTGCGCAGGCCGGCGTCGTAGGCGGCCCAGAGGCGCTCGCGCAGGTGGTCTTCGTCCAGCGGCTCGATCACCGCGCCGTCGGCGCCGACACGCTCCTGCGCCTCGATCACGCGCTTGTAGAGCAGTTCGGGCAGCACGATGTGGCGGTCGAACAGGCGCGGCCGGTCCTGGTAGGCGATGCGCAGCGCGTCGCGGAAGCCGCGGGTGATGACCAGCAGCGTCGGCTCGCCCTTGCGCTCGAGCAGCGCGTTGGTGGCCACCGTGGTACCCATCTTCACGCACTCGACGAGGTCCGGCGTGATCGGCTCGCCGGCCGCGAGGCCGAGCAGGTGGCGCATGCCCGCCACCGCCGCATCGCGATACTGCTCCGGGTTCTCCGACAGCAGCTTGTGCGTGACCAGCGTGCCATCGGGGCGGCGCCCCACCACGTCGGTGAAGGTGCCGCCGCGGTCGATCCAGAACTGCCAGCGTGCGTTCATAGCGAAGTGGCGGCGCGCGCCGCCTGGTCGTAGAGCCCGGACATGGTGCGCAGCAGCTTGGCCATCTCGCCGATGTCGGCATTGCGCTGGGTGTCGAGGTTGTCGACCAGGCAGCTCTCGCGCACCTCGCGGTATTTGCTTACCGCCGCCTCGCCGGCCGGCGTGGGGCTGTAGAACACTTCCTTGCCCTGCTTGTCGCCGCGCGCCAGGCCGGCGGCCACCAGTTTCTTGAGCGAGTAGCCGACCACGTGGGTGTCCTCGTAGTTGAGCACGAAGCAGATGTCGGCCAGCTTCTTGTTGCGGGCGCGGTGGTTGATGTGGTGCAGCACCAGCACGTCGGTGATGGTCAGGTCGGGACAGCCGGCGGCGGCCATGCAGCGCATCGCCCAGCGCGAGAAGGCGTTCCAGGCCACGATCAGGCCGAACTCGAACTCGGAGAGCTCGACGCTGCGCGGCGACACCAGGTGCGAGGACGAGACGATGCCGCGCGGCGCGCCGCGGCGCGGTGGCGCGCTTCGTGCTGATGTCTTGGCGCTGGCCTTGGCAGGCATCGGTGCTTTCCCCGAAACGTTGAAGATTTATTGACAATTTATCGGAACGATCCCTAGACTGCAATCGCACTTCACCCCATCCCCGAATTTCCATACCTCAGGAGCAACGCATGTCCCTGACCCGCCGCTCGCTCGCCGCCGCCGCGCTGTTCACGCTGGCCGCCGCGCCCCTCGCCGCCTTCGCGCAGACCAAGTGGGATCTGCCCGCCGCCTACCCGGCCACCAACTTCCACAGCGAGAACCTGGCGCAGTTCGCCGCCGACGTCGACAAGGCCACGGCCGGCAAGCTCAAGATCACGGTGCACGCCAACGCATCCCTCTTCAAGGCGCCGGAGATCAAGCGCGCCGTGCAGGGCGGCCAGGCGCAGATCGGCGAGATCCTGCTGGTGAACTACCAGAACGAATGGCAGATCTTCGGCGCCGACGGCCTGCCCTTCCTGGCCGACAGCTACGACGAGTCGATGAAGCTCTACAAGGCGCAGAAGCCGCTGCTCGAGAAGAAGCTCGGCGAGCAGGGCATGATGCTGCTGTACGCGGTGGCCTGGCCGCCGCAGGGCATCTACGTCAAGAAGCCGATCGCCGCGGCGGCCGATCTCAAGGGCGTCAAGTGGCGCGCCTACAGCCCGGCCACCGCGCGCATCGCCGAACTCGTGGGCGCGCAGCCGGTGACGGTGCAGGCCGCCGAGCTCTCGCAGGCCATGGCCACCGGCGTGATCGAGAGCTACATGTCCAGCGGCGCCACCGGCTACGACACCAAGACCTACGAGCACCTGAAGTACTACTACGACACCCAGGCCTGGCTGCCGAAGAATGCGGTGATCGTCAACAAGGCCGCCTTCGACGCGCTCGACAAGCCCACGCAGGCCGCCGTGCTGAAGGCCGGCGCCGAGGCCGAGGCGCGCGGCTGGGCCGCCAGCCGCAAGGTCAATACCGACACGATGGAGAAGCTGCGCGCCAACGGCATGCAGGTGCTGCCGCCCTCGGCGGCGCTGAAGGGCGACATGAAGAAGGTCGGCGATGTGATGCTCAAGGAATGGCTCGACAAGGCCGGCGCCGAGGGCCAGGCGCTGGTCGACGCCTACCGGAAGTAGGCCGGCGTGCGGCGCGCGCTCGACCGGCTCTACGACGGCTGCGCCGCGCTGGCGGCCTGCTTCATGGTGGGGCTGCTGGTGGCGGTGCTGCTGTCCGTGATCGGGCGGCAGCTGCACTTCAACATCCCCGGCATCGACGCCTACGCCGGCTACCTGATGGCCGGCGCCGGCTTCCTCGCGCTGGCGCACACGCTCAAGCGCGGCGAGCACATCCGCGTGACACTGCTGATCGGCCGGCTGCAAGGCGCGCCGCAGCGCGCCATGGAGCTGTGGGCGCTGTTCGCCGCCACGCTGCTGGCGCTGCTGGCGGCCTTCTACAGCGTGCGCCTGGCCTGGCAGTCGTACAGCTTCCACGACATCTCGACCTCCAACGACGCCACGCCGCTGTGGATTCCGCAGCTGTCGATGGCGCTGGGCACGGCGGTGCTCGCCATCGCCTTCCTCGACGAACTGGTGCTCGAGGTGCGCGGCAAGCGCCTGCCGGCGATGCCCGAGGAGGCCACCCGCAATGAGTGACCACCATGAGTGACCTCGCCATCACGCTGCTGCTGGTCGGCGCGCTCTTCCTCATCCTCGCCAGCGGCGTGTGGATCGGCCTGACGCTCTCCGGCGTGGCCTGGATCGGCATGCAGCTGTTCAGCTCGCGCCCGGCCGGCGACGCGATGGCCGTCACCACCTGGGGTTCGGCCTCGAGCTGGACGCTGACCGCCCTGCCCCTGTTCGTGTGGATGGGCGAGATCCTGTTCCGCACGCGGCTCTCGCAGGACATGTTCCGCGGCCTCGCGCCCTGGATGCAGGCCCTGCCCGGCCGGCTGCTGCACGTCAACGTGGCCGGCTGCGCGATCTTCGCCGCCGTGTCGGGCTCGAGCGCCGCCACCTGCGCCACCATCGGCAAGATGAGCCTGCCCGAGCTGCAGCGGCGCGGCTACCCGGAGATGATGGCGCTCGGCTCGCTGGCCGGCGCCGGCACGCTGGGCCTGCTGATCCCGCCCTCGATCATCATGATCGTCTACGGCGTGGCGGCCGACGTGTCGATCTCGCAGCTGTTCATCGCCGGCGTGATTCCGGGCATCCTGCTCGCCGCCATCTTCTCGGCCTGGATCGCGCTCTGGGCGCTCACCCACCCGGGCCAGATTCCGCCCGCCGACGCGCGCCTGAGCTTCGGCCAGAAGCTGCGCGAATCGCGCCACCTGATCCCGGTGGTGCTGCTGATCGCCGCGGTGCTGGGCTCGATCTACGGCGGCATCGCCACCGCCACCGAAGCGGCCGCGCTGGGCGTCGTGGGCTCGCTGATCCTCTCGGCCGCGCAGGGTTCGATGTCCTGGGCCACCTTCCGCGACTCGCTGCTCGGCGGCACGCGGCTGTACTGCATGATCGCGCTGATCCTCGCCGGCGCGGCCTTCCTCACGCTCTCGATGGGCTACATCGGCCTGCCGCGCCACCTGGCCGAATGGATAGGCTCGCTGGGCCTCACGAAGTGGCAGCTGATCCTCGCGCTGACGGTGTTCTACGTCGTGCTCGGCTGCTTCCTCGACGGCATCTCGATGGTGGTGCTGACCATGGGCGTGATCATGCCCACCATCCAGAAGGCCGGCATCGACCCGCTGTGGTTCGGCATCTTCATCGTCATCGTGGTCGAGATGGCGCAGGTCACGCCGCCGGTGGGCTTCAATCTGTTCGTGCTGCAGGGCATGACGAAGAAGGACATCACCACCATCGCGCGCGCCGCCTTCCCCTTCTTCATGCTGATGGTGCTGATGGTGGTGCTGCTCTACGCCTTCCCGCAGATCATCACCTTCCTGCCCGAGCAGATGCGGAACTGAGGGGTCGTTTCCCGTCAATTCCGGGCATCGCGGCCGCGCCGCGCGGCGCACCATCGCCGCATGACCGACCTCTCCACCCCCCTGGAATGGCAGCTCGCCGACGGCGCCCGGCCGCCCGGCGCGCCGCGCCGCGAGGCCGACAAGCTCGCCCGCGAGGTCTTCGCCTGGCCGACGCCGCCGTTTGCCAGCTACCCGGCGCCGACGCCGCAGACCGACCCGCTGCCCTGCGAGATCGTCGGCCTGAACGACAAGCGCACCAGCGGCCGGCTGACCTTCTTCGTGCCCGAGGAAGCGGTGGCGCACGTGCAGATCCCGCCGGCGCGCACCACGCTGCCGCTGCGCTTCGACCAGTTCCGCACGCTCACGCTCACCACGCCGCTCGCGCCCCACGCGCCGGCGCCGCAGGATCCGCACTCCGACATGCTCGGCCAGCGCAGCTGCAGCGAGTTCCGCATCGACTGGCAGGGCGGCGGCGAGCTGCGCGGCCAGACCATCGGCCACGTCGAGAACGAGCATGGCCTGTTCCTGTTTCCGCCGGTCGACGAGGCCGGCAGCGTGCAGCGCCTGTTCGTGCCGCGCGCCGCCTACGCGGGCTGGGAGCTGGGCGCACGCATCGGCGAGCTGCTGGTGCAGCACGCGCGCGCCACGCCGCAGCAGGTGGAGCAGGCGGTCGACACGCAGAAGAACCTGCGCAGCCAGAAGATCGGCGAGATCCTGCTGATGCGCCAGGTGGTTTCGCCCGCGCAGCTCTTCGAGGCGATCGACCGGCAGGCGCGCATGCCGATGGTGCGCATCGGCGACGCGCTGGTCTCGCTGGGCATGATCACGCAGGCGCAGCTCGACGAGGCGCTCGCGCAGCAGCAAAGCGACCGCAGCACGCCGCTGGGCGAGCTGCTGGTGCGCATGGGCGTGGTGTCGCGCGCCGACCTGCAGGTGGCGCTGTCGCGCAAGATGGGCTACCCGCTGGTGGACATCGACGCCTTTCCGGCCGAGGCCGACGCGCTGCGCAAGATCCCCTACGCCGCCGCCAGCCGGCTGGCGCTGATGCCGCTGCTGATCCGCGAGGGCCGGCTGATCGTCGCGCTCGACGATCCGGCGCGCCGCCACGCCGCCGCCGAGGAGGCCGAGTTCATCGCGCAGATGAAGGTGGTGCCGGTGCTGGCGCAAAGCCGCCGGCTGGAGGACGTGCTGCACGCCGCCTACGAGAAGATCGGCGGCCTGCAGTCCGGCCGCTTCCCGGAGAGCGACGCGGCGCAGCCGATCGAGTTCGCGCTCACCGATACCGACAAGCTGATCGAATCGCTGGAGCGCGACAACGCGCAGGGCGGCCTCGCGCTCGACGAGGAAGCGCAGATCGAGCAGAGCGACAACTCGCTCGTGCGGCTGATCAACACCATGATCGTCGAGGCGCACAAGGACGGCGCCTCCGACATCCACGTGGAGAGCTACCCGGGGCGCGAGAAGATCCGCATCCGCTTCCGCAAGGACGGGCTGATGCGCACCTACCTCGAGCTGCCCTCGAGCTACCGCAACGCGATGGTGGCGCGCATCAAGATCATGTGCGACCTCGACATCAGCGAGAAGCGCAAGCCGCAGGACGGCAAGATCAACTTCGCCAAGTTCGTGGCGCAGCACCGCATCGAGCTGCGCGTGGCCACCATCCCCACCACCGGCGGCCTGGAAGACGTGGTGATGCGCATCCTGGCCTCGGCCAAGCCGATTCCGCTGCCGCGCATCGGGCTGTCGGAGCGCAACCTCGCCGAGCTGCAGCGCGTGGTCGAGCGGCCCTACGGCATGGTGCTGTGCGTGGGCCCCACCGGCTCGGGCAAGACGACCACGCTGCACTCCGCGCTCAGCCACATCAACGTGCCCGAACGCAAGATCTGGACGGCCGAGGATCCGGTCGAGATCACGCAGCCGGGGCTGCGCCAGGTGCAGGTCAACCCGAAGATCGACTGGACCTTCGCCAAGGCGCTGCGCGCCTTCCTGCGCGCCGACCCGGACGTGATCATGGTCGGCGAGATCCGCGACCACGAAACCGCGCAGACCGCGGTGGAGGCCTCGCTCACCGGCCACCTGGTGCTCTCGACGCTGCACACCAACAGCGCGCCCGAGACCGTGACGCGCCTGCTCGACATGGGCATGGACCCGTTCAACTTCGCCGATTCGCTGCTCGCCGTGCTGGCGCAGCGCCTGGTGCGCCGGCTGTGCGGCGAATGCCGCACCGGCCGCCCCGCCACCGAGGAGGAGATCGACGAACTGCTGGCCGACTACCTGAACGCCTTCGGCGACGAGGCGACGCCGGCGCTGCGCGAGGCCACGCTGCGCGGCTGGATCGAACGCTTCGGCCGCGACGGCCGGCTGCAGCACTTCCACGCGCCGGGCTGCGCGCACTGCGGCAACACCGGCTTCCGCGGCCGCGCCGGCGTGCACGAGCTGATGGTGGTGTCGCGCGCGCTGCGCCGCCTCATCCAGACCGGCGCCCGCGCCGAGGCCCTGCAGGAGACCGCGCTGCGCGAAGGCATGCGCACCCTGCGCCAGGACGGCATCGAGAAGGTCTGGGCCGGCGTGACGACGACCGACGAGGTGCGGGCGATCAGCAACAGCTGAGCGTGGCGCCCTCGAAGGCTCAGGCATCAGTGCGTCGGGATGAGCGCCAGTGCCTTCTTCCCTCCCGGCACGACCTGGGTGGCCAGCTTCTGATCCATGGTCGCGAGACGCCCGCCGTTGGCGTGGGCGAGGGCAAGCAGGTAGCTGTCCGTAACGCGCGAGTGGCTGGAGAGGAGCTCGGGGGCAAAGAAGCCGGCGTCGGCGATGCTGAGATCGTCGGGCCAGAACTCATGCCCGGGCAATCCGCGAATCGCGCCGAGCGACGCCAGCACCGCGCTGGGCGGCCCCGGCGAGTTCGGGTACTTCGGGTGCCCGACGATGCGGACGAGGCCGTTCTCGGTGAGCGGGCACGTGGCAAAGGCCTTGTAGCCGACGCGCGCGAACCAGTCGTGCGCCGGGTCGTGCTGAATGTGCGCCGGATCCACGAGCGCAATGAGAACGTTGACGTCCAGCAGATGGACGGTCACGGTAGTTCGTCGCGCAGCTGGTTGACCAGTTCCGGCGTGACGGGCGTCGCTCCGCGGCGGCTCGGCAGCAGCGGGACGCCGTTGCGCTCGCTGCGTGCTGCCCGGGCTCCGCGCGCCAAGCCTTGCCTGGCCAACGTGGAGATGACTTCCCCGACGCTCTTGCGATCCCGTTCGGCAAGGTGCTTGGCGGCGATGAGGACGTCGTCGTCGATGGCAAGGGTGGTGCGCATGATATGGCTCCTGATGCTGTGCATCATACATCACGCATCACTTCCCGCCAGCGGCCGCCACCGCGCCAGCCCGCCGAAGACGAGCAGCCCAGCCGCCAGCGCCGCGGCCGCGGTGTAGAGCGAGAGCGCGAAACCCTCGGCCGGGCTCGCCGTGCGGCGCAGCAGCCAGGCCACCAGCGGCGGGCCGGCGATCTGGCCGAGCCCATAGGCTGCTGTCAGCAGGCCGATCAGGGCCGAGGCGCCGTGCGGCCGCAGCCGCCGCGCCTCCTGCATCGCGAACAGCGTGATGGCGGTGAAGGGCAGCCCGAGCAGCAGGCTGCCGAGGGCGAAGCCGGCCAGCGTCGGCCACCACACGCCGAGCAGCACGCCGGTGGCCTGCATCGCGTAGCAGCCCATCAGCAGGTGGCGGCGATCGAGCTGCATGGGCAGGCGCACCGTGATCAGCGCGCCGGTCGAAACGCCGAGGCCGAACAGCGGCCAGAACAGGTCCAGCCAGATCGAGCCGGGCAGCGTCTGGCGCGCGATCACCGGCAGGAAGGTCGCCGTGATGATGTAGCCGAAGCCCGCCAGGCCGTAGGCCAGCGTGAAGGCCGCGAGCACGCCGGCCGGCGGCGGCGCGTCGTCGGCCGAGGCCGCCGCGCTCACCGCCACCGCACCGCTCAGCTGCGACCAGGCCAGCGCGGTGAGCGCGGCGGCGAGCAGCGCGAACACCGCCCAGCCCACCGCCGCCTGCAGGCCCTGCGCCACCATGGCGCTCGCGGCCAAGCCGCTGACCGTGATGCCGAGCCCCGGGCCGACGTAGATGATGCCGGCCAGCGCCGGCGCGCCGAGCGCGCTCAGGCGCGCCAGGCACCAGCCCGAGACATAGACGAATACCAGCGCGCTGGCCACGCCCGCCAGGCCGCGCCACAGCGGCCACAGCGCCGCACCCGGCAGCGCCATGCCGAGCGTGAGCAGCACCGTGGCCACCAGGCCGGCGCGCACCACCGCCGTGTGCCGCAGCGGCCGGCGCAGGCCCCAGCGCCGCCACATCGTGGGCTGCAGCGCGCAGGCCATCGCGCCGAGCCAGTAGCCGAGGTAGTTGGCCGTGGCCAGCCAGCTGGCGCCGCCCAGGTCGACGACGCCGTCGTGCAGCATCATCGGCAGCAGCGGCGTGAAGGCGAAGCGGCCGATGCCCATGGCGATGGCCAGCGAGAGCAGGCCCGCGAACGCGATGGCCAGCGGACGGGCGCCCGCGGCGCCTTCGGAAGACGATGACATGCGGCGATTGTCTCAACCGCCGCCGCGCTGCGTGTACAGGTCGAAGAAGCGCATGAAGGCGTGCCGCTCGGCTTCGTCGACGCCCTCGAAGTGGAAGACGATCGCCAGGCGCGGCATGCTCATCAGCGCGATGCGGCGCGGCGGCAATTCGTGCCATGCGAGCGTGAGGCGGCCGCCGCCGATGATCACCTCGGCTGAGCGCGCCAGCAGCGTCAGCGCACGGCCGTTCACCGCGCCGGGCAGCCAGCGCAGCAGTTCGGCCTCGGTGCAGCCCATCTCCCGCTCGAAGCCGGCGGGATACGCGGCCTGCATTGTTCAGCCGCCCGCGATCGGCGGCCAGATGGCCAGCACGTCGCCGTCGTGCAGCACATGCGACAGGCGCTGCTCGGGCGGCACGTAGCTGCCGTTGACCAGCACCAGATGCACCTGCTTGGCCGGCAGGCCGAAAGGCTCGATGGCCTGGGCCACCGCGCTGCCCTCAGGCAGCTCGAGCGGCATGCGGTTGTCGTAGCGGCGCTCGGCGGGCAGGTAGTGCGTGAGGCTGGCGTAGAGCTTGAACGTGATCTTCATTTCGGCGCGACGAGCGCCCGCGCGCCCTGGCCCTGCGCGCTGGCGAGGTAGGCCTCCATCAGCAGGGTCGGATCGCGCTGCAGGCGCTGCTTCCACTCGCCGAGTTTCACCTGCCCTTCCACCAAGCCACGCATCACGCCGACATGCTCGGTCCAGCCGATGCTGTTGCAGCCGACCAGCACGTCGTCCTTGAACTGCAGGCTCAGGTGCCGGCCGGCCGCGCGGTCGGTCAGCTCGACCTGCTCGCCGCCGGGCACGCCCTGCCAGTGGCCGAAGCTGGTGGAGATCAGCCCGAGCGTATCGAGCACGTTGATCTGCGTGACGCCCTTGAGCACGGCGCGCCGGCCGACCATGTTCAGCGCCGCCACGCGCGCCTGGTCGGCGGCATTGGGCTGGATGGCGCTGACGATGGTCTTGCCGCTGACGATGTCGAAGGCTTCGGCGCAGTCGCCGGCGGCGTAGACGTTCTCCACCGTGGTCTGCAGGTGCTCGTCGGTGAGCACGCCCACCAGGCACTTGATGGGCGAATCCTTCAGGAAGCCGATGTTGGGCTTCACGCCTGTGGCGCTGATGACGAGATCGGCGTCCAGCGTCGGGCCGCCGGCGAGCTTCACCTTCATCGCGCTGCCATTGGCCTCGATGGCCTCGACGCGCGCGCCGGTGAAGACGCGCACGCCCTTGGCTTCGCACCACGCCTTGATCATGCCGCCGGCGGTCGGGCCCATCATGCGCGGCACCATGCGGTCGCCCATCTCGACCACCGTGAGCTCGACGCCGCGCGCCGCCAGCGCTTCCATGATGATGCAGCCGATGAAGCCGGCGCCCATCTGCAGCACGCGCGCGCCCTTGGCCGCCCGCTGCGCGATGGCGCGCGCATCGGCCAGCGTCCAGCAGCTGTGCACGTGGGGCAGGTCCATGCCGGCAATCGGCGGGCGCACCGGGCTCGAGCCGGTGGCGATCAGCAGGCGGTCGTAGGCGAGCGAACTGCCGTCGTCCAGGTGCACCTGCTTGCGGCCGCTGTCGATGCCCTTGGCGCGCCCTTGCCGGCGTTCGATGCGCAGCGCCTCGAAGTGCCCCGCCGTGTGGCGCAGGTGCGTGCCCTCTTCGCCGATGTGGCCGATCAGCAGGTAGGGAATCGCCATGCGCGAGTACGGCGCCTCGGGCTCGTCGCCGACCAGCACGATGCGGTCGGCCGGCGCGTGCTTGCGGATCGTCTCCGCGGCGATCACGCCGGCCGGGCCGGCGCCCAGGATCACATGCTGCATCTCACAGACCCAATCGCGAGCGCGTCTCGGGCTTCAGCTTCCCATCGGCATCCCAGCCGCGCGCGGCGTAGTACTTGGGCAGCATCTCCGGCAGCTTGTTGACCAGGCCCTTGGCCGGCCCCGTCTTGGCCGGCTCGGTGAGCAGGCGCTTGGGCAGCGTGTCGTCCTTGGCGCTGAAGCCGGCGCGGTTGTTGAAGTCGCGCTCCATGTTCCAGATGCGCTCGCCGATCTTGGCCAGGTTCTCCAGCGTGAACTCCGGGCCGCAGGCGGCGGCCACCTGCGGCGCCACGTCGGCCAGGCCCCAGGCGAAGCTGGTGAAGATGCAGATGCCGGCCGAGTCGAAGGCGGCGGTGGCGTCCTGGAAGGCGATCACGAGTTCCGGCTTGCCCTCGGCCGTGAGCGGATCGGTCTTCACCGGGATGCCCATCACCTCCGAGGCCACGGTGTAGCTGCGCAGGTGGCAGGCGCCGCGGTTGCTGGTCGCGTAGGTCAGGCCCATGCCCTGGATGCCGCGCGAGTCGTAGGCCGGGAACTCCTGGCCCTTCACGCTCATGGACAGATCGGGGTGGCCGTACTTCTTGCACAGCCGCGCCGAACCCTGGCCGATCTCCTTGCCGAAGCCTTCACCCTTGGCGGTGATCTCGGCGAAGTGCGCCAGCGCCTGCGCGCTGCCGAACTTCGCATCGATGCCGAGCTGCTCCTTGGTGAGCACGCCCATCTCGTAGAGCTCCATCACCGCGCCGATGGTGGCGCCAAAGGAGATCGGGTCCATGCCCTGCTCGTTGCACAGCAGGTTGGCGTACTGCAGCGCCTCCAGGTCGTTGACGCCGTTGGCCGCGCCCAGCGCCCAGGCCGCCTCGTACTCCAGGCCGCCCGAGGCGCCCCAGTACTGCGGCTTGTTCTCGACCGTGAAGTGGCCCTGGTCCATCTTGCTGATGCGGCCGCAGGCGATGGTGCAGCCGAAGCAGGCCTGGTTGGTCACGAGCTGCTTCTTGCCGTCGCTCTTGCGCGGCGTGGCCATGGCCTCGGCGGAGATGTCCTTGGCGCCCTCGAACTGCACGTCCTTGTGGTTGCGCGTGGGCAGCGCGCCGATCTCGTTGATGACGTTCATCAGCACCTGGGTGCCGTAGGCCGGCAGGCCCTGGCCGGTGACGCCGTTCTCCGCGAGGATCTTCTTCTTCTCGAAGGTGACCTTCATGAACTCCTTGGGGTCGGCCACGTTGCCGACGCCCTTGGTGCCGCGCACCACCACGGCCTTGAGGTTCTTGCTGCCCATCACCGCGCCCACGCCGGAGCGGCCGGCGGCGCGGTGCAGGTCGTTCACCACCGCCGCGTAGAGCACCTGGTTCTCGCCCGCCAGGCCGATGCTGGACACGCGCGCCTGCGGCTGCTGCAGCTGCTTCTTGAGCGTCTCCTCGGTCTCCCAGACGCTCTTGCCCCACAGGTGCGAAGCGTCGCGCAACTCGGCGACGTCGTCCTCGATGTAGAGGAATACCGGCTTGGCCGACTTGCCCTCGAAGATGACCATGTCCCAGCCGGCCATCTTCAGCTCGGCGCCCCAGTAGCCGCCCGAGTTCGAGCAGGCGATGGCGCCGGTCAGCGGGCCCTTGGTGACGACGGTGTAGCGCCCGCCGGTGGAGGCCATGGTGCCGGTCAGCGGGCCGGTGGCCCAGATCAGCTTGTTGGCCGGCGAGAGCGGGTCGACCTTGGCGTCGACCTCCTCGACGATGTATTTGGTGGCCAGGCCGCGCGAGCCCAGGTAGGCGCGCGCCCATTCCATGTTGAGCGGCTCCGACTTGACGGTGCCGGCGGCGAGGTTGACGCGCAGGATCTTTCCAGCCCAGGACATGTGTTCTCTCCTCTTACGCCGCAGCGGGCTGGTTGCCGAGCTTGTCGGCCCAGGCCTGCATCTTGTTCAGGCCGGTCCAGTTGGCATCGACGTAGGTGATGGCGCCGGTCGGGCAGGCGGTCGCGCAGGCGGGGTCGCCGCCGCACAGGTCGCACTTCTGCACCTTGCCGGTCTCCTGCACGTAGTTGATGGTGCCGAAGGGGCAGGCGATGGTGCAGACCTTGCAGCCCACGCACGTGGTCTCGTTGACGACCTTGGCGCCGGTCAGCGCATCCAGCGTGATGGCCTCCACCGGGCAGGCGTGCAGGCACCAGGCCTCGTCGCACTGCGTGCAGGTGTAGGGCACCTTGCGGCCGGTGTGATGGAAGTCGAACACCTTGATGCGCGACTTGGCCGGCGCATAGGCACCGTAGTTCTCGAACGAGCAGGCCATCTCGCACTGGAGACAGCCGGTGCACTTGTCCGGATTGATGTGGAGCGTCTTCTGCATGGAGGGCTTCCTTGATGACGGGTGCCTATGCACAGCCTTGCTATGCAATGACATGCATAGCTTGCGCAAGGCGAGCGCAAGTCACCATCCGGGGAAAACCCTGGAAGCTGCTCCAGCGCGCGACAGCGCTGGAGCCTTGCAGAAGCGGGCTCAGACGGGCCGCCAGGCCAGGTTGGCCCGGGCGAAGATTTCGGCCAGGCGGCCGCTGCCGGCGAGCTGGTTGACGGCGGCCTGCAGCGCCTGCGCCAGCTCGGTGGCGTCCTTCTTGACGGCCATGCCGACCGCCCAGCCATCGCGCGGGGCACGCGGGCTGGGCAGCGGCTCGATCACGAAGCGTGCATCGCCACGCAGCACGGCCTGCAGCTCCGACGCCAGCCCGGCAGCCGCGAGCACCTCGCCGCGCTGCAGCGCTTTCGCGGCCTCGACGCCGTCGTTCCACTTCGTGCTGAGGCTGTCGCGCAGCGCGCCGCCCTCGGCGCCGATCAGCAGCCAGCCGGCCAGCGACTGGCCCGGCACGGCCACCGCCTTGCCGGCCAGCGCGGCGAGCGAGTCCAGCGCCGGCAACTGTTCGACGTTGCGCGCGATCATCACGCGCTCGCGCCAGTACGGCGCAAAGACGCGCACCTGCGGATTGGCCTCCATCAGCGGCCGGTCGACCGGCACGTGCAGCAGCACGTCGGCCGGGCCGTATCCGAGGTAGTGGCCCTTCCAGACCATGTTGCGCAGGTCGTCGCCCATGTTCTCGTCGGCCGGGAAGGGCAGCGGCGAGAAGGCCACGCCCAGCGATTCGGCGAGCGCGCGGCCGAGCTCGACGTCGATGCCGGCGCCGTCGGCATGGAAGGGCGGCATGTCCTTGTACAGGCCGACCACCAGGCTGCCGCGGCTCTTCACCTTGGACAGCGGCGTGGCCGAGAGCAGCTCGGGCAGCGTCGCTGCCAGCGGCCCGGCCCCGAGGGCGCGCAGGATGCCGCGGCGCCCGATCATGACGGCACCCTCGCGCTGCGCGCGATCCCGCCGAGCGGGATGACGCGCGACTTGGGACGGCCCGGCGTCGCGCTCACAGCGGCCTCTCGCGGCGGGTTTCCAGGTAGGCCTTGATCGACCACATCGCCTCCTGGTTGAGGATGCCCTCGAAGGGCGGCATGTAGACCGCGCCGTTGCGCGTCTTGCCGCGCCGCACGCTGCCGAGGAAATAGTCGTCGATCTCCTTCACGCAGGCCGCTTTCTTCTTCTCGTCCTTCTGCGTGGCGCAATCGTTGTCGAGCTTGCGCAGGTCGGGCGCGATGCCGCCGGAGATCGCCTCCAGGCCGTGGCAGCGCGCGCAGTTCTGGTTGTAGGCCGAGGTGCCGACCTTGATGGCCGCGTCGTTCTTGCGGAACGGGTTTTCGCCGCGCCAGTTGTCGCCCAGCTTGGGCAGCGTGCTGGTGTCGACCGCCTGCGGCGTGACGTCGCCATGCGCCCAGGCAGACACCTGGAATGCGGCGGCCACGAGGGCGGCGGCGAAGCGGACTCGGTGAAGTGAAGTGATGGCGGGCATGAGCTTGTCTCCTGATGGCTCGTCGTGAACTGCGACCGTCGTCTGCAAACGCCATGCCATTCAAAGGTGTTTCATTCCCGAACAATCGGGGCTCGATCGGGGCTCCGAAGTCGGGGCTGTCCCTTGGTGGACAATCATGCGCGCCGGCCCGACAGTGTCGGCAGAGGGACCGAAGTCATGCCCATCAGCAGGAATCCGCAGCCGCGCGGCTGGACCAGCGCCGACGCTGCCACGCCGCCGCCCAAGGGCAGCCACATCGACCTGATCCAGCAGTCGCACGAGCGCTGCGCGGCGCTCGGCCTGACGCGCATCGAGCGGCCCGACTATTCGCCGCTGCTGCGCAGCGACCTGAACGTCGCCAAGGAGCGCAACCAGCGCCTGTTCACGCATGCCGCGCCGGTGATGGAGATGCTCTTCGAGCAGATCGTCGACACCGAAAGCATGATCGTGCTGACCGACGCGCAGGGCACCATCCTGCACGCCGTCGGCGACAGCGACTTCCTCGACCGCGCCGGCAAGGTGGCGCTCTCGGCGGGCGTCAACTGGGCCGAGCAGAGCAAGGGCACCAACGCGATCGGCACCGCGCTGTTCGAGGAGCGGCCCACGCTCGTCCACGCCGACGAGCACTTCATGCACGCCAACCATTTTCTGACCTGCTCGGCCGCGCCCATCTTCGACCCGCGCGGCAACATGCTGGGCGTGCTCGACGTCTCGGGCGACCAGCGCAGCTACCACCAGCACACCATGGGGCTGGTGCGCATGTCGGCGCGCATGATCGAGAACCAGTGGCTCTCGGACGACTACGGCAACCGGCTGCGCCTGCACTTCCACAGCCGCGCCGAGTTCATCGGCACGCTGCTCGAGGGCATCATCGTGGTCGGCGCCGACGGCAAGATCCTCGGCGCCAACCGCAGCGCGCTCGACCAGCTCGCCATGACCGGCATCTCGCTGCGCGGCCACACGCTGACCACGCTGTTCGGCACCACCGTGGCCGCGGTACACGACCACTCGCGCATGCCGCTGCCGGTGCCGATGAAGCTGAGCCTGCCCAACGGGCTGCAGTTCCACGCCAGCGCGCGCTTCGACTGGGGTTCGCGGCGCGTCTTCGGCGCCCTGCCCGAAGGCTTCGACGACAAGGCGCGGCGCGACGAGCCGCGCAGCGATGCCGCACCCGGAGACGCCGCCGCCGCCGCCGCCAGCACGCGCGCGCCGCAGCCGCCCAGCGGCCTGCAGTTCCTGCAGACCGGCGACGCGCAGGTCGAGGCGGTGGTGCAGAAGGTGCGCCGCGTCATCAACCGCGACATCCCGCTGCTCATCCTCGGCGAGACGGGCACCGGCAAGGAGTTGCTGGCGCGCGCCGTGCACCAGGAGTCGAACCGCGCCAAGCAGGCCTTCGTGGCGGTGAACTGCGCCTCCATTCCCGAATCGCTGATCGAGGCCGAACTGTTCGGCTACGAGGAAGGCGCCTTCACCGGCGCCAAGCGCAAGGGCGCGGTGGGCCGCATCGTGCAGGCCAACGGCGGCACGCTGTTCCTCGACGAGATCGGCGACATGCCGCTGGCGCTGCAGGCACGCCTGCTGCGCGTGCTGCAGGAGCGCGTGGTCACGCCGCTGGGCAGCCACCGGCACATCGGCGTCGACATCGCGGTGATCGGCGCGACGCACCGCAACCTGCGCGAGATGATCGAGCGCCAGCAGTTCCGCGAGGATCTTTATTACCGCCTCAACGGCCTGGTGCTGAAGATGCCCGCGCTGCGCGAGCGCAGCGACCTCACCGTGGTGGCGCGCCGCATCCTGCAGGGCGAGTGCCCGCAGGGCAAGCCGCCCGAGATCAGCGCGGCGGTGATGGACCTGCTGGCGCGCTACCAGTGGCCCGGCAACATCCGCCAGCTCGCCAACGTGCTGCGCACCGCCGCCGTGATGGCCTGCGGCGAAGGCCAGATCACCGAGGCCCACCTGTCGGACGACTTCCTCGAGGACGCGCGCAAGCTGCCGCCGCGCAGCGTGCTGCAGGCGGCCGCCGTGCCGGCGCCGGTGCCGATGCCCATGCACGTCGCGCCGCCCACGGTGATGGTGCCGGCGCCCGTGGCGCCGGTGGCACCCGAGCCCGCACCCAGCGCCGCGCCGCCGGCCAACCGCACGCTCGAAGAGGTCGAGATCGACATGATCCGCGCCGCGCTCGATGCGGCCGGCGGCAACATCTCCGAGGCCTCCAAGCGCCTGGGCATCAGCCGCAACACCATCTACCGCAAGCTGCGCTGGAACAAGGCGGCCTGAGCGGCGTTACAGCGGGCACGGGAGAACCCTGTGCCCGGCTGGAGCAACGGCGGTGCGGCATGTGTCTTGCAACGTCGCGCTGCATGAAGATCATCGAGATCGGCCCCGGCGGCGTCGCGCTCGGCGACGAGCACGACCACTGGCTGCTGCTCAGCGCGGCGCCCGAGATCGCGCAGCACGCGCTGCTCGACGACGCCGCGCGCGACGGCCGCCTGGCCGGCGTGGTGCTGCTCGATGCGCAGCTCGAGCACGCGGCGCGCCTGGCGGCGCTGAGCCGCGCGCGCCCGCTCGCGCTGTACGCGACGCCCGGCGTATTCGAGACGCTGACGATGCGGCTGCCGCGCCTGGGCGACCTGCGCTGGCACCCGCTGCCGGTGGCCGGAGACGTGCACAGCGCCGAGTTCGGCGTCGAGGGCATGGCGAGCCTGCGCTGCGTCGCCGTCGACGCCGATGCCAGCGAGGGCGACGTTGCGCATGCCACGGTGGGCGCGCGCCTCGCGCTGATCGTCGAGGACCGGCACAGCGGCCAGCGCCTCGCCTACTCGGCACGCCGCGGCGCCGGCACGCGCGGCGACGCAGGCCTGGAGATCGCCCGATGATCGCGCGCAGCACCTCGGCGCCGCCGCGCCCCGTGCCCGCGCTCGAGCCGATCTGGCTCGAGTGGGGTGCGCTCGCCGGCATGTTCGCCTTCGCCGCCTGGCTGCTCGGCGGGCGCGGCGTGTGGGCGCTGCTGCTCAGCTCCGACCCGACCGGGCTGACGCTGGTGATCATCATCGTCTTCGTCGCCGCGACGCTGTGGTGCGGCATGCGTGCGCGCGAACTGCAGCAGCAGCGCCGCCTGCTCGACGCGGCGCGCGGCGGCGCGGCGGAAGGCTGGGCGGCCGAATACTGGGCCGCGCTGGCTGCCGCGCCGCGCGACGCCGACGCGCCGCTGGACCTGCTGCTCGAACACACGCACGGCCCGCACGGCACGGCCTGGTGGGTCAACGGCATCCAGCTCAAGCTCGGCCTGCTCGGCAAGGTGATCGGCTTTTCCATCCTCGCCCTCGAGATCGGCGCTATCCAGAACTTCGACGCCTCGCAGTCGCAGGAGCTGCTGCGCAGCCTGACCACCGGCCTGGGCGTCGCGCTGCTGACGACCATGGTGGGCCTGGTCGGCAACATCCTGCTCGGGCTGCAGCTCACTCGCCTGGATCGTTATGCCGACGCGCTGGTCGCCGAGGCGCAGCGCCGCGGGCTGGAACCCTAGATGCGGCGCCACCGTTTGGCCCGCGAGGCCGAGGTCGATCCGTTCTACGACATGTTGTTCAACATGCTGATCGCCTTCGTCTTCTGCTTCATCATCGCGCTGCTGGCGATGAACCCGAAGGCGCTCAAGGCGGGCGACATTCCCTCCAAGGCGGAGTTCATCATCAACCTGTCCTGGCCGGACATGAACCCGGACGACATCGACACCTGGGTGCAGGATCCGGCCGGCAACCTGGTGTGGTTCCGCGCCCGCGAGGCCGGCCTGATGCACCTCGATCGCGACGACCGCGGCCTCACCAACGACGTCATCGTCGTCAACGGCAAGCAGGTGGTGAACCCGCTCAACCAGGAGGTGGTGACGATCCGCGGCATCGCGCCCGGCGAGTTCACCGTCAACGCGCACTACTACGAATCGAAGGACGGCCTGCCGGTGGAGGTGACCGTCTCGGTGATCAAGGTGAACCCGCGCGCCGAGGTGGTCTTCTACGGCAACGTGACGCTCGCCCGCAAGGGCGACGAGGCCACCGCTGTGCGCTTCACCGTGCTGCCCGACGGCACGGTGACCAACGTCAACACCCTGCCCAAGACCCTGGTGCAACGCCTATGACGACTGCCGTGGTGCTCAGTCTCGCCGCGCTCGTGCTGCTGTGCACGCTCGCCCTGCTGTGGTCGCGCTGGCCGGTCTGGCTGAAGGGCCTGCTGGTGCTCGCGGTCACGGCCTTCTACTTCTATGCGGACGATGCGCTGCACGGCATCGCCGGCCTGCCCGCGCGCGAGGCCCTGCCCGAGCGCTTCGTGCTGCTGGCCGCGGTGATCGAGGAGCCGGGCGCGAAGAGCAAGGGCGCGCTCTACGTGTGGGTCAACGAGCTGAAGGACGGCAAGCCCGCCGCGCAGCCGCGCGCCTACCGGCTGCCCTACCAGAAGGATCTGCACGCCCTGCTCGACGAGGGCATGAAGAAAGTGCGCCAGGGCATCAGCCAGATGGGCAGCACCGAGCCGAAGACGGGCCCAAAGGGCTTCTCGTGGCTGCGCCCGGGCAGCGACGAACAGAACGTGAAGATCCGCGACCTGCCGGTGCCGCAATTGCCCGAAAAGTGACGCCCGAGAAATGAAGCGCGCCGCTGCCCTGATGTTCGTGCTGCTGGCCGGCTGCGGCGCGCCGCAAGACGACTCGCTGTTCCCGCTCGACGCCGGCCACCGCTGGGCCTACGACATCACCACCGAGTGGGAGAACAACGTGGTCGAGCACGAGCCGCGCGTGATCGAGACGCTCGGCCGCGAACACCTCGAATCCGGCGAGGCCTGGCGGCGCCGCAGCGACAGCGGCGTCGACTACTGGCTGAAGAGCGATACGCTCGGCATCTACCGCGTGGCGACCAAGAACGATCTGCAGGAGGAGCCCGAGGCCGACAAGGAGCCGCGCTTCGTGCTGAAGGCGCCCGTCGCGGTCGGCACCAGCTGGCGCGCCAGCACCACCGCCTACCTGCTGCGGCGGCGCCAGGAATTCCCGCGCGAGATCCGCCACGGCCACCCGGCCGTGCCCATGAGCTACACGATCGAGGCGCTGGGCGAGAAGCTGCAGGTGCGCGCCGGCGCGTTCGAGAACTGCGTGCGCGTCAGGGGCGTGGCCGCGCTGCGCCTGTTCGCCGACCCGGTGGTCGGCTGGAAGGACATGCCGCTGATCACCACCGAGTGGTACTGCGCCGGCGTCGGCCTGGTGAAGCTGGTGCGCGAAGAGCCGGCCGAATCGAGCTTCCTGACCGGCGGCAAGCTGACGATGGAGCTGGTCGACTGGCGTTGATGCCAGCCGGGCCGCAGCCCGGACAATACGCAGCCCTGCGTCGATCATCGGCCGGCACGGCAAACGCCGCGCCCGCCTGCAATCCTTCCATGTCTCACGCCTTCCAGCCCGCCCGCCGCTCGCTGCTGTGCGCCCTCGCGCTCGGCGGCGTGGCCCTGCGCGCGGCCGCCGAGCCGACCGCCCCGCGCCGCCCCTGGCCGGCAGGCCGGCCGACGCCGGCGCTGGACCTGCCCGCCTGGGGCGGCGGGCGCACGCGCCTGGCCGAGCTGCGCGGCCAGGTGATCGTGCTGAACTTCTGGGCCAGCTGGTGCGAGCCCTGCCGCGCCGAGATGCCCTCGCTCGAGCTGCTCGCGCAGCGCCACGAAGGCGACCGCCTGCAGGTGCTGGCGGTGAACCACCGCGAGTCGGACGCCGCCATCCGCCGCTTCATCGACGAGACCGCCCTCACCCTGCCCGTGCTGCGCGACGCCGACGGCGCCGCCGCGCGCGCCTGGGGCGTGGGCGTGTTCCCCAGCACCATCGTGATCGGCCGCGACGGCCGCGCGCGCTTCAGCGTGCTCGGCGAACTCGACTGGACCGGCCTCGAGGCGCGCGCATGGATCGCCGCCGTGCTCTGAACTCCCTTTTCATCCTTTCGCGACCCTCGCCATGACGCAACCCCTTACCCGCCGCCAGCTGCTCGAACGCAGCGCCCTCCTCGCCGCTGCGCCGCTGCTGCCGCTGCAGGCCTTCGCGCAGGAGCGCCGCTTCGAGCCGCAGCCCGGCGCGTGGCGCACATTCGACCTCGTCACCACCGTGAACGTCACCGAGGTGCTGGGCACGACGCGGCTGTGGCTGCCCATCCCCGATGTGGCGAGCGACTGGCAGCAGCCGCTCGAGAACAGCTGGAGCGGCAACGCCAAGCGCGCGCGCATCGTGGCCGACCCGGCGCGCGGCGTGCGCATGCTCTACGCCGAGTTCGAGCCCGCCGCCGGCACGCCGACGCTGACGCTGACCAGCCGCCTGCGCACGCGCGACCGCGCGGTGGACTGGAGCGAGCACGGCCGCATCAGCGAAGACCCCGCGCTGCTGCGCGCCAACCTCGCGCCGACCACGCTGCTGCCCACCGACGGCATCGTGCGCAAGACCGCAGTCGAGGCCACCCGAGGCGCGAAGACCGATCTCGACAAGGTGCGTGCGATCTACCAGTGGGTGGTGGCCAATGCACATCGCGAACCCACGGTGCGCGGCTGCGGCAGCGGCGACATCAAGGCCATGCTCGAGACCGGCAACCTGGGCGGCAAGTGCGCCGACCTGAACGCGGTCTTCGTCGGCCTGTGCCGCTCGGCCGGCATCCCGGCGCGCGACGTCTACGGCCTACGCCTCGCGCCCTCGGCCTTCGGCTACAAGGAGCTGGGCGCCAACCCCGCCAACCTGAAGGGCGCGCAGCATTGCCGCGCCGAGGTCTTCCTGCGCGAGCACGGCTGGGTGGCGATGGACCCCGCCGACGTGCTCAAGGTGATGCGCCAGGAAACCGGCAACTGGATCAAGGACCCGGCCCACCCGGTGGCCGCGCCGGTGATGAAGGGCCTGTTCGGCCGCTGGGAAGGCAACTGGGTGGGCTGGAACACGGCGCACGACGTGACGCTGCCGGGCAGCGAGCGCAAGGGCAGCCTGCCCTTCCTGATGTACCCGAACGGCGAGAACGACGCCGGCAGCTTCGACGAGCTCGCGCCGGACGCATTCAAGTGCACGATCAGCGCCAAGGAAATCGTCTGACGCCTTGATCGCCGGCAGCGCTGGCGGGCGCTGCTCCGCGCGGTGACAGCAGCGTGCCAGCAGGCAACAGCGGCCAAGCCCGCCCGCCGCGGGCAAACCCTCGCTTTGGCCGCTTCGATTCGCCTTCGATCAGCCGAATGGCGCGCATCGCGGGTTGGCATGGCGTGTGCAGAAGATGGGGCGGCTTCCCTTCATCCCACACGGAGACACGATGATCTACGCCCATCCCAACACCGCCGGCGCGCCGGTCGAGTTCAAGCGCCAGTACGACAACTTCATCGGCGGCAAATTCGTCAAGCCGGCCGACGGCCAGTATTTCGACGTCATCACGCCGATCAGCGGCAAGGTCTACACCCAGGCCGCGCGCTCCAACGAGCGCGACGTCGAGCTGGCGCTCGATGCTGCCCACGCCGCCGCCGCCAAGTGGGCTGCTACCGCGCCGGCCGAGCGTGCCAACGTGCTGCTCAAGATCGCCGACCGCATCGAGCAGAACCTCGAGCGCCTGGCCTACGCCGAGACGGTGGACAACGGCAAGCCGATGCGCGAGACGCTGAACGCCGACATCCCGCTGGCCGTCGACCACTTCCGCTACTTCGCCGGCTGCCTGCGCGCGCAGGAAGGCGCGATCAGCGAGATCGACGCCAACACCATCGCCTACCACTTCCACGAGCCACTCGGCGTGGTCGGCCAGATCATTCCCTGGAACTTCCCGATCCTGATGGCCGCGTGGAAACTGGCGCCGGCGCTGGGCGCGGGCAACTGCGTGGTGCTCAAGCCGGCCGAGTCGACGCCGATCAGCATCCTCGTGCTCACCGAGCTGATCGCCGACCTGCTGCCGCCGGGCGTGCTCAACATCGTCAACGGCTTCGGCCGCGAAGCCGGCATGCCGCTGGCGCAGAGCAAGCGCATCGCCAAGATCGCCTTCACCGGCTCCACCGCCACCGGCCGCGTGATCGCGCAGGCCGCCGCCGGCAACCTGATCCCGGCGACGCTGGAGCTGGGCGGCAAGAGCCCCAACATCTTCTTCGAGGACATCGCCTCGGCCGACGACGCGCTGTTCGACAAGGCCATCGAAGGCCTGGTGCTGTTCGCGTTCAACCAGGGCGAGGTCTGCACCTGCCCGAGCCGCGCGCTGATCCAGGAATCGATCTACGACAAGTTCATGGCGCGCGCGCTCGATCGCGTCAAGGCCATCAAGCAGGGCAGCCCGCTGGACACCGCCACCATGATGGGCGCGCAGGCCTCGGCGATGCAGATGGACAAGATCCTCGGCTACCTCGAGCTCGGCAAGCAGGAAGGCGCGCAAGTGCTCGCCGGCGGCAGCAAGGCGCAGCTCGGCGGAGAGCTCGCCGGCGGCTACTACATCCAGCCGACGCTGTTCAAGGGCCACAACAAGATGCGCATCTTCCGCGAGGAGATCTTCGGGCCGGTGCTGGCCGTGACCACCTTCAAGACGGAAGAAGAGGCGCTGCAGATCGCCAACGACACGCCCTACGGCCTCGGCGCCGGCGTGTGGAGCCGCGACGGCAGCCGTGCCTTCCGCATGGGCCGCGCCATCCAGGCCGGCCGGGTGTGGACCAACTGCTACCACGCCTACCCGGCGCACGCGGCCTTCGGCGGCTACAAGGAATCGGGCATCGGCCGCGAGACGCACAAGGCCATGCTCGACCACTACCAGCAGACCAAGAACCTGCTGGTGAGCTACTCGCCGAACGCGCTCGGGTTCTTCTGAGGAGGAGAACGGCGATGACGGACGCGCTGCCTCGCGTGCAAACCACCGAGGCAGCGCGCGCGCTCGTCGAGGCGCTGCGTGCGCGGCACGGTGCGATCCTTTTCTACCAGTCGCACGGTTGCTGCGCGGGCAGCGCGCCGATGTGCTTCACCGAGCGCGAACTCGCGCTCGGCCCCGGCGACCGCCTGCTCGGCCGCCTCGACGGCGCGCCCGACGGCGTGCCCGTCTACGCCAGCGAGGCGCAGTGCGACTACCTCGCCGGCCTGGCGATGACGCTGGACGTCGCCCCCGGCGACAGCGGCAGCTTCGGGCTGGAAGATGGCTCGGGGCAGCACTTCGTGGTGCACTTCCGGCTGTGGACCGACGAGGAGGTGGCGCGGCTCGCGCCGATCGAGTGGGCTTTGCCGGGGCGCGGGGCTCCGTAGGCGCGGCGCGCCACATCGGCGTTTCAGCCGGGCGAGTGGCAGCGACCCGAAGCGGAAGTGGCCGGACTGAAGCCCGAAGCTTGAAAGCAGTCGTTCACTGATCTCCTCTCAACGCATTGAAGCCTGGCCTTGTGGTCGGCGGGTTGCTGCGGAACAATTAGCTTGCCAACTAGGGTTCGGAGCTTGGTCGTAAGTCAATGCCGCGATGGAGGAGGTTGACGTCGGAGTACGAGTTCCTTCGCGCGGCAAGGCGCCCGCGCATTAGAGAGGATCCAGCGGCAAGCATTTGGTACACCCTCGAGCGAAGCGTTCACGTGCCCAGCAGTGTCGTTAAGTACCGCATCTTCATCGCTAGCCCAAGTGGGCTGGAAGGGATTCGGCAGGCGTTTCATCGGACGCTAGACAACTACAATCGGCGTGAGGCGGTTCCGCGCAACGTAATGTTCGAGGCGGTCTCCTGGGAAGCCATTCCATCTGGCTTGGGCCGGCCTCAAGAGTTGATCAATGCAGAGATTCGCAACTGTGACTTCGCGGTGTTCATCTTCCGCGACCGTTGGGGATCTAGCACCGGCCTGAAAAGCAATTACAGCAGCGGCTGTGAGGAGGAATGGGCGCTGTGCAACGAGTTGTTCTTGGAAGGCAAGATGCAAGGCGTCCAACTGTATTTCCTTCCGGTGGATCAGGCGCGCCTGAGAGACCCTGGAGCGCAACTCAAGAAGGTGTTGGTGTTTCGCAAGAAAGTCGAACGCGCTCGCCAGCACCTTTGCAAGGCCCTTTATGCAGATGACGAGTTTGCCGCCGAACTACAAACGTCACTTGCTGCTTGGATGCTGAAGCACGAACGTTCAGGGCCTCGGGTTGATCCAACCCGCCGCAGGCAGGAAATCTCAGCACCAACATCGCCGAGCGCTGCGTCGGACGGCCTGTCAGCTGGTCTATTGCGGCATGCGGAGGGCCTGATAGAGCAGAAGCCTGAATCAGCATTGCCGATTATTGAAGCCTCGTTGATGGCAGCGCCTCCGAACGACGTCGCCGCCAAAGCATTGTTTGCGAGAGCATACGTCTTGCGGGCATTGGGTCGCGCCGAAGAGGAGTTAACAGTCTACGGCGAACTGGCTGCCCGCTTCGACGATGCGACCGATTTGTCAATTCGGGAGACGATTGCCAAATCGCTTGTTAACAAAGGCGCGTGTCTAAACACGCTCGGACGCACAGAAGAGGGGGTCACCGTAATTGATGAAATGCTGGCCCGCTTCAGCGATGCTTCGGAGCTGGCACTCAGAGAATCAGTAGCTACAGGCCTTCTCAACAAGGGTAACCAACTCGGAAAGCTCGGACGCGATGAGGATGCAGTTGCCACCTATGAGGAACTGGAAGTTCGCTTCAACGGTTCGATCGAGTTGCCGCTTCAGAAATTGGTCGGATACGCGCTTTTCAACAAGGGCTTTGCCCTCGACCGCCTTGGGCGCAACGGCGATGCAGTGATCGCTTACGACACACTGCTCGCTCGACTCGGCGGCGCGAGCGAATTGGTGCTACGAGAGGTCTTCGCTGGCGGTCTTCTTGCCAAGGGCCAGAGCCTAGATATGCTCGGACGCTTCGAGGAGGAGATTGCCGTCTATAACAATCTAGTAGACCGCTTCGGCGACTCTACCGAATTGCCGCTTAGAGTGCACGTATCTGCGGCCCTCTTCAAGAAGGGCTTGACACTGGGCAAACTCGGCCGCACCGAAGACGAGATCACGTCGTACGATGGGCTGCTCGAAAGATTCTGGAATGCTATCGAATCGTCGTTTTCAGAGGTACTGGCCAAGGCACTGTATAACAAGTGCCTCAAGGTTGATGTGCTGGAGGGAATCGTCCTTTGCGATCAACTGCTCGAACGCTTCGGAACGGCTACTGACCTGGAGGTCAGAGAGCCGGTAGCTAAAGGACTTCGGACCAAAGCCGACAACCTTCATGTGCTGGGGCGAAGCAATGAAAGTATCGCTGTTTACGACGACCTCATTGCTCGATTTGGGAGCGCCACGGAAGTCCCTCTTCGCTTGGCTGTGGCGAATGGTCTACTGGGCAAAGGCGCGGTTCTGCGTGAACTGGGGCGCTATGAGGACGAAAGCGCCATTTACGATGAGCTGCGCGCGCATGGGGAGTGCGCGTGAATTGCTGCTCCGCGCCGCGGTCGCCAACGGGCTCGTCAACAAGGGTATAGCCCTCGGTAAACTCGGGCGCAAAGAAGGGGAAACTGCCGCCTATGACGAACTGCTCTCCCGCTTTGGCGAGGCATCCGAATTTGAGCTTCGAGAGCCGGTAGCCAAGGGGCTCTTTAACAAGAGCGTTAATCTCGGGACGCTCCGGCGCCACCGAGAACAAGCGGCTGCGCTGGAAGAATTGGTAATGCGCTGCGGCCACGACAGAGAACTAGGCATCCAGCAGATTGTTAGGATCGCGTTGGATGAGTTGGCGATTCTCCGGTCGAAGGGGGCAGAGCCCGAATCGTGAGGACAATGAAGCCACACCGGTCTGTCGCTGGTCGCAGCTTGTGGCCGAAGCTAGCCTGCGGCAACCGCCATCCGCAATCGAGTCACCACAGCGGTTGATGTCCCAGGAAGTGGTGTAAGTCCTTGAGTGCGCGGCAGTTCGCGGAGGGTGGAGCCCGTAGGGCGTAACCCGCAGCGAACTGCCGCGCGGCGGCGGCCGTCCCGGGTGGGGTGGTCATC
>JAGOAS010000031.1 GCA_017983795.1 Piscinibacter sp.
CTCGCCCCCTTGGCCCACTTCGACCAACGGAGCTTGTTCGATAACCTCTTCCATCCAGACCTCCTTCGCGTTGAAGGGGGTCAGTTCTCAATGGCGCCAGGGGGTCAGTTTGTCGTGTCGCCCGACAGATGTTCGCGATGTGGGCGAAGCGGTCCTCGCCTGAAGTCACGCCCAACGCACCAACAACGCTTTGCCGCAGCCAGCCGCTAGCTCCGCGTAGCGACCAGGCTTCCAATGCTGGGGCATTCGCCTTGCCAACCCGACCCGTGCTTCGGCCGGATCACCGAACGGTGTGCTACAGCTGCATCGTCGCATCCAGACCACAACTGCTTGTTCCACAAGATGCCCGGGCAATCGCCACGCGGTTTACCCCTCGGTTTACCCCTGGATCTCCGCAAAGAGAAACGGGTTAGGCCCTTGTGAGACCTAACCCGTTGATTTCTATGGTCGGGGTGGCGGGATTCGAACTCGCGACCCCTTGCACCCCATGCAAGTGCGCTACCAGGCTGCGCTACACCCCGACGAAGCTGCGCATTATAGCCTCATCGACAGAGGCGACTTCCTTCAGAGCACGAGCAGTGCGCGAATCGCGAGCAGCTCGTTGCGCACCTCTGCAGCCGTCGGCACGCCGTTGTGCGCCTCGGCGCTCAACACCACCGGATCGGCGCCCGCCGTCTCGAGCGCCTCGCTCATGTCGATCACCTCGTCGGGCTCATCGTCGGGCAGCACGACCGCGTTGTCGCGCGCGTGCGCCGACGCTTCCGACAACCGGTTGCGCGCGCCGCTGATGGTGAAGCCCTGCTCATAGAGCAGTTCGCGGATGCGCCGGATGAGCAGCACTTCGTGGTGCTGGTAGTAGCGCCGGTTGCCGCGGCGCTTCATCGGCTTGAGCTGGGTGAACTCCTGCTCCCAGTAGCGCAGCACGTACGGCTTCACCCCGCAAAGCTCGCTCACCTCACCGATCGTGAAGTATCGCTTTGCCGGGATGGCTGGGAGCGCTTTCTCCATGAAAATCAATAAGATCCCGTGGGAAAGCTAAGACTTTACTCGAACTCCTCCCCGGCGGGTATGTCGCCTTGCACGACTCCCTTGAGTTTGTGGCTGGCGTGGAAGGTCACCACGTTGCGCGCCTTGATGGGGATGGCCTCGCCGGTGCGCGGGTTGCGCCCGGGCCGCGGGGCCTTGCGGCGGATGTTGAAGTTGCCGAAGCCCGACAGCTTCACGTCGTCACCCTGCACCAGCGTCGCGTGGATGATGTCGAAGAAGCCTTCGACCATGTCCTTGGACTCGCGCTTGTTCAGGCCGAGGCGCTCGAACAGCAGGTCGGCCAGCTCCGCCTTGGTCAGCGTCGGCGTCTCGATGCTCGGCAGGATCACGCGCTCGCGCGGCTTGTCGTTGTCGTCCATGCTGCGTCGCCTCTAGCCTCGCAGGCGCGCGCCCAGCCGCGCGCCCAGCCGCGCGATCACCTCGGCCACGGTGGCATCGATGCGTTCGTCGGTGAGGGTGTTGTCGTTGTCGAGCAGTTCCAGCCGCACCGCCAGGCTGCGCTCGCCCGGCTTCATGTCGGCGGCCGCTGTCGTCGTGCCTGCGGGTTTGTAGATGTCGAACAGGCGCGCCGAGCGCACCAGGCCGCCCTGCCCCGCGCCGATGGCCTCCATCAGCGCCGCATGGCTGACCTCGTCGCCCGCCACCACCGCGATGTCGCGGAATACCGACTGCTGGCGCGGCAGCGCCGCGAAGGCCGGCACGTCGCGCGCCAGCACGGCGTCGAGATCGAGCTCGAACAGCATGGGCGCCGACGGCAGCTCGTAGCCCTGGCGCCAGCGCGGGTGCAGTTCACCGACGAAGCCGATGGCCTGCCCGTCGAGCTCGACGCGCGCGCAGCGGCCAGGGTGCAGCGCCGAGTGCTCGGCCGGCACGAAGCTGGCTTGGCGCGGCGCGAGCAGCGCCTCGATGTCGCCCTTCACGTCGAAGAAGTCGGCCGCACGCTCCTTGCTGCCCCATTGCAGCGCATCGACGCGCCCCCAGGCGAGGCCGGCCACGCAGCGCGGCTGGGCGACGCCGGCCACGCTGCGGTTGCCGTCGGCCACCGAGGCATCGCGGCGGAATACGCGCCCCGTCTCGAAGACGCGCACGCGGCTCGCCTTGCGCGCGAGGTTGCCCTGCAGCACCGCGATCAGGCTGCCCATCAGGCTGGAGCGCATCACGGCCAGCGGGCTGGCGATCGGGTTGAGCACGCGGATCGGGTCGGCATTGCCGGCCAGTTCGTGCTCCCAGCGCTCCTCGACGAAGCTGAAGCCGATGGTCTCCTGGTAGCCCAGGCCGGCCAGCGCGTGGCGCACGGCGCTCAGGCCACGATTGGCTTCGGCGCGGATGTGCGCCGTCACCGGTGCGAGCGGCGGCGTGTCGGGCAGCGCCCGGTAGCCGACGATGCGCGCGACTTCCTCGATCAGATCCTCTTCGATCTTCAGGTCGAAGCGCCACGACGGCGGCGTCACGGTGACGACGCCCGGCTCGCTCGTGAACTGCAGGCCCAGGCGCTGCATCACGCCCTCGCACTGCACCTGCGTGAGAGGCATGCCGATCACCTTGGCGGCGCGCGCGACGCGCAGCCGCACCGGCTCGGCCTTGGGCAGATCGAGGATCTGGTCGTCCATGGGGCCGGGCTCGCCGCCGCAGATGTCGAGGATCAGCTGCGTGATGCGCTCGATGTGCGCGACGGTCAGCGCCGGATCCACGCCGCGCTCGAAGCGATGCCCCGCGTCGGTGGCGAAATTGAAGCGGCGCGAGCGGCCCGCCACCGCCTCGGGCCACCAGAACGCAGCCTCGACGTAGACGTTGCGCGTGTCGTCCGACACCGCGGTGGATTCACCGCCCATGATGCCGGCCAGCGATTCGACCTGCTTGTCGTCGGCGATCACGCCGACCTGCGCGTCGACCTCGATGGTGTTGCCATTGAGCAGTTCGAGCTTCTCGCCGGCGCGCCCCCAGCGCACCGTCAGGCCGCCGTGGATCTTGTCGAGGTCGAAGATGTGCGAGGGGCGGCCGTACTCGAACATCACGTAGTTCGAGATATCGACCAGCGCCGTCACCGAACGCTGGCCGCAACGCGCCAGGCGGTCGACCATCCAGGCCGGCGTCTTCGCCCGGGTGTTCACGCCGCGCACGATGCGGCCGGAGAAGCGGCCGCACAGATCGCTCGCCTCGACGCGCACCTTCAGCGTCGCGTCGTGCACCGGCTTCACCGCCGCGATGGCCGGCGTCTTCAGCGGCGCGCCCGTCAGCGCGGACACCTCGCGCGCGATGCCGTAGACACTCAGGCAATGCGCCAGGTTGGGCGTGAGCTTGAGCGTGAAGAGCGTGTCGTCGAGCTTCAGGTGCGCGCGGATGTCGGTGCCGATGGGCGCGTCGTCGGCCAGGATCAGCAGGCCGCCGTGGTCATCGGAGAGCTTGAGCTCGCGCGCCGAGCACAGCATGCCCTGGCTCTCCACGCCGCGCAGCTTGCCGAGCTTGATGGCGAAGGGCGCAGCACCTTCCTCGGCGGGCGGCAGCGCGGCGCCGACCAGCGCGCAGGGCACGCGCAATCCCTCTCGCACGTTGGGCGCGCCGCAGACGATCTGCAGCTTGGTTCCCGTGCCGGCATCGACCTCGCAGACGTTGAGCCGGTCGGCATTCGGGTGCCGCGTCACCGACAGCACCTGCGCCACCACCACGCCGCTGAAGGGCGGCGCGGCCGGGCGCGCCTCCTCCACCTCCATGCCGGACATGGTCAGCAGATCGGCCAGCTCGGCGGTGGCGATCGGCGGATCGCAGAACTCGCGCAGCCAGGATTCGGGAAACTGCATGGAAACTCGTGCTCAGTTGAACTGCGCCAGGAAGCGCAGATCGTTCTCGAAGAAGAGGCGCAGGTCGTTGACGCCGTAGCGCAGCATGGTCAGCCGGTCCGGCCCCATGCCGAAAGCGAAGCCGATGTGGCGCTCGGGGTCGAGCCCGAAGTTGCGCACCACGTTCGGATGCACCTGCCCGGAGCCGGCGACTTCGAGCCACTTGCCCTTCAGCGGGCCGCTGGCGAACGCGATGTCGATCTCGGCGCTCGGCTCGGTGAAGGGGAAGAACGAGGGGCGGAAGCGCAGCTCGAGCTCGTCGGTCTCGAAGAAGCGGCGGCAGAAGTCGGTGAAGACGACCTTCAGGTCCTTGAAGCTGACGTTCTCGCCGATCCACAGGCCTTCGCACTGGTGGAACATCGGCGAGTGCGTCGCGTCGCTGTCGACGCGGTAGGTGCGGCCCGGCGCGATGACGCGGATCTCGGGCATGTGCTCGCGGCCCGCGTGCCTCGCGGCGTGCGCGCGCGCATAGCGCACCTGCATCGGGCTGGTGTGCGTGCGCAGGTTGAGCCAGCGGCCTTCGGCGTCTTTCATGTCGACGTAGAAGGTGTCCTGCATCGAGCGCGCGGGGTGGTTCTCCGGGCTGTTCAGCGCGGTGAAGTTGTACCAGTCGGTCTCGATCTCGGGGCCGTCGGCGACGTCGAAGCCCATCGAGCCGAAGATCGCCTCGATGCGCTCGATGGTGCGCGTCACCGGGTGCAGGCCGCCCATGCCGCGCTGGCGGCCGGGCAGCGTCACGTCGAGCGCCTCGGCCTTGAGCTGCGCCTCGAGCTCGGCCAGCGAGAGCGCCTCGCGGCGCGCCTGCAGCAGCGCCTCGACCTGCTGCTTGGCGATGTTGATCTGCGCGCCGCGCGCCTTCTTCTCCTCGACGGGCAAGGCGCCGAGCGCCTTCAGCGCCTCGGTGATGCGGCCGGACTTGCCGAGGAAGCGCGCCTTGGCGTTCTCGAGTTCGGCGGGGGTCGCCGCGCGGGCGAAATCCGCCTTCGCATCGTCGACCAGGGGAGCGAGATCGTTCATCGTTGCCGGAAACAAAAAAGGCCGCACACGAGGTCGGCCTTCGAAAGCTGAACCGGCGGCCGGCACCCTTGCGGGCAGCGGCCGCTTGCTGGATCAAGCGAGCTGGGCCTTCACCTTCTCGACGATGCTGCCGAAGCCGGCAGGATCGTTCACGGCCATGTCGGCAAGGACCTTGCGGTCGATGTCGATGTTGGCCTTCTTCAGGCCGGCCATGAACTTGCTGTAGGTGAGTCCCAGGCCCCGGCTCGCCGCGTTGATACGGGCAATCCAGAGCTGGCGGAACACGCGCTTCTTGTTGCGGCGGTCACGGTAGGCGTATTGCCCGGCCCGCATGACCGCTTCCTTGGCGATGCGGAAGACATTCTTCCGACGGCCGCGGAAGCCCTTGGCCAGGGCCAGCACCTTCTTGTGACGAGCGCGTGCGGTGACACCACGTTTGACGCGAGGCATTTCTCTTCTCCTTTACCTTGGGACTCAGAGACCGGCGAACGGCAACATCTGGGCCATGTGGCCCATGTTGGTCTCGTGCACGGTGACGGCGCCACGCAGGTGGCGCTTGTTCTTCGTCGTCTTCTTGGTGAGGATGTGGCGCTTGAACGCCTGGCCGCGCTTGACGGTGCCGCCGGGGCGCACGCGGAAGCGCTTCTTCGCGCTGCTCTTGGTCTTCATCTTGGGCATGAACTGCTCCTATTGCTGATTGCTGCTGACAGGCGCCGCGAAGGTCTTCCGCGTCTTGTCGGCCTGCAGCCGCTTCTGACAGCGCCCCGGTGACCAAACCGAGGCACTGGATTCTTCAAAACTTCACTTCCGTTTCGGCGCCAGCACCATGATCATCTGGCGCCCTTCGAGCTTGGGCATGTGCTCCACCACCGCCACGTCGGCCAGTTCGTCGCGGATGCGCTCGAGCAGCCGCATGCCGATGTCCTGGTGCGTGATCTCGCGGCCGCGGTAGCGCAGCGTGACCTTGCCCTTGTCGCCGTCCTCCGAGATGAAGCGGCGCAGGTTGCGCATCTTGATCGCGTAGTCGCCTTCGTCGGTGCCGGGACGGAACTTGACTTCCTTGATCTCGATGATCTTCTGCTTGGACTTCGCCTCCGCCGCCTTCTTCTGCTCCTGGTACTTGAACTTGCCGTAGTCCATCAGGCGGCACACCGGGGGATCCGCCTGCGCCGCGATCTCGACCAGATCGACGTCCAGTTCGCCCGCCATGCGCAGCGCTTCCTGGATGGACACGATGCCCAGCGGTTCGTTCTCGGGGCCGTTGAGACGGACTTCGGGCGCCATGATCTCGCGGTTCAGCCGGTGCTTGCGCTCGTCGTTCCGGACACGGCGGTCAACAAAAGTAGCGATGGTGGGTACCTTTCAGCGGACTCCCAGGCAAAGAAGAAGCCCAAAAAACACTCAGCGCGCCGGAGGCCTCCAGAGCGTGGACACCGTCGTGTTCACAGCTTGCGGGTGACGTCTGCGGCGATCTTCGTGATGAAGTCTGCCAGCGGCATCACGCCGAGATCCTGGTTGCCCCGGGCGCGCACGGCAACGGCCCCGTTTGCCTTCTCCTTGTCGCCCACGACGAGGATGTACGGAACCTTCTGCACCGAATGCTCGCGGATTTTATAGGTAATTTTCTCGTTCCGCAAATCCGCGGCCACTCTAAGTCCTTGTTTTTGCAGCGTTTTGGCAACCTCCGAGGCGTAATCGGCGTGTGCGTCGGTGATCGTGAGCACGCTCACCTGCCGCGGCGCCAGCCAGACGGGCAGCGCGCCGGCGTGTTGCTCGATCAGGATGCCGATAAAGCGCTCCAGGCTGCCGACGATGGCACGGTGCAGCATCACCGGGTGGCGGCGCGAGCCGTCTTCGGCCACGTATTCGGCGCCCAGAAGCTCGGCCATCGAAAAATCGACCTGCATGGTGCCGCACTGCCACTGGCGGCCGATCGCATCCTTCAGCGTGTATTCGATCTTCGGGCCGTAGAAGGCACCGTCACCGGGTGCGATGACGAACTCCACGCCGGAGCGGCGCAGGCTTTCCATCAGCGCGTGCTCGGCCTTGTCCCAGACCGCGTCGGCGCCGATGCGCGCCGCCGGGCGCGTGGCGACCTTGTAGAGGATGTCGCTGAAGCCGAAGTCGGCGTAGACCTTCTGCAGCAGCGCCGTGTAGGCCACGCATTCCTCGAGGATCATGTCCTCCGAGCAGAAGATGTGGCCGTCGTCCTGCGTGAAGCCACGCACGCGCATGATGCCGTGCAGGCCGCCAGTGGGCTCGTTGCGGTGGCACTGGCCGAACTCGCCGTAGCGCAGCGGCAGGTCGCGGTAGCTCTTGATGCCCTGCTTGAAGATCAGGATGTGGCCGGGGCAGTTCATCGGCTTGAGCGCGTAGTCACGCTTCTCCGATTCCGTCGTGAACATGTTCTCGCGGTACTTGTCCCAGTGGCCGGTCTTCTCCCACAGCGCCTTGTCGAGCAGCTGCGGGCCCTTGACCTCCTGGTAGCCGTTGTCGCGGTAGACGCGGCGCATGTACTGCTCCACCTCCTGCCACAGCGCCCAGCCCTTGGGGTGCCAGAACACCGTGCCGGGCGAGTGCTCGTCGAGGTGGAACAGGTCGAGTTCGCGGCCGAGCCTGCGGTGGTCGCGCTTCTCGGCCTCCTCGAGCATGGTCAGGTATTTCTGCAGGTCGTCCTTCGTCGCCCAGGCCGTGCCGTAGACGCGCTGCAGCATCTCGTTGCGATGGTCGCCGCGCCAGTAGGCGCCGGCCACCTTCATCAGCTTGAAGTGCTTGAGCTTGCCCGTGGAGGGCACGTGCGGGCCGCGGCACAGATCCTCGAACTTCCCTTCGCGGTAGAGCGATACGTCCTCGCCCTGAGGGATGCTCGAGATGATCTCGGCCTTGTAGTGCTCACCCAGGCCCTTGAAATAGGCCACCGCCTCGTCGCGCGGCAGCACGCGGCGCACCACCGGCTCGTCGCGCTTGGCCAGCTCGGCCATCTTGGCTTCGATCGCCGCCAGGTCCTCCGGCGTGAAGGGGCGCTTGTAGGAGAAGTCGTAGTAGAAGCCGTTCTCGATCACCGGGCCGATGGTCACCTGCGCGTCCGGGAACAACTCCTTCACCGCATAGGCCAGCAGGTGCGCCGTCGAGTGGCGGATCACCTCCAGGCCGTCGGCGTCCTTGTCGGTCAGGATCGCCAGCGCCGTGTCGGCCTCCATGCGGAAGCTCGTGTCGACCACGCGCGCCGCATCCCCCTGCCCCACGCGGCCGGCGAGCGCCGCCTTGGCCAGGCCCGGGCCGATGGAGGCGGCCACCTCGGCCACCGTCACCGGGCCGGGAAACTCGCGGCGCGAACCGTCGGGCAACTGAATCGAAACCATGCTGGACTCCGGAAAAGCAAAAAGGCGCGGACCATGCCGCGCCTTCCCTTGAACAAGTGACGAGAGACGAAGATCGACGCGCGCAGCTCCGCTAGACCTTCTCGGCCCAGCGCGTAGTCCGCGGTGTCATAACCGTCATGCCTTTCTCGCTCTTGTTCGGGTGATCGAAGCCGCGATTGTAGTTCAGGCCAGCGGCTGCACCTCGATGCGGCCGGGCGACTCGAGCCAGGCTGCGAACTCGTCGGCCAGCCGCGCGCTCTCGGCCACCGCGTGCGACCACGCCGCCATGCGCGAGCCCAGGTCGTCGCCGTAGTGCTGGAAGTCGCCGCGGTCGGGCAGCTTGGCGTTGGGCAGGGTCGCGATCCACTCCGCGCGCGGCGAGAGCACGATCACGTTGTCCAGGTGCGCGGTGGCGCGATGGCGGTGGCGCAGGGCCTTGTCCAGCCAGCCCGGGATCACGGTCTTCTGGAAATGCGGATAGAGCACCAGGCCCTCGCCCATCGAGGCGTAGTCGAGGTGCAGGTGGTAGTCGGTGATGCCGCCGTCCCAGTACGCACCGCGCGGCGCGCCCGGGATGTCGTGCACGGCCTGCAGCCAGAACGGAATCGAGCAACTCGCCAGGATGCTGGGCTGCAGGTTGGCGGCCGTGAGCGGCACGACGTGGGTGCGGAAGTCGCGCAGGTGCAGCGGCAGCGCATCGCGCGGGTCGGAGAAGATCACCCGCTCGAGCCAGCCGCCCATGGCCTTGCGGCTCAGCGCATTGGTGGCGAAGGCGCCGAGGTAGCCCAGCGGCGTGCGCAGCCGGCCCTCGCGGCGCAGCAGGTGGCGGCCGCGGCTGGCGAATACGTGCAGCCGGTAGCGCGGGTGGCCGAGCAGTTCGGCCTCACGGCCGGCGAAACGCTCGCTGAGCTTGGCGCCGAACACCTCGCTGACGTGCGCGGCCTTGGGCGCCTTGCCGGGCTCGTGCTCGTAGCTCTGCGCGATGTAGTCGGCGGCCATCTGCGCGAAGGCCGCGTCGGCGTCGCGCGCACAGGCGCTGGCCATGCGCCACGCGCCGATCGAGGCGCCGAGCAGGTGCACGGTCTGCGCGCTGCCGGCCAGCCAGCGGCCGAAGACGAAACGGTCGAGCGGGTTGAGCACCAGCCCTTTCGGGCCGCCCGCTGCAGCGGGAATCACGCGAACGTCGGGCGGCGTCAGGCCGCGCTCGCGCAGATGCCGCAGCGCGCGTGCGCCGGCGTGGATCTGCAGGGCTTGCATGGCTCCTCGGCGCAGCGAAGCCCGCTGCGCTCAGCCGCGCCCCTGCAGCTTGGCGAAGGCCGCCGCCATCGCCGATTGCCCCTGCGGCTGCACCCCGCCCCGCCCCGCTGCCGGCCGCTCGCCGCGCCCCGCCGGCCGGTAGCTGTTGTCGCCGCGCTCGCCCTTGGCCAGCGGCTTCGCATCGAGCTTCATGGTCAGCGAGATGCGCTTGCGCGCCAGGTCGACCTCCAGCACCTTGACCTTGACGATGTCGCCGGTCTTCACCACCTCGCGCGCGTCGTTGACGAACTTGTTCGACAGCTGGCTCACGTGCACCAGGCCGTCCTGGTGCACGCCCAGGTCGACGAAGGCGCCGAACTGCGCGACGTTGCTGACCGTGCCTTCCAGCGTCATGCCGGGCTGCAGGTCCTTGATGTCCTCGACGCCGTCGTTGAAGCGCGCCACCTTGAAGTCGGGGCGCGGGTCGCGGCCGGGCTTCTCCAGCTCGGCGAGGATGTCGCGGACGGTGATGGCACCGAACTTCTCGTCGGTGAAGGCTTCGGGCTTGAGGCTGCGGATCACGTCGCTGCGCCCCATCACCTCGCCGATCGGCTTGGCCACCTGGGCCAGCATGCGCTCGACCACCGGATAGGTCTCGGGGTGCACACCGCTCTGGTCGAGCGGGTTGTCGCCCGCACGGATGCGCAGGAAGCCGGCGCACTGCTCGAAGGTCTTGGCGCCCAGGCCGCTCACGTCGAGCAGCTGCTGGCGGCTGCGGAAGGCGCCGTTGGCATCGCGCCAGCGCACGATGCTCGCCGCCACCGCGCCCGACAGGCCGGAGACGCGCGACAGCAGCGGCGCGGAAGCCGTATTCAGATCCACGCCCACCGAGTTGACGCAGTCTTCGACGATGGCGTCCAGGCTCTTGGCCAGCTCGCTCTGGTTGACGTCGTGCTGGTACTGGCCCACGCCGATGCTCTTGGGCTCGATCTTCACGAGTTCCGCGAGCGGGTCCTGCAGGCGCCGCGCGATGCTCACCGCGCCGCGCAGGCTGACGTCGAGCTCGGGCAGTTCCTTGCTGGCGAACTCGCTGGCCGAATACACCGAGGCGCCGGCTTCGCTGACGACGATCTTCTCGATCTTCGCCTCCGGCGCCATCGCGTGGATGCGCTTGATGAGATCGGCGGCGAGCTTGTCGGTCTCGCGGCTGGCGGTGCCGTTGCCGATGGCGATCAGGTTGACGCCGTGCGTGGCCACCAGGCGGCCCAGCGTGTGCAGCGAACCTTCCCAGTCGTTGCGCGGTTCGTGCGGGTAGACGGTGTTCGTGTCCAGCACCTTGCCCGTCGCATCGACCACCGCCACCTTGCAGCCGGTGCGGATGCCGGGGTCCAGGCCCAGCACGACGCGCGGGCCGGCCGGCGCGGCCAGCAGCAGGTCACGCAGGTTCTCGGCGAAGACCTTGATGGCGACTTTCTCCGCTTCTTCGCGCAGACGCGAGAACAGGTCGCGCTCCAGGCTGAGGCTGAGCTTCACCTTCCAGGTCCAGGCCACGGTCTTGCGGATCAGCTCGTCGCCGGCACGCTTGCTGTGACGCCACCCCAGGTGCGCGGCGATGCGGCCCTCGGCCAGCGTCGGCTGCCCGGGCACCACTTCCTCGTCGAGCACCAGCTTGGCGTCGAGAAACTCCTGCGTGCGGCCGCGGAATACCGCCAGCGCGCGGTGCGAGGGCACGGTGCGGATGGGCTCGGCATAATCGAAGTAGTCGCGGAACTTGGCGACGTCGGGGTTGTTGACGTCCTTGCCGTCCATCAGCCGGCTCTTGAACAGGCCCTCGGCCCACAGCCACTCGCGCAGCTTGCCCACCAGCACGGCGTCTTCGGCCCAGCGCTCGGAGAGCAGATCGCGCACGCCGTCGAGCACCGCATGCGCGTCGGCGAAGCCGGCATCGGCATTGACGAAGCTAACGGCTTCCGTGAGCGGATCGAGCGACGGATCGGCGAACAGCTTGTCGGCCAGCGGCTCCAGCCCTGCCTCGCGGGCGATCATGCCTTTGGTGCGGCGCTTGGGCTTGTAGGGCAGGTAGAGGTCTTCGAGCTCCTGCTTGGTCGGCGCGGCCTCGATGGCGGCGCGCAGCTCGGGCGTCAGCTTGCCTTGCTCATCGATGCTCTTGAGCACCGCGGCGCGGCGCTCCTCCAGCTCGCGCAGGTAGGCCAGGCGCGCCTCGAGTTCGCGCAGCTGGATGTCGTCGAGGCCGTCGGTGGCCTCCTTGCGGTAGCGTGCGATGAAGGGGACGGTCGCTCCACCGTCGAGCAGCTCGACGGCTGCGTTCACCTGGGCGGGCCGAACCTTCAGCTCGGCGGCAATCTGCAGAAGAATCTTGTCCAAGACCGACAGCCCCGCAGGGGGCGGATTCACGAAGCGGCGCAGTATGCCACCGCCCCCTCGCCGGCCCGCCGTCCGGAGGCGAAACAAGCGGTGAGCAGATAGCCACCGGTCGGCGCTTCCCAGTCGAGCATCTCGCCGGCGCAGAAGAGGCCGGGCATTCGCTTCAGCATGCAGGCCTCGTCGAGCTCGGCCAGAAGCACGCCGCCGGCGCTGCTGATGGCCTCGTCGATGGGCCGCGCCTTCACCAGCGTGATAGTCAAGGCCTTGATCGCCGCGGCCAGCGCGGCGGCATCGGCGAAGCGCTCGCGTGGCAGCAGCTCGTGCAGCAGCGCGGCCTTGGCGCCGTCGAGCCCGAGGCGGCTCTTCAGGTGCGTGGACATCGAACGCGAGCCGCGCGGGCGCATCACTTCGTCGAATACGAAGGCCGTGCTGCGCTCGGGCAGCAGGTCGATCTCGGCCACGGCTCGGCCTTGCGCGGCGATGGCGTCGCGCAGCAACGAAGACGCCGCGTAGACCAGGCTGCCCTCGATGCCGGTCTCGGTCAGCACGAACTCGCCGCGCTGCGCGAAGCTGCCGATGCGCAGCGCCACGTTCTTCAGCGGCGCGCCGGCGAAGCGTGTGCGCAGATGCTCGCTCCAGCGCTCGACATCGAAACCGCAGTTGGAGGGTTGCAGCGGCGCGATGGCCACGCCGCGCTCGGCCAGCCAGGGCAGCCAGGCGCCATCGGAGCCGAGCCGCGCCCAGCTCGCGCCGCCCAGGGCCAGCACCACGCTGCGTGCTTGCACGACGATCTCGCCGGACGGCGTGGCGAAGCGCAGCGCATGCACGCCCTCCTCGCCCTCGCCCCAGCCGATCCAGCGATGCCGCATGTGCAGCCGCACGCCGCGCGCGCGCAGCCGCTGCAGCCAGGCGCGCAGCAGCGGCGCGGCCTTCATGTCGGTGGGGAAGATGCGTCCCGAGCTGCCGACGAAGGTGTCTATGCCCAGCCCCTTGGCCCACTCGCGCAGCTGCTGCGGCCCGAGCACGGCCAGCCAGCGCGCCACACGCTCGCTCGCCGCGCCGTAGCGCGCGACGAACGCCGCCATGGGTTCGCTGTGCGTGAGATTCAGCCCGCCCTTGCCGGCGAGCAGGAACTTGCGCCCCACCGAGGGCATGGCGTCGTAGAGATCGACGGCCACGCCGGCCGCGGCCAGCGCCTCGGCGGCCATCAGCCCGGCCGGCCCGCCGCCGACCACCACGGCCGGCAGCACGCCCTGCGTCGCCTTCACTGCGGCGCGCGCAGCGCCTTGCGAAGCTCGGCGCCGATCTCCGGCTTGGCGGCGAACGGGTCGCTCGGGTTGCGCGCCAGCATGATGTCCTCGATGCGCGTCTGCACGATGCCGAGCGACTTCGGGTGGCTGTAGACGTAGAAGCGCTTCTCGCGCACCGCGTCCATCACGAATTGCGCCACCTGCGCGGCCGTGACCTTGCCGCTGCCGACCGCCTTGTCGGTCATCGCCTGCGCGATCAGCTGGCTGCGCGTCGGCTTGCCGCCCTGCTGCATGTCGGCCGGCCGGTTGCGGTGGCTGGCGTGGATGCCGGTGGGCACGAAATACGGGCACAGCACCGAGGCCCCGATCTGGTCGGTGACCAGGCACAGATCCTGGTACAGCGTCTCGCTGAGCGACACCACCGCATGCTTGGTGACGTTGTAGACGCCCATGTTGGGCATGTTGACCATGCCGGCCATCGAGGCGGTGTTGACGATGTGGCCCTCGTAGGACGGGTCGGCCTTCGCCGCCTCCAGCATCATCGGCGTGAAGACGCGCACGCCATGCGCCACGCCCATCAGGTTGACGCCGATGACCCACTCCCAGTCCTTCAGCGTGTGCTCCCAGATCAGCCCGCCCGCGCCGACGCCGGCGTTGTTGAAGACCAGGTGCGGCGCGCCGAAGCGCGCGCGCGTCGCCTCGCCCATGGCCTCCACCTCGGCGGCCTTGGCCACGTCGAGGCGGAAGCCCAGCACCTCGGCACCCGGGATGAGGCTCGCGCGGATCTCGCTCACGGCGCGGTCCAGCGCATCGGGCTGCACGTCGGCCATCACGAGGTTCATGCCCGCCGCGGCAGCCAGGCGCGAGAGTTCCAGGCCGAAACCCGAGCCCGCGCCGGTGATGACCGCGGTGCGGCCCTGGAAGTTCTTCATGAGCTCTTGTCCTTTCGAATCTGGAAGCCGAGGCGGGGGAAGTGCACGTGCAGCGTGCCGGCGCGTTCGTCGCGGCGGCGGATCACCACCTCGTCGGCATCCAGGCCGACCAGCGTGCCGGCCACCGGATCGCGGCCGTAGTCGGTGGGCATCACGGTGACGGCCTCGCCGGCCTCGAAGCCCAGGCCGGGCTCGATGCGGCAGGGCTCGTGCGATGTCGTCGCCGCCGCCAGTGCCACCGCGTCGCGGCTGGTCATGGTGGTGGGCGTGCCGTGGCCGAAGGCGCTCACGCGCGCGTACCAGGCGCGCAGGCGCGGATGCGCATCGAAGATCGCCGTCATCGGCGGCGCGAGCTGCACGAACCAGACGCAGTGCGCCACCGCGAAGTCGGCGATGCTCACGCGCGCGCCGCACAGGAATTCGCGGCCGTCGGCGAGCTGTTCCTCCAGCCAGCCGAGGTAGGTGGCAAGGGCCACGGTGGCATCGGCCGGCGTCGGCCGCACCATGCCGGCGGTGAAGGGTGCGCGGTCGGCGGCGAAGGCCTTCAGGCCCTCGGGCGGCACGCCAGCCATCACATGCGTCAGGCCCTGCGGCTGCAGCGTGTAGGGAATCACCGCCCAGAACAGCGTGCTGTCGGCCCATTGCGCGAGCAGCCGCGCCGCGCCGGCCTGGCCCGCCGGGTAGAGCGGCGGCTCGGGCTGGGCGCGATCGAGCACGCGGGCGATCAGCGCGGTATCGCACCACACATCGGCGCCGCGCTGCAGGAAGGGCGTGCGGCGGTAGCCGCCGGTGAGCGCCAGCACGTCGGGCTTGGGCATCACGCTGGGCACGTGCACCGACTGCCAGGCCATGCCCTTGGCGCCGAAGACGAGCCGCACCTTCTCCGAGAACGGCGAGTTGGCGTAGTGGTGCAGGATGAAGGCGTGCATGGCGGGCGCTGCGTGAGTCGTCGTCAGAGCAGCTTCACCAGCTGCTTGCCGAAGTTTCTGCCCTTGAGCAGGCCGAGGAAGGCCTCCGGCGCGTCTTCGATGCGCGGCGCGATGGTCTCGCGGTATTTGAGCTTGCCCGTCGCCACCAGCATGCCGAGTTCCTTCAGCGCCTCGGGCCAGAGCTCCATGTGCTCGCTGACGATGAAGCCTTCCAGGCGCAGCCGCGACTTGAGGATCAGCGACGGATCCGACAGCGGAATCGGCGCGCCGTCGTAGCCGCTGATCATGCCGCACAGCGCCATGCGGCCGAAGGCGTTCATGCGGCGCAGCACGGCGTCGAGCACCATGCCGCCGACGTTCTCGAAGTTGCCGTCGATGCCGTTCGGCGCCGCCTCGGCCAGCGCGGCTTCCAAGGACTTCAGATCCTTGTGCTGCTTGTAGTCGACGCAGGCATCGAAGCCCAGCTCCTCGACCACGTAGCGGCACTTGTCGGCGCCGCCGGCGATGCCCACCGCGCGGCAGCCGCGCACCTTGGCGAGCTGGCCCACCGCGCTGCCCACCGCGCCGCTGGCGGCGCTGACGACGATGGTCTCGCCGGCTTTCGGGCTGCACAGCTTCACGAGGCCGTACCAGGCCGTCACGCCCGGCATGCCGACCGCGCCCAGGTAGGCCGAGAGCGGCACGTGCGTGGTGTCGACCTTGCGCAGCAAACCGGGTGCGTTGCCGTCGACCACGCCGTACTGCTGCCAGCCGCCCATGCCGACCACCTTGTCGCCGGCGGCGAACTTCGGGTGCTTCGAATCGACCACCTCGCCCACCGTGCCGCCGATCATCACCGCATTCAGCGGCTGCGGCGCGGCGTAGCTCTTGGTGTCGTTCATGCGCATGCGCATGTAGGGGTCGAGCGAGAGGTAGTGGTGGCGCACCAGCACCTGGCCCTCGGCCAGTGCCGGCACGGGCGTCTCCACCAGGCGGAAGTTGCCCGTCGTCGCTTCGGCGGCCGGGCGCGAGGCCAGCAGCCATTGCTTGTTGATCGTCGCCATCGCGTCGTCCTTTCAGTCGGAAGCGTTCAGCCTCTGGATGCGCCGCCCGCCCGCGGGCAGGCCTTTCATGTACTTGAAGGTGCCGGTGGCATGCGCCACCAGTTCGCCCTTCTCGTCGAACACCGAGCCCTCGGTGAAGGCCATCGAGGCGCTGCGGTGCAGCAGCTTTCCATGCGCCGTCAGCCGGCCCAGGCCGGCGCGCAGGAAGCTGGTCTTCATCTCGATGGTCACCACGCCGGGCGATTCGGCATGGCCGCTCTGGTTGGGGCTGCGCGCGGCGTGCGCCATCACCACGTCGAGCAGCGTCATGGTCACGCCGCCGTGCGCCACGCTCCAGGAGTTGGTGAGATCCTCGCGCAGCGTCAGCGCGATCTCGGCCGCACCGGCCTCGCACGCGACCAGCTCCATGCCGATCAGGTCGACGAAGGGGATGGTGGCGAGGAACTTCATGCGCGTTTCATCCGCCGTGGTGCACGGCGCTGACGCCGCCGTCGATGGCCAGGATCTGCCCGGTGATGTGCTTGCCCGCGGCGGAGGCGAACAGCAGCGCCGCGCCCTTGAGGTCGTCGTCGTCGCCGATGCGGCGCAGCGGCGCGGCCCTCGCCATCTTGTCGGCACCGAAGCGTTCGATCGTGCCCTTGGTCATCTTGCTCGGGAAGAAGCCCGGCGCCAGCGCGTTGACGGTGATGCCGTGCTCGCCCCACTCGCCGGCCAGCGTGCGCGTGAAGTTGACCACCGCGCCCTTGCTGGTGCCGTAGGCGATGAACTCGACGTCGCCCGAGCCGCTCAGGCCCGCGATCGAGGCGACGTTGATGATGCGCCCGCGCTTGCGCGGGATCATGCTGCGCTTGCCGATCTGCTGGCTCATCAGGAAGATGCTGCGGATGTTCAGGTTCATCACCTTGTCCCAGGCTTCCAGCGGATAGTCCTCGGCCGGCGCGCCCCAGGTGGCGCCGGCGTTGTTGACGAGGATGTCGATGTCGCCCAGGCGCTGCAGCGCCTCGCTCGCCACGCGCTCCACCTCGGCGGGCTGGCTCACGTCGGCCGCCACCCAGCGCGCGTCGATGCCCTTGGCCTGCAGCTGCGCGGCGGCTTCTTCCAGATCGGCCGCCTTGCGCGAGGTGAAGAAGATCTTCGCGCCGGCTTCGCCCAGCGCCTCGGCGATCTGCAGGCCGAGGCCGCGCGAGCCGCCGGTGACCAGCGCGGTCTGGCCGCTGAGGTCGAAGAGTTTCTGGATAGTGGTGCTCATGGTGGTCGGTCTCCTGGAATCGTCCTTGTCGTGTCGGTCACTCGATGGCGAGGCTGCGGAAGAAGGCCTCGCGCGAGCCCGGCCGGCCGAGGAAGCGCTGCACCAGTTCCTCGGGCGCGACCTGGCCGCCGTTGGCCAGCACGCTGTCGCGGTAGCGCCGGCCGACCGCGGCAGCTAGCCTGTCGGCGGCGAAGGCGGTGCGCAGGTCTTCGGCCACCACCAGGCTCCACAGGTAGCCGTAGTAGCCGGCGCCGTAGCCGCTGGCGAGGTGGCCGAAGCCCGCCGGCATGATCGAGCCCGGCACGTGGCCCAGCGGTGTGGCGCGCTCCATGCGCGACCACAGCGCGAGCGGCGCCTCGACGCGTTTGCCGTGCAGCGCCAGGTCGTAGCGCGCATACACCAGCTGGCGCGCGAAGAACAGGCCCTTGCCGAAGTGGCGCGCGCGCTGGGCGCGTTCGATCATCTCGCGCGGCACCGGCTTGCACTCGGCGCACAGCTGCTGGAACAGCGCCAGCACGGCCGGGTCGTAGACCCAGTCTTCCAGCATCTGCGAAGGCGCCTCGGCAAAATCGAGCTGCACGTTGGTGCCGCCTTCGATCGAATAGCGCGTGGCGGAGAGCAGCGCGTGCAGCGCATGGCCGAACTCGTGCAGCAGCGTCTCGAGCTCGGAGAGCGTGAGGCCCTGGCGGTCGAAGTTGGTGACCAGCGCCGCCGCCGGCAACCGGCCGCTCTTGGTGGCCACGTTGCGGAACGACCAGACCGCGGCGTGGTTGTACTTGTCGGGGCGCGGGAACAGATCGACGAACAGCGTGCCCAGCAGCGCGCCGTTGCCATCACGCACCGCATAGGCCTGGGCCTGCTCGTGCCACAGCGTCTGCGTCAGCGCCTCGAAGCGCACGCCGAACAGGCGCTGCGCCACGGCGAACACGAATTCCAGGCTGCGCTGCGGCGGGAAGTAGGCGCGGAAGGCTTCCTGGTCGACCGCGTAGCGCTGCTGGCGCACGCGCTCGGTGAAGTAGGCCAGGTCCCAGCGCTGCAGCGTGGTGGCCGCCAACGCCTGCCCCGTGGCCTGCGCCTTGGCTTCGCGCAGCACGGCCAGGTCGGCGCGCTCGCGCTCGCTCACGGCCGCGGCCACCGAATCGAGGAAGCTCGATGCCTCGGCCTCGTTCTTGACCATGCGGCGCCGCATCACGAAGTCGGCATAGGAACCGAAGCCGAACAGCGCCGCGTACTCGTGGCGCCGCTGCGCGATGCGCTGCAGCGTCGTCAGGTTGGCTTCGCCGCCCAGGCGCATGGTGGCCCGCCACATGCGTTCGCGCGTGCGCTCCTGCACGGCGCGCTCGATCACCGGGTCGGCGCTCGGGTAGTCCAGGCCCAGCACGACGCGGCCGTGCGCATCGCGCTTGGCGTTGCGCCAGACGTTGGCCGGCACGCCCTCCAGCTCGGCTTCGGTGAAAGCCACCGTGTCGTGGTTCTCGCGCACGCGGCGCTCGAAATCCTGCGTGAGCTTGGTCAGCTCGGCGTTGAGACGCTGCGCGCGCGCGCGCGCCGCCGGCGCGAGCGCGACGCCCGAATCCTCGAAGAGATCGAGCTCCTCGCGCTGCAGGCGGCGGTCGATGTCGTCGGCCACCGCGGCCTGCTTCAGGCGCGCGTAGACCTTGGCGTTCTGCAGGAAGGCGTTGTTGAAGCGCTGGTAGGCCAGATCGCAGGCCTCGGCCGCATCACGCACCGCCTTGGCCGGATGCACGGCGGGCACCACCGACAGCGGGCCCATCAGGTCTTCGACGCGCTGGTTGAGCGCGTCGAGCGCGGCCAGCACCTCGCCGCCACGCTCGGGCAGCGCCGCGATGGCGCGCTCGCGCTGCTTCAGGTCGGCCAGCAGGCGATCGCAGTCGGCGCGCACCTGGGCCGCATCGTCGTAGTGCGGGAATTCGTAGACCTGCGCCGCGGCCGTTCGCGCGAACAGCAGTGCAGCGACGAGCAGCAAGGACTGCAGTGCGCGCATGGTTCAGAACCCCTCTTCCGCCATCGTGCGGCAGGTGTCGTCGCGCGAGGCCACCACCTGCAGCCAGGCCGCAACCTTGGGCAGATCGTGGCGGTAGAAGAAGCGGCAGGCGGCGAGCTTGCCGCGCAGCGCCGCCTCATCGTCGGCCGCAGCGCCCTGCCCCAGCTTCGCGTGCGCGCACAGCGCCACGTCGAGCCAGATCCAGGCGATCACCGTGTGGCCGAAGGCCTGCAGATAGGGCACGGCGTTAGCCAGCGCCTCCTCGGCCACGCCGGTCGCCCAGGCGGCCTTGGTGGCGCGGCCGACTTCGGCGAGCGCCGCGGCCAGCTCGTTGGCGAAGACTGCCAGCTCCGGCACGGCCAGCGCGCGCTGGATCGTCGCGTTGATCGTGCCGGCCAGCAGCTGCAGGCCCTTGCCGCCGTCCATCACCACCTTGCGGCCGAGCAGATCCAGCGCCTGGATGCCGTGCGTGCCCTCGTGGATCATGTTGAGGCGGTTGTCGCGCCAGTACTGCTCGACCGGGAAATCGCGCGTGTAGCCGTAGCCGCCGTGCACCTGGATCGCCAGCGAGTTCGCCTCCAGGCACCACTCGCTCGGCCAGCTCTTGGCGATGGGCGTGAGCATCTCCAGCAGCAGCCCTGCCTCGGCCGCGGCCTCGGGCGCGCCGGTGTGCAGTTCGTCGACCAGGCGCGCGCAATAGAGCTCGAGTGCCAGCGCGCCCTCGCACCAGCTCTTCTGCGCCAGCAGCATGCGGCGCACGTCGGCGTGGCGGATGATGGGAATCTGCGGCTGCGCCGGATCCTTGCCCGAGGGCCCCATCGCGCGGCCCTGCGGGCGGTTGCGCGCGTAATCGAGGCTGGCCTCGTAGCCGGCATAACCCAGCATGGTTGCGCCCAGGCCCACCGCGATGCGCGCCTCGTTCATCATGTGGAACATGCAGCGCAGGCCTTCGCCGGGCTTGCCGACCAGGTAGCCGATCGCACCCGCGCCGCCGCGCACCGGGTACTTGCCCTCGCCGAAGTTCAGGAGCGTGTTGGGGATGCCGCGGTAGCCGAGCTTGTGGTTCAAGCCGGCGAGTGCCACGTCGTTGCGCTCGCCGGTGAGGCGGCCTTCGGTGTCGACCAGCTTCTTCGGCACGATGAACAGCGAGATGCCGCGCGTGCCCGGCACCAGCTTGCCGTCCGGCCCCGGAATCTTCGCCAGCACCAGGTGCACGATGTTCTCGGCCAGCTCGTGCTCACCGTTGCTGATCCACATCTTGTTGCCGCGCAGGCGGTAGCGCGGACCGAGCGGATCACTCTCGGCACCCGCGCCGTCCGGCACGGCGCGCGTGACGATGTCCGACAGGCTGGAGCCGGCCTGCGGCTCCGACAGGCACATGGTGCCGAAGAAGCGTCCGGCGAATTCGTTCCTGGCGAACACCTCGCGCTGCCGTTCGCTGCCGTGCGCCATCAGCAGGTTGGCGTTGCCGCTGGTGAGCATGCCCGCGCCGCCGACGCCGATGCCGGCCTTGGAGAAGAAGGCGTGCGCCGCCATCTCGACCACGCAGGGCAGCTGCATGCCGCCCATCTCGTAGTCCTGCGCCGCGGCCAGCATGCCCGACTCGGCATAGGCGCGCGCCGCGGCCACCGCCGCCCCGGGCACGTGGACCTTCTCGCCGTCGAACCAGGGCTCCTCGGTATCGACGATGCGATTCACCGGCGCAAACTTGTCGGCGGCGAGCTTCTCGCACATGTCGAGCACCGCGTCGAAGGTCTCGCGGTTGTGCTCGGCGAAGCGCGCGCGCTGCTGCAGCGCGGCGACGTTCAACCAGTCGTGGAGCAGGAAGTCGGCGGTGCGGCGGTAACTCACAGCACCTCGAACACACCCGCCGCGCCCATGCCGCCGCCGATGCACATGGTCACGACGACACGCTTGGCGCCGCGCCGCTTGCCCTCGATGAGCGCGTGGCCGGTGAGGCGCTGGCCGCTCACGCCGTAGGGGTGGCCCACCGCGATGGCGCCGCCGTTGACGTTGAGCCGGTCCATCGGGATGCCCAGCGTGTCGGCGCAGTACAGCACCTGCACGGCGAAGGCCTCGTTGAGTTCCCACAGGTCGATGTCGGCCACCGTCAGGCCCAGGCGCTTGAGCACCTTGGGCACGGCGAATACCGGGCCGATGCCCATCTCGTCGGGCTCGCAGCCGGCCACCGCGAAGCCGAGGAAGCGACCGAGCGGCTTCAGGCCCTTCTGCTGCGCCACCTTCTCGTTCATCACGATGCAGGCGCCGGCGCCGTCGCTGAACTGGCTGGCGTTGCCGGCCGAGATCACGCCGCCGGGCATAGCCGGGCGGATGTCCTTGATGCTCTCGTAGGTGGTGCCGGCGCGCAGGCCTTCGTCGGCGCTGACCGTCACTTCCTTGGTTCGCAGGCCGAGCTGCGCATCGGCCACACCGGCCGTCACCGTGATGGGCGCGATCTCGTCCTTGAACTTGCCGGCTTCCTGCGCCGCGCAGGCCTTCTGCTGGCTGGCCGCGCCGTACTGGTCCATGCGCTCGCGCGAGATGTTGTAGCGCTTGGCCACCTGCTCGGCGGTCTGCAGCATGCTCCAGTAGATCTCGGGCTTGTGCTGCACCAGCCAGGGGTCGGCCAGCATGTGCTTGTTCATCTCGTTCTGCACGCAGGAGATGCTCTCCACGCCGCCGGCAGCATAGATATCGCCCTCGCCGGCGATGATGCGCTGCGCGGCCAGCGCGATGGTCTGCAGGCCGCTGGAGCAGAAGCGGTTGATCGTCAGGCCGCTGGTGGTGATGGGCAGGCCGGCGCGCAGCGCGATCTGGCGCGCGATGTTGGCGCCGGTGGCGCCTTCGGGATTCGCGCAGCCCATGATGACGTCGTCCACCTCGGCCGGCGCGATGCCGGCGCGCTCGACGGCCGCCTTGACGGCGTGCCCGCCCAGCGTGGCGCCGTGGGTCATGTTGAAGGCGCCCTTCCAGCTCTTGGCCAGCGGCGTGCGTGCGGTGGAGACGATGACGGCGTTGGTCATGATCGGTGTCCTTCGGATACTCAGCTGAACGTGCGGCCTTCGGCGGCGAGCTTGGCGAGCAGCGGTGCGGGCTGCCAGAAGTTCGCATCGTCGTTCGGGTTCTTGGCGAAGCGCTTCATCGCCTGCACGACGTTGAACAGGCCCACGGTGTCGGCGTAGTTCATCGGCCCGCCGCGGAACAGCGGGAAGCCGTAGCCGGTGAGGTAGACCATGTCGATGTCCGACGCCCGCAGCGCGATGCCTTCCTCGACGATGCGCGCGCCCTCGTTGACCAGCGCGAACACCAGGCGCTGCACGATCTCCTCGTCGGAGATCTTGCGCGGCGTGATGCCGAGCTCGGTGCGGTGCTTGGCGATCATGTCTTCCACCAGCTTGGACGGGATCGCGTCGCGCTTGCCGGCCACGTAGTCGTACCAGCCGGCGCCCGTCTTCTGGCCGAAGCGGCCCATCTCGCACAGCAGGTCGGCGGTCTTCGAGTAGCGCAGGTTCGGCTTCTCGAGATAGCGGCGCTTGCGGATGTACCAGCCCACGTCGTTGCCGGCCAGGTCGCCCATGCGGAACGGGCCCATCGCGAAGCCGAACTTCTCGACCGCCTTGTCCACCTGCGCCGGCGTGCAGCCCTCTTCCAGCAAGAAGCCGGCCTGGCGCGAGTACTGCTCGATCATGCGGTTGCCGATGAAGCCGTCGCACACGCCCGAGACCACGCAGGTCTTCTTGATCTTCTTGCCCAGCGCCATCACGGTGGCGAGCACGTCTTTCGCGGTCTTCTCGCCGCGCACCACCTCGAGCAGCTTCATCACGTTGGCCGGGCTGAAGAAGTGCGTGCCGATCACGTCTTGCGGGCGTTTCGTGAAGTTTGCGATTTGGTTCACGTCCAGCGTCGAGGTGTTGCTGGCGAGGATCGCGCCGGACTTCATCACCTCGTCGAGCGTCTTGAAGACCTGCTCCTTGACGGCCATGTCCTCGAACACGGCCTCGATGACCATGTCGGCATCCTTCAGGTCGGCGTAGTTCAGCGTGGTGCTCAAGAGCGCCATGCGCTGCTCGTACTTGTCCTGCTTCAGCTTGCCCTTCTTGACCTGCGCCTCGTAGTTCTTGCGGATGGTGGCGACGCCGCGATCCAGCGCCTCCTGCTTCATCTCCAGCATCACCACGGAAAGACCAGCGTTGAGGAAGTTCATCGCGATGCCGCCGCCCATGGTGCCGGCGCCGATCACGGCGAGCTTCTTCACGTCGCGCACCGGCGTGTCGGCCGGCACGTCGGGGATCTTGGTGGTGGCGCGCTCGGCCATGAAGGCGTGGCGCAGCGCCTTGCACTCGGGCGTGAACATCAGCGCGGTGAAGATCTCGCGCTCGTACTTCATGCCGGCGTCGAACTTCATCGTCGTCGAGGCGGCCACTGCATCGACGCACTTGGGCGGCGCCGGGAAGTTCTTCGCCATCGCGCCCACGGTGTTGCGCGCGAACTGCAGGTAGGCCTGCGGATTCGGGTGCTCGACCTCGAGCTTGCGCACCAGCGGCAGCGGGCGCTTGTCCGCCACCTCGCGCGCGAAGGCGATGGCGCCATCCATCAGCTCGCCCTCGATGAGCTTGTCGAACAGCTTCTGCCCCGGCGCCTTGGCGAGCAGCTCGCTCGCCACGGGTTCGCCGCTGACGATCATGTTCAGCGCGTTCTCCAGGCCCAGCACGCGCGGCAGGCGCTGCGTGCCGCCGGCACCGGGAATCAGGCCGATCTTCACCTCGGGCAGGGCGATCTGCGCGCCCGGCGCCGTCACGCGGTAGTGGCAGCCGAGCGCCAGCTCCAGCCCGCCGCCCATGGCGACGCTGTGGATGGCGGCGACGATGGGCTTGCTCGAGGCTTCCAGCGCCAGGATCACCGACAGCAGGTTGGGCTCGGCAACGGCCTTGGGCGAACCGAATTCGCGGATGTCGGCGCCGCCCGAGAAGGCCTTGCCGGCGCCGGTGACGACGATGGCCTTCACGGCCGCATCGTTCAACGCCTGCTCCAGGCCGTTGACGATGCCGAGGCGGGTTTCGTAGCCCAGGCCGTTGACCGGCGGGTTGGCCAGCGTGATGACGGCGACGTCGCCGCGGGTCTGGTAGGTGGCGGTCATGCGGGTTCCTCTGGGAAAGGCAGAATAGAACGATCGTTCGATTCTAGGGTGGCCGAAGTCAAGGGCCCTGTCGCTGCCGTGACAGGAGGCGTTCAGACCTCCAGCCACTCCTTGCGAATATAGGCATTGCCGCGCAGCTCGGCGGGCGTGCCCTCGAAGACGATGCTGCCGTGGCCCATCACGTAGCAGCGCTGCGAGATCTCCAGCGCGATGGTCAGCTTCTGCTCGATCAGCAGCACGGAGATGCCGCGCTCCTTGAGCTCCTTCAGGTATTCGGCCACCAGCTCGACGATCTTCGGCGCCAGGCCCTCGGTGGGCTCGTCGATCATGATCAGGTCGGGGTCGCCCATCAGCGTGCGGCACAGCGTCAGCATCTGCTGCTCGCCGCCCGACATCACGCCGGCCGGCGTGTGCTGGCGCTCCTTCAGGCGCGGGAACAGGCGATACATGTCCTCGAAGCTCCAGCGCGGCTTCTTCGCGCCGCGCTTCTCGCCCAGCATCAGGTTCTGGTGCACCGTGAGCTTGGGGAAGATGTCGCGGTTCTCCGGCACGTAGCCGAGGCCCACGTGGGCGATCTCGAAGGGCTTGCGGCCCAGCAGTTCCTGCTCGCGCAAACGCACCGAGCCGGTGGCGTCGACCAGGCCCATGATGGCCTTGGCCGTGGTCGAGCGCCCCGAGCCGTTGCGCCCCAGCAGCGCGACGATCTCGCCCGGCTGCACGTTCATGTGCACGCCATGCAGCACATGGCTCTTGCCGTAGTAGGCGTGCAGGTTCTCCACGGTGAGCAAGCTCATACCGCCGCCCCCGCCGCCTGCGCCTCGGCCAGCACCGAGCCGAGGTAGGCCTCCTGCACGCGCGGGTTGGCGCGCACCGCCTCGGGCGTGTCGAAGGCGATCACCTCGCCGTAGACCAGCACCGCGATGCGATCGGCCAGGCCGAACACCACGCCCATGTCGTGCTCGACGGTCAGCAGCGTCTTGCCCTCGGTGACCTCGCGGATCAGCTGCACGAAGCGCGTCGTCTCGCTGCGGCTCATGCCGGCGGTGGGCTCGTCGAGCAGGATCACGTCGGAGCCGCCGGCGATGGTGATGCCGATCTCCAGCGCGCGCTGCTCGGCGTAGGTGAGGTTCATCGCCAGCACGTCGCGCCGCTTGTCGAGCTTGATCATCTTCAGCACTTCTTCGGTGCGGTCGTTGGCATCTCTCGCCTCGGCGAGGAAGCGCCAGAACGAATAGCGGTAGCCGCGCGACCACAGCACCGCGCAGCGGATGTTCTCGAACACGCTCAGGCGCGTGAACAGGTTGCTGACCTGGAAGCTGCGCGCCAGCCCCATGCGGTTGATCTCGAAGGGCTTGCGGCCGAGGATGGACTGGCCGTTGACGAGGATGTCGCCGCTGCTGGCGTGGAAGCGCCCCGAGATCAGGTTGAACAGCGTCGACTTGCCGGCACCGTTCGGCCCGATGATGGCCACGCGCTCGCCCTGCTTCACCGACAGGCTGGCGCCGCGGATGATCTCGGTCTTGCCGAAGCTCTTGCGGACGTCCTTGAGTTCGACGGCGAAGCTCACAGCGCCTCCCTCCGCTTGATCTCCTTCTCGATCTCGGCCTGCGTCTCGCCCCATTCGTGCACGAATACGCGCCGCGCCAGCTCGAACAGGCCGGCGCCGGTGAGCACGACGAAGATGGCGCCGACCCAGGTGTCGGCGCGGCCGGTGTCCAGCGTCGCGCCGAGGAAGCTCATCTGCGGGCCGAGCGCGGCGTTGAGCTGCACGTGGTAGACCATCTCGATCATCGCCGCCACGCCCAGCAGCAGCGCCGCACCGGTGCCGCCGAGCGCGAGGTAGGCCGTCCAGAGGCGGCGCAGCTTGCCGAAGGCCGCCACGCGCAGGTTCATCATGATCAGGCTGGCCACGCCGCCGGGCGCGTACATCACCATGAAGAGGAAGATCAGCCCGAGGTAGAACAGCCAGGCCTTGGTCCACTCCGACAGCAGCACGATGCCGATCACCATCAGCACCGCGCCGATGATGGGGCCGAAGAAGAAGGTCGCGCCGCCGAGGAAGACGAACAGCAGGTAGGCGCCCGAGCGCTGCGCGCCGACGACTTCGGCGGTGACGATCTCGAAATTCAGCGCCGAGAGACCGCCGGCGATGCCGGCGAAGAAGCCGGCGATCATGAAGGCGCGCCAGCGCACCTGGCGGGTGTCGTAGCCGACGAATTCGACGCGCTCGGGGTTGTCGCGCACCGCGTTGAGCATGCGGCCGAGCGGCGTGCGCGTCAGCGCGAACATCACCGCGGTGCAGACGAAGCAGTACAGCGCGATCAGGTAGTAGAGCTGGATCTGCGGCCCGAAGCTCACGCCCCACACCGGCTTGCCGACCACGCGGTTGCCGGAGATGCCGCCCTCGCCGCCGAAGAACTCGGGCAGCATCAGCGACATCGACCACACCAGCTCGCCCACGCCCAGCGTGATCATCGCGAAGGTGGTGCCCGACTTGCGCGTCGTCACATAGCCGAGCAGCGCGGCGACGACCAGGCCGGCCAGGCCGCCGACCAGCGGGATCAGGCTGACCGGAATCGCCAGCGTGCCGGCCGAGGCGGCGTTGAGCGCATGGATGGCGAGGAAGGCGCCGAGCCCGGTGTAGACCGCGTGCCCGAAACTGAGCATGCCGCCCTGCCCGAGCAGGATGTTGTAGGACAGGCAGGCGATGATCGCGACGCCGATCTGCGACAGCATGGTCTGGCCGAGGCTCGAGGTCCAGGCCAGCGGTGCGACGGCCAGCACCAGCGCGAACAGGCTCCAGATCAGCCAGCGGCCGATATTCCAGGGCTTGAAGTGGTAGACGTTGCTCGCCATCGCATCAATCCTCGCGCGAGCCGAGCAAGCCGCGCGGGCGGAAGATCAGGATCAGCACCAGCAGCAGGTAGGGCAGGATGGGCGCGGTCTGCGCCAGGGTGATCTTGGCGACGGGGTACAGCGGGCTGCTCGGTGCGATGGTCCAGCCGAACTGCGCGCCGAGGTTGACCAGCGACTGGTCGACCGTCAGCGGCAGCGTCTGCAGGATGCCGATCAGCAGCGAGCCGACGAAGGCGCCGGGCAGCGAGCCCATGCCGCCGATCACGATCACCGCGAAGATGATCGGGCCGATGTTGGACATGTTCGGCTCGGTGACGAAGGTGATGCCGCCGGTGACGCCGGCCAGCCCGGCCATCGCGCAGCCGGCGCCGAATACCAGCATGAACACGCGCGGCACGTTGTGGCCCAGCGCCTCGACCATCTCCGGGTGCGACAGCGCCGCCTGGATCACCAGCCCGATGCGCGTGCGCGTGAGCATCAGCCACAGGCCGATCAGCATCAGGATCGCCACCGCGGCGAGGAAGGCGCGGTTGAGCGGGAAGCGCGTGCACTGCACGATCGCGTCGCCCGCGTTGGCGCACATCTCCGGCGGCGCAACGCCCCACACCAGGCGCAGCGATTCGGCCGACGACTGCACGAAGGTGAAGGCCGTGCCCTGCAGCACCTCGGGCGGCGTGAAGGGCACCGAGGTGCGGCCCCAGATCAGCTGCACCAGCTCGTAGAGCACGTAGGACAGGCCGAAGGTGACGAGCAGCTCGGCGACGTGGCCGTACTTGTGCACCTTGCGCAGCACGGCGCGCTCGAATACCGCGCCGGCCGCGCCCACCAGCAGCGGCGCCAGCACCAGTGCCACCCAGAAGCCCGCCACGCCGGCGAGCGAATAGGCGAAGTAGGCACCGAGCATGTAGAAGCTCGCGTGCGCGAAGTTCAGCACACCCATCATGCTGAAGATCAGCGTGAGGCCCGAGCTGAGCATGAACAGCAGCAGCCCGGAGCTGATGCCGTTGAGCAGGTTGATGAGGAACTGGTCCAAGGGCGCCCCGAATGCGCTCGACAGGAAAGACGAGGCCCGCGGGAGACGGCTCCGGCGGGCCTGTCGAGGTTCAGGAGATCAGGCGCCCGGCCGCTTCATCTGGCACGAGGTCGGCGTGCTCGAGACGTAGGGCTCGAACACCTTGTCCTGCACCCAGGTGAAGCCGGTGCCTTCGGCGTTCCACTGCTTCTTCGGGTCGGAGATCTTCTTCCAGGTGGCGATGTACAGCGGCTGCTGCAGCTGGTGGTCGGCGGCGCGGATCGTCACGTCGCCCGAGAAGCTCTTGACGGTGAGGTTCTCCATCGCGAAGGCGACCTTCACCGGATCGGTGCTCTTGGCCTTGGCGATGCCGCCGGCCAGCGCCGGCAGCACGTGCATGGTGGTCAGCAGCGAGAGGTCGTCCTTGAACTTGGCGTTGTACTCGCCCTCCAGCTTGAACACCTCGGGGATGTTGCTGTGGCCGACGTAGACGAACTTCACCTTGCCTTCCATCATGGGGCCGATGGCCGACGGCGTGCCGTTGGCGCCGCCGTAGTAGGTGTAGAACATCGACTCGAGGCCGGCGTCCTTGGCAGCCTTGATCAGCAGCGACAGATCGGTGCCCCAGTTGCCGGTCACGACGCTGTCGGCGCCCGACGCCTTGATCTTGGCGATGTAGGGCGCGAAGTCCTTCACCGAGCCGATCGGGTGCAGATCCTCGCCGACGATCTGCACGTCGGGCCGCTTGCGCGAGAGCGCCTCCTTGAAGAACTTGGCGACCTGGTGCCCATGCGAGTAGTTCTGGTTGATCAGATAGACCTTCTTGACGCTCTTTTCGTCCTTCATGTAGGAGGTCAGCGCCTCCATCTTCATGGACGTGTCGGCGTCGAAGCGGAAGTGCCAGAAGCTGCACTTGCTGTTCGTGAAATCGGGATCAACGGCGGCATTGTTGAGGAAGACGACCTCGTTGCCCGGGTTGCGTTCGTTGTGCTTGTTGATCGCGTCGATAAGGGCTCCCGCGGAGCCCGAGCCGTTGCCCTGCGTGACGTAGCGGAGGCCCTGGTCGATCGCCGCCTTGAGCACCGTCAGGCTTTCCTGGGGGGACTGCTTGTTGTCGAACGAGACGATCTCGAACTTCACGCCGGCCGCGTTGTTGGCGTTGAGCTTCTCGGCCATGAACTGGAAGGTCTTCAGGCTGTTCTGGCCGATGTTGGCGAACGGGCCCGACAGCGGGTCGATCCAGGCGATCTTGACGGTCTCGCCCTTCTGCGCCCAGGCGGCGCCGCTCATGAGCATGACACCGCAGACGGTGCCGAGGACATGTTTTCTGAAGTTCATGGAGCTCTCCGGAAGTGAGGTTTGTCTGCGCTGGGACAAAGCGTTCGGACGGTAGCGGATCACCCCCGCCTCGGGTTTTAGGGACTACCCCGAACGCCCATGTCACTGGGGAGACAAGCGTGAGCCTTGCGCGATTCAGGCCCCCGGCAGCTTGTGGTCCTTGTACATGTCGCGCAGCTTGAGCTTCTGGATCTTGCCGGTGGCGGTGTGCGGAATCTCCGGCGCGAAGACGACGTCGTCGGGGATCTGCCACTTGGCGATCTTGCCGTCGAAGAAAGCCAGCATCTGGTCGCGCGTCAGCTCCGCGCCGGCCTTCTTCACCACCACCAGCAGCGGGCGCTCGTCCCACTTCGGGTGGCGGCAGGCGATCGCCGCGGCCTCCAGCACCGCGGGGTGGCCCATGGCGATGTTCTCCAGGTCGATCGAGCTGATCCACTCGCCGCCGCTCTTGATCACGTCCTTGCTGCGGTCGGTGATCTGCATGTAGGCGTCGGCGTCGATCGCGGCCACGTCGCCGGTGGGGAACCACTCGCGGCCGTTGACCTTCACCAGCGGCGACTCGTTGCGCTGGAAGTAGCTGCGGATGATCCACGGCCCGCGCACCACCAGGTTGCCCGAGGCCTTGGCGTCCCAGGGCAGCGCGGCGCCGTCGTCGTCGATGATCTCCATGTCGACGCCGAAGATCACCTTGCCCTGCTTCTCGAGGATGCGGCGCCGCGCCTCGAGCGGCAGCGCATCGTGCTTGCCCTTCAGCTTGGAGAGCGTGCCCAGCGGCGACATCTCCGTCATGCCCCAGGCGTGGATGACCTCGATGCCGAACTCGTCCTCCAGCGTGCGCATCATCGCCGGCGGGCAGGCCGAGCCGCCGATCACCGTGCTCTTCAAGGTGCTGAACTTCAGCTTGCCGGCCTGCGCGAAATTGATCAGGCCCAGCCACACCGTCGGCACGCCGGCGCTGAAGGTCACCTTCTCGCCTTCCATCAGCTCGTAGAGCGATTTGCCGTCCAGGTGCGGGCCGGGGAATACCAGCTTGGCGCCGATCATCGGCGCCGCATAGGGCGTGCCCCAGGCGTTGACGTGGAACATCGGCACCACGGGCAGGATGACGTCCTTGCCGCTCACGCCCATGCCGTCGGGCAGCGCCAGGCCGTAGCTGTGCAGCAGCGTCGAGCGGTGGCTGTAGACGGCGCCCTTGGGGTTGCCCGTGGTGCCCGAGGTGTAGCAGATGCTCGAGGCGGTGTTCTCGTCGAACTCCGGCCAGCGGTAGACGCCGTCCTCGGCGTCGACCAGCTCCTCGTAGCTGAGCAGGTTCGGGATCGTGGTCTGCGCCGGCATGTGGCTGCGGCCCACCATCGCGACGTAGTGCTTCACGCTGGTCAGCGCCGGCACCAGCTTCTCCACCAGCGGCAGGAAGTTGAGGTCGAAACAGAGCACCTTGTCGGCCGCGTCGTTGGCGATCCAGGCGATCTGCTCGGGAAACAGGCGCGGGTTGATGGTGTGGCACACCAGCTCCGAGCCCGAGGCGCCGTAGTAGATCTCGAAGTGGCGGTAGCCGTTCCAGGCCAGCGTGGCGACACGGTCGCCCGGCTCGCAGCCCAGCCTGGCGAAGGCCTGGGCGAGCTTGCGCGCGCGCAGTTCGGCATCCTTGTAGGTGTAGCGGTGGATGTCGCCCTCGACGCGCTTGGAGACGATCTCGGTGTCGCCGTTGTGGCGCGCCGCGTGCACCAGCAGCGAGGAGATCATCAGCGGCATCTGCATCATCTGGCCCATCAGGCGTGCCATGGTCTTGCTCCGTATCGATAAGTGATGGAAGGCGGCAGCGTCGAATGCTGCGACGCAGCGATGATAGGAAGTGCCGCACCACGCGACGGCCTGCGGTTTACCCCTAGCGGTAGCGCAGTCCGCCGCGCTGGCTACACTGCCCGCCATGAGCCAGTACAAGGTCCAGAAGACGGACGCGCAGTGGCGCGAGCAGCTCGATCCGACGCAGTACCAGGTGACGCGCCACGCGGCCACCGAGCGGCCCTTCACCGGCAAATACTGGGACCACTGGGAGCAGGGGCAGTACAAGTGCGTGGGCTGCGGCACGCCGCTGTTCGAATCGGGCACCAAGTTCGACGCCGGCTGCGGCTGGCCGAGCTACTGGCAGCCGATCAACAGCGAGGTGATCGAGCGCGTGGTCGACAAGAGCCACGGCATGGTGCGCGTCGAGGTGCGCTGCAACCAGTGCGGATCCCACCTGGGCCACGTCTTCGAGGACGGCCCCGAGCCCAGCGGCGAACGCTATTGCATCAATTCCGCTGCGATAGACTTCGCCGCGAAATGAAACTGCTGTTCGACTTCCTGCCCATCTTCCTGTTCTTCGGCACCTTCAAGGTCGCCGAAGGGCGTCGCGAGTGGGCCGCGCAGTTCGCCTCCGAGCACCTCGGCTTCCTGGTCAACGGCGGCGTGGTCGGCGCCAGCGAGGCACCGGTGCTGCTGGCCACCGTGGTGGTGATCCTCGCCACGCTGGCGCAGGTGGCCTGGATCATCGCCCGCGGCCGCAAGGTCGACACCATGCTGTGGGTGAGCCTGGCGCTCGTCACGGTATTCGGCGGCGCGACGATCTGGTTCCACAACGAGACCTTCATCAAGTGGAAGCCCAGCGTGCTCTACTGGGTGATGGGCCTGAGCTTCTGGCTGAGCCAGCTGGTGTTCCGCAAGAACCTGCTGCGCGCGCTCATCGGCGAGCAGCTCACGCTGCCGCCCGGCGTGTGGCAGCGGCTGAACTTCATGTGGGTGGCCTTCTTCGCCTTCATGGGCCTGCTCAACCTCTACGTGGCCTACAGCTTCAGCACCGACACCTGGGTGAACTTCAAGCTGTTCGGCGGCATCGGCCTGATGTTCGCGTTCACGGTGGCGCAGGGCCTGTACATCAGCCGCCACGTGCAGGACGCGGCCGAGGCCGGGCAGACGCCGAGCGCATGAGCGTCTCCGCCAGCGACATCGAAGCGGCGCTGCGCGCGGCGCTCGCCCCCACCGAGCTCGAGGTGCACGACGACAGCGCCGCGCATGCCGGCCACGCCGGCGCGCGCGAAGGCCGCCATTTCAGCCTGCGCGTCACGAGCGAGCGCTTCAACGGTTTGTCACGGGTGGCGCGGCATCGCGTCGTTTATGATGCCCTGCGCAACCTGATCCCCCAGGGCATCCACGCCCTGGCCATCGACGCCCGCGCGCCGGGCGACTCCTGAGTGCCCTTCCCCACCATGAAGATTTCCGCTTCCCTCCGCCTCACTTCGTTCGCGCTCGCCGCGCTGCTCGCCGCGCCGCTGGCCGCGCAGGCGCAGAACATCGCCATCGTCAACGGCAAGGCGGTACCCAAGGCGCGCGTCGAGGCGCTGATGACGCAGGCCGTCAAGAGCGGCCAGCCCAAGACGCCCGAGCTCGAGCAGCAGGTGCGCGACGAGGTGGTGCTGCGCGAGATCTTCCTGCAGGAAGCCGAGAAGCGCGGCCTGGCCGCCACGCCCGAGTACAAGCAGCAGATCGAGTTCGCGCGCCAGACGCTGCTGATCCGCGAGCTGTTTGCCGACTTCACCCGCAAGAACCCGGTCACCGACGCCGAAGTCCAGGCCGAGTACGACAAGTACAAGGGCCAGTCCGGCGGCACCGAATACCGCGCGCGCCACATCCTGGTCGAGAAGGAAGACGAGGCCAAGGCGCTGATCGCCCAGATCAAGGGCGGCGCCAAGTTCGAGGATCTGGCGAAGAAGAATTCCAAGGATCCGGGATCCGGCGAGAACGGCGGCGATCTCGACTTCGCCTCGCCCGGCGCCTACGTGCCCGAGTTCTCGCAGGCCATGGTCAAGCTCAAGAAGGGCGAGATGACCGACGCGCCGGTGAAGTCGCAGTTCGGCTGGCACATCATCAAGCTCGAGGACACGCGCGAGGCCAAGTTCCCGCCGCTCGAAGAGGTCAAGGGCCAGATCCAGCAGAAGCTCGGCCAGCAGAAGATCGGCGAGTTCCGCGACGCGATCCGCGCCAAGGCCAAGACCGACTACAAGTTCTCGACCCTGAACTGAAGCGGTTCACATCGCCAGCGCGCCCTGCTCGAGCCGCCCGGCCTCGATGCGCAGCTGGCGGTCGCAGCGCGCGGCGATGCCGCGGTCGTGCGTCACCAGCACCAGCGTGGTGCCGGCCTCGCGGTTGAGCTCGAACATCAGCTCCATCACGCGCTCGCCGGTGGCGAAGTCGAGGCTGCCGGTGGGCTCGTCGGCCAGCAGCACCGCCGGCTTCACGACGAAGGCGCGCGCCAGCGCCACGCGCTGCTGCTCGCCCCCGGAGAGTACCTTCGGGTAGTGGCGCAAGCGCTCGGCCAGCCCCACGCGCTCCAGCATCTCGGTGGCCAGCGCGCGCGCATCGCTGCGGCCCTGCAGCTCCAGCGGCAGCATCACGTTCTCCAGCGCCGTCAGGTTGGCCAGCAGCTGGAAACTCTGGAACACGAAGCCGAGCTGGCTTGCGCGCAGCGCGGCGCGAGCGTCCTCGTCGAGCGCGAACAGGTCGGTGCCGGCCAGCTTCACGGTGCCCGAGCTCGGCGTGTCCAGCCCGGCGATGATGGCCAGCAGCGTGCTCTTGCCCGAGCCCGAGGCGCCGACGATGGCGGCCGACTGGCGCGGCGCCAGGGTGAAATCGATGTCGTGGAGAATCGTCAGCGTGCCGGTGGAGTCCTGCACCTGCTTGGTGACGTGCTCCACGGCGATGATGGGTTCAGGCATGAATGAGCGATCGATGGGGCGGCGCACCACGCGCCGCGAATGGCTGGCGCACTGTAGCCTGCTCGGCCTCGGCCTGTGCGGCGCAGGGGCCTTGGCCGCCGCGGCCAAGGCGCCGGCGACCGTGCTCGTGCTCGGCGACAGCCTCTCGGCCGAGTACGGCATCGCGCGCGGCAGCGGCTGGGTGGCGTTGCTGGAGCAGCGCCTCGCCAGGGAGAAGATCGCCGCCACGGTGATCAACGCCAGCGTCAGCGGCGACACCACTTCGGGCGGGCGCTCGCGCCTGGCCGCGCTGCTGGCACAGCACCGGCCCACGCACGTGCTGGTCGAACTGGGCGGCAACGATGCGCTGCGCGGCCTGCCGCTGGCGATGACGCGCGACAACCTCGCCGCCATCGTGAAGGCCTGCCGCGACGCCGGCGCCAAGGTGGTGCTGCTGGGCATGCAGGTACCGCCCAACTACGGCCGCAAATACGGCGACGAGTTCGCGGCACTGTTCGCCAGCGTCGCCAAGGCCGGCGGCGCGGCGCTGGTGCCCTTCATCCTCGACGGCGTGGCCAATGCGCCGAACGCCGAGACGCTGTTCCAGAGCGACCGCATCCACCCGCTGGCCACGGCCCACCCGCGCATGCTGGCCAACGTCTGGCCGGTGCTCGCGCCGCTGCTGAAGTAGCGGCGCGGGCGCAGCCCCTCGCTTCAGTTCTCCTGGCGCGGGTTGCCGGGGCGGCCGTTGCCCACGTCGGGCCGGTCACGCAGACCCCGCTCGGCGCCGTTGTGGCGCGGTGCGGGCTGCTGTTGCTGCTGCGGCGGCTGCTGTTGCTGTTGTTGTGGCGGCTGCTGAGGCGCCGCTGCGCGCGGCGCCGCCTGCGGTTGCGGCTGCGGTTGCACCTGCTGCTGCGGCCGGAACATCGGCGGCACCGGCTGTTGCGGACGCTCGCCCGGCTGCATGCGCTCGGCCGGCTGCTGCGGCCGTTCGAAGCGCTCCTGGCGCGGTTGCATCGGTTGCACCGGTTGCGCCGGTTGCATCGGCTGTGCCGGTTGCAGAGGCTGCTGCACTTGCGGCGCCGGCCGCACCAGCGGCGGCGCGACCCGCTCGCGCTCGCGCTCACGCCCGACCGGCTGCTGCGGCTCGCGAGCGCCCGGCTGCTGCTGCGGCTCGCGCGGCTGGGCCTCACGGGGCTGCGCCGGCGACGCCGGGCGCAGCACGTCGGGCCGATCGCCGCCGCGCTGGAAGATCGCTCCCGGCGGGCGCGCCACCGGTGCATCCGGGCGGCGCACGGCCGGCGGCGGCGTCGCCACCGGCGGCGCGGCCACCACCGCGGCACGCGGCGGCTGCGTCGCGATCTCGCGCACCGCCGGCGTGTCGCGCCAGCGCGCCGCCACCGGCGCCACCGGCTCGCGCGCCGTCAGCGTGCTGGCCGGCACCACCGTCACCGCATGCGGGAACTTGCGGTTGCGGAAGTCGCGGCCCGCCACCGCCTGCTGCGGGTTGTTGACGATGGTCGTGATGTTGGTGATGTTGGTGACGTGCGTGTAGTTCACGTTGCGCACGTAGCCCGGGCTGACGCGGTAGGTGGGCACGTAGACCTCGCGCGGCGCCAGCGGCACCCAGCCCACCGCCGGGCCGCCGCCCAGCGTCAGGCCGACCGAAAGATGCGGCCCGCCGATCCAGGCCACCAGCGCCGGCGCGTAGACCGGCCGGCGCACATAGGTGCCCGGTACCCAGCACCAGCTCGAGCCAACGTAGACCCAGCGCCCGTAGTGGAAGGGCGCGAAGCCCCAGGGCGCCTCGTCGACCCAGGTCCAGCCCCAGGGCGCCACCCAGACCCAGCGGCCGGTGGTGTAAGGCGCCCAGCCCGACGCCACGCCGCGCGGCACCCACAGCGCGCCGTACTCGGGGTTGTCCTGCCAGTAGCCGTAGCGATCGAGATCCTCGACGCCGGTCATCTCGGGCGAGACGTAGCGGCTGGCCGCGCTGCGCTCGTCGGCGCGGTCGCGCTCGGCCACCCAGCCGGCGAAGGCGTCGCGCTCCGGCTCGACGATGCTGTACTGCGGCGCGCCGGCGCGATCCATCCAGAACTCGGCGCGCTGGCCGGCGTTGATGCTCAGCGCGTTGTTCTGCGTGTCGTAGTAGGCCTGGCCGGCGAGCACGGTCGCGAAGCTGGCATCGTCGCTGCGGTCGAAGCGGTAGCGGCCGGGGCGCTGCACGGTGAAGCGGCCCTCTTCGGTCAGCAACTCGAAGCCGCGCACCTGATCGGCGCTGCGGATGCGCACCGCCAGGCTGCCGCTGTGCAGGCGCAGCACCATGCGATCGTCGTCGAGGTTCAGCACCTCGATCTCGCTGGCGCCGTCCAGGCGCAGCACCGAGGAGCCGATGCGCACCTCGGTGCGCGCGCCGCCGTCGGTGGCGAGCCGGTCGCCGCTGGTCAGCGGGCGGTTGCGCTCGGCGGCGGCCCATTCGCCCTCTTCCGGGTGGTAGAGCCAAGCCTGGCCCGTCAGCTCGGAGATCCGGCCGACGCGGCCGGGTGGGTCGGTCGCCTCCTCGCCGCGCTGCGAAGGCACCGGCGCGGCCACAGCCGTGCAGGCCTGCAGCCCCGGCAAGGCTGCGGCGATGGCCAGGATGATGGCTGCCAGAGGGGGATGTCGACGGGGGCTTTGCATGGTGGGCCTCGTTACTGTGCTTCCGCAACGCGCGCCGCCGGCCCGGCGCCGACGCCGGCGCGCCGGGCGACACACAGCTTTACAAACGCGCAGCGTTCGGTCGTGTTCAGTCGTCCTCGGCGGCGTCGATGTCGGGAAACAGCACGCTGGTGTAGCCGAAGCGGCTGAAGTCGCGCACGCGCATGGGGTAGAGCTTGCCGATCAGGTGGTCGCACTCGTGCTGCACCACGCGGGCATGGAAGCCCTCGGCCTCGCGCTCGATGGAGTTTCCGAACTGATCGACGCCGCGGTAGCGGATGCGTGCGAAGCGCGGCACCACAGCGCGCAGCCCCGGCACCGAGAGGCAGCCTTCCCAGCCCTCCTCCTCGTCGTCGGAAAGCGGCTCGATGCTCGGGTTGAGCAGCACCGTCTCGGGCACCGGCTCACGATCCGGGTAGCGGCGGTTGGTGGTGAAGCCGAAGATCACCACGGCGAGATCGACGCCGATCTGCGGCGCCGCCAGGCCCGCGCCCTCGGCGGCGCGCATGGTGTCGAACATGTCGGCGATCAGCGCGTGCAGCTCGGGCGTGTCGAAGCGCTGCACGGGTTTGGCGATGCGCAGCAGCCGCGCATCGCCCATCTTGAGGATTTCTCGGACGGCCATCAGCCCAGTTTAGCGAAGGCCTCCACCACCTCGGGCGGCGCCTGCACCAGCTCGATCAGCACGCCCTCGCCGCTGACCGGAAACTCCTCGCTGCCCTTGGGGTGCAGGAAGCAGATGTCGTGGCCCGCAGCGCCGCGGCGGATGCCGCCCGGCGCGAAGCGCACGCCCTGCGCCGTGAGCCACTCCACCGCGCGGGGCAGATCGTCGATCCACAGCCCCACGTGGTTGAGCGGCGTGGCGTGCACGGCCGGCTTCTTCTCCGCATCCATGGGCTGCATCAGGTCGACCTCGACCGTGAACGGCCCCTTGCCCATCGCGCAGATGTCCTCGTCGACGTTCTCGCGCTCGGAGCGGAAGGTGCCGGTCACCTCCAGCCCGAGCTTGTCGACCCACAGCGTCTTGAGGCGGTTCTTGTCGAGGCCGCCGATGGCGATCTGCTGGATGCCCAGCACCTTGAAGGGCCGGCTCATTGGAACTCCAGGATGACCTGATCGACCGACAGGCTCTCGCCCTTGCTCGCGGCCACCTTGGCGACCACGCCATCCTGCTGCGCGACGAGGATGTTCTCCATCTTCATCGCCTCGATGACGGCCAGCTTCTCGCCGGCCAGCACCTTCTGGCCCGGCTGCACCGCCACGTCGACCAGCAGGCCCGGCATCGGCGAGAGCAGGAACTTGGAGAGATCCGGCGGCGCCTTGAAGGGCATCAGCGCCTCCAGCTCGGCGGCGCGCGCCGAGAGCACCCGCGCATCCACCTGCAGACCGTTGTGGATGATGCGGTAGTGCAAGCCGATGCGCTCGATCTGCGCATGGAAGGGCCGGCCGTCGATCTCGCCGCTCACCGCCACCTCACGCAGCGGGCCGGCGAAGTGCAGCTTGGCGGTCTTGCCGGCGATGGTCACGCGGTAGCTGCCGTCGCCGTCGGTCACGCGCACCGGCGTCTGGGCGCGCTGGCCTTGCTCGTCGGTCAGCACGATGACGAACTCCTCGCCGATCTCCAGCTCGTGGCCGGGCAGCTGGCCGGTGATGCGCGAGGCGCGCTCGCGCATGCGGCGGTGCGCCGCGCCGGCAAGCATCAGCAGGAAGTTCGGCTCGTCGTGCGGCACCAGCGCGGCCGAGAAGCCCTTCGGGTAATGCTCGGCGATGAAGCCGGTGTTGAACTGCCCGGCAACGAACTTCGGATGCGCCAGCAGCGCCGACTGGAACGGGATGTTGCTCGACACACCGCGGATCACGAAGGCGTTGAGCGCCTCGCGCATCTTGCGGATCGCGTCGTCGCGGTCCAGCCCGTGCACGATCAGCTTGGCGATCATCGAGTCGTAGTACATCGGGATCTCGCCGCCCTCGTACACGCCGGTGTCCACGCGCACGCCGCCGCCTTCGGGCACGGGCAGCGCCGCTTCCATGGTCTGCGCCGGCGGCTGGTACTTCACCAGCCGGCCGGTGGAGGGCAGGAAGTTGCGGAACGGGTCTTCCGCGTTGATACGGCACTCCATCGCCCAGCCGCGGCGCGGGATCTGCGCCTGCGTGAAGCGCAGCTTCTCGCCGGCCGCGACGCGGATCATCTGCTCGACCAGGTCCAGCCCGGTGATGCACTCGGTGACCGGATGCTCCACCTGCAGCCGCGTATTCATCTCGAGGAAGTAGAAGCTCTGGTCGCGGCCGACCACGAACTCCACCGTGCCCGCGCTCTGGTAGTTCACCGCCTTGGCCAGCGCCACGGCCTGCTCGCCCATGGCCTTGCGCGTGGCCTCGCTGATGAAGGGCGACGGCGCCTCCTCGATCACCTTCTGGTGGCGGCGCTGGATCGAGCACTCGCGCTCGTGCAGGTAGACCACGTTGCCGTGCGCATCGCCCAGCACCTGGATCTCGATGTGGCGCGGCTCCTCGACGAACTTCTCGATGAAGACGCGGTCGTCGCCGAAGCTGTTCTTGGCCTCGTTGCGGCAGGAGCTGAAGCCCTCGAAGGCTTCCTTGTCGTTGAAGGCCACGCGCAGGCCCTTGCCGCCGCCGCCGGCGCTGGCCTTGATCATCACCGGGTAGCCGATGTCCTTGGCGATCGTCACCGCCTGCTCGGGCGACTGGATCACGTCGTTGTAGCCCGGGATGGTGTTGACCTTGGCCGCGCCGGCCAGCTTCTTGGAGGCGATCTTGTCGCCCATCGCGGCGATGGAGGCGTGCTTGGGGCCGATGAAGACGATGCCCTCCTCCTCGACGCGCTTGGCGAACTCCTCGTTCTCCGACAGGAAGCCGTAGCCCGGGTGCACCGCCTGCGCGCCGGTCTGCTTGCAGGCGGCGATGATCTTGTCGGCGACGAGATAACTCTCGCGGCTGGGCGCGGCGCCGATGAAGACGGCCTCGTCGGCCAGTTCGACGTGGCGCGCGTCGCGGTCGGCCTCCGAGTACACGGCGACCGTCTGGATGCCCATCTTGCGGGCGGTCTTGATGACGCGGCAGGCGATCTCGCCGCGGTTGGCGATCAGGATTTTGGTGAACATGGTGTGCGTCCCTCGTCCGCTCACAGAGGAATGTTGCCGTGCTTGCGCCACGGGTTGTCGAGTTTCTTGTCGCGCAGCATCACGAGGCTGCGGCAGATGCGCTTGCGTGTCTCGTGCGGCTGGATCACGTCGTCGATGTAGCCGCGCGCGCCGGCCACGAAGGGGTTGGCGAAGCGCGCCTTGTATTCGGCCTCGCGCGCCGCGAGCTTGGCCGGGTCGCCCTTGTCCTCGCGGAAGATGATCTCCACCGCGCCCTTGGCGCCCATCACCGCGATCTCGGCATTCGGCCAGGCGAAATTGACGTCGCCGCGCAGGTGCTTGGAGCTCATCACGTCATAGGCACCGCCATAGGCCTTGCGCGTGATCACCGTGACCTTGGGCACCGTGCACTCGGCGTAGGCGTAGAGCAGCTTGGCGCCATGCTTGATGATGCCGCCGTACTCCTGCGCCGTGCCGGGCATGAAGCCGGGCACGTCGACGAAGGTGATCACCGGGATGTTGAAGGCATCGCAGAAGCGCACGAAGCGCGCCGCCTTGATCGAGCTCTTGATGTCCAGGCAGCCGGCCAGCACCAGCGGCTGGTTGGCGACGATGCCCACCGTCTGCCCTTCCATGCGGCCGAAGCCGATGACGATGTTCTTGGCGTAGTCGGGCTGCAGCTCGAAGAAGTCGCCGTCGTCCACCGTCTTGACGATCAGCTCCTTCATGTCATAGGGCTTGTTCGGATTGTCCGGCACCAGGGTGTCGAGCGAAAGGTCGAGCCGCTCGGCCGGGTCGTCGCTGCGGCGCACCGGCGGCTTCTCCTTGTTGTTGAGCGGCAGGTAGTTGAAGAGGCGGCGCAGCATCAAGAGCGCGTCGACGTCGTTCTCGAAGGCGAGATCCGCCACGCCGCTGCGCGCGGTGTGGGTGGAGGCGCCGCCGAGTTCCTCGGCGCTGACCTCCTCGTGCGTCACCGTCTTCACCACCTCGGGGCCGGTGACGAACATGTAGCTGCTGTCCTTCACCATGAAGATGAAGTCGGTCATGGCCGGCGAGTACACCGCACCGCCGGCGCAGGGGCCCATGATCATGCTGATCTGCGGCACCACGCCGCTGGCCATCACGTTGCGCTGGAACACCTCGGCATAGCCGCCGAGCGAGGCGACGCCTTCCTGGATGCGCGCGCCGCCCGAGTCGTTCAGGCCGATCACCGGCGCGCCGACCTTCATCGCCTGGTCCATCACCTTGCAGATCTTCTCGGCATGCGCCTCGGAGAGCGCGCCGCCGAAGA
>JAGOAS010000032.1 GCA_017983795.1 Piscinibacter sp.
TGTTCACGAGCTCGATCTGCGTCTCCTCGCGCAGCTTCTTGTCGAGCGCGCCCAGCGGCTCGTCGAGCAGCAGCAGCTGCGGCCGCTTGGCCAGGCTGCGCGCCAGCGCCACGCGCTGCTGCTGGCCGCCGGAGAGCTGGTGCGGCTTGCGCTTGGCGTACTTGCCGAGCTGCACCAGCTTGAGCATGGCCTCGACGCGCTGCGCCACCTGATCGGCCGGCATGCCGTCGCGCTTGAGGCCGAAGGCGATGTTCTCCCACACCGTGAGGTGCGGGAAGAGCGCATAGCTCTGGAACATCATGTTGATCGGCCGTTCGTAGGGCGGCAGGCCGGCGAGATCGCGGCCGTCGAGCACGATGCGCCCGGAGGTGGGCGTCTCGAAGCCGGCGAGCATGCGCAGCAGCGTGGTCTTGCCGCAGCCCGAAGAGCCGAGCAGGGCGAAGATCTCGCCCTTGGCGATGTCGATCGAGACGTGGTTGACCGCGACGGCACCGCCGCCGAAGTCTTTCACCACGTCCTTGATCTGCAGATACGCAGCGGCCTCGCCCACGTCACAGGCCCGTCTTGAAGCTGGTGTACAGGCGCGTCATCGTGCGGCGGATGTCGTTCGACAGCGCATCCGGCGCCTGCATCTTCTTCATGTCCTCGGGGCCGGGGAACACCGTCGGGTTGCTCGCCACCTCGGGCTTGATGAACTTGCGCGACTCCTTGTTCGGGTTGGCGTAGAAGACCTTGTTGGTCAGGCTCGCGTGCACCTCGGGGCGCAGGATGTAGTCGATGAACTTGTAGGCGTTGTTCGGGTGCGGCGCGTCGGCCGGGATCACCATCACGTCGAAGAACAGGATGCCCCCGGTCTTGGGGATCAGCGCCTGGATGTTCTGGCCGGTCTTGCCCTCGATGGCGCGCTGGCGCGCGATGTTGATGTCGCCCGACCAGCCCAGCGCCACGCAGATCGAGCCGTTGGCCATGTCGTTGATGTAGCCCGAGGAACTGAACAGCGTCACGTAGGGCCGCACCGACTTCAGCAGCGGCGCCACGCCGGCGTAGTCGGCCTGGACCTTGGAATAGGCGGGCTTGCCGAGGTAGTGCAGCGCGGCCGGCACGACCTCGGTGGCGGAGTCGAGGAAGCTGACGCCGCAGCCCTTGAGCTTGGAGATGTACTCGGGCTTGAAGACCAGGTCCCAGGCGTTGTCGGGCATGGGCATGCCGCCCAGCGCGGCCTTGACCTTCTCGACGTTGATGCCCACCGTGGTGTAGCCCCACAGCCAGTTCACCTGGAACTGGTTGCCCGGGTCGAGCTTGGCGAGCTGCTCGAGCAGCGCCGGGTCGAGGTTCTTGTAGTTGGGCAGCTTGCTCTTGTCGAGCTTCATCAGCAGGCCGCCGTCGGCCTGGATCTTGGCCCAGTACGACGAGGGCACGACCACGTCATAGCCGGTCTTGCCCGCCACCAGCTTGGCGTGGACGATCTCGTTGTTGTCGAAGTTGTCGTAGCGGACCTTGATGCCGGTCTCTTTCTCGAAATTCTTCAGCGTGTCTTCGGCGATGTAGTCCGACCAGTTGTAGACGTTGAGCACCTTCTCCTCTTCCTGCGCCGCGGCCGGCGGGCCCCACAGCGCAGCCGTGGCGGCCAGCGCGGCCGCGGTAAGGGAGCTGAGGGTGCTGAACATCCGCTTCATGGTGGACTTCCTTCGTGTCGAGGTTTTTCGAAAGTGTCGAGGGACGGGGTAGCAACAAGCTGCCGGGCAGTCTAGCGAGCCGTGTCGACGGGGCGTTAGAGGCAAACCCCGTGCCACGCTCGGTGGTGGTTCACAGCCAGCCGCGCGCCTTGACGTCGGCCAGCGTGAGGTCGAGGCAGCGGCGGATCAGGGCGACCATCTCGTCGATCTGCGCGCGCGTCATCACCAGCGGCGGCGCGATGATCATGCGGTCGCCCACGGCGCGCATGATCAGCCCGTTGCCGAAGCAGTGGCCGCGGCAGACCATGCCGACTTCCAGCGCGGGGTCGAAGGTCTTGCCCGAGGCCTTGTCCTTCACGAGCTGCAGCGCGCCCATCAGCCCGCAGGTCTGCGCCTCGCCGACCAGCGGGTGCCCGGCCAGTTCGGCGAAGTGCTGCGCGAGGTAGGGGCCGACGTCTTCGCGCACGCGCTCGACCAGCCCTTCGCGGCGGATCAGGCGGATGTTGGCGATGGCCACCGCGCAGGCCACCGGATGGCCGCTGTAGGTGTAGCCGTGGTTGAACTCGCCGCCCTGATCGATCAGCGCGCGCGCGATGCGCTCGCCGACCATCACGCCGCCCAGCGGGATGTAGCCCGAGGTCACGCCCTTGGCGAAGGTCATCAGGTCGGGCTTGGTGCCCATGGTCTCGCAGCCGAACCACTGGCCGGTGCGGCCGAAGCCGGTGATGACCTCGTCGCTGACGAGCAGGATCCCGTACTTGTCGCAGATCCTCTGGATCTCGGGCCAGTAGGTCGAGGGCGGCACGATCACGCCGCCGGCGCCCTGGATCGGCTCGCCGATGAAGGCAGCCACCTTGTCGGCGCCGATCTCGAGGATCTTCGCCTCCAGCCAGCGCGCGGCGGTGAGGCCGAAGTCTTCACGCGACTGCGCGCGCCCCAGTTCGAACCAGAACGGCTGCTCGATGTGCACGATATCGGGGATCGGCAGGCCGCCTTGTTCGTGCATGCCGCTCATGCCGCCCAGCGAGGCGCCGGCCATGGTCGAGCCGTGGTAGGCGTTCTTGCGGCTGATGATGACCTTGCGCTGCGGCTGGCCGAGGATGTCCCAGTAGCGGCGCACCATGCGCACCACCGTGTCGTTGCCTTCCGAGCCGGAGCCGGAGAAGAACACGTGCTGGAACTGCGGCGGCGTCACCTCGGCGAGCAGCTCGGCGAGCTCGATGGCCGGCGGCGTCGCGGTCTGGAAGAAGCTGTTGTAGAAGGGCAGCTCCTTCAGCTGGCGCGTCGCCGCGTCGATCAGCTCCTGGCGGCCGTAGCCGACGTTGACGCACCACAGCCCCGACATCGCATCGAGGATCTTCTTGCCCTCGCTGTCCCAGAGGTAGATGTTCTCGGCGCGCGTGATCACGCGCGAGCCCTTGTTGGCCAGGCCCTTGAAGTCGGTGAAGGGGTGCAGGTAGTGGGCGGCGTCGGCGGCCTGCCATTCGGCGGTGCTGCGGGTGTGCGGGGTGTTGAGAACGGCGTTCATGCGCTTGTCTCCAATCTCGGGTTCGGTTCAGACGTGGAGCAGGAGGTGCTCACGCTCCCAGGGCGAGATCACCTTCATGAACTCGCCGTACTCGGTGTCCTTGACTTCCGAGTACACGGTGATGAACTCCTTGCCCAGCACGTCGTGCAGGTCCTTCTCGTCGGCCAGCCAGCCGAGCGCCTCGTTGAGCGAGCGCGGCAGCTGGTATTCCGACAGGTAGGCGTCGCCTTTGCATTCGGGCGTCGGCTCGATGCGGTTCTTGATGCCCAGGTAGCCGCAGGCCAGCGTGGCGGCCAGCGCGACGTAGGGGTTGGCGTCGGCGCCGATGACGCGGTTCTCGACGCGGCGCGCCGCCGGCGTGGCCACCGGCGAGCGGATGCCCACCGTGCGGTTGTCGGTGCCCCACTGGATGTTGATCGGCGCGGCGGTCGAGCGCGCCAGGCGCCGGTAGCTGTTCACGTAGGGCGCGAACAGCGCCATCGCCGCCGGCGTGTACTTCTGCAGCCCGCCGATGTACCAGTAGAACTCCTTGGAGGGCGAGCCGTCGGGGTTGCTGAAGATGTTGCGGCCGTCGGCGTCGACCACGCTCTGGTGCACGTGCATCGCGCTGCCCGGCTCGTTGGCCATCGGCTTGGCCATGAAGGTGGCGTACATCTCGTGGCGCAGCGCGGTCTCGCGGATGGTGCGCTTGAAGAAGAACACCTCGTCGGCCAGGCCGAGCGGATGGGCGTGGAAGAAGTTGATCTCCATCTGCCCTGCGCCGACCTCGTGGATGAGCGTGTCGACGTTGAGTTCCATCTGCTCGCAGTAGGCGTAGATGTCCTCGAACAGCGGGTCGAATTCGTTGACCGCGTCGATCGAGTAGGCCTGGCGCGAGGTCTCGGAGCGGCCGCTGCGGCCGCGCGGCGGGCGCAGCGGCGTGTTCGGGTCGGAGTTGCGCTCGATCAGGTAGAACTCCAGCTCGGGCGCCACCACCGGGCTCCAGCCCTCGGCGGCGAACAGGTCGCACACATGGCGCAGCACCGAGCGCGGCGCGTAGGGGATCAGCTTGCCGTCACGGTCGAAGCAGTCGTGCAGCACCTGCGCGGTCGGGTCGGCGGCCCAGGGCACGATGCGCACCGTGCTCGGGTCGGGGCGCAGGTGCATGTCGCGGTCGGTGGCGTGGATCACGTCGTAGTAGGGGCCTTCCTCGGGAAACTCGCCCGTCACGCCGATCGCGACGATCGCCTCCGGCAGCCGCATGCCGCGGTCCTCGGTGAATTTCTCGCGCGGCAGGATCTTGCCGCGCGCGACGCCGGTGAGATCGGGCACGAGGCACTCGATCTCGGTCACGCGTCGTTCGTTGAACCACTGTTCCAGTTCGGCGAAGCCGAAGTTCTTCTTGTCGACCATAAGGCACCTGATAGTTGTTGCGCTGCTCGCGGCTCGTGGCCGGGCCTTGCGCGAAGGGTCTGCCGCGGTGGCGGCGGGCGCTGGCGCGCCGGGGCGGGCTCAGCGCGCTGGCTGGGGCGCTCGCGGACGATCGCGGAAGCTGCGGCAGGCGTCGCCGAAGGCACGCAGCAGGCGCATCGACACGGGGTTCGATGCCGCCTTCCATTCCGGATGCCATTGCACGCACAGGTTGAAGCCCGGTGCGCGTTCCACCGAGAAGGCTTCCACCAGGCCATCGGGGGCGCGCGCTTCGACGCGCAGGCCCGGCGCAAGCCGGTTGATGCCCTGGCCGTGCACCGAGTTCACCTGCACGCTGCCTTCGGGGAGGATGCGCTCGAGCGCGCCGCCGGGCTGCACGTCGACCGGGTGCGCGAAGTCGTACATCTCCTCGGCCGATGCATCGGCGCGGCCACCGGCGCCGCGGTGATCGTGCCGGCCCTCGACCTCGTGCACCGCTTGGTGCAGCGAGCCGCCCAGCGCCACGTTGGCTTCCTGGAAGCCGCGGCAGATGGCGAACAGCGGGATGCCGCGCTCGAGGATGCGCGGGATCATCGGCAGCGTCCAGTCGTCGCGTTCGGTGTCCAGCGGCAGCGTCGCGTCGCGCACGTCCTCGCCGAAGTGGCGCGGATGCACGTTCGAGGGCGAGCCGGTGAGCAGCACGCCGTGGGCCAGGTCGAGCAGTTCGTCGAGCTCGTCGGCATGCGCCACCGGCACGATCAGCGGCAGGCCACCGGCCAGGCGCACGGCCTCGATGTACTTGCGGCCGGCGATGTGGAAGGGATGCTGCCCCAGCATGCGGTTGCACGAGGGCACCAGCACCACCGGTTTGGACGTCGAACGGGGCGCGTTCACAGCAGATCCCTCAGTCGGTAGTAGGCCATGCCGGCCACCAGCGCCGGCGTGCGCAACAGCCTGCCGCCGGGGAAGGGACGATGACGGATGCGCGCGAAGGTGTCGAAGCGCTCGGCATCGCCCGCGATGGCCTCGGCCACCAGTTTGCCCGCCAGACCGGTCAATGCCAAGCCGTGCCCCGAGAAGCCTTGCAGGTAGTAGACGTTGGCCCACTCGCTGCGCTGCGCGCCGTGCATGCGCTCCGAGAGGCGGCCGAAATCGGGCGCGCGGTTCATCGAGATGTCGACGAAGCCGCCCCAGGCGTACTCCACCTTCGTATTCTTCAGCTGCGGGAAGCTGCGCGCCATGCGCCGCTGCATGCTCGCCGCCAGGTTCATCGGCGTGGCGGTGCTGTAGCTCACTCGACCGCCGTACAGCATGCGGTGGTCGGCGGTGGGGCGGAAGTAGTCGAGCACGAAATTGGTGTCGCACACCGCCGAGCCCGAGGGGATCAGCGATTCGGCCAGCTTGGCGTCGAGCGCCTCCGAGGCGACGACGTAGGTGCCGACCGGCATCACGCGCGATTCCAGCACCGGCGCGATGCCCTGCAGGTAGACGTTGCCGGCCAGCAGCACGTGCGAGGCGCTCACGCTGCCCTGCGCGGTGCGCACGCGCGTGACGGGCCCGGGCTGTATCGCGGTGACGGCGGAATCCTCGTGGATGCGCACGCCCAGGCTCGCCGCGGCGGCGGCCAGGCCCATGCTGTACTTGAGCGGGTGCAGGTGGCCGCCTTGCGGGTCGTGGATGCCGCTGTGAAAGCGCGGGCTGGCAATCCACTGCGGCATCTCCTGCGGCGCGATCCAGCGCGTCTCGTAGCCGTAGTCGCGCTGCATCTGGTCGTGCCAGGCGCGCAGTTCGCGCGCCTTGCGCTCGTTGACCGCCAGGCCCAGGTAGCCGCCGCGCCAGTCGCACTCGATGCCGAAGCGCGCACGCCGCTGCCCGATCAGGCGCAGCGCTTCCATGGTCATGTCCCAGACCAGCCGCGCGTCGCCGCGGCCGAGCTCGGATTCGACCACCGACTGGTCGCAGGCCAGGCCCGCGATCGCCTGGCCGCCGTTGCGCCCCGAGGCACCCCAGCCGACCTGGCGCGCCTCCAGCAGCACGACGCTGTAGCCGCGGTCGGCCAGCTCGATGGCGGCCGACAGGCCGGCCAGGCCGCCGCCGACGACGGCCACGTCGGCATCGACGTTCGACTGCAGCGCAGGGTAGCGCTGCCCACGCGGCGCCGTCGCCGCGTAGTACGAGTTCTTCGTCAGTTCGAGGTCGGTCTGGAGCAGCGTCATAGGCAAACGATCAGGCCGCCGTCTTCAGCACGTCGGCGAGCGTGCCGACGAGCTGGTCGATGTGCTGCTTCTCGATGATCAGCGGCGGCGAGAACGCGATGGTGTCGCCGGTGGTGCGGATCAGCACGCCGCGCGCCCAGCACTCGAGGAAGATGTCGAAGGCGCGCTTGCCGGGCTGGCCGGGAATCGATTCCAGCTCCACGCCGCCGACCAGGCCGATGTTGCGCACGTCGATGACGTGGCGCGCGCCCTTCAGCGAATGCAGCGCATCCTCGAAGTAGGGCGCCATCTGCGCGGCGCGCGTCAGCAGGCCTTCCTCGGCGTAGGTGTCGAGCGTGCCCAGCGCCGCGGCGCAGGCCAGCGGATGCGCCGAGTAGGTATAGCCATGCGCAAACTCGATCAGGTGCTCGGGCCCGGTCATGAAGACGTCGTGGATCTCGCGCTTGCAGAACACCGCGCCCATCGGCACGCAACCGTTGCTGATGCCCTTGGCCACCGTCATCAGGTCGGGCGTCACGCCGAAGTGCGTCGCGCCGAAGGGCGAGCCGAGGCGGCCGAAGCCGGTGATGACCTCGTCGAAGATCAAGAGGATGCCGTGCTTGTCGCAGATCGCGCGCAGCCGCTCGAGGTAGCCCTGGGGCGGCAGCAGCACGCCGGTGGAGCCGGCCACCGGCTCGACGATCACCGCGGCGATGGTCGAGGCGTCGTGCAGCGCGACCAGGCGCTCGAGATCGTCGGCCAGTTCGGCGCCGTGCGCCGGCACGCCGCGCGAGTAGGCGTTGCGCGCCAGGTCGTGGGTGTGGCGGATGTGATCGATGCCGCCCAGCGCCGGCCCGAAGGTCTTGCGGTTGCCGACGATGCCGCCCACCGAGATGCCGCCGAAGTTGACGCCGTGGTAGCCGCGCTCGCGGCCGATCAGCCGGGTGCGCGTGCCTTCGCCGCGTGCACGGTGGTAGGCGATGGCCATCTTCAGCGCCGTATCCACCGACTCCGAGCCGGAGTTGGTGAAGAACACTTTGTCGAGCCCCGCGGGCGTGAGCTGCACGAGGCGCTCGGCCAGCTCGAAGGCCTTGGGGTGCGCCATGTTGAAGGGCGGCGCGTAGTCGAGCTCGGCGGCCTGCTCGGCGATCGCCTTGACGATCTTCGGCCGCGCGTGGCCGGCGTTCACGCACCACAGGCCGGCGATGCCGTCGAGGATCTGGCGGCCCTCGGGCGTCCAGAAGTGCATGTCGCGTGCCTTGGCCAGCAGGCGCGGGGCCTTCTTGAACTGGCGGTTGGCGGTGAAGGGCATCCAGTACGCATCCATCGCGTGCGGATGGCTGGCGCCTTCCTGTGCAGCCGCCAGCACGGCGGGGTCGATGGCGTTGTTCATGGGGTGCTCCGGGATTCCGAGAAGTCTAGAGAATGCACTGCGCAATGTGCTTGCGCAATCGCGTCGGGTTCACCCTTGGCGATGCAATATGATTCGAAGAAATTACAGAAGCAGCGCAGCAAATGCGAAACAATGCCTCCGACGTGCAACTGGATTCGATAGACCGGGCGATTCTGGAGGTGCTGCAGAGCGAGGGCCGGATCTCCAACCAGGAGCTCGCGCAGCGTGTGCATCTGTCGCCCTCGGCCTGCCTGCGGCGCGTCAAGGCACTGGAGGATTCGGGCGTCATCGGCCAGTACGTCGCGCTGCTCAACGCCAAGGCGGTGGGCAAGCACGGCATCAGCTACACCATCCTCAACCTCGAAAGCATGAGCACGCCGCTGCTCGAAGCCTTCGAGCAGGCGGTGCGCGACACGCCCGAGATCCTCGACTGCTACTACGTGGCCGGCGAGAACGACTACCTGATCCGCTTCACCTACCGCGACGCGGAAGACCTGGAGCGCTTCCACTCGCAGGTGCTGATGCACCTGCCCGGCGTGGCGCGCTCCAACTCGATGCTGGTGCTGCGCACGGTCAAGAAGACGACGGCGCTTCCTTTGTGAAGCGCAGCGGCGGCAGCGTCGCACGCCGGCGCGCCAGCTTCGCGGCGCGGGCCTTGGCTTCCGGGTAGATGATCGACTCCTCGAGCTGGAGGTGCTCGCGGCACAGCTCGAGGAAGACCTCGATGCCGTGCTGCAGCTCGGCGGGGTCGTACCAGCTGTAGCCGGCGGCGATGGCGCGCAGCTGCGGCGCCAGCGCCAGCCAGTCTTCCTCGATCCAGCCGTGGTCCTGCTGCAGCATGCGCACCGTGGCGACCAGCGCCTCGTCGCCGGAGGCGAGCAGGGCGGGGAAGACCTTGGCTTCCTCGTCGACGTGGTGCTGCTGCGAGGTCTCGGAGAAGAAGGCCTCGATCGCGCGCGCCTCCTGCTGCGCATGGGCGTCGACACCCTCGGCACTCAGGTGCTCGAACAGCGTCGCGAGGCGATCGAGATGCGCGGCGATGTCGCGGTGGCAGGCGTCGAGCGCCTCGAGCGCGCCCTCCGCGGTGTTGAGCTTGACGACCGATCCCATGCAGAGCCTCCGCGTCTTGTCGTGTCGCCTCCATTCTTCGCGGTGCTGCAGTGCAGCAGTTGCGACAGGTCAAAGCACGCTTCGGTCTGCTGCACACTGGCGGGCGATGACTAAAGTCGACCGACAGGCCCTGGCCGCACTGCGCGAACGCGAGGCGGCGCGCTTCCTCGCCACGCACCCACGCAGCGCTGCGCTCGCGGCCGAGGATGCGCAGCACTTCCTCTTCGGCGTGCCGCTGCACTGGATGCGCGACTGGCCGACGCCCGCCGTGCTGCACGTCGAGCGCGCGCAGGGCCATCGGCTGTGGTGCGCCGACGGCCATGAGTACCTCGACTTCTGCCTGGGCGACACCGGCGCGATGTTCGGCCACAGCCCGGCGCCGGTGGCGCGTGCGATCGCCGGGCAGGCCGCGCACGGCCTCACCGCGATGCTGCCGTCCACGCTCACCGCCGAAGTCGGGCGGCGCCTCGCGCAATGCTTTCGCCTGCCGCGCTGGCAGATCACGCTCAGCGCCAGCGACGCGAACCGCTTCGTGCTGCGCTGGGCGCGCGCGATCACCCACCGGCCCAGGGTGCTGGTATTCGACGGCTGCTACCACGGCACGGTGGACGACACCCTGGTCGACATGGACGCGCAGCAGCGCACCCTCACGCGGGCCAGCCTGCTCGGCCAAGTGCACGATCTCGCGCTCGGCACGGTGGTCGTGCCCTTCAACGACATCGCCGCGCTGGAGCGCGCGCTGGCGCGCGGCGACGTGGCCTGTGTACTGACCGAGCCGGCGCTGACGAACTGCGGCCTGGTGCCGCCGCTGCCGGGCTTCCTCGCGCAACTGCAGCGCGCCTGCCGCGCGCACGGCACGCTCCTCGTGCTCGACGAGACGCACACCGTCAGCAGCGGCTGGGGCGGGCATGCGCGCGTCGAGGGGCTGGAGCCCGACTTCATGGTGATCGGCAAGGCGATCGCCGGCGGGCTGCCCTGCGCGGTCTACGGCTTCGGCGAAACGATGAACGAGCGCATGGAAGCGGCCAAGCGCGCCGCGCCGGACGGCCACTCGGGCATAGGCACCACGCTCGCGGCCAACCTGCTGGCGATCGCGGCGCTGCATGCCAACCTCGGCGAGGTGATGACGCCGGCCAACTACGAACGCATGCTGGCGAATGCCGCGGCGATCGAGGCGAGGCTGCGCGAGACGCTGCGGCAGGCCGGCCTGCCCTGGTCGGTGACACGCCTGGGTGCACGCATGGAGCTGCAGTTCTGCGCGAGCCCGCCGCGCGACGCCGCGCAGGCGAGGGCGGCAATGGACGACGAGGTGGAGCGCGCGCTGCACCTGTGGCTGCTCAACCGCGGCATCGTCATCACGCCCTTCCACAACATGCTGCTCGTCTCGCCGCACACGCAGGCAGCAGCTGCCGAACCGCTGGCGCAGGCGCTGGCGGGCTTCATCGCCGAACTGCGCACCTGAAGCGCGGCGGCTTTTCACGATCAGGGATGAACGTTTCGCATCGCGGGAGATAGTGATGCTGCGCCGCCGCAATCTTTCTCATCGTGAAGAACGAGATGTCGCATCCTGGAATGTGCACCGCAACTCATTGATTTGATTGGGAAAGATTTTTAGTCTTCTATAAGACATAAGTCTTCCCATGCTGCACCGCCGCGACTAACCTTGAGGCCAGAGATTGCAAGTTTTCAGTCCCTGTCTTCACCACTCTCACGGAGGTCCTCATGACGAATCTGACCCGCGAACAACAAGCCGCCGCCCTCGAGAAGGATTGGGCCGAGAACCCGCGCTGGAAGGGCATCAAGCGCGGCTACAGCGCCGCCGACGTGGTGCGCCTGCGCGGCTCGCTGCCCATCGAGCACACGCTGGCCAAGCGCGGCTCCGAGAAGCTGTGGAAGCTGATCAACACCGAGCCCTTCATCAACTCGCTCGGCGCGCTGACCGGCAACCAGGCCATGCAGCAGGTCAAGGCCGGCCTGAAGGCCATCTATCTGTCGGGCTGGCAGGTCGCGGGTGACGCCAACTCCACCGGCGAGATGTACCCCGACCAGTCGCTGTACGCCGTGGACTCGGTGCCCAAGGTCGTGCGCCGCATCAACAACACCTTCAAGCGCGCCGACGAGATCCAGTGGAGCGAAGGCAAGAACGACATCGACTACTTCGCCCCCATCGTGGCCGATGCGGAAGCCGGCTTCGGCGGCGTGCTCAACGCCTTCGAACTGATGAAGGCCATGATCGACGCCGGCGCGTCGGGCGTGCACTTCGAGGACCAGCTCGCCGCGGTCAAGAAGTGCGGCCACATGGGCGGCAAGGTGCTGGTGCCGACGCGTGAAGCGGTCAGCAAGCTGGTCGCGGCGCGCCTCGCGGCCGACGTGATGGGCGTGCCCACCGTGCTGCTGGCGCGCACCGACGCGGAAGCGGCCGACCTCGTCACCAGCGACGTGGACGACAACGACAAGCCCTTCTGCACCGGCGAGCGCACCGTCGAAGGCTTCTTCAAGACGCGCAACGGCCTCGAGCAGTCGATCAGCCGCGGCCTGGCCTACGCGCCGTACGCCGACCTGATCTGGTGCGAGACCGGCAAGCCCGACCTGGCCTTCGCCAAGGCCTTCGCCGACGCGATCCACGCCAAGTTCCCGGGCAAGCTGCTGGCCTACAACTGCTCGCCGTCGTTCAACTGGAAGAAGAACCTCGACGACGCGACGATCGCCAAGTTCCAGCGCGAGCTGGGCGCGATGGGCTACAAGTTCCAGTTCATCACGCTGGCCGGCTTCCACAGCCTGAACTACGGCATGTTCGACCTGGCCTACGGCTACGCGCGCAACAACATGAGCGCCTTCGTCGAACTGCAGGAGAAGGAGTTCGCCGCCGCCGAGCGTGGCTTCACCGCGGTGAAGCACCAGCGCGAAGTCGGCACGGGCTACTTCGACGCCGTGACCACGACGATCGAGAAGGAAGCCTCGACCGCCGCGCTGAAGGGCTCGACGGAAGACGAGCAGTTCTTCGACAAGAAGCACGCATAAGCCACCAGGCTGCAAGGACGAAGGCGGGGCCCGGCGAAAGCCGGGCCCCTTCTTGCTTTTGTTGCTATGGTTCCGAACCAGGCCCGCGCCGCCACCGGAGACTGACATGAGCACGATCTACGACCAGCAGCTCGCCAAGAACCCCGCCAACTTCGTCGCCCTGAGCCCGGTGAGCTTCGTCGAACGCAGCGCCGAGGTATTCGGCGATCTGCCGGCGGTGATCCACGGCGCGCGGCGCTATGACTGGCGCACGCTGCGCGATCGTTCGGCGCGCCTGGCCGCGGCACTGCGTGCGCTGGGCGTGGCGCGCGGCACGACGGTGACGACCATGCTGCCCAACACGCCGGAGATGGTCGAGGCGCACTACGCGATTCCCGCGCTCAACGCGGTGATCAACACGCTCAACACGCGGCTCGACGCGCCGCTGCTCGCCTGGCAGATGAACCACTGCGAGGCGGCGGTGGTGATCACCGACCGCGAGTTCGCGCCGCTGATGGGCGAGGCGCTGCGCATCCTGAAGGCCGAGCACGGCCGCAGCCCGGTGGTCATCGACGTCTGCGACAGCGAGTACGCCGGCCCCGGCGAGCGTCTCGGTGCGCACGAGTACGAGGCGCTGCTCGCCGCGCACGCGCCGCTGGCCGCGCTCGAAGGCCCGAGCGACGAATGGGACGCGATCGCGGTGAGCTACACCTCCGGCACCACCGGCGACCCCAAGGGCGTGGTGACACACCACCGCGGCGCCTACCTCAACGCGGTGTGCAACGCGGCGACCTGGACCATGCCGCACTTCCCCAAGTACCTGTGGACGCTGCCGATGTTCCACTGCAACGGCTGGTGCTTCCCGTGGACGGTGGCCATGCTCGGCGGCACGCATGTCTGCCTGCGCCGCGTCGAGGCGCAATCCATCCTCGCGGCGATGCGCGAGCACGGCGTCGACCACTACTGCGCCGCGCCCATCGTGCACAACCTCATCATCGCGGCACCCGAGACGATGCGCGAAGGCATACGCCAGAAGGTACGCGGCATGGTGGCCGGCGCCGCGCCGCCCGCCGCGATGATCGAAGGCATGGCCAAGATCGGCTTCGACATCACGCATGTCTACGGGCTGACCGAGGTCTACGGCCCGGCCGCGGTGGCGGTCAAGCGCGAGGGCTGGGCGCAAGAGAATCTGTCCGAGCAGACGCGCCTGAACGGCCGCCAGGGCGTGCGCTACATGCTGCAGGAAGGCATGACCGTGCTCGACCCGGAGACGCTGGCCGCCACACCCGCCGACGGCCAGACCATGGGCGAGATCATGTTCCGCGGCAACATCGTGATGAAGGGCTACCTGAAGAACCCGGCCTCCACCGCCAAGGCCTTCCACGGTGGCTGGTTCCACACCGGCGACCTGGCCGTGATGGAGCCGGACCGCTACGTGAAGATCAAGGACCGCAGCAAGGACATCATCATCAGCGGCGGCGAGAACATCAGCTCGATCGAGGTGGAGGATGCGCTGTACCGCCACGCCGCGGTGATGGCCTGCGCGGTGGTGGCGCGGCCGCACGAGAAGTGGGGCGAGACGCCGCTGGCCTACGTTGAGCTCAAGCCGGGCGCGAGCGTCACGGCCGAGGAACTGATCGCCCACTGCAAGAGCCTGCTGGCCGGCTACAAGGTGCCCAGGGAGATCCGCTTCGAGCCCATCCCCAAGACCTCCACCGGCAAGATCCAGAAATTCCAGTTGCGCGAGCGCGCCAAGAGCGCTTCCGCCATCGAATGAGGAGCGCGTGATGACGACCAACGATCCCTTGGTGCTGCGCGAAACCGATGCGCGCGGCGTGGTGAAGCTGACGCTGAACCGGCCGAATGCCTTCAACTCCCTCTCGGAGGCGATGCTCGCGGCGCTGCTGGCCGAGTTGGACGCGATCGCCAAGGACGAAGCGGCGCGCGTGGTGGTGCTCGGCGCCGCAGGCAAGGCCTTCTGCGCCGGCCACGATCTCAAGGAGATGCGCGCCGAGCCCTCGCTCGACTACTACCAGAAGCTCTTCGCGCAGTGCACGCAGGTGATGCTGGCGATCCAGAAGCTGCCGGTGCCGGTGATCGCGCGGGTGCACGGCATCGCCACCGCGGCGGGCTGCCAGCTGGTGGCGATGTGCGATCTGGCGGTGGCCGCGCGCGACGCGCGCTTCGCGGTCAGCGGCGTCAACCTCGGCCTGTTCTGCTCGACGCCGAGCGTGGCGCTGTCGCGCAACCTGTCGCGCAAGGCGGCCTTCGAGATGCTGGTCACCGGCGGCTTCATCTCGGCCGACGAAGCCGCGGCCAAGGGCCTGGTCAACCGCGTTGCCGCGCCCGAGGAGCTCGATGCGGCCGTCGAAGCGCTGGTGGCCGCGATCGTCGCCAAGCCGCGCGTCGCGCTCGCGATGGGCAAGCAGCTCTTCTACCGGCAGCTCGAGAAGGGCATCGCCGCCGCCTACGACGACGCCGGCCAGACCATGGCCTGCAACATGATGGACGAGAGCGCGCTGGAAGGCGTGCAGGCCTTCATCGACAAACGCCCGCCGCGCTGGGGCCAGCCGACTTGAGGCGGCGCGAACTGCTGGCCGGCGCCGCCGCCGCGCTCGGCGCCCCGGCGCTGCGCGCGGCCGAGGCGATGCCCGGCTGGAGCGATGCCCTGCAGCGCGAGGCGCGCAGCATTCTCGACGGCGCGGCGAGCGAAGGCCTGGATCCGGCCGACTACCGTGAAGGGCCGGTCGAGGCCGCGTTCGCGCGCTACCTGCACGACCTGCACCTCGGCCGCGTGCGCGCCCGCGATCTGGGCTTCGGCGTCACGGTGCCGGTGCAGGACGGCGCACTCGTCACGCAGGCGCTGCAGGAGGCCGTCGCGGCGGGGCGGCTCGCAAACGCGGTCGAACGTCTGACGCCGCCGCTGGCGCAGTACCGGCAACTGCGCGAGATGCTGGCGCGCTACCGCCGCCTGGCCAGCGCGCCGACCCCTGTCACGTTGCAGGCGCAGCTCGTGGCGTTCGGCGATCTGGCACCCGAGACCGATGTCAGCGACGAAGCCGTCAAGCGCTTCCAGGCCCGCCACGGCCTCGAAGCCGACGGCGTGATCGGCCGCGCGACCACCGCGGCGCTGGCCGTGCCGCCGGCGCGGCGCGTGCGCCAGATCGAACTCGCGATGGAGCGCTTGCGCTGGCTGCCGCAGCGCAGCGGCCGGCCGCTGATCGCCATCAACATTCCGATGTTCCGCCTCTGGGCCTGGAACGCCGACGCCGCCGAGGCCTCACCGGCGCTCGCGATGAACGTCATCGTCGGCCGCGCGATGCGCACCCAGACGCCGGTGTTCGCCGACGAGATGACGCACCTGATCTTCCGGCCCTACTGGAACGTGCCGCGCTCGATCCTGCAGAACGAAGTGCTGCCGGCCATGGAGCGCGACCCCGGCTACCTGGCACGCCACGACATGGAGATGGTTCCCGGCGCGGACGGCGGCGCGCCGCGCGTGCGCCAGCGGCCGGGGCCCAAGAATTCGCTCGGCCTGGTGAAATTCATCTTCCCGAACGATGCCGACGTCTACCTGCACGGCACGCCGGCGCGCGAGCTGTTCGCGCGCAGCCGGCGCGACTTCAGCCACGGCTGCGTGCGCGTCGCCGATCCGCCGGCGCTGGCGTTGTGGCTGCTGAAGGACCAGCCGGCCTGGACGCGCGAGGCGATCGAAGCGGCGATGAACGGCACGCGCACGCAGCAGGTCAACCTGAGCGCGCCGGTGCCGGTGCTGCTGTACTACTTGACCGCGCTGGTGTCGCCCGACGACGGGCTGCTGCATTTCGCGGACGACCTGTACGGCCACGATGCCGCTCTGGAACGACGCCTGGCCGCGCGGCGGCGTTGAGATGGGCTTACCAGGAACGAACGCGCCCGGTGTCGACGTGAACGAAGTCCGAGCCCGGGTAGAAGCCGACGCCGCCGCGCTGCAGTGACAGCGCCGCATTGCGCAGCTGCGCCAGCGGCACGTCGGCGACGCGGATGTCGATGGCCTGGCCGCTCATGTGCAGGCTCTTGGTGGCCACGCCGCTGCTGCGCTCGTGCAGCATGCGGTTGGTGGCCGGCGAGCGGTAGCCGGAGATGATCTGGTAGGGCTTGCGGCTGCCGGTCTGCGCGTGCAGGGTGTGCAGCAGGTCGAGCAGGGCCGGGTCCATGGCGCCGACATCGCCGCTGCGGAAGTCGCGCAACAGGTGGTTCACCGCGCCCAGCGCATCGGGCAGATAGCGGCCGGCGGCGAAATACTCGACCTCCAGCGTCTCGCCGGTGTGCAGGTGGCTGAACTCCAGCACACGCGCCTCGCCGCTGCGCGCCTGCGCGAGCACGGGCGCCGCGGCGAGGGCGCCAAAGCCGATGGTGAAGCGGCGACGGTTGAGCAGCGACATGCCCCGCAGTGTATCGGCCTGCCTGCGCAGCCCGGTGTGAATGTGTGAACAACTCGACGTCAAGACAGCGCCGCCGGCGCGTGACAAAGTGAACGCACGGCCCGGGCGTCAAGATGCCGGGTCGAGAGCACTGCACGATGGACGACGCGTTCTTCCGCCGCCTGGTCGCGGCCTACGAGCACGACAGCCGCGACGATCCGGCCCGCTTCGCGCGCCGCACCGCCGCGATGGCGGCCTTCGGCTATGCGGCCATCCTGCTGGCGCTCGCCGCGTCGACCTGGGGCCTTGTGTGGGGCACGCGGCAGTTGCTGCACGGCCGCTGGGCCGGCTGGAAAGTGATGCTGGTGCTGGGCTGCGCCTCGCTGCTGTTCTCGCTGCTGCGCGCGCTGTGGATGCGCCTCGAAGCGCCGCAGGGCCTGCCGGTGACGGCGCAGGAGGCGCCGCGCCTGTTCGAGCTGATCGAGAAGGTGCGCGCGAAGACCGGCGCGCCGCGGCCCGACCGCGTGCTGATCGACGGCGAGCTCAACGCCGCGGTGTGGCAGCAGCCGCGCCTGGGCCTGCTGGGCTGGCACCGCAACCACCTCGTGCTCGGCCTGCCGCTGATGATGGGCTTGTCGACGCGCCAGCTCGGTGCGGTGATCACGCACGAGTTCGGCCACCTGCGCGGCGCGCACGGCAAGCTCGGCCAATGGATCTACCGCACGCGGCGCAGCTGGACCCTGCTGGCGCTGGCGCGCGAGCGAGCCAGCCTGGGCGGCAATGTCGCCGACGTCGTGCTGGCCTTCTTCTTCCGCCACTTCTTCCCGCGCTTCAACGCGCGCGCCTTCGTGCTCTCGCGCCAGCAGGAGTACGAGGCCGATCGCGCCGCGCACCGCATCGTCGGCAAGCAGGCCGCAGGCGAGGGCCTGCAGGCGATCGAGGTGCAGGCGCGCTACCTGCAGGAGGAGTTCTGGCCCGCGGTGTGGCGCCGCGCGGCCGGCACGCCGACGCCCGCGGCCGAGCAGCCCTACCGCGTGCTGCGCGAGGCCATGCCGGCCAGCCTGGTGCATGCCAAGGCGTCGCTGTGGTTGGCCGACGGTCTCAAGCGGCTCGCCGACGTCGACGATACGCATCCCTCGCTGCGCGACCGGCTGGCGTTCGCCGAGCTCAAGCCCGGCGTGCCGAGCGCGGCCGAGGTGTCGGCGGCCGAGGCCTTGCTGGGCAGCAGCCTGAAGGACTGGATCCGCCGCCTCGACGAGCGCTGGCGCGAGGACGTCGCGCGCCTGTGGAGCGAGCGGCACCGCTACGCCAACGGCCAGCGCCATCTCATCGAGGAGCTGGAGAAGGAAAGCGCCACCGGCGCGGTCGATGCCGACGACCATCTGCTGTGGGCGCGCGCCGTGCGCCTGCTCGATGGCGACGCGGCCGGCGAGGCGGTGCTGCGCCGGCTGGTCGGCGAGCGGCCCGACAACCTGCCCGGCTGCTACGAGCTCGGCATGCTGCTGATCGACGAGGCCGATGCGGCGCGCAGCGAGGAGGGCGCCGAGTTGCTGCGCCGCGTCGCCGAGGCCGGCAACAACCCCTGGGCCTTCAGCGCCGCCGCGCGCCGCGAAACCTGGCTGGAGCGTGGCGAGCGCTTCGACGAACTGAAGAAGTGGCGCGAGCTGCTGAAGAAGCGCGACGCCGAAGCCACCGAGGCGATGCAGGCCTTGCACGAGTTCGACGACGCCGCGCAGCATTTCGAGCCGGCGCAGCTGAGCCGCCGCGTGCTGCGCTCGCTGCAGGATCTGCTGCGCGGCGAGCGCGCCGCCGGCCGCGCCTTCGTCGTGCGCAAGAGCGATGCGGCGGCGCCCGACTGGCGCTTCTGCCTCGTCATCGTCGAGCGCGCCAAGGGCATCGGCCAGCCGGATGCGCAAAGCTGGTGGGCCGAGCTGCGCGAGCGCATCGAGCTGCCGTGCCCCTTCATGGTGATCGACCTCGCCCACCCGTACTGGGCGGACAAGGCGCGCAAGCCGCTCGTCGCGCAGATGCTCGCGGTGCCGGACGCGCAGGTTTACGCCGCGCGCCGCTGATCGTTACATGCCTGCGTAGTTCGGCCCGCCGCCGCCCTCGGGCGTGACCCAGACGATGTTCTGCGTCGGATCCTTGATGTCGCAGGTCTTGCAGTGCACGCAGTTCTGCGCGTTGATCTGGAGGCGATCCGAACCGTCGTCGTTCTTGACGAACTCGTAGACCCCGGCCGGGCAGTAGCGGCTCTCGGGGCCGGCATATTTGGCGAGGTTGATCGCCACCGGCACGTCGGCCCGCTTGAGCGTCAGGTGCGCGGGCTGGTTCTCTTCGTGGTTGGTATTGCTGATGAACACCGAGCTGAGGCGGTCGAAGGTGAGCTTGCCGTCCGGCTTGGGGTAGGCGATCTGCGCGCACTCGGCGGCCGGCTTGAGGTAGGTGTGGTCGGCCGCCGTGCGGTGCAGCGTCCAGGGCGGCGCCTTGAAGCCGAGCTTGGGCAGCAGCCACTGCTCGATGCCGGTCATCAGCGTGGCGGTGCTGCGGCCCTTCTTGAACCACTGCTTGAAGTTGCGCGCACGGTCGAGTTCCTCGTGCAGCCAGCTTTCTTCGAAGGCCTTGGGGTAGTCGGTGAGCTCGTCGTGCTGGCGCCCGGCCTTGAGCGCCGCGAAGGCTGCTTCGGCCGCCAGCATGCCGGTCTTGATGGCGGCGTGGCTGCCCTTGATGCGGCTGGCGTTGAGGTAGCCGGCCTCGCAGCCGACCAGGGCGCCGCCCTTGAACACGGTCTTGGGCAGGCTCAGGATGCCGCCGGCGGTGATGGCGCGCGCGCCGTAGGCCAGGCGCTTGCCGCCTTCGAGGTATTTGCGGATCTCGGGGTGCGTCTTCCAGCGCTGGAATTCCTCGAAGGGGCTCAGCCAGGGGTTGGCATAGTCCAGGCCGACCACGAAGCCGAGCGCGACCTTGTTGTCTTCGGCGTGGTAGAGGAAGGAGCCACCGTAGGTGGCGGCGTCCAGCGGCCAGCCGGCGGTGTGGACGACGAGGCCGGGCTGGTGCTGCGCGGGGGCTATCTCCCACAGCTCCTTCAGGCCGATGCCGTAGCTCTGCGGGTCGCGCCCGGCGTCGAGCTTGAAGCGTTCGATGAGCTGCTTGCCGAGATGCCCGCGCGCACCCTCCGCGAAGATGGTGTATTTGGCGTGCAGCTCCATGCCGAGCTGGAAGTTCTCGGTCGGCTCGCCGTCCTTGCCCACGCCCATGTTGCCGGTGGCCACACCCTTGACGGAGCCATCGTCGTTGTAGAGCACTTCGGCGGCGGCAAAGCCGGGGAAGATCTCCACGCCCAGGCCTTCGGCCTGTTGGGCCAGCCAGCGCGTCACGGCGCCGAGGCTGACGATGTAGTTGCCGTGGTTCTTGAAGCAGTCGGGCAGCAGCCACTCGGGGGTGGACTTGGCGCCGCTCTCGTCGAGGAAGAGGAAGTGGTCGGAGCTGACTTCCTGCTTCAGCGGCGCGTCCATCTCGTTCCAGCGCGGGAACAGCTCGGTGATGGCGCGCGGATCCATGATCGCGCCGGAGAGGATGTGCGCGCCGGGCTCGGAGCCTTTCTCGAGCACCACCACCGAGACTTCGCCGCCTTCGAGAGCCGCGAGTTGCTTCAAGCGGATCGCGGTGGCCAGGCCGGCGGGGCCGGCGCCGACCACGACCACGTCGTATTCCATCGCTTCGCGCGGGCCGTATTGTTCGAGGATCTGTTGCGGGCTCATCGGGGTTCCTGAAGGTCGCTGAAGGTCGCTTGACGTCGATCTGCGCGCGATTCTACGTGCTGCCATCGCAAAATAGCACGATCGTTCGATAGCTTGGATGCAGCTCTCCAAGTCGCCTGCGCGACAGCGCTTGCGGCGCGATGCTGCGTGCTATCGTCATCCGCCAACGACGTCTGCACACGGAGCGCGCATGAGCTACAGCATCGATCTTTCCGGCCGCGTGGCCCTGGTCACCGGCGCTTCGAGCGGCCTGGGCACACAGTTCGCCAAGACCCTCTCGCGCGCCGGCTGCGCGGTGGTGCTGGCCGGCCGCCGCGTCGAGCGGCTGAAGACGCTGCGCGCCGAGATCGAGGCCGGTGGCGGCGATGCCCACGTGGTCGAGCTCGACGTCACCGACCTGGCCAGCATCAAGGCGGCCGTGGCCCATGCCGAGACCGAGATGGGCACGATCGACATCCTCATCAACAACTCCGGCGTCAGCACCACGCAGAAGCTGGTCGACGTGACGGAGGAAGACTACGACTTCGTCTTCGACACCAACACCAAGGGCGCCTTCTTCGTCGCGCAGGAGGTCGGCAAGCGCATGCTGGCGCGCGCCAAGGGCGCCGCGCCCGGCACCTTCACCGGCGGGCGCATCGTCAACATCGCCTCGATGGCCGGCCTGCGCGTGCTGGGCCAGATCGGCGTGTACTGCATGAGCAAGGCGGCGGTGATCCACATGACGCGCGCGATGGCGCTCGAGTGGGGGCGCTGGGGCATCAACGTCAACGCCATCTGCCCGGGCTACATCGACACCGAGATCAACCACCACCACTGGCAGACCGAGCAGGGCAAGAAGCTGGTCGACATGCTGCCGCGCAAGCGCGTCGGCCAGCCGCAGGATCTGGACACCACGCTCTTGATGCTGGTGGCCAACGAGAGCCACTTCATCAACGGCGCGGTCATCCAGGCCGACGACGGCTTCGCGGTCTGAGCCTGCCATGTCGCTGCGGCCACTCTCGCTGCTCGAGACCCGCGTGCTCGGCGTGCTGGTCGAGAAGCAGCACACCGTGCCGGACAGCTACCCGCTCTCGCTCAACGCGCTGACGCTGGGCTGCAACCAGAAGACGGCGCGCGACCCGGTGCTCAACGCCACCGAGGCGGAGGTGCAGGACGCGGTCGACGCGCTGCGCGCGCTGAGCCTCGTCTTCGAGAGCAGCGGTTCGCGCGTGGCGCGCTACGAGCACAACGCCGGCCGCGTGCTGGCGCTGCCCTCGCAATCGGTGGCGCTGCTCGCGGTGCTGATGCTGCGCGGGCCGCAGACGGCCTCCGAGCTGCGCGCCAACTGCGAGCGGCTGCACCGCTTTGCCGACACCTCCTCGGTCGAAGCCTTCCTCGACGAGCTCGCCGCGCGTGCGGCGGAGAAGGGCGGGCCGCTGGCGCTCAGGCTGCCGCGCGCGCCCGGCGCACGCGAGCCGCGCTGGACGCATCTGCTGGCCGGGGCGGTCGACGTGTCGATGCTGCCGGCGGCGGCGCCCGACGAGATCGTCGCCAGCAGCGAGATCGCCGCGCTGAAGGCGCGCCAGGATGTGCTGCAGCGCGAAGTCGACGAACTGCGTGCGCTGGTCGAGCGGCTCCATGCCGAGCTCGGCATCGCCAAGCCCTGAACGACGAGGCCCGAGCCATGCTGCGATTCCACCTGCCCGAACAGAAGAAGCTGGTCTACGAGATGGTCGTGCCGATCCGCTGGGGCGACATGGACGCGATGGGCCACGTCAACAACGCCGTCTATTTCCGCTATTTCGAGACGGTGCGCATCGACTGGATGCGCAGCATCGGCGCGCTGCCGGGACCCGACGGCATCGGGCCGGTGATCGTCAACGCCTTCTGCAGCTTCATCCGCCAGCTCGAATATCCGGGCGAGGTGCTGGCCAAGCACTATGTGGCCAACCCCGGCCGCACCAGCTTCGACACCTACCTCACGCTGGAGCGCACCGACCAGCCGGGCGTGATCTACAGCGAAGGCGGTGCGAAGACGGTGTGGGTCGACTTCCCGAAGCAGAAGTCGGTGCCGCTGCCCGACTGGGTGCGCAAGATCGTCGAGTGACGCCGCTCAGGCGGGCAGGCGCGCCAGGATGGCGTTCATCTCGTCGCGCGTGTAGGTGCGCAGGGTCTGCGTGCGCACGTTGCCCTGCATGCCGATGGTCAGGCCGAAGGCGGTGACCGTGGCGTCGTCGGGCGCCTCGAACTGGCAGATGAGGTCGTAGGCGCCCAGCGTCCACTGGATGCTCTTGACGGTGACGCCGGCCTTGCGCGCCGCCCCTTCGACGGCTTCGGCGCGGTGCGTGGTGTCCTTGATGTTGCGGATGCCCTGGTCGGTGAAGTTCGCGAGCACGGTGTACAGCGCCATGGCGGTCTCCTCGTTGTGGCCTCCCAAGAATAGGAGGCGCCCGGCCGCTTTCAACCGGGCCGAGCCCGCGCCGCTCCTGCCGCTCCTCTCAGGCGCGCAGCAGCTTCTGCACCAGCTCCGGCGTGGTCGCGGCGCGGTGCTTCTTCATCAGCCGCGCGCGGTACACGTCGACGGTGCGCGGGCTGATCTCGAGGCGCTTGCCGATCAGCTTGCTGGTGAGGCCCTCGATCAGCAGCGCGGCGATCTCGCGCTCGCGCGGCGTCAGGTCGACGGCCAGCCGCCGCCGTGCCGACAGATCCTCGAACACCCAGATGCCCGCGGCGTGCGGCTGCGCCGGGTCGAGCGCGCGGCCGGAGACATGGCACCAGAACAGCTCGCCGCGCTGCGGGCCGCCGGCGCTGTGCAGGCGCTTCATCACGCGCTCGTCGCTGTACCAGCCCTGGCGGTCCAGGCTGGCGGCGATGCGTGCGCCGGTGCGCTCGAATTCGTCGTGCGTGGGGTAGAGCACCTCGAAGCTCTGCCCGACCAGCTGCTCGCGCTCGGCGCCGAACATCTCCAGCACCTGGCGGTTGCAGTCGACCATCAGGCGGTGGCGCGACAGCACCATGCCCATCGGCGCGAGGTCGAAGGCGGTGCGGTAGTCGAGCTGCGGCGCGGGTTGAGGCGCAGGCTGAGGGGAAGGCATTAGTCAATTCTACGTAGCACCTACGTAATGCCATACGTAGTACGCTTCGCCCGCTTCTCATCCGACCCAGGAGACGACTCGATGAACAAGGTGTACCCGAGCGCGGCCAAGGCGCTCGAAGGCATCGTGCACGACGGGCAACTGCTCGCCGTGGGCGGCTTCGGCCTGTGCGGCATTCCCGAGGCGCTGATCGCCGCACTGCGCGACTCCAAGGCCAAGGGCCTGACGGTGATCTCGAACAACGCCGGCGTCGACGGCTTCGGCCTCGGCCAGTTGCTCGAGACGCGCCAGATCAAGAAGATGATCTCCAGCTACGTCGGCGAGAACAAGGAGTTCGAGCGCCAGTACCTGGCCGGCGAGCTCGAGCTCGAATTCACGCCGCAGGGCACGCTGGCCGAGAAGCTGCGCGCCGGCGGCGCCGGCATCCCGGCCTTCTTCACGCGCACCGGCGTGGGCACGCTGGTGGCCGAGGGCAAGGAATTGCGCGAGTTCGACGGCCACACCTACGTGATGGAGCGTTCGCTGGTGCCCGACGTGTCGCTCGCCAAGGCCTGGAAGGCCGACAAGAGCGGCAACCTGATCTTCCGCCGCACCGCGCGCAACTTCAATCCGGCCGCGATCATGGCCGGCCGCATCAGCGTGGTGGAGGTGGAGGAGATCGTCGAGACCGGCACCTTCGACCCGGACGCCGTGCACCTGCCCGGCATCTACGTGCATCGGCTGGTGCTCAACGCCAAGCCCGAGAAGCGCATCGAGAAGCGCACGACGAAGCAGAACCCCAAAGGAGCCTGAGATGGCCTGGACCCACGATGAGATGGCCGCGCGCGCGGCCAAGGAACTCGCCGACGGCTTCTACGTGAACCTCGGCATCGGCCTGCCCACGCTGGTGGCCAACTTCGTCGACCCGAAGATCACCGTCTGGCTGCAGAGCGAGAACGGCATGCTCGGCATCGGCCCCTTCCCGGACGACGCGGAGGTCGACGCCGACCTCATCAACGCCGGCAAGCAGACCGTCACCACGCTGCCCGGCTCCAGCATCTTCGGCAGCCACGACAGCTTCGCGATGATCCGCGGCGGCAAGGTCAACCTCTCGATCCTCGGCGCGATGCAGGTCAGCGAGAAGGGCGATCTGGCCAACTGGATGATCCCCGGCAAGATGGTCAAGGGCATGGGCGGCGCGATGGACCTGGTCGCCGGCGTCAAGAGCGTGGTCGTGCTGATGGAGCACGTCGCGAAGAAGAAGGACGGCGGCATCGACCTGAAGATCCTGCCGCACTGCACGCTGCCGCTCACCGGCCTGGGCGTGGTCGATCGCATCATCACCGACCTGTGCGTGCTCGACGTGACGCCGCACGGCCTGAAGATCGTCGAGCTCGCGCCGGGCGTGACGCGCGAGGAAGTTCAGTCCAAGACCGGCGTCACGTTGCAGTGACGCACGCCCTCAGCCGCGCGCCTTGAGTGCGCGCGCGGCCTCGGTCACCAGCGGCGGCCCCGCATAGATGAAGCCGGTGTAGATCTGCACGAGATCTGCACCGGCTTCGCGCTTGGCCACCGCATCGGCGCCGCTCATCACGCCGCCCACGCCGATGATCGGATAGCCCGCGCCCAGCTCGGCGCGCAGCGCTCGGATCACGCGGTTGCTCGCCTCGAACACCGGCGCGCCGGAGAGGCCGCCGGCTTCGCCGCCGTGCATCAGGTGCTTCACCGCGTCGCGCGCGATGGTGGTGTTGGTGGCGATCACGCCGTCGATGCCGTTCTTCTTCAGCGTCGCGGCGATCAGCCTGACCTGGTCTTCGTCCAGATCGGGCGCGATCTTCACGAAGACGGGCACCTTGCGGCCATGCTCGCGCTGCAGTTCCGCCTTGCGCTGCTGCACCGCGCCGAGCAGCGCGTCGAGCGCCTCGTCGCTCTGCAAGGCGCGCAGGTTCTTGGTGTTGGGGCTGGAGATGTTGACCGTCACGTAGTCGGCATGCGGGTAGACGCCGGCCAGGCCGATCAGGTAGTCGTCGACCGCACGCTCGGTCGGCGTGGCCGCGTTCTTGCCGATATTCAGGCCGAGGATGCCGCCCTGGGTGCGGAAGTTCGCGCGCCTCACGTTGGCGAGAAAGGCCTCCAGCCCGTCGTTGTTGAAGCCGAAGCGGTTGATGAGCGCGCGCGCCTCGGGCAGGCGGAACATGCGCGGCTTCTCGTTGCCCGGCTGCGCCTTCGGCGTGACCGTGCCCACCTCGACGAAGCCGAAGCCCATCGCGCCGAAGCCGTCGATGCAGCGGCCGTTCTTGTCGAGTCCGGCAGCCAGGCCGATGCGGTTCGGAAAGCGCAGGCCGGCGAGCGTCACCGGATCGTCGATGCGCGGCTGCGAGACGGTGCACAGCAGCGGCGAATGCTGGATGCGCGCCAGCGCGGCCAGCGTCAGGTCGTGCGCGTCTTCCGGATCCAGGCCGAAGAGCAGGGTGCGGGCGAGCGGGTAGGGAACGAGGGCCATGGAAAAGGTCGCGCGTGAGCGTCCTGGATAATCGCGCGATTGTCGCAAACCCCTTGCACGGAACGCCTTCCGCCATGACCCAGGACGAACTCAAGGCCCTCGTCGGCCAGGCCGCGCTGGCCTACGTGCAACCCGGCAGCATCGTCGGCGTGGGCACCGGCTCGACGGTGAACTGCTTCATCGACGCGCTGGCCACGATGAAGGACCGCATCGCCGGCGCCGTCTCGAGCAGCGAGAAGAGCACGCAGCGCCTGCAGGCGCACGGCATCGTCGTGCTCGACAGCAACAGCGTCGAACGCATCCCGGTCTACATCGACGGCGCCGACGAGATCGACCACGGCGGCCACATGATCAAGGGCGGCGGCGCGGCGCTGACGCGCGAGAAGATCGTCGCCGACCTGGCCACGCGCTTCGTCTGCATCGCCGACGAATCCAAGCGGGTGAAGACGCTCGGCCGCTTCCCGCTGCCGGTGGAGGTGATCCCGATGGCCAGTGCGCAGGTGGCGCGACGCTTCGCGGCGCTGGGCGGCGAGGCGGTGCTGCGCGCCGGCGTGGTGACCGACAACGGCGGCTGCATCCTCGACGTGCACGGGCTCGCGATCAGCGATCCGCTGACGCTCGAGCAGGAGATCAACCAGTGGCCGGGCGTGGTGACGGTGGGCATCTTCGCGCGCCATCGCGCCAGCGTCTGCCTGCTGGGCACGGCGGCTGGCGTGAAGACACTCTCTTTCTGAGCGCCACGCGAGGCGGCGCGCCGAAAAACGCGTAACCTCGCAGCTGTCGCGAATACGAGATCACCCCGGAAGGACACCACGCATGGCGAAGCCGAACTATTCGTACGAGAAGCGCCAGCGCGAGCTGGCCAAGAAGAAGAAGAAGGAAGACAAGGCCCGCGAGAAGGCCGAACGCAAGTCCGGCGGCGGCGCTGCCGAGGGCAGCGATGGCGCCGAGGGCGAAGCCCCCGCCGACGACGCCGAGGTCACTCCGCAGCCGGCGCAGCCCGGGTCGAACTGAGCCCCTTGCGGCGCGAGCGCGCCGCGAAGCGCGCGGGGTCGACGGCGTCCATCAGGCTCGCGCCCACCGGTGCCGGCGCGCCGGTCACCCAGGCCGCCAGCAGGCGCGCCCCCAGCACCGACATCGCGATGCCGCGCGAGCCGAGCGCGGCGAACATGAACAGCCCCTCGTGGCGCGGCAGCAGCCGCGGCTGGTCGGCCGAGCCCACGCCGGCGGCCGCTGCATCCGGCACCGCGCCGATCAACGGCAGGCGATCGAGCGCCGTCCAGCGCCAGCCGACGCGGCCCTGCAGCGTGGACGCGTCCGGCAGCGGCGACGAGCCGAGCAGGCGCGACAGCTTGGCGAGGTTCTCCTCGTGGTCGCTGAGGCGCACCGCAGCATCGAGATCGCGGCGCTGCGCGGTCGCTCCGAATACCGCACGGTCGCCCACCGGCGGCAGCACGTAGCCCGCACCGGCGAGCGGCAGCGCAGGCAGTTGCAGGCCGGCGGCAGGCGCGGTGGAGACTTGGCCGCGCACGGGTTGCACGGGCCAGTCCGCGGCGTCACTCGCACCAAGCAGGCGCAGCGCGTCGCCGGCATTGGCCAGCACCACGGTCGGCGCGCGCGCGATCACGCCTCCGCTGCCATCGAGCAGGCACCAGTCTTCGCCCTCACGCTGCAGGCCTTGCACCGCGGTGCCGCCACGCCACTCCGCCGGCACGGCACAGCGGCGCAGCAACCAGGCCGCGAGCCCGCGTGGCGAGATCCAGCCGCCTTGCGTGAACAGCCAGGCCGGGTCGCGCAGCGGCAGACCGGCGCGTGCCGACGCAGCCTCGGGCGAAAGCGCCTGCACATACTCGGGTGGCAAGCCCAGGCGTGCCAGTCGTTCGCACATGGCCGCGAGGTCAGGCAGTTCGTATTCGAGCCGCAGCAGGCCGTCGATCGCGCCGGGCACGCCATCGGCCAGCGCGGCACGCGCCAGCGGCGCGAAGGCGAACGCGGCGGCACGAAACCAGCGCGCGTGCGCGCCGTCGTCGGGCGTGACGATGCCGTGGAAGAGGCCGCCCGGGTTGCCCGAGCCCTCGCTGGCCGGCTCGGCGTGGCGATCGAACACCGTGCAGTGCCAGCCTTGCTCGGCCAGCGCCCAGGCCGCGCCGCAGCCGGCCAGGCCGCCGCCGACGATCAGCGCGCGCGGCTCGACCGGGCGCACGCGCGGTCGCCCCGGCGGCGTCGAGCGCGCTGAACGTGTCGAAGGCTCCGGCGCGAAGCGCGCGACGCTGATGTCGCGCTTGCCGCCGCTGCCCGCGGCCTTGTCGACCTCGAAGCCGGCGCTGTGCAAGGCATCGCGCACCGCGCGCGCCGCCGACCAGGTGGCCGTCGTCGCGCCCGGCGCCGCGAGCCGCGCGAGCGACTTGAACAGGCGCGCCTCCCACATCGCCGGGTTGCGGTCCGGCGCGAAGCCGTCGAGGAAGAAGGCGTCGATCCGCGCCACCCACTCGGGCAGCCATGCGGCCGCGGCGCCGAAGGCGAGCTGCAGGGTGACGCGGCCGCCCTCGAAACTCAGGCGATGCAAGTCGTGCGTGAGCGGCGGCCATTGCGCGTGCAGCTGCGCGGCGAGTTCGGCGACGGCCGGATCGCGCGGCCAGGCCACGAGGTCGGCGGCACTCGGCGGATGCAGCTCGACGGAGAGGAAGTCGAGCCGCTCGCAGCGCTGCGGATCGTCGCGCCAGGCTGCCCAAGCAGCGAGGAAGTTGTTGCCCAGGCCGAAGCCGGTCTCGGCGATCACGAAGCGCGCGCGGCCGCGCCAGCGCTCGGGCAGGCCGTTGCCGGCGAGGAAGACGTGGCGCGCCTGCTCGAGCGCGCCGGCGCGCGGGTGGTAGACGTCGCCGAAAGCCGCGGCGAAGGGCAGGCCTTCGGGCGAGCGCTCGATGCGCGCCGCGACGATGGGTGCGGTCTTCATGCCGCGCGCTCTGCCAGCCAGGCGAGCAGGCGATCGCGCGCGCTCGTCAGGCCGCGATAGGCGAGCACGGCATCGCTCATCGATGCCAGCGCGGCGTGCAGCGTGGCGGCTTCGGCCGGCGTCGTGATCGCCTCGGCCAGCGGCCGGCTCTCGACGTGGATCGTGAATACCGCCTGGCGCGCTTCGGGCAGCGGGATGAAAGTCTGGCGCTCGGTGCGGAAGAAGGCTTCGCTGTCGTCGCCCCAGCGCGGCTGGCCGACGCGCGCCGGATGCATGTCCAGCCGCGGCTCGGGCGTGATCGTCCAGACGAAACGCTCCCAGCGCTGCGTGCCGGTGACCAGGCGCGCGAGGTGCTCGCTGGCCGTGAGCAACAACCGGTTGTCTGCCACCGGCGCATGCACTTCGGCGAAGTGGCGTCCGACCTTGTCCTGCGGCGCCCAGTGCGAGGGCAGGCACACGGCCAGCCACGGGATGCGGGCCGTAGCGCCATCGATGATCGCGAAGTCTTCGGCGAAGGCGAGGCACAGCCGCGCGCTCGCGCGCCAGGGCGCCGGCAAGGCTCCGATGGCGGGATGGCCTTCGAGCCGCGCCTGGGCTTCGCGCCAGGCCAACGGATGTTCGCGTTCGGCCTGCGCCGTCAACGCAGCCAGTGCCGGGCCGGCATCGAAGCCGGCTTGCGCAACCAGCGCCTGATCGGCGTGCTGCGTCAGCACGCCGAGCTTCTCGGCGAACGTGCGCTCGCCGGGGCGGATCGGCGTCAGTTGAATGGCGTCGGGCGCCAGCGCGCGCAGGCCGGGCTGCATGCGGAAGGGGGTGCTGACGGCGCTGAAATCGAACGGCATGCCACTTCCGGAAAAGCCAAAAAGAAGGGCGCCCAACAGGGCGCCCGCCATCCGTCTGGTCGATAGACGTTATACGCGCTTGCGGTATTCGTGCGTGCGGGTGTCGATCTCGACCTTGTCGCCGTTCTCGACGAACAGCGGCACCGAGATCTCGAAGCCCGTGCCGACCAGGCGCGCCGGCTTCATCACCTTGCCCGAGGTGTCGCCCTTGACGGCCGGCTCGGTCTCGATCTCGCGCACCACGCTGGTGGGCAGTTCGACCGAGATCGCCTTGCCGTCGTAGAACACCACTTCGACGGGCATGCCGTCTTCCAGGTAGCTGATCGCGTCGCCCATGTTCTCGGCCTCGACCTCGAACTGGTTGTAGTCGCTGTCCATGAACACGTACATCGGGTCGGCGAAGTAGGAGTAGGTGCACTCCTTCTTGTCGAGCACGATCTGGTCCATCTTGTCGTCGGCCTTGAAGACGACTTCGGTGCCCGAGCTGTTGAGCAGGCTCTTCAGCTTCATGCGCACGGTGGCGGCGTTGCGGCCACCGCGGCTGTATTCGGTCTTGAGCACGACCATCGGGTCCTTGCCCTGCATGATCACGTTGCCCGCGCGGATTTCCTGAGCGATCTTCATGGTGACTAGCCCGTCTGGCGCAAAACTCGCGATTCTAGCGCTTCCGGGCCACGAAACCGGTGAGCTGGGTGCCGAGATCGGGCTGGGCGGCGAGGGCGGAACGCCAGGCGAGAACCTCTTTGCGCCAGGGCAAGAGATCGGGTAATTCGGGCAGAGGTGCGAAGCCGTTCCAGGCGCGCCAGAACTCGTGGCAACTCGCGGGGAAGCGGCTCAGAAAGGCCTCCAGCTTGGCGCGATGCGCGCCGTCGGCCTGGCGGTAGAACTGCCACACGAAGGGTGCGCCGGCCCACATCGCGCGCACCGCCGAATCCTCGCCGCGCACGAAGTTCAGGTCGCAGGCCCACAACAATCGATCGAAGCTGAGCTGCGTCAGATGGGGTAGCTCGATGGCGCGCAGTTCGCCGCGCGCGAGCGTGTCGCCGAGCGAGTTGCGCACTTGTCGCGCCGCGTGGCCGGGCGTGGCGAGCAGCAACGTCGGCTGTGCCGCGAGTTGATCGAGCAGCGCCGGCACCGCCGGGTTGTCGTAGCAGAACAGGCTCACGATGCGCTCGCCGGCGCGGCGCGCGAGTCCCAGCGAGGCGAGCCAGACCTGCGCATCGAAGGCCTCGCGCTGCGCGAGCAGATCGCGCTCGCGCAGCAGGCCGCCACTGTGCGCGTCGAAGCCCGGATAGAAGAACCACTTGACGAGACCGTTGCGCTGCGGCGAAGGCAGGCCGTGGCTGCGCGCGACATAAGGCTCCGCGCTGAGGTATTCGAGGTTGATCCACACTGGCGCCCGTGCGCGCGTGGCCATGCGCGCGACGAACGGGGCCGGCGGGTCGCAGCCGAAGGCTTCGATGACGACGTCGCCCGGCTCGGGCTCGTCTTCCGCCTCGGGCCAGGCACGCAGCTCGACGCCCGCCGCCCCCTGCGGCGCCATCCACGCCAGCGCACTCGCATCGTCGACCCACAACCGCACCGTCTCGCCGCGCGAGCCCAGATCGGCGGACAGGCGCCAGCACACGCCGAGGTCGCCGTGGTTGTCTACGACGCGGCAGAACAGATCCCATTGCATGGGCGTTTGCATGCGTGTCGATGATACGGACACGGATAATCGACGGCGATGAACACGCCCGCCGAGCCCGACCGAGACGCCATCTGGGCGCGCCTGCTCGAGGAGGTTGCCGCGCTGCCGGGGCTGCCCGGCGTCTACCGTTACTTCGACGCGCAGGGCAGCGTGCTCTACGTCGGCAAGGCGCGCGACCTGAAGAAGCGCGTCTCGAGCTACTTCCACAAGAACCATGGCGGCACGCGCATCGGCCACATGGTGGGCAAGATCGCGCGGCTCGAGACCACCGTGGTGCGCTCCGAGGCCGAGGCGCTGCTGCTCGAGAACAACCTCATCAAGGCCCTCGCGCCGCGCTACAACATCCTGTTCCGCGACGACAAGAGCTACCCCTACCTGAAGATCGTCTCGGGCGCCTTTCCGCGCATCGCCTACTACCGCGGCGCGGTCGACCAGAAGCACCGCTACTTCGGCCCGTATCCGAGCGCCTGGGCGGTGAAGGAATCGATCCAGCTGCTGCAGAAGGTATTCCGCCTGCGCACCTGCGAAGACACGGTCTTCGCCAACCGCACCCGGCCCTGCCTGCTCTACCAGATCAAGCGCTGCTCCGGGCCGTGCGTGAAGATGATCGATGCGGCCGACTACGCACGCGACGTCGCCAACGCCGAACGCTTCCTGCTCGGCGGCGAGCAGGAGACGCTCGATGCCTTGCAGGCGCAGATGATGGCGCGCGCCGACGCGCTGGAGTTCGAGAAGGCGGCGGAGATTCGCGACCAGATCGGCGCCTTGTCGCGCGTGCTGCACCGCCAGGCGGTGGAGGACAACAGCGGCGTGACGACCAAGGACGCCGACGTGCTCGCGGTGCGCGTCGAAGGCGGCAAGGCCTGCGTCAACCTCGCGATGGTGCGCGGCGGCCGCCACCTCGGCGACCGGCCGTACTTTCCGGCGCACGTGGAGGACGGCACGGTGCTGGCCGGCGATGAAGACGAGGGCGCGCCGCAGGCTTCGCCCGAGGTGCAGGTGCTCGAGGCCTTCATCGCGCAGCACTATCTCGACGCGCCGGTGCCGCCGCTGCTGATCACGAGCCACGCGGTCGACAAGTCGCTCATCGAGGCGCTCGCGGTGGCAAGCGGCGTGCGCGTGACGGCGCAGCACCAGCCGCGCGAAGCGCGCCGCGCCTGGCTGGACATGTGCATCCAGGGCGCGCAGCTCAAGCTCGCGCAGCTGCTGGCCGAGGAGGGCTCGCAGAAGTCGCGCACGCGCGCGCTGGTCGATGCGCTCGACCTCGCAGCGGACAACCTCGACACCTTTCGCATCGAGTGTTTCGACATCAGCCACACCGCCGGCGAAGCGACGCAGGCATCGTGCGTGGTGTTCGAGAACCACCGGATGCAGAACGCGCAGTACCGCCGCTACAACATCGAAGGCATCACCGGCGGCGACGACTACGCGGCCATGCGCCAGGTGCTCACGCGCCGCTATGCCAAGCTGGCCGAGGGCGCATCGAGCGGCTCCGCGCGGCTTCCGGATCTCGTGCTCGTCGACGGCGGGCGCGGCCAGGTGGCGATGGCCCGCGAGGTCTTCGAGGAACTCGGCATTGACCTCGGCCTGATCGTCGGCGTCGAGAAGGGCGAAGGCCGCAAGGTCGGGCTCGAGGAACTCGTGTTCGCCGACGGCCGGCCCAAGGTCTGGCTCGGGCGCGATTCGGCAGCGCTGATGCTGGTGGCGCAGATCCGCGACGAGGCGCACCGCTTCGCCATCACCGGCATGCGCGCGCGCCGTGCCAGCGTGCGCACCGGCGGCAGCCGGCTCGAGGAGATCCCCGGCGTGGGGCCACGCAAACGTGCAAGATTGCTGCAACGCTTCGGCGGCGTGCGCGGCGTGGGGCAGGCGAGCGTTGACGATCTCGCCAGCGTGGACGGAATATCGAGAGAACTTGCAGAGGAGATCTATCGTGCGTTGCATTGATCCGAGGGCCGGCCTCGCGCTGGCCACGCTGGCCTGGCTGGCCGGCTGTACCACGCCGCCGCCGCCCGCCGCTCCGGCCCCCGCGCCGGTGGCGCGCGCCCCCGCAGCGCCGCCGGCGGCCGCGCCGGCACCGGCGAACCGCCGCGTCTCGCAGGCCAGCAACGAGAAGGCCTACCGGCAGGATGCGGCGCGCGCCATCTATGCGGCCTACCCGGACAGCATCTACAAGGGCAAGCTGCCGCCGCTGCTCTACGCCATCGCGGTGGTCGAGACCGAGCTCGACGCCAACGGCAACGTGCGCGACGTGCGCATGCTGCGCGCGCCCAGCCACGCGCCCGAGGTGACGGCGCGCGTGCGCGACATGATCCGCAAGGCCTCGCCGCTGCCGGCGCCGGCGCGCCTGGGCAACAGCGTCAAGTACACCGACACCTGGCTGATGGACAAGAGCGGCAAGTTCCAGCTCGACACGCTGACCGAAGGCCAGCTGTAGCGCACGTCGGCCCGCGCGGCGGGCAGGTCGCAGAACTTCGGCACAATGCGGCCGATGTTCTTCAATCTGCCGACCCTGCTCACCTGGGCGCGCATCGTCGCGATCCCGCTGATCGTCGGGCTCTTCTACCTCCAGCTCGAACCGGGCCTGCAGAACCTGCTGGCCACGGTGCTGTTCGTGGTGGTCGCGCTCACCGACTGGCTCGATGGCTACCTCGCGCGCCGGCTGAACATGACCTCCTCGTTCGGCGCCTTCCTCGACCCGGTGGCCGACAAGTTTCTGGTCTGCGCGGCGCTGCTGGTGCTGGTGCACCTCAACCGCCTGCATGCGCTGGTGGCGCTGGTCATCATCGGCCGCGAGATCGCGATCTCGGCGCTGCGCGAATGGATGGCGCAGATCGGCGCCTCGCGCAGCGTGGCGGTGCACATGGTCGGCAAGATCAAGACCGTGGTGCAGATGGTGGCGATCCCGTTCCTGCTCTTCGACGGCCGCCTGTTCAGCGTGATCGATACGCACCTGTGGGGCACGGTGCTGATCGTCGCCGCGGCCGTGCTGACCATCTGGTCGATGGTCTACTACCTGCAGAAGGCGCTGCCGGAGATCCGCGCCAAGGCACGCTGAGCGTGGGCGCGGCGTCGTCCGGAGCGCTGCTGCGGGCGATGCCGTGGGTGTTCGTGCTCATCTGGAGCACCGGCTTCGTCGTCGCCCGGCTGGGGATGCCGCATGCGCCGCCGCTGTCCTTTCTTTGCGTGCGCTACGCACTCTCGGTGCTGTGCTTCGCGCTGTGGATGATGCTGGCGCGCGTGGCCTGGCCGCCGCGTTCGCAGTGGCGACCGCTGGCGATCAGCGGCATGCTGATGCACGCGGGCTACCTCGGCGGCGTGTGGTCGGCCGTGAAGGCCGGCATGGGCGCAGGCACCGTGGCGCTGCTGGTGGGCTTGCAGCCGGTGCTGACGGCGATCTGGATCAGCATCACGGCGAGCGCCGAACACCGCGTCACGCCGCGCCAGTGGCTCGGCCTCGCGCTCGGCCTGGGCGGGCTCGCGCTGGTGGTGTGGCGCAAGCTCGGCGTGGGCGAAGTGACGCCGGCCAACCTCGCGCTCGCGGTCGGCGCCTTGCTCGCCATCACCGTCGGTACGCTGTACCAGAAGCGCCATGTGCGCGTCGCCGACGTGCGCGCGGCGAGCGCCGTGCAGCTGGCCGCGGCGCTGCTCGTCAGTGCACCTTTCGCGCTGCTCGAAACCGAGGCGATGCGCTGGCATCCGGACCTGATCGCCGCGCTCGCCTGGTCGGTGCTCGCGCTGACGCTGGGCGGCAGTTCGCTGCTGTATCTGCTGATCCAGCGCGGCGCGGCCACGCAGGTCACCAGCCTGCTCTACCTCGTGCCGCCGTGCACCGCGGCGATGGCCTGGGCCTTGTTCGGCGAAGCCTTCACGCCGCTCATGATGATGGGCATGGCACTGACTGCGATCGGTGTTGCGCTGGTGGTGCGCGACGGACGTTGATGCACTGCGCAATGGCGTCTCGGCGACGCCGCGGTGCTACACATGATTGCGCATAGAATCCCGCTCCGCCCTTGACAGCCCTGGGGGCGCGGCATGTAATGGCCCGCGCCGGGCAGGGGGCACGAGAGCGTGCTTCGAGACGCCCACCGAATACCACCGTTCGAGAAACTTTTGAGAGGGGGATATCCCGTGAACAAGTCTGAATTGATCGAACACATCGCCCGTCAGGCGGACATCTCCAAGGCTGCTGCCACGCGCGCCCTGGAAGCCGTGATCGGCGGTGTGAAGCAGACGCTGAAGAAGAGCGGCAGCGTCTCGCTGGTCGGCTTCGGTACCTTCAGCGTCGGCAAGCGTGCCGCGCGCAGCGGCCGCAATCCGCGCACCGGCGCCACGATCAAGATCAAGGCCGCCAAGGTGCCGAAGTTCCGCCCGGGCAAGGCCCTGAAGGACGCGGTCAACTGATCGCAGCGAGATGAGCGGGTGCTTAGCTCAGTTGGTAGAGCGGCGCCCTTACAAGGCGTAGGTCGGGGGTTCGAGCCCCTCAGCACCCACCACCAACCCCGCAGGGGCCCGCCGGGCCTGCGATAGAATCACGGCGCAAACCAGACACGAAGGCGAACCCAGGTTCGCCTTTGTCGCGTCTGGACCTACCGCGCTAGCCAGAGGCTCCCGATGTTCGACTTCGTCCGCAAGCACACCCGGCTCCTGCAGTTCGTGCTGGTGCTGCTGATCTTCCCCTCGTTCGTCTTCTTCGGCATCCAGGGCTACACGCGCTTTGCCGGCGGCGAGAACGAGGCCGTGGCCAAGGTCGACGGCCACAACATCACGCAGTCGGAATGGACGGCCGCGCAGCGCGAGCAGGTGGAGCGCGTGCGCCGCCAGATGCCCGGCGTAGACGCCAAGCTGTTCGACACGCCCGAGATGAAGAAGCAGGTGCTCGACGGCATGATCCGCGAGCGCGTGCTGATGGTGGCGGCCGACAAGGCGCACCTCGTGGTCACCAACGAGCGCCTGCAGCGCGAGTTGCTCGCCATCCCGCAGCTGGCGCAGTTGAAGAAGCCCGACGGCAGCTTCGACGTCGATGCCTACAAGGCGCTGCTGAGCGCGCAGGGCATGTCGCCCGAGATGTTCGAGGCGCGCATGCGCCAGGATGCGACGCAGCGCCAGGTGCTCGAAGGCCTGAGCGGCACCGCCTTCGGTGCGGCTGGCAGCGCCAACGCGGCCTTCGACGCGCTGCTGCAGCAACGCGACGTCCAGGTGCAGCGATTCGACGCCAAGGACTACCTCGCCAAGGTCAACCCGAGCGACGACGACCTGCAGGCCTACTACAAGGCGCCGGAGAACGCCGCGCAGTTCCAGGCCCCCGAGCAGGCGACGATCGAATACCTCGTGCTCGACCTCGACTCGATCAAGAAGGGCATCACCGTGCCCGAGGAAGAACTGCGCAAGTACTACACGGAGAACGAGAAGCGCTACACGACGCCCGAAGAGCGCCGCGCCAGCCACATCCTCGTGAAGGCCGAGAAGAGCGCGCCGGCCGCCGAGCGCGAGAAGGCGAAGGCGAAGGCCGAGCACCTGCTGGCCGAACTGCGCAAGGCGCCGGCGAGCTTCGCCGACCTGGCGCGCAAGAACAGCGACGACCCCGGCTCCGCGCAGCGCGGCGGCGATCTCGACTTCTTCGGCCGCGGCGCGATGGTCAAGCCCTTCGAGGACGCCGCGTTCGGGCTCAAGCAGGGCGAGATCGGCGGCGTGGTCGAGAGCGACTTCGGCTACCACATCATCCAGGTCACCGGCATCCGCGGCGGCGGCAAGAAGAGCTTCGAGCAGGTGCGCGCCGAGATCGAGGACGAGGCGAAGAAGCAGCAGGCGCAGAGCCGCTTCGCGGCGGCTGCCGTCGATTTCACCAACATGGTCTACGAGCAGGCCGACAGCCTCAAACCGGCGGCCGAGAAGTTCAAGCTCGAGCTGCGCAGCGCGGCCGACGTGAAGCGCACGCCGGCGCCGGGCGCCAGCGGCGCGCTGGCCAACGCCAAGTTTCTCGAGGCGATCTTCGGCGCCGATTCGGTGAAGAACAAGCGCAACATCGAAGCCGTCGAGGTCGGCCCGAACCAGCTCGCCTCCGGCCGCATCGTGCAGTACAGCCCGGCACGCCAGCGCGCCTTCGACGAGGTCAAGGCGATGGTGCGCGAACGCGTGGCGGCAAAGCAGGCGAGCGCGCTCGCGCGCAAGGACGGCGAGGCACGCCTGGCCGAGCTGCAGAAGACGCCCGACGCGGCGATGCCCGGCAGCATCGTGACCCTCTCGCGCGCCGCGACCAAGGACGTGCCGCGCGACATCGTCGATGCGGCGCTGCGCGCCCCGGTGGCCAAGCTGCCTGCGGTGCTCGGCGTCGAGCAGGGCGCGCAAGGCTACGCGGTCGTTCGCATCACGAAGGTGTCGGGCCGCGACCCGGCCACGGGCGACGCCAAGCAGATGCAGGCGCAGTACGGCCAGGCCTGGGGCGACGCCGAGGCACAGGCCTACTACGCGGCGCTCAAGCAGCGCTTCCACGCCGAGACGCTGCCCGCGGCGGCCAAGGGCGCCAGCGCGCCGGCGGCGAACTGACGCCCGGCGCGCGAAGCATGCGCCGCGCTTCGTTATAATGCGCGGCTCTGCGGTGGCTGTAGCTCAGTTGGTAGAGTCCAGGATTGTGATTCCTGTCGTCGTGGGTTCGAGTCCCATCAGCCACCCCA